>LMZR01000017.1 GCA_001567105.1 Chloroflexi bacterium OLB14
TTCGTGTAATTCGCGGCTATATGGTTTGAAGTAATCTTATAATTATGTTGGGGATTGCTTCGCCTTATGGTCTCGATACGCCCTTCGCAAAGAATGTTTCGATAAACTCAACACGACGCGCTCAGGGCTACTCGACCAACAGGCTCGCAATGACATTACTTTAACAACGTTGGAATTTCTTCGGGGTGCTTGGCAACTTTGACGCCAGCGGCTTCAAGTGCTTTGATTTTATCTGCTGCTGTGCCTGAGCCACCTTCAATGATTGCGCCTGCGTGTCCCATGCGTTTTCCTGGAGGTGCAGTTTGACCAGCAATAAATGATGCAACAGGTTTGGTCATTTTTGTGCGAATAAATTCTGCGGCTTTTTCTTCTTCATTACCACCGATTTCACCAATCATAATAACTTTTTCGGTGTTGGGATCATCTTCAAACATTTGTAATACATCTACAAAGTTTGTGCCATTAACAGGGTCACCACCAATGCCTACGCAGGTAGATGCTCCCATGCCGAGATTTTTCATGGCATATAAAACTTCATAAGTTAAAGTTCCAGAACGAGAAACTACGCCGACATTTCCTGCAATCGCAATGTTGCCTGGAATAATGCCAACTTTTGCTTCACCTGGAGTTAATAAGCCTGGGCAGTTTGGTCCAATTAATCTGACATTTTTTTGGTCAAGATAATTTCGGACGCGCATCATATCTGGAATGGCAACGCCTTCGGTAATACAAATGATTAATGGGATGCCAGCATCTGCGGCTTCAAACATAGCATCAGGTGCAAAACGAGCAGGCACAAAAATAATTGTGGCGTTGGCATCTGTATTTTCTTTGGCGGCTTTGACAGAGTCAAATACAGGAATTTTTTCTAAAACCCATTCGCCACCTTTACCTGGGGTAATACCACCGACTACATTTGTCCCATAAGCAACCATTTGTGTGGTGTGAAATAAACCTTCGTTACCTGTAATGCCTTGTACTAATAGGCGTGTATTTTTATCAACTAAAATGCTCATTATTATTT
Organism: Chloroflexi bacterium OLB14; assembly: GCA_001567105.1. Classification (GTDB taxonomy): domain Bacteria; phylum Chloroflexota; class Anaerolineae; order Anaerolineales; family Villigracilaceae; genus Villigracilis. Next base: position 1,025 of record LMZR01000017.1, read on the forward strand.
CCCTTTTTTCGCGGCTTCTACGGCTTTCTTTGCCGCATCTGCTAATGTTTCAGCAGTGATCATATTTGCATTTTCAAGAAGTTTTCTGCCTTCTTCTGCATTTGTTCCAACCAAACGTACAACCATCGGCACTTTGGGTTTCACTTCATCCATTGCCACTAAAATTCCTTTGGCAACTTCATCACATCTTGTAATGCCACCAAAGATATTGAATAAAACGGCTTCGACATTTTTATCTGTCAGAATGATTCGCATGGCTGCGGCTACTTTTTTGGCATCTGCACCGCCTCCGACATCGAGGAAGTTAGCTGGTTCGCCTCCGAACAGCTTGATGACATCCATACTGGTCATTGCTAAACCCGCACCATTGACCATACAGCCAATGTTGCCATCTAACTTGATGTAAGATAGTCCATACTTGCGGGCTTCAATTTCTGCTGGAACTTCTTCATCTGTATCACGCATTTCGGCTAACTCAGGTTGACGGAATAAAGCATTGTCGTCAATCATCATCTTGCCATCTAATGCAATTAATTTTTTCTCTTTGGTAATCACCAATGGATTAATTTCCGCCAAAGTGGCATCTGTCTCTTTATACACATTCCACAAAGCCATGGCAATTTTTGTAAAGTCTTTCCAATATTCGCGGGGTAGGTCAATGCCGACTGCTACATCGCGCGCTTGATATTCTCGTAAACCAAGCAATGGGTCAATATGAATTTTGATAATTTTTTCTGGCTCTTTGGCGGCTACTTCTTCAATATCAATGCCACCTGCGGCAGAAGCAATCATCACTGGTTTTTTTGCGGCGCGGTCATTGGTGATGGCGAAATAAATTTCTTGATCAATGGCAGAGGCTTCATCAACTAACACTTTGCGAACGGGTAAGCCTTTAATTTCTAAAGCCAAAATTTGTTCAGCCAGTTGTTGTGCTTCAGCAGGGTTATTTGCAAGTTTTACGCCGCCTGCTTTGCCACGTCCGCCCACTAACACCTGTGATTTAATTACAATGCGACCACCTAACTCTTCAGCAATTTGTTTTGCTTCTTGAGCGGTAGCCGCAACTCTTCCTTTTGGAATCGGAATGCCGTACTTTGAAAAAATATTTTTAGATTGGTACTCGTGCAGTTTCATCGCGTCTCCCTTAGGGAAATAATTTTACTTAAAAAGCACGAGCATTATACTAGAAAAAGAATGAATTATAAGAGTGGGCGAGTTGTTAATCTTGTAAGTATAGCGATAGAGGTCACAGAAAGATTTTTTATATATCTTTTTGTGACCTCTATTATTTACTGTGTGAAGACGCAGTGGCTAAGAAAAATTTGAGTTATGGTAATGTAAACCTTAATATACGGTTATAGGCACTATCTGTTACCCACACACGCCCCTCATGATCAATAGCGATGCCTGAAGGTAAACCAAAGCTAGCATTGCCATCACCAACCTCACCCCATACACGAACGATTTCACTAGTTGGATTAAACTCAATTACACGATAGCCTTCAGGGTCAGTGATGAATACATGCCCAGCATCATTCACAGCGATAAAAGGTTTGTTATCTAATGATTGACCAAACCAACCAAAGACATCCCATTGCTTTTCTGGTGAGAACACTAAGGCATTTTCAGTTTCTGTTGGCACAAATGTTTGAATACGTTGATTCCATGTGTCGTTTACATACACTGTTCCATTTTTATCAACTGCAATGCCGACGGGTTCATCAAAGAGACCTGGGTCGAATCCTGCCCCTCCAAATTCGGTGATGTAGTTCCCATTCGCATCAAATATGACAACCCGCTTGTTGCCTGTATCTACAACATAGACTTTGCCTTCGGCATCTACCGCGATTCCGCGTGGACCATAAAACGATTCTGGCGTTTCGCCTTGTCCAAATGTTCCCCATGCTTTGATAAATTTCCCATCGCGTGTAAATTTTTCTATGCGATGATTCCAAGTATCAGTTACATAAACCGAACCGTCTGGTCCAACTGCAACACCCCAAGGCTCATTGAATGTTCCATCCCCAAGTGGCACGCTAACGCCATCTGCAAAGCTTCCCCATTCATGCAAAATATTTCCTTGTTCATCTAAATGGATAATACGGTGATTTCGTGAGTCGGCTACATAGAGAGTGCCATCTTTTGCAAAAGCAAGTGAGCGAGGAGCATTAAGAACGATTGGATTTACACTTGTGTTATCAAATGTAATATCTGCCGAGAGAGATATGTATTTATCTTCAGTTGGGTCTTTAATTGCTTCGGTTGCAGCAGGGGCAACACCATAATTCCAAATTTGTGAGGCAATGTCTTGACGAATATACAATCTCATTTTATCGGCTGGGTTCCAAGTGGCAAGGTCTAAATCGGTTCGTCCTTTGGCTTGGGCGTAAACGCTGTAATCACGATTGAGCCAAATTTGTATAATGCCTGCTCGAATTTGTGGGTTGGTAAACCATTCACAAAAAGCAGAGTAGTCTTTCGATTTTCGTAACTTTAAGAAACTCAATGCACCTTTACAGGCATAGTCATTTGGGAATTCTAGAAGAGGGTCACGGTCGTAAACTAAGCTGAAATAGTCTTGCATGGGCCACCACATGCGGATGTAATCAAAACGATAGAAGCCTGGACCTAAGGCAGGTTCAATTTTGTCAAAGTTCTTTTCATCAACAATTACGAACACAGAATCTCGTAATGAGCGAGTGGGTTGGTCAAATGAGTGTTGATTTGTGAAATCACGTAAATACCACACAAAGGGCCAAGAGACTCCCGTATCTGGAGCGGAGGCATCATAAGCAAGGGCAATGCTCATGCCACCTGTAGTACGTTTGGAAATTTCTTCGGCTTGTGCGATAACTTCTTTAATGCCAGTTGCTCCATGCGCATAGACTAAAAACTCGGTAGCTTGGTCGTAGGTAATATATGAAGCACGGAATGATGCCCGCATGGTTAAGACAGCCAGAAAACTAAAGAACACCAAAGTAATGATGCGTCGGAAATCTGCAAAATTCCATTTTCGCAAAAGATAATACAAAGCTACTGCGCTGAGGATGGTGGCTATGAGTGGGAATAAAAATTGGCTAGTGGCTTGTAATTGTTCTAATTCTTTTCCTTGAAATGGGCGTACTTCTCCATTCCAAATTAAGAAAGTGCGTCCAAGGCTTACGATGAAGATGACCATACTAAGGAAGGTTAAAGCACTATTGTTTTCTTTAACTGCTTTCCAGTCTGTGGTTTGAATGAGGTAATTTAATGCCCAGCCTGTAATTAATATCATCGGTAAGGTGATGTGATAAGTAAGCCATGGCATTCTTTCGCCAGCATAACTAAAAGCGAGGAAGCTACTAAAACTCCACCATACTAATAAAGCAAAAGTGTTAGTAAAATTTCTTTCTTCGGTTTGAGCTGAGCTTAATGCTTCAATAACTTCTTGAGGTTCGTCTTCTGGAACAATTGAAATTTTCTTCCTACGAAAGCCAAGATATATGGCTAAGAATAAGCCTATGGCGGGTAAAAATTCGTAGATTGGAATTTGAATGAGTAAATAGTAGTACCATGGTTGGCTACCGCGTTGCACGTCCTGTTGCACAATCCAATAGCCGAGTGAGCCGATGGTGCCTGTGAAAAAACCGCCAGAGTTGGTGAAGATGGTTGTGTAAAGTAAAGTGAAGGGTATCCAAAAGATGAGGGCTGTTTTCCAAAACTTTTCAGGGTTCCAAAGCAAGCCTGCTACAATAGCAAGCCCGAAGGTGAGCAATAACATGCCGAGTATGATGAGTAATGCGCGCGTATCGCTGAGAAATTGCTGTACTTGACCAATTTCAGTAGGAATTGAGACATTGGTTAAGTTGATTAGGAAAGGGGAGAGTTGCGGTAAAACGATTGTGCCTGCTACGAAGAGCAAATCAAATGAACGTTCGTTGCGAAGTTTTTCCCATGTGTAGCCTTGAATTAAGAAATAAGCAGATGCAATGAGTGCAAGAATGGAGGATCCAGCCAAAACAAAGACTAAAGGTGATGTACCAGCCTGACCCGAGTCAAGAGGCGTTGTTCCATCTTCGGGGTTAGCAGGCATGGCGGTCTCTGTGCCAGTTAATGTTGATTCTTGATGTGTGATTAAGTATGAACCGCCAGCGAAAACAGCTAATACAATGGTTGTAATTAATGCAATAATAAAAAAATTATAATTATTTTCAAGGTGTAGCCATTTTTCTTTTTTTGTCACTTGGATAACAAAATAAAAAGCCAAGAATAATAAAGCTTGGGCGGTGTAAATAAATGAAGTTTCTTTTGAGGTGAAGTGTAATGCTAATGCCCCAGCCATGATGTATAAATATTTTTTGCCACCAACTTCTAAATGGCGAAGCATGGCGTATAACATGACAATGCCTGAAAAGCCGACGAATGATTCGTTACGCACATAACGCCCGTAATACAGCATATATGGCGAAATGACTAAAAGAAAACCAGCAATGATTGCGCCCCAATTTCCTAAATATCTGCGCCAATGCCAAACCATGCCAACAGTGGCAATGCTAAATAAAACAGAAGGAATACGGGCTGTAAAATCGTTTGCACCAAATAGAAAATAAATTAATGCTAATGCATGGAATTGAAATGGGCCATGCATCATGGGGGAGTGTTGATACCCTTGCCCTCGATATAGCAACCATGAAAAATATGTATGCAAACTTTCGTCGTGACTCATGACACGCGATTCGAGGTCGTAAAAACGGGTGACAATTGCCAATAACATCACCAATATAAATAGGGCAATTTCGTTTGTAATAGCGGGAAGTGAAGAATGTATGGGGCGTTCAAGCCAATTAGGTTTTTGTTCCATGTAAGTTACCTTAAAATATTTTTATGATAGTGAATATAGTTTAATGGAAAGTGAGAGCGATTATATCAGGACAGTTGTTGCGTTCTTTAGATTAAAGACTTATCGATTGACTCCCTGCCAACTGCCCGCAACCTGCGTTGATATCAATGCCGCGCCTCATTCTGATTGTGCAGGGGATTCCTGCTCTTTCAAGCGTTTGCTTAAATTGATTTGCCCTTTCACGGCTGGTGGCTTCACCTTGATACCCTTGTGTGGGATTCAAAGGAATTGCATTGACGTGACATAATAATCCTTTGAGTCGTGTAGCCAGTTTTTGGGCAACTTCGGGCGTGTCGTTAACTCCGTGAATCAATGCCCATTCAAAGGTCACACGTCGATTCGTTTTATCAATGTAATATTTGCAGGCTTGGATGACATCATCAATTTTATATTTTTTGTTGACGGGCATAATCTCAAGCCGTTCATCATCATCGGCGGCGTGTAATGAAATCGCTAAATTAACTTGTCTTTTTTCGTCAGCAAATCTTTTGATTTGCGGCACCAAGCCAACTGTGGAAACTGTAAATCTCCTTGCGCCAAAATTGAATCCATTTGCATCGTTTAATCTATCAATGGCTTGCATGGAGTTATCATAATTATGAAATGGTTCGCCCATACCCATAAAGACAACATTAGTTACAGTTTCATTTTGTTCTTTGAGCATTTTAGCATAGTACAAAACTTGCGCCACAATTTCGCCACTAGATAAATTCCTTTTAAACCCCATTTGACCTGTGGCACAAAACACACATCCCATTGCGCAACCTGCTTGAGTGGAGATGCACAGGGTACGGCGTTTCGTAATGCGTGATTCGTAATTCGTAATTGGTGATTGGTTTTTACGCATTTCTGAATCATCTGCAGGGTCGCCATACCTCATTAATACCGCTTCGATTAAATTCCCATCGGGCAATTCAAATAGTGTTTTTCTAGTAGATTTATCAGATGAATCCAAATATGTTTTAATTTTGAAATTTGAAAACGAAAAATTTTCTGCTAATTTTTCACGTAAAGATTTTGGTAAATTGGTAAACTCATCTGTTGATGAATACAAATGCACATACAATCCCTGCCAAATTTGTTTGGCACGGTAGGTGGGTTCATTCCATTCTTTTAGTTTATTTTCTAACGCAGGAAAATCAAGGTCATAAATCAGCATAAACATAAGTTTAACAGGTCTTGCTAGTCTTACAAGCCTAAAAAAGAAGTGGCAGTAAAGTTCTTTTCTCATAAATGTATAAGAAAAGTACATCTATCGTAGGGTAATCCTCAGTTATTATTAATTTTCTTCAAATATCCTAAAGGCTTATATAAAGGAGAACTATGCTAAAACCAATGCCTAAAAAAGCTAACAATAATATGATTATTTGGATTATCGTTGGCGTGTTAATTCTAGCAGGAATTATCACTTTAATTTTTGCTTTCAAAGGAAATGACGATGGACTAGACCAAGTCAATGCTTCTTATACTAGTGCGGCAGAAACATTATCTGCTCAACAATTGACCCTGCAAGCTGTTTCACCAACCATCACACCAACATTTTTCACTTTAACTCCACCAGTAACCGCCACTGCATTTAGCACCAATACATTGCCTGTACTTATAACTCCAACTACCTCATTAGGAGGAAACACTGGCGGCTTTAGTGGCGCAGTAGGTTGTGATAATTCTGTTTATGTAGCCGATGTTACCATTCAAGATAAAACTCCTATGACGCCCGGGCAAACATTCACAAAAACATGGAAATTGCAAAATACAGGCACCTGCCCATGGACAACCTCTTATAGCGTAACATTTTTGTCTGGGAATCAGATGGGCGGAGTCAATACCCCTTTAACGATTACTGTTCAACCAGGGCAATCAGGCGATGTCTCTGTTAACCTTGTTGCGCCAACTACTGCAGGTCCTGCACTTGGTTACTGGAAATTGGCTAATGCGAATGGCACTCAATTTGGCACATCTTTTTATGTCGAAATTGTAGTGGGTGGCTCTGGAACAACTGCCACAGCCACAGCTACTACAGGCATTATTCCCACAGCAACAGTTGCCACAAATGTAATCCCTCCAACTTTTACCGATACTCCTGCTCCATCTGAAACACCAACCTCCACAACGCCCTCTACGCCAGAAAACTGATATTGCTATACAGATTGATATAAAAAGCCAATCAGTTATTCGCTGATTGGCTTTTGCCTTAAAATGAAACACATTAAAAATTTTGATAATCAAATCGGCGGCTGAAAACCTAACGTGCCTGTGCTTTTTATTTAACCAATTCTGCTAAATCTTCCGCAATCAAATCAATTTTCGGATTCCATCTATTTGCTTCATCAATGCTTGAAACCCCACTCAACACCAAAGCCACAGGACACCCAACTCCTTGACCCGCTTCAATATCTGTCTCCAACCTGTCACCAACAATTAGAGTTTCTTCTTTGCTTGTGCCTAGCCTTTCAAGCGATAGTTCCATCAAATAGGGGAATGGTTTACCAGCCACCATTGGCTCAACACCTGTAGCACTGCTGATAATCGCACACCATGAACCTGAACCTGCAATTTCTCCGCGTGGCGTGGGGAAAGTTTTATCAGTATTAGTTGTATAAAATGGAATACCTGCTCTTACAAGTAATACAGCCTCAGAAACTTTTTGGAAATTGATCTGCCTATCAATACCCATGACAAAAATCTCTGCTTGGCTGGCATTATCAATATCAAGAATTTCAAAACCTTTTTCTTCTAAAGCAGTTTTGATACCATCTTCACCAATCATAAAAACCTTTGTCCCTTGTGGATATTTTTGCGAAAGCATAAATGCAATCCCCAAAGCAGATGTCACTACTTGTGATTCATCCACTTCAACACCGAGTTCAAACAATTTCTTTTTATAATCAGCAGGCGTTTTAGTAGCATTATTTGTGGCAAACACAAACTTCAATCCACGCTCACGGATTCGCTTGAAGATAGCAGGCAAATCACCAATCGGCGCATCTGCTTTCCAAATCACGCCATCCATATCTAGTATTAAGGCTTTTATATTTTCAGGAATCATTTTTTAATTTCCGCTGATTCGATAAACTCAGCACAAGTTTCAAATTTTGGATTTACGATTATGGTCTCAATACGACACTTGACCACCAAAGTTACTAATTACGCATCACGAATTAAAAGACCTCAAAGATTTCTCCTTAAGGTCTTTACTAAACACTAACAGCCAATCGCTAACTGCTATTTTGCAATCTTCTCTGGGGTTTCAATCACTTGATCAACAATACCATATTCCACTGCTTGTTGAGCATCTAAATAAAAATCGCGGTCAGCGTCGCGCTCTAACACTTCAAGTGGTTGACCAGTATGTTTTGCAAGCACACCATTTAACAAACTCTTCAAACGTAAAATTTGTTTGGCTTGAATTTCAATGTCAGTTGCTTGTCCTTGCGCGCCACCAAGAGGTTGGTGCATGTGAACAGTTGCATGAGGTAGGGCGTAGCGTCTGCCTTTGGTTCCAGCAGTCAACAACACGGTCCCGAAAGAAGCGGTTACACCGACAGCCACAGTGCTAATCGGGTTCGAGATAATTTGCATCGTATCGTAAATCGCCAAGCCAGCATAAATCACACCACCAGGTGAATTGATATACATACGAATTTCTTTTTCAGGGTCTTCGTGATTCAAAAACAACAACTGCGCCACAATCACATTGGCAACTTGATCGTCAATCGGCGTGCCAAGAAAAATAATATTGTTGCGCAACAACAAAGAATAAATATCATAAGCACGTTCACCGCGCCCAGTATTTTCAACAACCATCGGAACTACATTTTTGAAATCGGGAATCATAGTTTCTCCTTTTAATGTGGATAATGCTACCCAATCAGTATTGGATTTGTATTAGAGTTTGATAGATATTATGTCATTGCGATTTGATGGTCGAGTAGGTTGAGCGTTTTTTTGCGAGACCGTATCGAGACCACGCTTCTTTCTTGACACTTCGACACGGCTCAGTGCAAGCCTTCAACCTGCAACTTGCAACCTGTAACTTTTCCTACTCTGACGCTTTCTCTTCTTCAACAACCTCAGCAGATTCTTCTTTTACTTCTTCTTTTTTCTTCTCCGCTTCGCGCTCTTCAATCGACTTGTAATTTCCAGTAGCGATGTCTTTCAACATATCTAAGGCTTTACGAGTCATCACACGGCTAGCGGCATCCATTGCAATGGCTTGTGACATTTGATTTTGACGTTTCTTGCCACCTTTATTCAAATCTACACCTTGCATGGCTAAGCTATTAATAGCATTGATATATTCTGCTTGTAAAGCATCATTATCCAATTCAATTTTTTCTACTTTGACAATTTCATCCAAAATCAAACCACGTTCTAATCTTTTTTGAGCAACAGGTTGTACTTCTGTTTTGATAAATTCTTCACGCGTGGTATTTCGCATTTTGAAATAGGTTTCTAAATCCATACCTTGTTGAGCAAGGCGATTGGTTAAATCTCCAAGCACATGTTCGCCTTCATGTTCAAGCGTATGTTCGTGATATTTAATTTTCGCGCCTTCTTTAATTTTCTCAATCAAATCTACGAAGTAAACATCATCATATTGTGCTTGTGAGCGATTCTCAACATCTTTTTTGATTGCTTCCATTAAATCAGCGACGGTTTCGCCTGCACCAGTTTTCTTGGCGAGTTCATCATCAACATCAGGCAAAATGACTCCGCGCACAGTTTTGATGGTGGCTTCTATTTCAACATCTTTATCTTGCAATTCTTCCACTTCCCAATCTTTAGGGAATTTGTGTTTGATGGTTTTGCTTTCGCCAGATTTCAAGCCAATTAGATTTTTTGAGAAGCCTGCGTAGGGCCATTCGGTTGGTCTGCCTTCTTCGCGGATGAAAGTTGCAAAGCCTGTGCGATTCAATTCAGCAGTTTCGGATTTGGTATCTAACAAAACGTAATCGCCATTTTGAATTTCACGTTCTACGGTTTCGGTGCTGGCGTACATTTGACGTAAATCTTCTACGGCGGCATCTACTTCTTTTTGTTCTGGTTTTTGCCATGTATAGTCAAGCCGAATGGATTTGTAATCACCTAAATCAATTTCGGGGGCGAGTGGCACACTGAAAATAAATTTGGGTGGATCCATGCTTTCGATTTTTTCTAATGTACCTGAGCCACCTGGGTTTACATCCGCTTCTTTGAGGATGTTGGCATATTCTTTGTCTATGAACATATCCACTGCGGTTTCGGTGATGGCACCTTCGCCATAAGTTCGTAGCACAACATCATAAGGGGCTTTGCCTGGGCGAAAGCCTGGTATTTTTGTTTGTGACGAAATTTTTGTGGCGGCTTTCTTTTTGTAACCACTCATGGATTCTGCGTCCACCTCAACGATTAATTTTGTGGAGTGGCTGTCTTCTTGGTATTGTTTTTCGATGTTCAAAGTTACCTCTTTTTATTTACAAATCCTAAAGGTTTTTAAAACCTTTAGGATTTAATTTTTTTGTTTTAGTGAGGATGGTGGGAGTCGAACCCACACGCCTTGCGGCACATGATCCTAAGTCATGCTTGTCTGCCAATTCCAACACATCCCCGTGTTAAAGTAAGCGGGCGCAATTATAATCGGTCTCATGGTGATTGGTAAGTGTAGATAGGGCAGTTGAAGTTAAGCAAAAATTCGATGGAGCAGAATCAAGTTCAAGGTCAGGGGTGAGGCGAAAAACATCAGTTATAATATCTTTATCACACATTAAGGAAGTAATCAAAAAATATGCCAATTTCTGCAAATATTCCTGCGCCTGAATTTGAGTTGTTTGATGATATGAATGTAAAAAGAAAACTTTCGGATTTTCGCGGAAAGCATGTGATTTTATATTTTTATCCGAAAGATGATACGCCAGGCTGTACGAAGGAAGCCTGTAATTTTCGAGATGATTATTCTGCTTATGAAAATGCGGGTGTGGTGATTTTGGGGATTAGCCCTGATAGTGTTGAATCGCATGTTAAGTTTAAGAAAAAATTTCAGTTACAATTCCCATTGTTGGCTGATGAAGGTCATAAAGTTTGTGATTTGTATTGTGTGTGGGGACCTAAAAAATTTATGGGTAAGGAATATGAAGGTGTTTTGCGAACTACATTTTTGATTGATGAGAATGGGAATATCAAAAATGTTTATGAGAATGTGCGCCCTGCTGAGCATAGCGCGGAGTTGTTAGCAGATTTGAGTTTGTCTTAAAATTTATATTGTTTTTTGATAAAATAAGCAACAGGGTTCTATTTATTTATAAAGCACATTGAAAATAATTATCTACTACATGTTACCCTAGTGACAATTAAGTAGGAGTTTGTTATAATCTGCTTGTGAAAATTAAAACAAAGTAATGTTTTAATTTATATCTTCAAAAAGCGGGTTCGACCCGTTTGAATTTTTTTAGGAGAGAATCTATGCAACATTTTGTAGTTGTGGGTATTTTGGTCATTCTTACCACTGTTCTCACATATTTAGGTTTGGATGTTGCCGGGCTTGCTAAGCACCAGCATCCTGTTTCGGCAAGTCTGCAATCAATTTCCATAGATCAATTGTGGAATTGGGAAATGATGGTCATTTCCTTTTTATTTTCTTTGATTATTGTTCCTATGCTGTATAGTTTGATTGTTTTTCGTCAGAAAAAAGGGGAGCTAGAAGACGGGGAACATATGGAAGGCAATGCTACGCTTGAAGTTGTTTGGACTGTTGTTCCAATTTTCTTGGTTGTTATTTTCGCTTATTTGGGTGGAAAGTCGTTAGGTGATGTGCGCCGTGTTGACCCGCAAGCCGTAACTATTTTCGTTAAAGCGCAACAATTTACTTGGACGTTTGAATATCCTGAATATGGCATTATTAGTAGCGAGTTGCATATTCCTGTTAATAAACAGGTTGTTTTGAAGATGACTTCTGCTGATGTAATTCACTCTTTCTGGGTGCCTGAATTCCGCATCAAGCAAGATGTGGTGCCTGGTCGCTATACTGAATATCGTGTTACCCCCATTCTTGTTGGTGATTATAAAGTCCGCTGTGCTGAGTTATGCGGTACATCTCACTCATATATGGAGAATGCAGTCATTGTTGATACCCAAGAAGATTACGATACTTGGATTGCTGAGCAAGTTGAAATTGCTAAACTAGCTTCGTTGACTCCTGAAGGGCAGGGGCAATTGCTTGTTGCACGTAATGGTTGTACTGGTTGTCATTCATTGAATGGTACGAGATTAACAGGTCCCACTTGGTTAAATATATATGGTAGAGAAGAAGAAATGAACGATGGTTCAAAGATTGTAATTGATGATGCTTACATTGCGGAATCAATTCTGGACCCCAATGCCCATATTGTGGCAACTTACGCATCACCTTCTCAGATGCCTGCATTTGTTTTCACAGATGAAGAAATTGCAAACATTATTGCGTATCTCAAAACTCTGAAATAGTTTGGAAGAGGATTAGTTATGAAGAAATTTTTTACAAGTGCTTTAGCAAAAGGGTTATTGTGGCAACTCATCGGCTTTTTTTATTGGTGCGGGGCTTGTCACTGGTATTCGTGCTTTGCTAGGCTTAGAAACAACAGGCACCTTCTTTTTTTACTGAACCCGCTTGGGTGTTAGGTGCCCTTTTTGGTGCCGTTTCATTCCTCGTCGGCTGTGGTGTAACAGATGACTGGATAAAATGGGCGCGTGGTATTGATACCTCAGATCACCATGAAGAACATTGGCATGGCTGGGAAAAATTCCTCAATGTTTCATTTGACCATAAAGTGATTGGTATTCAATATACCTTAATTGCTTTATTATTACTTGGGGTGGGTGGTACATTTGCGATGATTTTCCGCACAGAACTTGCCGCTTCACAACTCCAATTCCTAACCACCGACTTAAATCTATTTGGGCAAACAGGCCCGCAATTGTTTAATACCTTAATGTCACTACACGGTATGATAATGATTGTTTCTATTTTGCTCGGTATCTCAGGCATTATCAACTATGCTGTTCCACTACTTATCGGCGCGGCAGATATGTCCTTCCCACGCCTTAATGCCTTCTCTTATTGGATCTCTGTTCCAGCCGCTATTACATTAGTTTCTAGCCTTTTTCTCGGCGGCTTTGATACAGGCTGGACTGGTTACCCTCCATTATCAGCTCGCGCTCCTGTCGGTATGCAAATGTTCTTTATGGGCGTCTTTATTGCAGGTTGGTCATCCATTTTAGGCGCATTAAACGTAATTGTTACTGCCTTGCGCATGCGCGCCAAAGGCATGACAGCCATGAAAATGCCTATTTTTGTTTGGGCAAGTATAGCCACCTCCATCATCTCAATGACTGCTACCCAATTCATTGGCTTGGCATTTCAATTAGTCATGTTCCAACGTTTGTTTGGCATGGGCTTCTTCGACCCAGCCAAAGGTGGTAATCCTGTTTTATTCCAGCATCTATTTTGGTTCTATTCTCACCCTGCGGTATACGTATTCATTTTGCCAGGTTTAGGCGTAATCTCCGAATTACTACCTGTTTTTGTCCGCAAACCCTTGTTTGGTTACCGCTGGGTTGCTATGTCATCCTTCGGTATTGCATTAGTAGGCTTCGTTGTATGGGCGCATCACATGTTCACCTCAGGCATGAACGAATATTTACGCGTTCCATTTATGTATAGCACCTTACTCGTATCTGTGCCAACGGGCGTGAAATTCTTCTCTTGGGTTGCTACTATGTGGAAAGGTAGAATTTCCACCCCAACCCCTATGTTGTTTGTTTTAGGCGGTATTGTTGTCTTCTTCATGGGTGGTCTATCAGGTCCGCCACATGCTACAGTTTCAACAGACTTGCACTTACATGATACTTATTTCGTAGTTGGTCACTTCCACGACACAATCTTCGGCGGCTTCGTCTTCCCCTTCTTCGCCGCAATTTATTACTGGTTCCCCAAAGCCACAGGTCGCCGCATGAATGAATTTTGGGGTAAAGTTCACTTCTGGTTAATGACCCCATCTTTCTTCATCTTAACCTTCGGCATGATGTATGTTGGCTTACTTGGTATGCGCCGCCGCATCGCAGATTACGACCCCGCCTTAGGTTTAGACTCAGCGCATCTCATCTTGACCATTGCTGGTTTTGCCATCTTCACCTCCGTCATTATCTTCGGCATCAACCTGTTTTATAGCATCAAGCACGGTGAAAAAGCCGAAGGCAATATTTGGAATTCTCGCTCACCAGAATGGCAAGTGCCATCCCCAATGGCGGCACATAACTATTCCAAGCCACTCGAAGTGATCGGGGAACCATACGACTACGGCTTGAAAGACGCCCCATATACTCGTTTCATCGAACCTGCCAGCGCAGGCAAGAGTAAACACTAATCAACAGGTGAGGAGCAAAATAAATGTCACATTCTCAAAATAAATCTGCCGCCCTCATGCAAGGCGTAATTATCGCAATTTATCTAGCCATACTTACTTTGCTAGAGTATTTTGTCGCCGTTGCATTTGATGCTGTTCCATTACTCATTGTTGTCGCAATCATCAAAGCTGTTTTAGTTGTCTACTATTTCATGCACATCTACAAACTTAACCAAAAAGACAGCGACACCAATCACGAATCTTATGCATATAAAACTATCACCAACCGCTTAGGTCTCTGGTTATTCCTAATCTCAGATGGCTTCGTCTTTGCTGGCTTGCTCGTCATGCGTATTAACTTGCTTGGCTTAACCCGCCCTGAGTTGAATCAAACCTTAGGTTTAGTTGTCACTGTTGTGTTATTACTTTCTTCATTTTTCATGAATCGTGGAGAAATGCAAATGGCACATGGCGATGTCAAAGGCTTCATGCGCAACACAGCCATCACTTTCATCTTAGGTTTAGGCTTCCTACTTGGCGTGGTGATGATTGAATGGCGCGGTGTTCCAGCAATTGCAGAACCAATCTTACACTTCTTTGGTGAACCAGAAGGTATGAAGGCATTAACTCCATCTAGCGGAGATGCCTCCACAGGTCCGTTAGGAGCCGTCTTCTTTATGATGACAGGCATGCACGCCTTTCACGTCCTTACAGGCTTGATCTTCTTATTTGTCGTTTGGAACAATGCCCGCAAAGGTGTTTACACCGCTGAAAAACATTGGGGCGTTGAAGCCGCCGCAGTATACTGGCACTTCATAGACTTAGTTTGGATATTCTTCTACCCTGCCTTGTATTTGATAGGCACGGCAGTAGGCGCACCATAAAATGAAAATCCGCCGCCTTATAGCGGCGGATTTTTTTTGAAATGCCACACTCTTAACATGGCATTATTTTGGAGTTTGGAATGAATAAAAAGTTATTTACTATTGGGGCAAGCATTATCTCTTTACTAGCACTCGGGGTTTTACTCACCATCCTTTTAGCAAAACCAGCTACATTTCGTGGAACGAGCTACGCCGAACCTTTTCCACCAGCACCTGAAATTCAACTAACCAAAGCAGATGGCTCAACATTTCACTTAAGTGCACAAACAGAAAAAATCAGTCTCATTTTTTTGGTTACACTTCCTGCCCAGATTTTTGTCCAACAACCTTAGCCCAACTAAAACAAGTGATGGACGCATTAGATAACGATGCCGAAAAAGTGCAAGTCCTTTTCATCACCGTTAATCCCGAAAAAGATACACCCGAAATTACACAACAATATGCCCAACGTTTTGACACTTCATTTATTGGGCTAAGCGGAAACATTACCGAATTAGAACCCATTTGGAGAAACTTCGGCATTACCCGCGAAGTAACCCAACAAGAAAGCGCCTTAGGCACAATCATCAACCACACCGTCCGTTTATACCTTGTTGACTTAGATAACAATTTAAGATTATCCTACGCCTACGGCACAAATTATCAAGATATTGTTTACGATATTGAAATTTTATTGGACCAAGCACAATGAACTACAGCATTCCCCGCATATTAAGCGCATTTTTTATTGGCATTCTGCTCGGCGCAGTAATGACTGAACTTGCATACATTTCACTAAAAAAAAGAAAACCGAGAGCCAACCACCATAGAATTAATCATTCCCGCAGGTACAGCCGAAACAATCCGTCAAGGCAAACGCCCGCTCGATATTCCCCAAGAAATGCAATTTGTTCTAGGCGACACATTGCGCATCATCAACCAAGATAGCGAAAACCACCAACTCGGCTTACTCTACATCCCTGCCAATTCATCTGCCAGCCTAAAACTAGAATCCGTTGAAAACATGGCTGTTGAATGCTCATTTCAAACAGGCAGTTATTTAGGCATCGCCGTTCAAGAACCTGTCACATGGTGGGTACGTATCAAAGGTTACTTCTTCGCAGGCTTTCCACTCGGAACATTATTTGCAGTATATAGTGGTTTATTAGTAAAAAAGAAAAAAGATGAAACTACTTCGTAATATGTTTTCTAAAAAATGGTTATTCACCACCATTTTAGTTTTTATCGGTACAGCAGTTTGCATTCGTCTTGGCTTTTGGCAACTAAATAGGCTAGAAACCCGCCGCGCCTTCAACACCCAAGTTGAAACCATGCGCGCCAAACCAATATTAAACTTAAACACTGAAACCCCAAACAATATAGACTCAATGGAATGGCGTAAAGTAACTGTAACAGGTGAATATGATTTTGAAAATCAGATGGCATTGCGAAATCAATATCATAATAATCAATACGGCTATCATTTGATAACCCCGCTTCTTTTCGACGGGGGAGCTGTTTTGGTGAACCGCGGCTGGATACCCGCTGACAGCTCATCCACTGCGCAAGACTGGCGCATGTACGATGATGAAGAAAGCACAATCACCGTTCAAGGGCAGATAAGGCTTGGGCAACAAAAACCAACTTTCGGTGGCGTAGCAGATGCGTTGCCAATAGATGGCACAAAACTTGAAGTGTGGAATAATCTTGATGTTGAGAAAATGTCTACGCAGTTGCCTTATCCGATATTAGATATTTTTATTCAACCTGATGTTATTGAAAATGATTCAACTCCACCCATTGCTTATCAACCAACAATTGAGTTAACAGAAGGCTCGCATTTTGGTTATGCCCTTCAGTGGTTTTCCTTTGCCATAATTTTATTTTTCGGGTATCCTTTTTATTTGCGGAAACAATGATGGCTTGCAAAGCGAAATAGCCGTGTTATGTTTCCTGTGTATAAAAAATGAAAGTAGGCTTTTTATGAAATATTCTTTACAAACAAAATTTGCCAAACTCACATTTGGATTATTCCTCTCAATTCTTCTTTTAACAATTTTAGGAAATATTGTTGCTAACACCAACGCTTCATCTTTTTGTGTTGGTTATGTTTTTTGCTTACCCACACAACCAGTGGGATATTTCAAACTTGCTCATGTGTTATTAGCGGGTATCTCATCTGTGGTTTTATGGCTTGTATGGCGCAAAGCATGGCGTGAGCAAAAACATCATAAAATTTTGTTACCACTTACAAGTGTTACAACGGTGTTATTTTTAGGTCAGTCTTTTGTTGGGATGATACAAGTTATACGTGGTTTTCCATTACACCTAACAGTTTTACATACATTGTCTGCTATTGCATTATGGATTTCACTTACTTGTTTAGTTTATTTTGCTGGTACATTACAGGAAGATGGTAAACCTGAAATGGGGGCAGGCTTTAAACAAAGGGCTAAAGATTTTTTTATATTATCGAAACCTTTAATTGTTGCTTTATTATTAGTCACTACTTATGGTGGTTTAGTGATGGGCGGTAAGGCATTTCCATCTGCTTCACTAACTTTTTGGACTTTGTTTGGTGGCACTTTAGCTGCGGCAGGTGCAAGTGCTTTGAATCAATATATTGATCGTGACCTGGATAAAAACATGCAACGCACTGCCAAGCGCCCGCTGGCAGATGGCAGATTAACTCCTGCTGAGGGGTTATCTTACGGTTTGATATTATGTTTGCTTAGTTATTATGTGATGGCTGGGTATGTAAATTTTCTAGCCGCCTTACTTTCGTTGACTGGAATTTTTTATTATGTAATTTTTTATAGTGTATGGTTAAAGAAAAAAACTGTACAAAATATTGTTATTGGCGGCGGGGCGGGGGCAATTCCGCCAATGGTGGGTTGGGCGGCGGCAACTGGCAATTTATCTCTTGCCGCTTGGATTTTGTTCGCTATCATCTTTATGTGGACACCTCCGCATTTTTGGGCATTAGCAATTGTGCGTATTAAAGATTATTCCCGTGCAGGGGTGCCGATGTTGCCAGTTATTGAAGGTGAAGAAAAGACTCGCAAACAGATTTTGATTTATACAGTTGAATTGATTGCTGTTACGCTTCTTTTACCTGCCTTCAACTTAACAGGCGTATTTTACTTAATCTCAGCTGTTGTTTTGGGTGCTTTCTTGCTTTATGCGGCTTGGAAGGTGTTTCAGTTTGGTGGCAATAAAAACGCTTGGACGATGTATCGCTGGTCTAGTATGTATTTGGCATTTATCTTTTTAGCGTTGATGATTGATGCTGTACTTTGATTTGTTCGAGATACCTAACCAATGTTACAACGAGAGCTAGAAAGACAATAGGATATATTTCAAAAAATATTCTTATTTCAAAAGGCACGCCTGAAATAAAATATAGTATGAGTAGTGGTAAGCCTATAGTGAGTAGTGCATCCTTGATAAATATGGAATCGCTCCCTTTTAATCGTATAGCCACAATCACCAATATAATAATTGATGAGAAGAGAACGACCGTTAACCATGGGTTTTGAGCATATGATGTTATATGCTCTGCAAATGAAATTCTATGCTTGTGCCAGAATTGTTACGAAATCGAAACATGATAGCCAAGCGCACAATAACATAAACGATAATTTGAATAAGCGCCAATTTAACCAGCTTTGTTTTATCTATCTTTCTAAAATGGAATACAAAGAAAATAATTAATAATAA
Organism: Chloroflexi bacterium OLB14; assembly: GCA_001567105.1. Taxonomy (GTDB): domain Bacteria; phylum Chloroflexota; class Anaerolineae; order Anaerolineales; family Villigracilaceae; genus Villigracilis. Next base: position 19,846 of record LMZR01000017.1, read on the forward strand.
ACTTGTTTCTTTGGTTAGGCTTGCTAACAGGAAAACAACAATGTACGCATTAAATTCTTGCTTATATAAAAGATACAGTGCTAAAGTTGTTAAGAATAAAGTGGGAAAATCGTAAATATGCCTTTGGTAAATGAGTAAGGGGATTAGCCCAATTGGGGCAAGCAGAGTAATAATCTTCACATATTTTCCCGTCAAAAAAGACTGCGTAAATGCTTGCATTGTGAATGAAAAGCCGATCAGTGAAAGGCACATGAGTATTATTGCGCTAGCAGAATAAGAAAGCCCTAAAATATGGGATATATTCTTTACAATTACTGCACTTAGTATGCGATAAATATAAGGGCGAGCGGCTGTGCCATTTATGATTGGTTCGATTTGAGCGAAATGATTTTGTGCGGCAAAAGTAAGGTATAAGCCAAACACAAACAACGTTATTATTAGTAAGGATGCGCTGAAAGCAATGTCTGAAATATTCTTTGTTTTCATTTTATAACTTTGAATATCTTAACAGTCTCATTTTCATAGACCAAACTAAGATTTTCACCTGCAACAAAATTATTGTTTATCTTTACTTCGTATGGACCATATATGACCCATTTCACTGGCGTTTGGGTTAACCACTCGTTAGAGGATCTTCCCTCGTAATAAGCAAAAACTTCGGCTTGTTTTTTATCAAAATAAAGTGTTTCCATTTCATGCCCAAAATACATTTTCAGGGGAGTTGTTTGGGCGAAGATTTGGCTGGTTTCTTGGCTAGCAAGTACAAGGTCTTGTAATGAGGCGTTTTTTGTCTAACCATTGTGATGCTTGTAATAAATCTTGACTATAAAATAAATTAGCGGGTTTAGTATAGATATATAAACTAGAATTTAGAATTAGAAATAAAGACGAGATGGAAGCAATGGAGATGTAAGTAAATATTAATAAAGCACTGCGTTTTGATGAAGTGAAGTGAAGCGGGAATTTTTTTCAATTAGTTTTTGCATGCCATAAATTGCTAATGCCCCAAGTGGAATGGTAATGCCTAACAAAAATCTTCTTTGAATTAGAGTAGGGGAGTAAGCTAATAAAAAGGCGGCACATACCCAGAAGATCATTGTAGACATGGGTATATTTTTTTCTCGTAATGAATAAAATACCCCAAAGATTGCAAATGTCCAAAATGGGAGAAAGCCCCAAATATAAAATATAAGAGGCGGCGATAAAGTTTCATTTTGTGCTGTGAATTGACTCCAAACAGGGTCGCGTACTAGGATTAATAGGTTGTAAATGAGCAATGGAATTTGCGTAAGAGCAATAACTCCTAATGCAGATACCTGTTTCCACTCTATTTTTTTATTTTTTAGGCATGTGAATATAACAGCCCCGCACATAGCTATATCAATGCTGGCGAATGCAATTGGGTTAAATAACTGGCTTAAGACCGCGCTAATGCAAACACCTAAAATATATTGCCACTGTGCATTTTCTAAATATTCTAAAAACAGAAATAAGGCGATTGCCATTAAGCTGAGGGTAAAGGAAAATGCAGGGAATAAGGCGATACTGAATAGCATGTAAGCATCTATGAGCCATAAATCAATTGGCGATATTGGCTCAAGTGGTGCACCTATGATTAATTGAAGCCAGCCTATGCCACCACCTAAGCTTGTTAATAAAAGGGTTAAGGTTGCAGTTTTGGCATTGGAGAATAGTTTTTGAAATAAGAGCCAAATTGTCCATAAGGCAGTGATTCCAAATACCCAACGAGCAGTTTGGAATATGAACTCTATTTCCAGATTAAACCAACGGCTGATGTGCCCGAGAAAAATATAAAATAAACGAATATATGCAGGCGTATGTTCTTCGCTGGTGAAACGCATTTGGTACGCCCATTCTCCAGATCTTCCTGCTTGCATCATGGATAAATGAACGGCATAGTCTGCTGTATCTATATAAGCTCCGCGAAAGATGAGGTTTTCTGTTTCAAGCGATTTACCAAGCCAATATGGGATACTGCTAAAGGTAACAATACCAATTACAATAATAAGCGGAATGAACTTTTGTTTATTCATGGTTGATGAGGGATGTAAAGATAAAGCCTTAAATTTCCCCATTCTTCGATATTTTCACGATTAAAATTACTATTCATAAATTCAATATGTGGGTGAATTGCGTTTATAGATGTATATTCATTTAACGAATCTTGATAAATAACAAGCCAGACGCGGTTGGAATTTTTTGTAGCCGTTTCGATATTTGCATATTCAGTTAACCCTAGAATTTGGCGAGTGGCGGGGGCTAATGTATCTACGTCGCTATTTTCTGGGTCGAGGATGAAGCCTTGTTGGATAGTGGGGTCAAAGTAAAAGGCGGGCAGATAGGAAAGTTTGCTAGAATGGATGATGACATCGCCAGTTTGGATTTGATTTTGCAAGCTGTGATTTACTGCTTGATAATCTGCGTAGGGGAAGTCTTTGTAAGTGAGATGTTGCCAAAATCCGATGGCGGCACAAGTTACAACGAGACTTAGGGTGAAGGTTTGAATAATTTTTGGAGCTTTGGTTTCGGTTAATGCCCAAGCGAGCCAGATGCAGAAGATGGCGTGAGAGGGAAGTAGGGCGCGTTCGATATAGACGGAGGTAAATTGTGAAATTACCCAAAGTAAAAGCGGGGGGAAGAATGCTAGGTAGGCAAGCCAAAGCCCATAATTTGTATTCGGTAGTTTATTCTTTGCACTTAAATAAGTTTGAAAAAATGCCAGCGTGGTAATGAGCATGGCAAGCAATAAGCCGATTATTAATAATGAATTGGGCAAGGGCAAATGGGGCAGGTAAAAAAGAATGAGGGTAAATAATTTTTCTATGCCAGGTTTTTTTACCCAGTAATGTGCATTGATTTTTGAAAGTTGTGCGGGCAGGTGAATCAGCCACGGGAGGTATAAGGTCAATGAAACAAGACCAGCCAAAATTAAATTCCGAAGCGTTTTCCAATCTTTTTGAAATAATGGAGTTAAGGAAAGTGGAATTAAATATATTGCCGCAAGATTATGTGTGTATTGTGCTAAAGTGCAGGAGATTGAAAAGACAACCCACCATCTTGTATTTTCTTTAGTTTTGAGAAAAGCAAAAGTAGCTAACAAAAGCCACAGTGATAGCATAGCATACATGCGAATTTCTTGCGCGAAGTGAATTTGAAAAGGAAGAATGGCAAATATTAAGGATGCAAATAGAGCTGTTTTTGAGTTGAATAGATACTTCGTAATAAGATAAATAATTACAAAGCTCATAAGTGAAAGTAAAATGGAGAGAAACCTTGCTGTTACGACTGATACATTTGTAACATTAAACCAAGCCCATAAAATGAAATAATATAGTGGCGGGTGTTCTTCAGCGGATGACGCATTTTGATCTTCACTTAATGTGCCGTTTAAGATAATTGAGGGACCTTTTTCGGCAAACAAAATTGAAAAGGATTCATCATACCAAATAGGACGAGATGTAATACCTGAGAAACGTAGTAAGATGGCGCTGATAAAAATAATTATTAGGGGAATATTTTTTTTTGTGATGAGTGGCATGGTAATTTTATTTTGGGAGTGGCTAAAGAAGAGTGTATTTAAGTACTGCGACATTTATGTCGCTTGTGGAGTGCAAGATAAATACCACAAGGGTACGATGTCTTGCGATACTTTCTTCTTTTATCCTTGAAATTAGCCACTCTCTTTATTTTAATAGATATCTTTTTGGTTAAGCATGTTTTTGTGGCTTTATAGTTAAGCATAAAAAAATATTTAAAATGTTATGGGTAAGGTGTTGTAAGAACTTATTTTGACCTTTGATATATGACGGTGATTTGATCTTGATATGCTAATATCCAATTTGAATTTGTTTGTAGTGCGGTTGCTAGGGGGGTGTTTGGGCTAATAATGATCCATTTAACTTGATATGTTTCTAATAAGTCTTGCCAGCCAGAATCGGCAGAAAGGATTTGGGAGTATTTTAGCATTAGGTCTTCGCCATAAAAATCAGATTGACTATCTAGGAATACTTTTTTGGTGTGGGTAAAGTTGATATTCTAAATATCCGCCCCAATTGAATTCATTAAACATGTTGCCAGCTTGAGGGAAGTCTTTAAGCCATTTTGTGGCTTGAACAGGAAATACATTTGGATTAAATTGCAGAATTGATGTTTGGCGATTGGCATAGTTATTGATTACAAAAAAAGCTGTGAAGATGATAGCAATGAATATCCATTGGCTTTTTAGTTGAGATTGTAGGGAGAAAATATTTGTTTCAATTTTTTTAAATGTAGGATGTAGGCTAGCAGTGTTTATGCATTTGCTTAAGATTGGAATGGCAATAACAGTAAACAGTGGAATATTGCGCGCCATGAGCAAGCTCATCATTGTCATACCTGCAAGCAAAAAGATTTGCCCTGCGTGCAATTGGGTATTCGTTAATAAAGGGATGACGATTGTTAAACCTAGTAGCAACAAAAAGGGTAACATCCCTGCTTGATAAAAATTAGGAGACATTGTTTCTGCGGTATTTTGAAGAATATATTGACTATTATTGCTAAACACTGCAATCCAATTTCCCCACCCATCGGGAGTAATTATTGAGGCTATTAAAGAAAAAAAGCCTATATATGCTAGGGTTGATATTTTACTTTCGATGCCTTTCGTAAGTTTTTCCCAAATGGATCCAGCAAAATAAGCAAACCAAGAGAGGAACCCAAAAATGAATCCGCCATGCAAATTTGCCCATAGTAGCATGATGATGGGGAAAATCCAAATTTTTTTGTGTGCTGTCTGTTCTAAATTTTTCTAGTTGTTTGACCCAAATGAAAAGTAAAACAAAAGTGATGATATGTGGTCTTGGTAACCAATGAATGCTACTAGATGCTACGCCAAGAATTGTTAACCCGATAGAAAGAAGCGGAGCGTGATTGTTTTTTATGGTTTCTTGGTAAATCAATAAAAATGTAAAGGCGATGATGATGCTACAAAATAAAATGACCCCATCTAAGCCAGCCAATTTGTGAGCAATTGCAAAAAATAATTGACTAAGCCATTCATAAGGCGGTCTAGATTCGCCAAATTTTGTATGAGACAAAATATCTTTGGTGGGAATATCCTTTGTTTCAAGGATATAGTCTCCTATTGTAATATGTCGCCCAACGTCAGAGTCAATGCTGAGCATACGAGCCCCGAGGAAAAAACACATACTCAGAACGGTAATGAATAGAACATCCTCTAGCTTTGGAAGTAGATATTGAAAAAAAACTTGGAATTCTTTTTTATTCATAAAAGCTTGAATAAAAAGATAGAGTCAAAAATTTGACTCTATCTTTTTATTACTTATTCACCTAAATAATCTCTCAATTTTCTTCTAATCGTTGGGTGGCGTAATCTACTTAGTGCTTGGGCTTCAATTTGGCGTACACGTTCGCGGGTGACGCCCATTTTGCGCCCAACTTCTTCAAGTGTGTATGCTTGCCCATCCAGCAAGCCGTAGCGTAATTGTAAAATACGCACCTCACGTGGAGGTAAGCCATTAAGTACTTCGCCAAGATGTTCTTTCAATAAGTTGTAAGTGGCAGTGTCATCTGGAGGTGGGGCTTCATCGTCTTCAATAAAATCACCAAGTACCGAATCTTCCTCATCATCGGTTGGGGTTTCTAAAGAAAGCGGACGACGTGCCACTTGAATCATGTTTTCAACTTTCTTAGGCGGAACATCTAACGCATCAGCCAATTCTTCTACGCTGGGTTCTCTGCCCAATCTTTGTGTTAGCTGATGTTGTACTCTTAACAATTTGTTGATTTGGTCACCCATGTGAACAGGTACGCGGATAGTTCTGCCTTGGTCAGCAATAGCGCGTGTGACTGCTTGGCGAATCCACCAGGTGGCATAGGTGGAGAATTTATGCCCACGGCGATAGTCAAACTTTTTAGTCGCACGAATTAAGCCAATGTTACCTTCTTGAATCAAATCTAAGAAAGGTACGCCACGTCCCATATATTTTTTAGCAACCGAAATGACCAAACGTGAGTTAGCAGTGATTAAATGCTCACGCCCTGCCCAACCATCTTCAATAAAACGACGCAGTTCTAATCTCCGTTTTGGTGTTACATTGCCTGTGGCAAGTTCCTCGCGGGCGGTGCGTCCACGTTCAATGCGCTGAGCCAGCTGTACTTCTTCTGTAGCAGTGAGTAATGGCACACGACTGACTTCTTTTAAGTACAAGCCAATAGTATCGTCAGTATCAATGTTGGCTAAGTAATCATCCAACGCCAAGTCTGGCTCAGGTTCTGATTCGCCACTTTCTTCTACTGCCACCAATTCATCTTCAGTTGGCTCAGGCATAATAGTATCTTCCATAAATGGAATGCCTGCGCTCAACAAAGCCGAGAAAGCTTCTTCGAGTTGTTCTACATCTTGCTCGGCTTCAGGGAAGAAGTGTAAGATATCATCTAACGTTACATAAGATTTTTGGCGACCCATCTCAATGAGTCGCGCTATAGCGGGAAATTCTTCTTCGTCGTCGCCGCCAATTAAAATTTTTTCTACATCCATTCGCACATCCAATTTTTTTAATAATTTTTTTACGCCAAAACTAGAATACAATGTTTTGCGTAAAAATCAATAGCCTATAGTTTTTTTGATGCTGTGCACTGCTGTTGTATTACGTTCAACTCGTTGTTATAGCGTTTGTTTTACTCTCATATAACACACGGCATCTGTAAAAGCGTCTCTTCACAATGAAGCAGTCATGCTATGGAGTAGGCGTTGCTTCAATAGTAGGCACCAAAGTTTCAGTGGGAGGCAGAGGCGTAAATGTTGGTGTAGGTGTGTACTGATAAGGCGGGAACATAGCCAAATTCGTCAATGCGTCAATACCGCTTAATGAAACAACCATCAATTTTTGTTTATCAAGGCGCACATAATAACCTTTATTGGTGGGCGTACTATCACCAACCTCAAGCGTGCTAGATGAACCGTCCTCAAATTTAATTGTGATGATATAAAGCGGCTTATCTAACCCAAAGATAGATACATCTTTGTTTTCGATTTCTTCCATAATTTTCAAACTACTAATTTGAGCCGCCGCCGCTTCAGCCATGCCTTGGTCTGCTTCTGTTTCTTCGGGTTTGGTCAATATCCATACATTATCTGCTTTGCGTTCAATGCCTGCTGTTTGTCCTTCAGCAGGTTTCACTTCAATACTGGTGACGAGCTTCGTAGCATCGAAAACAAATTTTGCTTCTGTAGTTGGGGTAATGTCTGCTGTGGCTGTAGCCTCAGCGTTTTTATTAATGAAATATGCACCTGCAACTACAAGCACCAATATAATTAACGTAATCCATGTACCAGTGCGAACAAAAGGCTTACTTTCCTTTGGGCTTGCCTTTGTTCGCCTAGGAGCAGGCTTTGCGCTTGCTGTTTTGCTAGATTTTGTAATTGTTGTTTTTGTTGATTTACGAGTTGCCATGCGTTCTATTAACCTTTTCTGCGACGTGAAATCCAAGAGGAAATACCAAAAAACACCACCAAGCCCGGGATGACAATAATCATCAGCAAGGCTAAAATTAAGAAACTAATTTGTGATGGTGGTAAGAAAACACGTTGTGTTTGCGGACGGGTAGTTAAGTTAATTACATCGTCTTGTCGTTCGGCTGACCAATCTACCGAGTTGATAAAGAAGTTGCCATTTCCGTACACATCAAAGTTGACATCAATAGCATAAATCGAGTTGCCCGTTACCAATACGCGTCCTTTGGTTGTAGTATTTTCTCCAGCCACTGCCATGATGAGTGGACCTCTGGTATCTACTCCATCTGTAAGTGTAGGTCCAGTTTGACTTTCTTCTTCAAAGTTCATTTCGCTGTATGAATTTGGGGAAGTGAATATCAGCGGGGTAGTGACGATATCTTGTGAATCTAATGGGGTTGCGGTAAGGCTTCGAGCGTTGGGCATGTAGATGGCGTAGTTTTGGCTCAGGTTTTGAGTGATGGGGTGTGTGTTTGCTCCAGCCGAAATTGCCACCAACGGGCTTTGACTATTGAAATCTAAAATCACGTCGTTATTGATAGTAATGCCCCAATCTTTTTGTAAGTATTCGGCTAAGGGGTCTTTGGCATCGCCAAATTCGGTGACTATGGAGGCATCTTCCATTACAACTAATGAACCGCCAGAATTTACAAATTCTTTCAATAAGTTCACTTCGGCTTGGCTCAAGGGCTTTTGTGGCCCTGCCACGATGATGACTTCAGCATCTTCTGGGATTGATTTGTTCGTCAATAAATTTAAGGTGTTAACAGTATAGTTCTTTTCTTCTAATGTGCTTTTAGCAATGGAGAAGCTACGTTCATCACCAGATTTAAATGTACCCTCGCCGTGACCTTCAAGGAAGTACACGCCACGTACAACAGGGTCAATTAAGCGAACCATTGTTTTAGCAAGTTCAGTTTCAGTAGCCACATTGACAATTTCTTTTACTTCGCCCATTTGTAGCAGAATTTTTCCATCACCTGTAATGCCTGCTTGGCGGGCTGCAACGGGGTCTGTATCAGGGTTGACAAACGAATAAGTAAATTTGCCATCACTGTTTTCTTTGAATTTTTGTAAAAGTTCCTCAGCAGATGTGCTGTCAAGTGATTGTGAATAGAAAGCCGTTGCTGTTACATGATCTGGTAATGTAGCGAGGACTTGCAGTGTTTCTGGGGCAAGTGTATTGGATTTGTCTTCGGTGAAGTCCCATGGGGAGCCAAGTAAATCAGTGTTATTGTAGACGATGTAGTTCACGGCAAATAAAATGCCGAAGAAAGCTAAAGCAAGTATCAGCGAGTTTGAACCGTAACGAGCTTGCCGTCCAGTTAGGAAGCGACGAATAGAATCGGGGGAGAGGATGGCATAGCTAGCCAATCCTAAAATCAATAATCCAATACTAATTTGTAGTGCTAGGGTGAAGCCATCGAGTTGTGCTTCTGATAAGTTAAACATTCCGAGGCTTGTTAAAATGTTTGCAGAGCCAATTAACCCTGTTGCAATACATGCAATCAGTGCGACGATTAGCCCGATAAATGCGTATTTTGCATTTGGGTTTTTATTTTTTCCAGCCATTAGCGCCATCTCCGAATTTCAATTGCGCTGGTGCCAACAAATAAGCCCAACGCAGTAAGACTTAAGTAGTAAACAATACCTGCCAAGGTAACGTTGCCTTGATTGATATTTTCTGAAAAATGATAAGACAAGCTTAAATAGTTGAGTATTTCGCCACCGCTGGGTAATAAGCTTACTGGCATATTGACGAAGAACCATAAGAAGAAGAATAAGCCAAGTGTGACGAAGAAAGCCGCAAATTGATTGCTAAACATGGCTGAAATACCCACCCCTAATGCCAACATAGCAGAGGAAACAAGAATTAAGCCAATATATGATGCAATGACCATTTTCCAATCTATGCCAGGGGAAACGAAGTTGTTTAATACTAATGGATAAACTAATGTAATTACAGCAGCGGTTAATATAAACAACATGGCACCTAACCATTTGCCTGCTACAAACTCAAAATCTTTCACGGGGGCGGTTAACATCAATTCTAATGTTCCCATGCGGGCTTCATCAGAGATGAGGCGCATGGTAATAGCAGGAGCGAGAAATACCATTAAAAATATAAATAACCAATTGATTTGTAATGTGTTTGGGGCAGAACCTCCACCCATTAGTGCATTTTGTGAAGTGAACAATAAAATTAAAGTAAAGTAAATACCTAATGGCAATAGCATGGCAAGAAGCACTACATACGCCAAAGGACTGCTAAAGTAATTATCATATTCGCGTTTTGCGATTGTCCAAATATTATTCATGGTTGCCTCTATTTTTTGTCGTTACCTGTGAGTTCAAGGAAGATTTCTTCCAAACTCATACCCATTGTGCGAAGTTCGAGCAGATCGTAACCTGATGTAATAACTTGTTTAGCAACTTCGGGGCGTAAATCTTTACCAGAGGCAAATTCAAATTCAACAGCACCATCTTTAAGAGTTTCGATTTTACGAACACCCTTTACCTCTTTAATTGTTTCACTCAAACCATCACCATCGCCACGAACTTTTATAACTACACGTTCTGCCCCAAGCAAACGAGCTTGTAAATTCTCGGTTGTATCTTCAGCAACAATTTTGCCTTTATTAATAATCAACACACGATCACATAAATTTTGGGCTTCATTAAGTAAGTGAGTAGAGAGCAAAACAGTTTTTTCTTTACCAATATTGCGAATCAACTCACGAATTTCAACAACCTGACCAGGGTCTAAACCAATGGTAGGTTCATCCAAAATTAACACTTCAGGCTCATGTAACAAAGCCTGAGCCAAGCCAACTCTCTGACGCATCCCCTTAGATAAATTCCCGATATAACCTTGTGCGCGGTCTAACAAGCCGACCATATCCAACACCTCATCCACACGGTCAAGCACATCAGGAACACGGCGCAGTTCACCCATATACTTCAAATAATCAAACGCAGTCATATCTGTATACAAAGGAACAGTTTCAGGTAAATACCCCACTCGTTTACGAACTTCAAGCGATTCCTCCACCACATCATAACCAGCTACAATTACCTCACCATCACTTGGGGGCATATAACCAGTTAAGATACGCATGGTAGTCGTCTTCCCAGCACCATTTGGACCGAGAAAACCCACAATTTCACCTTTGTTGGCATGAAAGCTTAAATTGTGGACGGCACGGCGTGCACCATAGTCTTTACTGAGACCACTAACTTTAATCATTGCCTCTCCTTACAAGAATAAATTGAGATTTGAGCAAAGAAAAGACACAGCCCTATGGCGGTGCCTTTTCTCTTACCGTTGAATACTATACAATAAATGAAGAGGCAATGTCAAGCACTCTCAATACTTCTAATCGAACCTTAATATAGCCATTAGAAAACGCTTCTTTCCTAGCCCATGCTTGTTTCTCTCCATCAACTTCTTTATTACCCCGTTGCCTCTTCGCACAGCCGCAACAGAGAATACATGCGTGCATGTGCACGACACTAACAGAGACTTTTGAGTTTTTCCTCAGAGAACTCGGTGACCCCTGTGGCTATATCTATAAGATAACCCACTCCCTAGCCCAAATAGGGGAGTAGCTTTTTTTTATGATGATGTATAATCTGGCGATAGGTAGAATATACTGCCATATTTCAAAGGAGAATGTATTTATGAATACAAAGAAGTTTTCTATTTTGCTAGCCGCACTTATGTTAGTTCTTGTGCAGTTAGCCTGTGCTGCAGGAGAGCCAGCCCTTAGCAACACCCGCACAGCACGCGACCAAGATGGTGCACAACAAACTAGCACTTTCGGCGCATTTGACACTGTATATGTAGTTAGCGATTTAGCCAATGGCGCCGCTGGCAACATCATCACCTCTAAATGGTATGCTGAAAATGTAAATGGGCTAGACCCCAACTTCTTGCTTGACGAAGCTGATATCACTGTCACTGAGCAAGATGCACCATTTAACGGCACAATTTATTTTTATTTTGAGCCACCTTCAGATGGCTGGGCTGCAGGTACCTATGCAATTGAAATTTATTTCAACGGTGCCTTGAGCGCAACTGTGAAATTCACTGTTCAATAAGAAAAATTTTTCAAGCAAGTCAAAGACCTCCAAGATAAAATCTCGGAGGTCTTTCTTCTTCTGCGGTAAAATACCCTTATCTCAACCAAGGAGAAAGAATGACAGGATTAACAGAATCCAAACAGAGAAGAGTATTCAACAACATTTTAGGGGCAATGGGGAACACACCACTGGTGAAATTAGAACGTATTGGAAGAGACTTACCAGTTCCACTTTATGCAAAATTAGAATTTATGAATCCAGGTGGCTCGGTCAAAGATCGAGTGGGGGCGAATATCATCGAGCAAGCAGAAAAGCGTGGGGAAATAAAACCAGGTGGAACCATAGTCGAAGCGACTTCAGGCAATACAGGCGTTGGGTTAGCCATTGCCGCCGCACTTAAGGGCTATAAAACTATCTTTGTCATGCCCGATAAAATGAGTAATGAAAAAATCTTGTTATTGCGTGCTTATGGTGCAAAAGTAGTCATCACGCCCACTGCAGTTGAACCTACAGACCCACGGTCTTATTACGAAGTTGCCAAAAAATTTGTGCGCGAAACTCCCAATGCAATTTTAGCGAATCAATATCATAATCCCGATAATCCAATGACCCATGAATTAAGCACAGGTCCAGAAATATGGGAACAAACTGAAGGCAAAGTGACAGATGTGATTATCGGTATTGGCACAGGCGGAACGTTGACAGGCGTAGGACGATATCTGAAATCTAAAAATCCAAAAATTAAAATTATTGGGGTTGATATTGAAGGTTCAATTCTGACTGAAATTTGGCAAAACAAAGGTGTTATTCCTCCTGGTGCTTATCCGAAAACATATAAAGTTGAAGGTATTGGTGAAGATTTTTTGCCCTCTACAATGGATATTAATTACATAGATGCGATTGAGCGCGCAGGTGACCGTGAATCATTTTTATGGGCGCGTGCTTTAGTTAGGCAAGAAGGAATTTTTGCGGGTGGCTCATCTGGCTCTGCAATTGCAGGGGCGATTAAATATTGTAAGAAATTAACGCCTGACCGTTTACCTGTTGTCATTCTGCCCGATTCAGGTTCACGTTATCTCTCAAAATTTTATGATGATAAATGGATGCGTGAATTTGGGTTCTTATCTATGGAGTTTGGTGAAACTGCTCTTGGTGATTTGTTATTAGCGAAACCTAATAAACAGCTACTCTCTGCCACAATGGGCGATTCAATTCGTAAAGTAGTCAATATCATGCATCAAAATGCTGTTTCTCAAATGCCAGTGGTAGATAAGGAAGGTAATTTACAAGGTTTAATTGAAGAAGTAGATTTACTTACTCACTTGCTGGATAAACACGAACATAGCAACGATGAAGCTGTTGATAGCCTTGTTCAAAAGCCAAGTGCGGTTTTCCCACCCGAAACTTTACTTGAAGAAGCTATGCCATCTCTTGCTGCTGGCTTGGCGTTGTTAGTGGTTGAAAATAATAAGCCAATTGGAATTTTGACCAAGATTGATGTGTTAGACTATGTAGCAGGGAAGATTTAGTTTCTTGGTATTAAAAATAAAGGCTACTCACTATCGAGTAGCCTTTATTTTATTCTCCAAATTTTTTTGCTCTATAGAAATCAAACCATTTTGGATCTAATGCAGTCCATTCATCGCTTTGGTCGGTTATGTCTTTCCAGTTTTCTTTTCCGCTCCATGATTCGATTGTGATTTCGTAAACGGATGTGCGTTTTAATTCTTTATCGGTTGCGGGGCGATAGTCTTTTTCAATGTGCATGTCGCCAAAATATTTGGCGATTAACTTATGTAGCATTTCGCGTTTTTCGTTTTCATCTTCTATCAAATAGGCTTGCCCGAATACAAGTACACTGCGATATTGAAGTGAAAATTCTAAAGCAACATTAGATGGCAATAATTTACCAAATTCGCTCACTTCTACACACACTTCGGGGTGTTTTTCGATGTTTGCACGAACACGCCCTGCTATATTGGAGTGAAAGATGATGCGCTTTTCTGATTCGGCGAAGTAAAAGGTTGAGGTGTTAATAAACAGTTGTAAGTCAAAACGGGAGGCGATGCGAGCAATTTGTCCACGATGCAGTAAATCTTTTATCCAAGTATCATCGCGTGTATTTTCGGGGAGGCGTTGTAGTGCAGTTGGCGGTTGATTTTTGTAGTCTCTGGGCATTTTATCTGTCATCTACAAGTAAGTGTTTATACCAAGACCACTGTACTAAGTAGCCCAAAATTATGCTAGCAGAAATGATTAACCAACTTAAGGCGTTGATATTTCCAATAACGGATAATAGAAAGTAAGTTGCGGTGCCAGTTGTGCATGAACTTAACATGGCTACTTCCATAGCGATTAAGTTGGCAATGCTATAGGGTTTATCGGTGGGGGGGATGTCTTTATCTAGCCATTTGAATGCAGGTTCGATATCAGGGTTGTTTTTGATGTAAAACTTTTTGATTTGATTCATGGCTTCTAAAGTTTCGTGCCATGAGGCGCGCAAACGTGCTAATTGTGCAAGTGTGAATGATCCCATTGCGGTTAAGATGATAAATAATAAAAAGAATGCTAGTGCAATAGATGTTTGCTCTAGGGCTGAAGGTGAGCTTAAAATGGCGGCAACGAATGAGCCTACTGTTACAAAATAATAAGAAGAAAAACGTGAGCGATCTTCGTTAGCTTGGAAGGCGTTTTGGGTTATATATTTAAATTCTGCTTGGAGCATTTCGTCGTCGTTGAGTTTGGGCTTTGTTTTTCCGATCATGATTTATCTCCATTATTCTTAAATACAAAGGACACGCAGGTCACAAAGGATTAATTTTATAATAGACTTCTTACATAAGTGTTCTAAATTGGCTGGCTATAATTTTTTTTGCCACAGATTACACGGATTATCACAGATGTTTTTAAAAAGGAGCATACGTTACAACATGGAAAACCCAATCAAACTGACAGAAAAATATGAACGCAATGGCTGGCCCTCATTAAAGAGACCTGACCTGCAGCCACCCACTGGCTTGACATTACCGCTTCTGACTAGCCTCGAGCGGGTTCGGTCACTGACGCTTTCTTCTCGCGGACAAATCGCCTGCATCAAAGATGGTGAATCTTCATCCGATGTATATACCATGTCTGCGAGCGGAGGTTGGTTATCACGAGTCAGCGTTGGTAGAACTTTAGCACCTTCATGGGATGATGAAATTCCGCAATGGTCACCAGATGGCAATTGGCTTGCGTTTACGTTACATGGTCATGTGCATATTGCTTCGCATGATGGAACTTTGCCAAAAAAAATAACAGACTTTACATCATCTGCTTCTTCGCCGCGTTGGATGCCAGACTCAAAAGGTTTAATCGTTTCAGTTGAAAGAAATGATACCGACCAATTATTACTCACCAATCTTGATGGTGATTATCCAACTGCATTAACAACTGATTCCATTGGCGATCATTGGGATGCTAACCCATCACCTGATGGAAAATTTATCGTCTATAACTTACGCCGTTTTGACGACTTGAATCGTTTAGATATTATTTTGCTTGAAATTGCAACAGGAAAACAAGTCACTTTATATGGTAAGCCATCAGTGCGAGCGTTTTCGCCTAAATGGTCACCCAATGGAGCATGGATTTCATTCATTGCACAAGAAGGGCAACGCGAAGAATTATATTTAATCAAACCGAATGGCGAAGGCTTACATCAACTCACAAAAAATGGCGAAGATATTTTTCAATATGAATGGTCACCGAGTGGGAAGCAAATATTAGCAGTGGTGAATCAAGAAGCGTCATTTAAGTTAATGCTAGTTGACACAGAATCAGGCACAAGGTCAGTTTTGAGAGGCGAGGTTGGGATTCATTCAAATCCGAATTGGGCAAGTGACGAGTCGTATATCGTCTTTGAATTTGAATCACCGACAGTCACCTCTGATTTTTATAAAATGGATTTGAAAACTAAACAAGTGACTCAACTTACATTTTCAAACCCACCTGCATTACAAAAATTTAATTTTGTAACCCCTGAATTGATTTCATACAAAAGTTATGATGGGCTAGAAATTCCTGCAATTTTATATCGTCCCAAAAAATCAAATGGCGCGGCGATTTTGTATCCGCATGGTGGACCGAAAGATCAATACATTTTGGGCTTTGATGATGTAGCGCAATATTTTACGGCAAAGGGTTATACATACATCGCGCCGAATTATCGCGGCTCGACGGGTTATGGCAAAGATTTTGAACGCGCCAATTACAATGATTGGGGTGTTGGTGATACAAAAGATTGTTTGCATGGCGCAAAATATTTACGCACGTTGAAAAATATTCAGCCCGATAAAATTGGAATCGCTGGCGGTAGTTATGGCGGATATATGACTATCAATTCACTTTCACGCGACCCTGAATATTTGTTTGCATGTGGCGTTACAAAATATGGTGATTCAAATTTAGTCAGTTCGTGGGCGTTATGTGAAAAAAGATTACGGCTTTATACAGAAATCTTTTTGGGGCATCCTGCTGAAAATATAAATATATATATGAAAGGCTCGCCAATTACAGAGGCACAGAACATCCAAAAACCAGTTTTGATTTTACATGGCTTGCTCGATACAGTTGTTCCGCCTGAGGCAAGTGAAGAATGGGTAGAAGCCTTGAAACGTGAAAATAAAATTTTTGAATATAAAACTTACGCCACCGAACCTCACGGCTTTTTACGCCCCGAAAATTTGTTAGATGTGTATGAAAGAATGGAAAGATTTTTAGATTGGTATTTGTTGCCGAGATGATGTTAGCGATTGGCTGTTAGCGGTTAGTGATTAGATAGAACTCTGAGACTTCCGAGATTTTGAAAATCTCGGAAGTCTGGTAAGTTTGGGATAAAATAAAAATGGGTTCTATTCTCATATTCTGCTTTAGGCTTACATGATCTAAGTAAGGATATCATTATGAAGAAAAGATTATGCTTGTTTTATCTTATAATTATTATATTAACATCTCTAATATCTTGTCAGAAATCTCCTGAAATTTTTGTTAGTTTTCAAAACGATGACTCGAAATTAATACCATTATTACTGAGCAAAGAAATCTTAGATGATGAATGGGGAATCATGAAGATTTTTAATACTCAATCGAATCAACCGTTTTCATCTGAGGCATTTAAAGGCATAGAAGAAACAGCAGTTATTGCATTTTGGGCGTATTATCATGATGATGATCAAAATGTTTTCTTAATTCAGCACGATTTATATAAATATGAGTTCCCACCTATAATTCCTAACAATTTGGTGGATAGCGATTATAAATACATGGGAAATACTGATAATGGTATAAAAAAAATATACAAGGTGTGAAATTTCACCAGATTCGATAATAGCAGGAAAATGTGTTTTTGTATTGGTTAAAGATACTATAATCTCCTCCCTTTCAATATTAGCAAATGGCAAGAAAGATACTCAAGTTACTGATACTATTACACTCCTTGCAACTCCATTATTAGCCAACATTGAAGATAAATTAAATTCGTTTGAGTTTTATCAACCATAACTGTCATAAAAACCCTGACAGGTTTCAGCATGGCTTGAGTCTGTTGAAAGTTTGTGAATAGACAGACCCTAAAGGTCTCATTACAAATTAAGTAATTTCATAGTAAGGCTATTTGCTTTCATAAATAAGTTTCAAGCAGAGCAGACCTGATTCTCCCCTTTGAGGATTAGGGTCTAGACTTGAACGAAAATAAAATAAAAACCTGTCAGAGTTGGGAAACAATTCTCTATTCTCTATTCTCCTATTCCCCAATTCCCTTATAATTCCCCATGACAACCTTCTTCAACTACGACGAACTAACATGGGATGAAGTAGCCAAACTTCCACGCGATACGCCATTGGTTCTGCCGCTCGGCTCAGGTTATGATTCGGCTCAATTGCAGAATCAATTATCAAATCCAGAAAGATGCGGTTTACTTCCTCCCTTCCCATTTGGATGGAGAAATAGCGGGCTTGAAATTCCAGATCAATTTTTTTGGGGTTACATCATCAACTTGTTAGATAGTTTGCGCGATGATGGTTTTACAAAAGTATTTTGCCTTGCCCCTAGTGGCATTGACCCGCAAAGTTCTTTTATTGCAAACCTGCCAATATTGCGCCAAGGGCATGTTTCGATGAATCAGCCCAAGCCTTTTCTGCCACCTGATAGCGAACGCGAAAAGGTGATTTTGATTCCAATTGGTCACACCGAACAGCATGGCTTTCACCTCCCGCTTTCGGTAGATACAATAATTATTGATGCTATTGCTAAAGGTACTGTTGAGTTTGCAAAACAAAATCCTAAACTGGCTACACGCAGTTTTAATTTACCCGTCATGCCTTATGGGGTTAGCACACATCGCTCATCTTTTGCAGGCACGCTGAATGCTGGCGGGCGTGCCTTTGAAGATTTTTGGATTGCTACGCTAGATGTTTTGGTTGCTCGCGGATTCAACCGCTTCTATCTGATGAGTGGGCATGGTGGCAACTCTTCATTTTTGGTCAATATCGTCAAATATATCGGGGAAAAACATCGGCGCATATTTTGTGCTACTGCTTGGTTACATACATCGGGCAGTATTGGCGCAGAAGCATTGAAAAAATATCGCACTTCAAAAATTGGTGGCATGGGTCATGCTGGTGAATTAGAGACCTCTTTCATGCTTCACCTGCGACCTGATTTATGCAAAATGGATAAAGTTGTAGATGAAACAGATTTTGTCTCTACGCCTGATTATTATATGGATTGGATCGAAGGCGGAAGTTTAATCGCCAACCCACCATGGGATGATGATACAAAAACTGGCGCCTATGGTGCAGGTAGCCACGCCACTGCCGAAAAAGGAAAATTATGGCTTGAAGCCGCCATTGCAGAAAAAGCGAATCATGTAGAACAAATCCATGAGCAACATGAACGTCGAGAAGCAAGAAGAAATGCAGGTTATGGGCTTTGGGGGAAGAAGTAATAGATGGCAGACCGTAGACGGCATGCGGCCGCCTACGGTCGTTTTTTTTAATCCTTAATCACAAACGAAATCTTCATACTACAAAATGTAGTGCTACCAACTTTCAACACAAAGAAAGATTGATACTCACCTGCTGTTTTAGGTGCAGTAAACCTCGTCCCCACTCGAACCGTTGAGCCAGGTCCACCATTTTCAGTAATATCAATAATCTTCGTACCATCATGGCGATACCCACCTTTATAAACCAAATCTATAGTTGTGCGCGTCCATGTTTTTGTACCCGTATTACGAATTGTCCAGTAGGCATAAAATTCCTGTTTCTTTTGTAAAACCGCTCCTTTGGGTGGCTGTGTTTCAGCTTCAATCACTAAACAAGCCCAAGGTTGTGGTGTTTTAAAAGAGGGCGATTTCGGCGTGCCATTCGCCCCACCGCCTCCAATTGGCACTAACAATTGAGTGCTAGTAGGAACCAAAGTTAAAGTTGGCAAAAGGTAAATAAATGTAACCGTTGGTGATGGCGTAATAGTCGGAATCCGTGTAGGTGTGGCAGTATGCGTCGGAGTCAGTGATGGGTTTGCAATTGCAGTTTGTGTCTGAGCCGCCCCTGCAGTTTGAACAATAAATGTTTGCAACAAAGTCATGTCAGCCGTCTCTTGTGGAGGTTCGGCAGGCGCAATGGCACTAGGTACCACACAAGCCAATGCAACCAAAAGCAAGGTGAATGATAAGATTATTTTACGCATAAAGATAAATGAAGTATAACAGAACTCTCAATCCCCTACACGCCTCATTCACTAACTTACACTTGGCTACTGCAACTCAACCATTTGTTTTAATCCCATCCACGTCAACTGCGCTTAATAAATACAATCATGTAACCCTTATAATAGGCAACTTGCAACTAATTTTATAAACTCAAACAGGAATGGAAAAAATAACAATGAAGAAAAATCTATATCGTTTAATATCTTTACTATCCATCTTAGCTATTACTCAAATGTTCTGTAGTTGTAGTATTACTAGAAACGTCACCGTTCAGGGTTATGAAGATTTAGATGGCAACGGAGAAAAGAGCGAAAACGAACCATGGCTAGAGGGTATCAATGTAACATGGTATGGAATAACAAAAACTACGAATGCCAATGGTAGTGCTCAATTCCCAACTCAAAATTTCTCATTCCGTGCCGACTGTCGAAAAGCAAGGTCTATATCTGTTCAAATTCCACCAGAATATAAAATGACTCAACATCCAAGAGCTAACTTTTTTTGTGATTCCACTATGCCATTAGGCTTTGAGATTTTCGATGCTCCCGCAGATCAAAGCGAAACTGCCTATTTTGGATTGCAAAGAAAGGAAGCAGAACAATTACCAGCACAAGAAAGCGTGGTAGAAACACCGACAGAAGCACCAACTGAAGAACCTTTTATCCCTGCTCCTGCACTCTCTTTAGAAAAAACAGTTGATCACAACGCCTGTAGCATGGCAGGAGAAAAATTTTTATATACTTATATTTTCAGGAACACAGGCAATGTTCCGCTCACTGCTCCCTTCAAACTTTCAGACGATAAAATCTCATCATTTGTATGTGATACGGCTTTAGAAACACTGACTCTACAGCCAAATGAATCGGCTACATGTTACGCACAATACATCACCAGCGAGCAAGAGTATAAATCGGGTGCCAGTATACATAATCAAGCATTTGTCACTGCTATTTTTGAAGGAAAGGAAATCTCTTCCAATCTGGCTGTGCAAGATGTTGTATGTTATCCACCTCCTAAAGATAATGAGCCAGAAGATACTCAAGACCCTACATTAGAGCCTACTCCAGTAGAAACTCCTGAAGGAGAAGGGGAAGGGGAAGGAGAAGGTTAGAGAAAAGGTGCCTAGTGTATATAACACCAGGCACCTTTTTTCTGTCAACCTATAAGTGACAACCCTCACATAAGTTCTTATGAAGATGTCAGTTTTTTGTATATTTTAGGAGGGATAAAAAGGTGGTTAAGTATTTTCCCTAGCTACAAGATTCACTTCTCTCTATATTTTAATAAAATGCTAGAAGCATAGCGTGTGAGCAAAGATGCTGATAAAACAATAAGCCAATCAAGCACAAAAACACTGCGTGGGAAGTTTTCAAACCAACCGAAGTGAAATCCAACATAGCTTATAAGAAGTAGTATGGCAGAGCCAGTTGTAACCGAGATAAAAACTGAACGTATCATTTGTAAAGTTGTAGCGGACTTAAACGTGTCGAAATAGATAGCGAATGATGTTCGGAAAAAAAAATGTGCTGTAAAAAAATTGCCCGCATCATAGTTTGGTATGAGGCAAATTCGCGCGGGTGGTCAAAGCGCAGGCGAAAAGAAAGGTAGATGGAAACAGTAGCAATTACAAGGTCAAGTAGGAGAAGCGGAAAATCAACTCGTTGGAGTGTCTTCTTTAGCCAAGTTCGCAGGGGAGTATCAAGATAAAAGTGAACAATCAACCCAATTCCGATCAGCATTGGAAACATGCTTATATCAAAAATTTGGCTTGGGTTCTTTATCCAAGTTGCATCATATAAATAGCGCTCATATAACCAAACAATAGGTACATGCAAAATATAAATTGCATAAGAAGTTTCGCCTAAAGCTACCAAGGCTGGGTGATTAAAAACTTTTGTAATACCCGATTGATTAAGTGATAAAGCAATGATAAATAACACCATCAGTGGAGCCAACAAACCCGCCATGGGTTGTAAATCATTAGGGAATATAGTTGGGATTCTTTGACTCACAACTGAGTAAGCTGCTATCAGTGTAAAGCTGGTGAATAATGCTATAGTAGTAGTGCTCTGATTGATGTTTTGAAGCTTTCCTTCGCGCAAGTACCAAATACCACCCACTACTCCCATAATAAATGAGTTAAGATGGAAAATTGGATTGTAAACAATGATATCTTTTCGTTCCGGGAAAAAACCTATCCACAAAATTTGGTAAATAAGTTGGCTAATGCCCCAAAAGAGGATTGAACCTGTAATTAGTTTTTTTGTTGGTTGCTTATATGCCCACATAGTAAAAAATGGGAAAATTGCATAAAAGAAAAATTCAACCGTCATAGACCATGAAGCATAGTTAAACGATTGTGAGTAGGCAGGGATCCATGCTTGAGCAACAAATAAGTTGGCAACGATCTTTTGAGGTTTAATCTCTAAAATAGCATCGGCATAGTAATAGCAGGTAAGTAAGAAGGCAATTAGGTAAAGTGGATAAATACGAATAAAACGCGCTCGCCAATAGCCTGCAATATCAAATTTTTCATGCGGGCGAAAATAAACCAATGCCATAACAAACCCAGAAAGCACATATAAATAACTTACGCCTGTTGGGGCAGTTCTTATTAGCTCAGAAAATGGGAGGTTCGCTAAAAATGAACGATATATTCCGCCGCTACCATGATAGAACAAAACTAAGACTATTACAACAAAACGGGTAAAAGTTAATTGGTCAAGACGCTTCATAAGTGCGGCACGATTATACCTTGCTTCAATTACGCCATTGGTATAATACAAATTAATGGCTGATGTAATATTTGAAATGCGTATTTGTAGCGGTTGTGGATTGCGCTACCCACTTGAAAAAGATTCCAAATTTGGGGTGCGCTGTCCGCATTGCTTAGGGGCTACGCAAGTTGTATCGCAGAAAGTAATTCATGAGGAAGAAAAGATTCGTGCGAAAAGTAAAAATACAAATGGCAGAGAAGTTGCCGTTTTACTAGATAATATCCGTTCGGCTTGGAATGTCGGCTCAATTTTGCGCAGTGCCGATGGCTTAGGGGTTGAACAAGTTTTTTGTGCGGTATCAGCCCAACGCCAGAAAATGAAGCGGTCAGAAAAACATCTTTAGGCGCAGAAAATTCGTTGCAGTGGTCGTATCATAAAAATGCAGTGGAGTTAATTAAAAATCTTAAGCATCAGGGCTGGCAGGTTTGGGCATTAGAAGAAACATCAAATAGCAAGCAGGTATCCAGCATGAGCAAGCAAATGTCATTGCTAACTCATAAAAAGGTTGTTTTAATTCTAGGTAGTGAAGTGACAGGTGTAGAGGAAGAATTGCTCAGCCTATCAGATGAGATATTTTCAATAGAAATGTATGGCGAAAAGCGCTCGTTAAATGTGGCTATTGCCTTTAGCATTGCGGCGTATGAACTTAGCAAAAATCATGCAACTCTTTGAAAAGCATTGCGTACATCTCTGCATAAGGAGAAAAAATGACAGTGCAAAAACACGCTTTACGTAGATCTAAAAACAATCGCTGGTTAGCAGGTGTATGTGGTGGGTTAGGTGAGTTTTTTGGCATCAATCCATTCTGGTTTCGGTTGGCAATGTTTATTGCCTTTATTCCGGGGGGCGTGCCAGGCATATTAATATATTTAATTGCTATGATAATGATTCCCAGTGAATAAACTGAATCACAACATTAAACTTAATCTGAAAGTTTTTACGCTAAGCCATTCAAGGCAAAAGCCGTCCATATATAAACTGGACGGCTTTTTTGTACAAATTTGTAGCTAATGCAAGTTATTATTTACTTTTGGCATTAATTTCTTCCAAAACTTTTGTAACCATTTCTTCAGTTAAACCTGCTTGCTTTGCTTGAGGCATTGCTAAAATCGATTTCAAGGTCATACCACGCGCTAAGGCAAGCATTGGGTTCTTTGAAACTTCTGGAGCATATTTCTCCAAAATTTCAACTGCATTGGTATCATCTAAAATCTCTCCAACGGTTGTATCTAATGTGTAAGCCATTTCATATACTCCTTATTTTTTATTGGATCAACCTTCTCAGTATAACTTATTTTCACAAAAATCAGAGGTTTTTATAAGGTTTTCTCTGTGATCTTCGTGGTCTCTGTGGTTAAATCTTTTAGATTACCTTCTTTCTTAGCCACTCTCAGGAGGTTGTATTTTTCTTACCACGTAAAAAGATGACCCAATATACAGCCGCCACAAACACCGCACCGCCGATAATATTTCCAATTGTAACTGGAATTAAATTGTTAATAAAAAATGCCTGCCAAGTTAACGCATCTAAATTTGTTAGCTTCGCGCCAACATGGCTCATAAATTCAGGGTCAAACATTTTGATGAATAAAGCGTAAGGCATAAAATACATATTTGCTACACTATGCTCAAAGCCTGCGGCTACGAAAGCCGTAATGGGAAAAATAATTGAAGCGATTTTATCCAATGTGGTTCTAGCGCTAAACGTTAACCAAACTGCTAAACAAACTAAAATATTACATAGCACCCCTAATGCCATAGCCTGCACAAAACCCAATTCGCTTTTTGAAATAGCAATCCGCAAAGCCGCAACACCAACTGCCTCGCCACCAAATGTATACTGCCTTGAAAAAAAACATCATAATCGCTGTGCCAACTGCCCCGATAAAAATTTCCAATATATACAATCACCCAATTGCGCAGCATGAACTTGTAGTCACTTTTTTACTTGCCCAAGCCATCACAATTAAATTATTACCTGTAAATAACTCAGCCCCACCAATGACAACCAAAATAAGCCCTAAGCAAAAAACAAAACCTGCCAACAAACGAGTTACTCCATATGGCAAGCCAGTTGAATATATCACTGCCCCATCTACACTACTGACAGAAATTGTGCCCGCTGAAACCGTTGTAGAAAAAATACACCCAAAGGCAATAAACGCCCCCGCCAAAATTGAAAGCATCAACATCGTAAAAAATTGCATATTAGCTTTACGAACGCCAATACCCTCAGCCTTCTCCGCCATCTCGGCAGGTAAAAGTGAATCAATGTGAGGCTCGTGCATAAGGTCTCTCCTATTTAATTTGCTTAAAAAATTCTACCTATAATAAATTATACCTTCCCCAAAAATAAGACTCAGGAGTAAAATTATATATAATATATAATCACGAGCAAGGAGCAAGAATGCCTCTTTTCACACCTGGACGTCGCTACCAACCGCCTTTTATGCCGTTCAAACGTCTGCCATTCAAAAAACGCCTGTTGACAAAAATTGAACTCGCCATCAAAAGCCCATTGTTTGGATGTCGTATGTGCGGAAACTGCCTGCTCTCTAAAACAGCACTCATCTGCCCCATGGAATGCCCAAAAGGTTTGCGCAATGGACCATGTGGTGGTTCAACGCCAGAAAAATGCTATGTAGACGAATCTCGCCCATGTATTTGGTACAAAATTTATGATCGCGCTTTCAAACTTGGTCGTGAAGCCCACTTGCTTGAAGTCCTTCCACCAATGGATTGGGACAAAGCTGGACATGATTCATGGAGTGAGATAGTTAGCCATGCAAAAGACATGGGTATTAAAACTATCCTTTCGCATCTAAACTCGGGTGAAGTTGGTTCTGTTTCAGCAACTGTTGAATCTATCATACAGCCTATTCGCCAACCTGAATGGTGGCAAGGCGATTCTGAATATCATGCCCCTAAATATACTCAACCTATTTCTGAATTAGAAAAAAAACTCAAAGCAGGCGAATTTGTTGTCACCACTGAAATTGTCCCTCCACTTTCTATCAACACAGATAAACTTAAAAGAAATATCAATTTACTTAAAAATTATGCCAGCGCATTAAACTTTACAGATAATGCTTCAGCAGTGCCAAGAATGTCTTCTATGGCTTGCTCAAAAATTAGCATTGACCTTGGCGCTGAACCCATCATGCAAATCAGCGCCAGAGATAAAACGCGCGTTGGCTTACAATCAGATGTGATTGGGGCTTCTGCTTTAGGTATTCGCAATTTCTTGTGCCTAACGGGCGACAGCATGATGATGTCACCTAACCCCAAAGGGCGGATGGATATTGTAGATTTTGACTCAATTCAAATGTTATGGATCCTGCGGAGGCTAAGAGATGAAGCGAAATATCTCGATGGCAGAGAAATCAAAAACCCACCACAGTATTTTCTCGGTGCGGCGGCTACTCCCTTTGCATCTAATATGAAATTTCAAGCTTTGCGCGAACAAAAGAAGGTGAATGCTGGAGCGCAATTTTTCCAAACCAATGTGGTCTTTGATGCCGATGATTTAGATAACTGGTTAAATGAAATGCTAAACGCAACATTTTAGATAAAGTTTATATTTTGGTTGGAATTTCTCCATTGAAAAGTTTCAAAATGGCAAAATACATGAATGAAAAAATACCTGGTGTGTTTGTGCCACAAAAAATTATGCAACGCATGGAAGTTGCAGACCAAAAAGGTAATGCCGAAGAAGAAGGGATTCACATTGCTTTAGAGCTAATTGAAAGAATCAAATCAAAGCAAGGTGTAAACGGCATTCATATTATGTCTGTAGGCTGGGAAGAATCGGTGCCAAGAATTATAGAAGAATCAGAGTTACTAGCAACGAACAACTAACTAAAAAGTTTTTTTACTAACTATTAGAGATTCTACATCGCGAGAATAAAGATTATCTTTGAATATAAAGCCCATTCGCCGCAAATATGATTCGTGCTGAGCGTTCCCAGAATCTGAAATTAAACGTCGAATACCTTTATGGTTAAAGAACACAGCACTCGCCTCGAATAAAAATCTACCTGCTCGAAAATCTCGATAGCCTGGAATAACAAAATCCAGAAAAATATGCGCTTCTTCACCATCAGGCTTAACAATTAATACACCAGCTGGAACCATATTGCGCAGAACAAATACCACAAGTTGATCGCTTTTAGGTTTGAAAAGATACGTAGGGAAAAATTTAAGAATATCTTGCCGATAAAATTCCAAAAAATTTTGTAAATAAGGGCTATCATGTGAAACTTCCATCAACTTGAAGCTATCTTTTTCTTGCCACATCTGCCATAAGTTATAAAGGTTAACACATAAGATTAAGCTATTCAAAAAAGCAACAGGGAATGCCCCGATGAGTAATCCATACAGAATAAAAAATATTGCCCCAATCATATTGATAACCCGCAAACGCACTAGCGATTTCATCATCAAAGAAATTGCAACTAGTACAGAACCTGCATAACCAATTAATTCGTAAATAAAAGAAGATTCTGTCATCTTATAAAGTCCCTTTTCATTCGTTTATTCATTTCAAGATTTGCTTACCAACAAAACAATTCCATCTTCCCACTTCAATGTAGATGTAGGTGATTTCTGTTTGCGAACCTGCTCTGCCATATCTTTGACAATATCCATCCGCCGCCCAATAGCCCACGGATAAGCCTTATCCCACTCAGCATTAGTTTTCGGAAACCAAATCATGGCAACAGTATCTGCTCCGCCAAATTCCCAATAAAATTCATAAGTTTTTTTATTGAATAACCCACCTTCAATGTATTGAATTGTGCCAGAACGCCCCTTTTGTATAATTTTAATTTTTGCCATATAAATGCTCCATTGGTTATATCTCTTAATTGTATCTAATAATTTTTATTTTATCCCTCACCAACACCAGCGGATGTTTCGCCTCAACCCCTACCCCATCTCGAATTTGCATTAGGCAGGCTGCGCCACTTGAAACAATTTCTAAATTAATATTTTCTATTCTATCTTTTAATCTGTTAAATATCTTCATCGAAAGTTCATAATGTTCTTTGTCAAAACCAAACGTGCCAGCCATGCCACAACAGCCCGCGTCACTCAACACAACCTCATAGCCTAACAAACGCAACAAATCAACAGTAGCAGTTGTCCCCAAGTTTGATGCGCGCTGATGACAATGTGGATGAAAAAATATTTTTTCTTCTTTCTTATTCAAATTCTCAAAAGTATCCCTTAATTCCCCTAATTTGGCTACGCGCAACAAAAATTCATCCACCATAAAAACATGCTTTGAAATGGATTCAATCTCTGCTTTTCGATGTGGCAACAAAGCGACATATTCATCTTTGAGGCAATACACCTCAGGCGGTTCGCATCCGACTATGTTTATAGTTGATTCTGTTGCCAAACTTTTTATCTCATCCAAAATTTTTTCTGCATGGCTTTTGGCTTGGTCAATGAATCCCTTTGAAAGAAACGAAGCCCCTGCCCCAATCAGTGATAACTGCTTCACTTCATAGCCAAGATGATTCAAAATCTCAATAGCAGATTCTTTAACTTCTGGCTCAATATATTCCGAAAACACATCAGATAAAAATAAAACAACTCTTTTCTCCGCGCCCTCCGCGTCTCCGCGGTGAATCATTTTTACTTTTTGATAAATAAAGGCAGTTGTCTTTGCTCTGCAATTCCAAAAATTTTTGAAATTATTTTTTTAGACCAATTCATTTTCATTAACCAATTTGCTATTGGCGCAATTGGACTTAGCCACTTTGCAACGACATGAAAATATGCAAACAGATAATCACGCAACGGTCTGCGATGTGACTTGTAATAATGATTCATAAATTCATATTTAAGCCTGGGCATATCCACCCCGCTGGGGCATTCACTCGTGCAACCTTTACAAGCCAAACATAAATCAAGTGATTTGAATGTTGCTTCCTCCAATTCAGACGATGGACGATGGACGATAGACCATTCACCTCCAACCATCTTCTGCTTACTGCTTACTGATAACTGCCTTCTGTTTACTGCTTTCTGCTCACTTTCCACTTTCCACTTTCCACTGATTATTGCTCTTAAAAGATTCGCCCTGCCCCTCGTACTCAAGCCCTCATCCCCACTCGCCTGAAATGACGGACACATTACACCAGTAGATTTTCTACACACGCCTTGACCATTACACATTTCAATCGCGCCAGCCAATCCATGCTCATGTTCAAAATGCAAAGCAGAATCCCAAACTTGCACTTGATAATTTTCGCCATATCGTAAATTCAAATCCATCGGTGGTGCATCAAATAATTTTTTCGGATTCAAAATATTATCTGGGTCAGCGGCATGTTTTAACTTCCGCATTGCATCGGTGATTTCTTTTCCGTAAGTTCGTTCAATAAATTCACCAGAGACAATGCCGTCACCATGCTCACTACTCATTGAACCATCAAGTTTCATCACCAGCGAAAAAACTTCTTCAACGATATTTCGCATTTGCTTCACGCCTTCGCCACGAGTCAAATCTAATACGGGGCGAATGTGCAAACAGCCACCCGAAGCGTGGGCATATATTCCCGCATAAGTTTTATGCTCATGCAAAATCTTTTGCACCTCACGCACAAACTCGCCAAGCCTTTCAACAGGAATTGCACAATCTTCAATGAATGCAATGGGGCGCGCATTTTGCAGACGCGAATCTAAAATCCCTAATCCTAATTTGCGGATATTCCAGATTCGATTTTGTTCTTCATTTGATTCCGCAATTGTTACTAATTTTGCGTTGGTCGAGTAGCCCGAAGCGCGATGCACTGAGTTTATCGAAGTGTTTTTTGCTGAGGGCGTATCGAGACCACGAACCGCTTCTTTCAGCGCCGATACTTGGTCGCCGCTAAATTCAACCACCAACACCGCCTCAGGGTTTCCCACCATCCAACCCATTTGACTCGCCACAGCAGGCACACTTCTTGCCAATTGCAAAATCATCTGTGGAATTAATTCAATAGCACTGGGATTAAATTCTAAAAGTCGAGACACATCATCACAAGCAGATTCGATGCTTTGATATTGCAAAACGCCCAAAATAGTATGCTTTGGTTTGGGAACAAGATTTACTTTCATCTTGCGGGTAACTGCTAAAGTTCCTTCACTGCCTGCCAGTAAAGGTGCAAGGTTCAAAGTTGAAGGTTTCAGGTTTGGATATTCACCAATCCATTGTGGAGGTTTGGATGGTGAAAAAGGTAAAAGATAATTCAATCTGTATCCCGCCGAATTACGCCATGATTTTGGATAATTTTGTTTTATTGATTCGGCATAATTTTCTCGAACTTCATTAGCGACAGACAAGATATTCGATAATCGAGTATTCGAATATCGAATATCGAATATCGAATTATCAAACTTCGCAATGCTTCCATCTGAAAGAATCACTTCCGCATCTAATAAATGATCCGCGCTCATGCCATATAAAATAGAATGTGCGCCTGTGGCATTGTTGCCAATTACACCGCCCATTGTGGCGCGTTCTGCCGAAGCAGGGTCTGGACCAAACATCAAGCCATGTTTTGCAACAGCACGATTCAAATCTGCAAGCACAACACCAGATTCAACAATTGCATAATGTTCTTGGGGATTAATTTCAAGAATAGCATTGAGATGTTTTGAGCAATCTAAAATTAACGCTTCACCAATGGCTTGACCACCCAATGATGAACCAGAACCACGCGGCAATATTGGAATTTTATATTTTGAAGCAAACTCAACTGCGGATTGTAAATCATCTTGCGTTTTTGGAATCGCTACGCCTAATGGTTCAATTTGATACATCGAAGCATCAGTGGAGTATAAAACTTTGGAAGCAGTATCAAGCCGAAGGTCACCAGTGAAGCGTTTTTTTAGATGATAAGCAACTTCAGATAAGATGGTCATGATTAAGCATCAAATTAACAGAAAGAATGGATTTAATCCAAGAATAAATCAAAAAGGTAAAGAGAATCAAATTAGCAAATGTCATAATGCGGATTATTAAATAACTATTACCACGAATATCTCCAGTAAGATAGCCCCTTAAATACATTCCATATGCAATTGCAAACGGGATTAACCAAAATAATAATTTGGCGGTAATATTTTTGGAGTTTCTCATTAGCCCCAAGCAGGATATGATGGCATAAGGATAAAAATGATAAAGATATCTTTCATGTGTGCCAGTGAGCATAAGGTTGAAACTTAAATTAATAAGTGAAAGATAAAAGATAGCAGACGCGATTTGATCAGTATTGAAACCAACTTGGCTTTGATGGTTTTTATGCAGTAAATCTTTTATAAACAGTACAAATAGAATGATGTTAAAAAGAATAAATAAGCCAATACCAACGCTATAAGGTGAGATAAAATCAATTATAGTATTACCAAGATGGAGCGGGGCTTTTGATGAGGTGGAAAAATCGTTTACAAAAAATACCCATATATTTAAGCCGAGAGAAGAAATAATATTTCCATGCTGGCTTCCTGTAAGGAGAATATATTGTAAGTGCGAGAAATAAGGATCTTTTATCTTTAATATTAAATCAAGAAAAATAATAGGAAGGCAAAAGAACAGTAAGACAGTAAAAAAAGAAGTGAGTATTTTTTTTATTCGAGGCGAATACAGTACAATATTAACAAATAGAATTGCAAGCAAGCCCACAACGCTAAAATAGATAAGTTGTTTTGTTAAAACAAGTAATGCCAACAAAAATCCTGCAAATGACAGGGCTACATAATAATGCCAACTTGTTTTAGGTTTTGCGTTAAACCAAATTAAAAAGTTAAGAAATATTAAAACCAAAAACTGATTAATACCATCTATTTGCCCCCATACTGATGAGCCAATCCATGAGGAAGGTAACAAACCTATAATGCCAGCCCACAACGGCGAATTTTTAACTTGCAGGTTTCGCAATATAAGCCAAATCAGAAGAACATTTATTGCATCTACAATGGCAAGATAGCTACGAAAGTAATTAGCAATTTGTTTATGGCTAACAATGCTACTGACGACATTAATCACTCCACCAGAGACAAGTGTGCCAAAGAATGGATAATTGCATCTTTCGCAATTCAAATAGATATTCCGCCAGTTAACACCCCAAGCTTGTGACCAACGCCAGAAGTCATCCACGTCACTGGTATGGTAAAACTTTGGAAAAAATCGAATTACAAAAAAAGGGAGAAATAATGCAAAAAGCAAAACACTCCATTGAATCAAAACTTTATAATTGTAATTAAATTTCATTTAATGTCTTTTAATATCTTCCAAATTCTTCAACAGCATCTACCATTGCAAGAATATTTTCAGGCGGGACATCAGGCATGATGGTATGAACGGAAGAAAGTATATAACCGCCATCTTTACCAAGCGATTCAATAATGCGCTTCACTTCTAAGCGAACCTCTTCAGGGGTGCCAAAAGGAAGAATGCGATGTGTGTCTATCGCGCCGCAAAAAATAAGGCTTTTTCCAAATTGTTTTTTCAATTCAACGAGGTTAGACATTTTGCCCGCTGAGGTTTGAATGGGGTTAAGAATATCAATGCCCATTTCTACAAAGTCGGGCAATAGGTCAAAAACATCGCCATCAGTATGAAATAATACTTTGGCTTTGGTATGAGATTTTATAAATGAAATGTAATCTGCATGAATGGGCTTAATGCGCTGACGATACATTTTCGGCGAAAGCATGAGGCTGGTTTGCATACCAAGATCATCACCTATTTTTATGATGTCAATCATATCGCCACATTCGCGCAGGAAATGCCCCATAAGTGTTTTACATAACTCTGCAATTTTTCCAACCAATGCTACGGCAAACTCGGGGTGTTTACCGAGATTGAAAAAAAATCTATCCATGCGTTGCATAGCATAAGCGCGTTCTAATGGGAATGCCAACCATGGCGTAGCAAGGACTGCAAATTGATTCTCTTTTTTTAATTTCTCAAGCTCAGCATGGACATGCTCAACACGTGTTGGGTCGTTCATATCGGGCCAGGGATATTTTTCAAGGTCATCTATGGAATGAGTTTCTGCTAAAGGGTGAACAAATGGAAACCATGTGCCTGGATCACCTTCCACCGAGCCAACGCCCCATGAGTTGAAATATGTTGAACCTTTTTCGCGCTTGGCGTTCATTTCACGGATGTGCAAAGGTTCACGGTCATAGATTCCGCGAAAGTCGCTGTGCAACCTTTCGAGAACAGGCTCATCAATAAGTGCCGTGCCAAGTTCTTCCCAGTCGTATAAATATTTTTCAGGTGCCTCAAAGTTGAGGTATTTTTTTAAGTTGCGATAAGCAGGCATTGAAATCCCAGTTGCGTTACTTGGTCCAATGCAAATTGGGACGCGGTCTGGAATTTCATGATTTAGAACTGCTAAGACACGATCACGTGAGGTGAGAGACATAATCTACTTCGTCTTTCCTTGATTGGCTACCGCCGCCGCTTTCTTGGCGGCTTCTTCTGCATCACCGAGGTAATAATGTTTTATCGGCTTCAAGTCTTGATCTAATTCATATACCAACGGCAAGCCTGTGGGGATGTTTAATTCTGTAATTTCGTTTTCAGAAACATTATCCAAATATTTGACTAAGGCGCGAATTGAATTTCCGTGAGCGACAAGCAAAACTCGTTTGCCAGATTTGATTTCAGCAACCAAAGTCGAATTCCAAAATGGCAGTACGCGCTCGAGGGTAGTTTTAAGTGATTCGGTAGCAGGCAGTTGTTCGGGAGTCAATGAAGCGTATCGTCTATCAAATTTTGGATGACGTTCATCAGTCAATTCCAATGCAGGCGGTGGCACATCATAACTTCGTCTCCAAATTTTTACTTGCGCCTCACCAAACTTTTCTGCCATTTCAGTTTTGTTCAAACCTTGCAATGAACCATAATGACGTTCGTTCAATTGCCATGCGCGAATTACAGGAAGCCAATTTAAATCCATCACATCTTGAATAATGCCAAGTGTTTTGATGGCGCGCTTCAAAACAGAAGTATATGCAACATCAAAATCATAACCGCCATCTTTTAAAAGTTTTCCCGCTTCGCTGGCTTCGGCTTTGCCAAGTTCGGTTAAATCAACATCCGTCCAACCTGTAAAGCGATTTTCTAAATTCCATGTGCTTTGTCCGTGACGCACTAAAACAAGTTTATACATGATTGCTCCTGTTATGTTTTTCAAATTATACAGCCTCATAGTAAAATCATGCTATGTCTAACGAAGACCCCACTCCCGCTCGCAAGCAATATCTCGATATCAAAAAACAATATCCCGATTGCATTTTACTTTTTCGGCTTGGTGATTTTTACGAAACGTTTGATGAAGATGCACAAATCACTGCGCGCGATCTCGATATTGTTTTAACATCCAAACCCATTGGCAATGGCGTGCGCGTTCCGTTGGCGGGCATTCCGTATCATGCTGTTGAAAATTATTTGGCGCGATTAATTGAAAAAGGTCATCACGTTGCGATATGCGAACAAGTTGGTGAACAACCTGCTAAAGGATTATTTCCGCGCAAAGTTGTACGCGTTGTGACTCCAGGAACTGTGACCGAGCCTGCCTTATTACCTGGTGACTCAAATAATTATTTAGCATCTGTGATATTAGATACATCCGCTTCAAACTTGGGGACAGTGGCTTCTGTTTCATATACAGACGTCACCACTGGAGAATTCGCCGTCACCGAACTTCCGCTTGAAGGCTTACGCGCTGAATTGACCAGATTACATCCCGCTGAAATTATTTATGCTGATAATCAAGTATTACCAGATGGAATTACAGGTCACTTAACAAAAATCCCAGCATGGAAATTTGAAGTAGGCAAATGTAGTGACGTTTTATTAACTCAATTCAAATCATCTACCTTAGATGGTTTTGGACTCAAAGCAAATAGTTTATCTATCCGTGCGGCGGGGGCAATTATTTTATATCTAAAAGAAACCCAACCCGATGCGCTGAATTTATTAACCTCACTTCGTTCTTACAGCCTAAATGAATTTATGACTTTGGATTCATCCACGCGCCGAAATTTAGAATTGGATGAAACTTTACGCGGTGAACGAAAAGGCTCATTGCTTGGTGTATTAGACCAAACCATTACACCCATGGGAAAAAGGTTAATTCATCAATGGGTTAGTCAGCCGTTGTTGAATGTAGAAAAAATTAATCACAGACAAAATGGCGTGGAATATTTTGTAAATAATGGAATGATTCGCGCTGAATTGCGTGCTTCGCTCAAACCGATTGTGGATATTGAAAGAATCATCAATCGTGTGTTGACAGGTCAGGTACAGCCGAGAGATTTGGTAGCGTTGAGAAGTACGTTTATAGAATTACCAAAAGTAAAAGAAGTTATCAGTAAACAGAAGTCAGTTATCAGTAGTCAGTGGTCAGTTTGCGAAGATGAATTATCTCTTTTGCAAAATGCAATTGATGATGACCCGCCTGCTACGCTACAAAATACAGGCGTGATTCGAGCGGGTTATTCTCAAGAATTAGATTCAGTTATTGAAGCATCTAAACATGCTAGAGATTGGATCGCAAACTTAGAATCGGTTGAAAGAGAAAAGACAGGCATTAAGACTCTCAAAGTTGGCTACAACAAAGTCTTTGGTTATTACATTGAAATCTCACGCGGGGCGGCAGAAAAAGCACCAGAGAGTTACATCCGCAAGCAAACATTGGTCAATGCTGAAAGATTCATCACGCCAGAGATGAAAGAATATGAAACTTTAGTATTGAATGCCGAAGAACGAATCAAAGAAATTGAAACACGCTTATTCAAAGAAATTTGTGCAGAGTTAAGTAAAGCAACGAATAAAATTTTATCCACTGCGCGAGCAATTGCCGAACTTGATGTACTATCCGCTTTGGGCGAGGTGGCGGCTTTGGGTGCATATACCAAGCCTCAGGTCAATGAAGGAAGCGAATTAGAAATCAAAGATGGTAGACATCCTGTCGTGGAAGAATATCTCAAAGGCGAAAGATATATCCCCAATGATGTCATCTTTGAAAAAGGCGAAGTGGTGCGTGTGATTACGGGACCGAACATGTCTGGTAAATCAACTTACTTGCGTCAAACTGCGTTGATAATTTTGATGGCGCAGATAGGTTCGTTTGTGCCTGCGACTTCTGCAAAGATTGGATTGGTTGATAGAATTTTTACGCGCATCGGCGCACAAGATGAAATTCACGCGGGGCAATCTACATTTATGGTGGAGATGGTGGAAGCGGCGAATATTTTGCATCATGCTACTTCACGAAGTTTGTTGATCCTTGATGAGATTGGGCGTGGTACATCAACGTATGATGGCTTATCTATTGCGTGGGGCATGATTGAGTATATTCATAATCATCCGCAATTGCGAGCAAAGACTTTATTTGCGACTCATTATCACGAGTTGACTCAACTGGCAGATTTATTACCAGGCGTGCGAAATTACAATGTGGCTGTTAGCGAAGCAGATAATAAAGTTGTCTTCCTGCATAAAATTATCGCGGGTGGTGCGGATCGTTCTTACGGGATACATGTTGCACAACTGGCAGGTTTACCTGCACCTGTTATCGCTAGAGCCAATGAAATTATGGAACAACTTGAAAAAACTTCTGGTCGAGCTGTAAAAATTGATCCACACGCCGCGCAACAAGTTGCATTATTTCCAGAAACGAATCCGTTGTTAGATGAATTAAAAAGTTTGGACGTGAATGGCTTGTCACCGATTGAGGCGTTGAATAAGTTGTTTGAATGGCAGAAGAGATTTACGAAGTAAAATGAAAAATAAAAACCTAAGCACAGATGATATTAATTTACTAATCTTAATTGCCTCAATTATCTTTGGCGCAATGTTTCGTTTCATACCCACAACTCTAGCGAGTTTTCCAATTAATGATGGTGGTATGTTTGCTTCAATGATAAATGATTTACAAGTAAATCATTTTATTCCACCTCTATATACAAGCTATAACAATTTACATATTCCATTTGCTTACCCACCCTTGCATTTTATATCGGGGCAATTCTTAAATCTATTTTCAACATTTCTGAAATCGAAATTCTACGTTGGCTACCTGCTTTATTAAATACACTTTGCATTCCTATATTTTATTTTCTTGCAAAAGAAATTTTAAATAACAAAACAAAAGGTGCAATTGCAACTTTTGCATTTGCACTCACACCTCACCTAAATACATGGCTTTCGGCTGGTGGCGGGCTAACAAGAAGCCTTGGCGTTATTTTTTTAATTGTTACTTTACTTTTTTCGTGGAAGCTATTTGTAAAAAATGAAACCAAAGCCATTTGGGGACTTATATTTTCAGGCAGTTTGGTGATATTAAGCCATACTGAATCAACTGTTTTTGCAATCAGTTTGCCTATTTTAATTTGGGCAGTGAAATCTCGCACTATCAAAACAGCTATGCAGGCGCTTGGGGTTGCCTTTGGTGTAATTTTGATTGCAGGTCCCTGGTATGGGTTTGTAATTTCACACCATGGAATTAGCCCGCTTCTCTCTGCACTTCAAACTGGCAGCCAAAGTTTTTGGTCTGTGCTACGCCTCATCAATGTAGATATTATCACTGAAGAACCATACCTTGACGTATTGGGTGTTATTGGAATTTTAGGAATTATCTTTCTTATCTCAAAAAAAGACTATTTCATTCCAATTATGTTAGCAACAGTTTATTTGATTCAACCACGTAGTGCGCATACAGTTGGAAATATTCCACTGGCAATGGCATCAGGGGTTTTTATTGTTGATGCCTTGATGCCTATATTTCATTCAAGCTCAATAACGCCAAATCGGGGCAATAGGGTTTTAGTATCAATCCTTATTCCGTATATTTTGGTTAATTCGATATATCATAGCTATATGTTGTCACAGCATCATGTTTCAACAAACGAGCAAAATACTATGCAATGGGTTGCAAAAAACACGCCAGCGAATAGCAACTTTCTGATTATCACCAACGAAACAGACCCAATGTGCGATTCAACTAGTGAGTGGTTTCCATATTTAACAAAAAGAACCAACTTGACCACGTTACAAGGAAGAGAATGGTTAAGTGATAAAAACTTTAATGAATTTATTGGTCAAAGAAACATGTTACAAACATGCCAAGATTTAGAATGCTTAAATAAAAGCATCAAGTATTTTGGCGCGCCAGACTACATATATCTTTCTCTAAATTCTCCAACCAATTTATGTCAATCATCAAACGCAATCAATAAATCACCAAACATCTCATCAGTTTTAGAAAACTCAAGTTTTTATATTCAAGTTTTCAAATCACCAGATGCTATGATTTTTTCTTCGCGCTGACGAAGTATAAAAGACATAAAGGTGCGCTTTTACAAGAAGTCTATTATCATTTTTTGTAGCGCGTCATTCCATCCAATAAATCTAAAATCATTTCCTTCAAATCGCCACGATTTGGAAGCGATCCCATCAAGCCGTACATGGGAGCCATCTTTGACGGAAGACCGCCTCCTCCCCCAAGCAAGCCTGACGCTTTTTCCATCAAGGCAGTTACCCACGCTTCTGGCAAAATACGAATAAGAAAATTTGCAATAGCAACCAACCAAGCATTAAAAGTTTTTTCAATGCTTGGTTTACGAACATCTTTTACAGATTCCGCTAAGTCACTCAGAAATTCGTCAACAATATTCACATGACCATATTGCACAGTCATGTGTAAAGATGGCGGGAATTGCTGGCGATCTAAATGCCAACCTTTTTGAGTTAGTTTATCTGCAATAGCATAAACATCCAATTCATCTGAGCCAATTGCAAAGACGCTCATTTCAGGGTTGCTAATCACTTTTATCCCTTGAATAGCATTAATACCATTTTGCAAGCGTTTAACTGCTTTCATTACTGCATCATTTAATTCAAGGTAACCCGCCTCACCAAGATAATTCAATACCGCCCATGCCGCCGCAATTGGAGAAGCAGGGCGTGTGCCAGCCATAGAAAGTGATGGATAAATTCCGCCCGCCCAATTGGTAGAGACAAACATTTGATGACGACGTAGTTCAGGTGTCTTATACAAAATCACCGATGCACCTTTAGCGGCATAACCATATTTATGTAAATCTGCTGAAATAGAAGTAACGCCCGATACAGATAAATCAAAATCAGGGATGGGATAACCCAACTTACGAACAAACGGCAACATAAAGCCCCCCACACAAGCATCCACATGAAAGAGAATGTTATTTTGCTTAGCAATCTTCGCCATCTCTGCAATTGGGTCAACTACACCATGCGGATAAGATGGAGCAGAACCAACCATCAGAATTGTATTGGGAGTAATTGCTTTTCGCATGGCTTCTGCATCAGCACGAGAATCAGGCATGAGCGGAGTCCGAACCGCTTTTACATCAAAATATTCCGCCGCTTTTTCAAAAGAGGGTGAGCTGAAACAGGCAAAATCATCTCTGGTTGTTTAATTTGCGGATGATGTTTACGCGCCCAATCACGCGCAGTTTTTACAGCCATCAACAAAGATTCCGTTCCACCAGAGGTTACTGCGCCAACAGCATTTTCATCACCTAACAACGAAGCCGTCATAGCAAGAATTTCAGTTTCAAATTTTCGCAAAGATGGAAAGGCTGAGGGATTCAATCCATTTTCAGAAAAGAAAAGGAGCGATGCTTCTTTGAGCAATTCATCCACATCGCTACTGGCACGATAAACAAGACTAAAGGCGCGTCCTTTTTGCCATTGCACATCATGGTCACGCGCATCACGCATCGCATTGAGAATTTCTTCTTTTGATTTTTTATGAGTTGGGAATGGAAGTGTCATGCCGAAAGTTTAACATGAGATTCGATATTTTGATAAAAAAACCGCTTCTAACTTGACTGGAGGTTGGTTGCGCTCTATTTGCTTTTTCCCTTACTTTTAGCTTAAATCAAAGTCAAATTATTTGTCTTGGATTTTATATAGTAAGCACAACCCAAAAAAATTATAAGGATAATTGTTATCCAATAACGACACGAAATACCGCCTCCAGCCAACAAGCTTACAAGTATGGCTATATTTACCAAATACGGTAGCCAAGTATTTTTCTGAAGCTTTGCAAAAAGTGCATACCCTGAAAACAAAGTTATAACAAGAGCTGAGTAATCATAAAATAATGTGTATGGAACAAGCGCAAAATTAATCAATATCACAACAGCTATAAACTCCGAAAGAGATTTTAGATGTTTTAGGGAAATAATCAAAATAAATATGCCAAATAAAATAAATACGACATAAATACATGTAGCCAGATTCCCGCTAATGCCGTAAACCTTGAGCCAATCCAGAAGTGTAGTGGTATATCTTTGAATCTCCATTATGCCAGCCGAATCCAATGTGTAAGAAAGTCCTTGTAATTTATCACGTTGCAAAAAGGCAAGGTACCAAAATGGAGTAGTAAACAAAGAAATAACTATCATTAATAAAACTGTTCCCGCCATCACAAAAAGTGGTTGCCATTGTTTACGCTGAAACACTAACCAAATTAAGATAGCTCCAACAGGGAGCGCTGTGAGGTTAGGCTTAAATAAAATCAGCGAAAGGCAGATTCCCATCATCAACCAGTTTTCTTTTTGATAAAAGAACAATATTAAGGTGAATAAGAAGAACACCAAAATACCAACTTGTTCTGATCCCCAAGTTGACCAAGCAAATACAAAAGTTACGAACAACCAAATCATCCACTTACGCCAATCATTTTGAGGGTAATTAATCACTTTAGTCAGGTTATGCAAAGCACATAGCCACAAAATAAAATGAAATATTAACCATAATATTCTAGCAACGGGATAAGAGAACAACGAAAATGGAAGTATCATCCAAGTGAACCAAGGGGCATAATAATATGGGTTATTTATCTTGCCTGAAATTAAAACAATTTGCGGGGCAAGTTGTTGAAAGTCATAAGGATTCCCGCCTTGTGATGTAACCTTAGCGGCAGCGTAATAAACATTAAAGTCTACCCCGCCAAAAGAGAAAGCAAACATTGCTAGCAAAAACGCTAAAAACAGCAAAAATACTAAAAGAAAAGAAGTTAACAGTCCTATAATTCCACATGAAGCCTAGCTTTCATCTGCTATTTTATCAAACATGGTATGTGGCATCACTTGTGCTATTTAATAAAAAAAGAACCTGCATCCCATTAAGAATACAGGTTCTTAGCGTAGAATTTATTTCTATCTTATTTCTTCTTACTTTTCTTTGTGCTACCACCCACCTCAGCCGTCATGGATTCGGCAGGGGCTTTGGAGCGCATGATTGCCCAAGCGAGTACACCGATGAGGGCTATAGCAACAGCCCAAACGATGTAAAGAGTCGCGCCTGTTGCACCTTGGAATTGCACCACAATTGGGGCAATAATCACAGCTACGAGGTTGACAACTTTAATCATTGGGTTAAGCGCAGGACCAGCAGTATCTTTGAATGGGTCACCAACGGTATCACCCACTACACCTGCTTTATGTCGTTCTGAACCTTTACCAAGATTCTTTTTAGGATCTTTAGGTTCATCTTCGATTAATTTTTTAGCATTATCCCATGCACCACCAGCGTTGTTAAGGAACACGGCAAGTAATTGACCTGAAACAATGATACCTGCAAGGAAACCACCAAGTGCTTCCACTTGAAGTGTGAGACCAATAAGAATTGGAGTAACTACACCAAGTAAAGCTAATGTCACTAATTCTTTTTGTGCGGCAGTAGTAGAAATGCTAACGGCTTGTTTGTAATCAGGCTTAACTTTGCCGTCTAACACGCCAAGTTTGAATTGTCGGCGAACTTCTAACACAATCAATGAGGCGGCACGAGTCACTGCTTGAATTGCAAATGAAGAGAACAACCAAGGTAATGCACCACCGATTAACATACCAACAAAAACGCGTGGGTCATCTACACGGATACCAACAGCAGAAAGCAATTGATCGGCTGAGAAACCTAAAGAGGTTTGAGCGCGAGAAACATCCACAAGGAAAGAGCCGAATAATGAAACAGCGGCGATTACAGCAGAACCAATAGCAACACCTTTTGTAATGGCTTTGGTTGTGTTACCCACAGCATCTAAATCTGCCATAATTTTTTGAGCTTGTTTGGTTTCTTTATCTTCATTACCAGACCAAGCCATTTCACCAATGCCATTGGCATTATCTGAAATTGGACCAAATGAGTCCATGGCTACGATGTTACCTGTAAGAGTCAACATGCCGATACCAGTGAGTGAAACGCCGTACAACACATACACAGCACCAAATTGACCAAACAAGAAAATAGATGAAAGAATGGTAATGGCAATGACAATCACTGCCCAAACAGAAGATTCGAAACCGCTAGAAATACCACTCAAAATTAAAGTAGCAGGACCTGTATCGGCTGATTTTTTAATTTCTTCCACTGGAGGAGCATCTGAACCAGTGAAGTAATCAGTGAGGCGATCAATGACAATAGCAAGTACAACGCCGATAAACACTGCAACGGGGAGCCTCCACCAGCCACCTACAATATCTTGTAAGTACCAGTAGCCATAAGCAAAGAACAAAACGGAAGAGAAAATAGCAGAAGCAATCAAACCATTGAAAATGGCTTTCATAGCATTGCCACTCTTGCTGTCTTTTCCACTCTTCACAAAGTTCGTACCGAATACAGATGAAAGCACACCAATACCGCGTACAACTAAGGGGAAGATAATCCATGCTAATTCATTGCCTGTTACATGCCACAAAGCAAGACCAAGAATCAAACTAGAAACAATTGTCACTTCAGATGATTCGAAAATATCTGCCGCCATACCTGCACAGTCACCTACATTGTCACCAACGAGGTCGGCAATTACAGCAGGGTTGCGTGGATCATCTTCAGGAATACCTGCTTCCACTTTACCAACTAAGTCTGCGCCCACATCTGCGGCTTTGGTGAAGATACCACCACCCACGCGCATAAAGAGCGCAAGCAATGTACCACCAAAACCAAAACCTAATAAAGCATCAGGCGCGGCGATACCTAAGATAATGAAGATAACAGTTCCACCAAGCAAGCCTAAACCATTAGTGAGCATGCCTGTCACAGAACCTGCACGATAGGCAATATCTAACGCTTCACCAAAAGAACGCTTCGAGGCAGAAGCCACGCGCACATTTGCTTCTACCGCAATACGCATACCATATTGCCCAACCATCATAGAGGCAAAAGCACCCATCACAAAGGCAACAGCACGTGCAAAGCCAATAATCAATGTGACAGTGCCTTCATCATAACCTTTGAATTGCTCCAATGCTTCAGGTGTAGGCGGAACAACATACACAGAAGCGAACAAAACAACAGTTAAGACAGCAATTAAAGGCAGAATGCTTTTCGATTGGCGATTCAAATAAGCATCGGCGCCATCACGAATAGCCTTCCAAACTTCTTGCATTTTTTCGGTGCCTTTATCTTCTCGTAAAATATTGGCACGCAAATAAAAAGCGTAGAACACGCTAAAAATTGCGATGGCAAATACAACCCAAATCGCAATTTGTTCCGAACCAGTCAGTCCTTGCATAGCGAACATAATAAGGGATTCCCTTCTCTGCAAAAATTATTCTGGGCTTGCGCCCAGAAAAGCACAGGGATTTTACAGGCGCAAAGGCAATGTGTCAAGAAATGAGTAAGAACTCATAAAAGTTTGAAGAAACATTAAAATAATTTTTTATTAGCCACCAAAAACGCACATTCTCTGTGGCTAAACTTACAAAATTATATACTCCCAAGTTTGACAACAAAAAACAAACCTGATAAGATATATCAAAATTTATCTATTTGACTAGGAGAAAAAAATGCTCCAAGAAATTGAAACCCAACTTTTCACACTAACCCCAGCGGCAACCCAAGCTGTTAAAGATATTCTTATCCAACGCAAACTAGATGGTTACGCTTTAAGAGTTTACGTCACCAGCGGAGGCTGTTGTAGTGTCAACTTCGGTATGGCACTCGACAACAACATCCGTGACGTAGATACTACATTTGAATCAAACGGCGTCAAAGTTGTTGTAGATGAAGTCTCCATTGATTATTTACGCAATGCCACAGTAGACTTCGTCAACGACCCACAACGTGGTGCAGGCTTCGCAGTAGATAGCCCCAACGCCAAAAAAGAAGGCGGTTGTGGATGTGGTGGACATGGACATGATAGCGAAGCTAGCTCTTGTGGATGTGGCGGACATGGACATGATAGTGAAGCCAGTTCCTGTGGGTGCGGTGGCGGCTCTTGTGGATGCCACAACTAAGACAATAAATAATTAGAGAGTAGATCTTCTACTCTCTTTTTTTTCGCTTCATCTTTGACTTATAGTTGCTTCTGTTTCATAAAATTTTATTTTGGCTGATG
This sequence comes from Chloroflexi bacterium OLB14, assembly GCA_001567105.1. GTDB lineage: Bacteria > Chloroflexota > Anaerolineae > Anaerolineales > Villigracilaceae > Villigracilis. The sequence goes on from LMZR01000017.1 coordinate 63,389, forward strand.
GTAGTAGTCATTAATCAAGTCCGCTACACTGCACGCCTATATCTGGGTGCAGGGCATGACCTACATTACCTCCCCCGCAAAAACGAAATCAAAACTCCAAAGCCACCAATAAAGCCTAATGACAAAATAATTAAACCTGTTGGCACACGGTTAACCTCTACTTCAGGTAAAAAAGTTGCCACAATAATTTCTGGTGCCGCCGTAAATGTTGGCAAACGAGTTTGCGTCACTGCTGGAATAAAAGCTTCTACTAATGTTGGGTTAATAGTAGGCGTAGAAGCAAGCGTTGGCGTTGGTGGTGGCTGAATAACTGGCAAATTCCCTAATTTTAGATAGCGAACATACGGACCATATACCCAAGCTACAGATTCAGGAACACCAGGATAATAAATCTGAATCCACTCACCATCTTGCGAAATCCCATAAGCAGGTATTTCTTGCCCCATTAAAATCACCCCTACTGCTGGGTATAGAGAAGCGCTTGGGCCTGCATAAACTTTCACAATTTCATTACTTTGGTCAATAAGTACCTGCACAATTGCACCTGCAGGTGTCCCTGTTACAGTGGGGATAGAGCCTGTTGGCTGTTGGGCAGAAACATTGAATTGCACAGGTGTATAGAAAAAATATCCGAAGCCTGTAAATATAAAAATAAAAAGGAAGATAAGTTTTGTTTTTGAATTGAACATTAATTAATTTATTATATCTAATGCTGTAACATTTATATTGCACTATACAGTAAGATAAATCTTTCTGTATAGCAAAAAATATCACCTACGAATCATTGAAAGTAAATAACCAATAAAACCTAAAACAGCAAATGCAATAATAAAAGTGGCTAATGGAATAGAACTGTCATCTGAAGTTGATGAGGTGATGAAAGTAGGCAATGGTGTGATAGATGGTTGCGCAGTAAAGGTTGGTAGGCGTGTGCTTGTTGGCTCAACAATAAATTGCGCAGCGAAGGTGGGGTCAATAGTAGAAGTTGCTGGTGGCAATGGTGTTGGTGGCGGTGGCACAATGATTAAATTCCCTGGCGGTGAAACTTGTACTAACGGGGAATACACCCAACCAACGCCATCTGGAGCAGATGGAAATTCAATCTTAATCCAATCTCCGCCTTGTGACCTACCTAAAGCAGGAGCGGTTGAGCCTGTTAGTAAAATTCCTACAACTGGATAAACTGTAGAACTTGGTCCCATGCGAACATTGATTTGTGGTTCATCGGTAATGACGGTGATGAATAAACCAGTTGTCGGCGCAGGTGTATCTGTCGGTGCTTGCGCCAAGACGAAGGTCAGGTTTGAGGCGGATAAAAATCCAGTAAGCATTATCAGAATTAGAAGCAGTTGTAAAGGTTGAAACTTGAGTCGTATCATTTCGTATATATATCCAATTAAAAATGTAAAGGCATTATAATCTAGTTATGGAACGCAAATTTTTTCACGGAAAAATAAAACCTTTGGATATTGCGAATGCTTTGCTTGGTGAGTTTAACCAAGGTAATTTTCGCGCACAAACATTGGGGCAAAAAGATAGAGTGGTTGTGCAGGTAAGCACGCGACCTGATGCAACATCTGGCGGGCAAACAGCTATGACTGTGACGATTCAGACGGTGGATGAAGGTATTATGATTGAGTTAGGTGAACAGGCATGGCTGGGTGTGGCGGCTAGTTTAGGCATGAGTGCTTTATCAGCTTTGAGGAATCCATTTAGTTTGTTGGGCAGGTTAGATGATATTGCTCAAGATATTGAGAACTTAGGTGTGCGCGATAAGGCTTGGCGTGTAATTTCTAAGGCGGCGCGTGCGGCTGGTGCCTCGGCTGATTTGTCTGAAAATTTGAAACGGACAACTTGTGAATATTGCCATGTGGCGAATAAAGTGGGTGACCCATCTTGTGCGGCATGTGGTGCGCCTTTGGGGATGAGTCAGCCGGATACTTGTAAAAATTGTGGTTATGTCGTGAAGGCAGGGGCAGAAACCTGTCCAAATTGTCAGCAAGTTTTGTGAGGGTGGCTTGCTTAATCGGCAGGCTCAATCTATAATATTGTTGACGTGAGAGATGGATTTAAAAGAATTAGAAGCACGCTTACAGCACTTGATTGAAGTGGATTTATTGAGGGTTTTGCCCGGGCGAAAAATTGAAGATATTATCATCCAAAAGCTAGCAGTTGCCATTGAAAACAATACAGTCACAAATGCTTATGCTTCTACCGCCCCTGATATTTTCACTCTAATTATGCACCCTGAAACTGCAAAAGGATGGGAAGATCAAAAATTACTTGCAGTAGTGTTGCAGTCTGTTGTTAATGTGGCACAAGAAGCAGGGTTACGTTTTACAATGCCTCCAACTGTGACAATTTCTACAAATGAGAAAATTCCAATTAATGACGCTGAGGTTGTTGCGTCTCATAGGGTTGAAGTTATGGCTGAAACAAATGCAGTTCCTGTATCCACTGGAAATGAACAACAAGACGAAAACAGCAAAATCCCTGAAAACGCTTTTTTGATTGTTGAAGGGGTTAAAGTCTTTCCATTAACTAGCGAGGTAGTTAACATTGGGCGTAGGTTAGATAATCAATTAATCATTGATGATCCTCGCGTATCTCGTAATCATGCACAATTACGTTCTATAAAAGGTCGCTTTGTGGTCTTTGATTTGAACTCCACTGGGGGAACCTTTGTAAATGGGCAAAGAACTAGTCAGAGTGTTTTATATCCTGGTGATGTGATTTCACTAGCAGGAGTGGCATTAATTTTTGGACAGGATAATCCACCACCTCGTCCGGATTTGAAAACCACAAGTCCATTTAATAACAGCAGTTTAGAAAGACCCACTGCAACTTTAAAAGAACATTCTACAGCGAAAATTCCTAAAAAATGAGTGGTTCAATTGTATTAGTGTTGCGATTGATAACAGCAATCGCATTATTTGCATTTGTGGGATGGGCTTTGTATTCTTTGTATCGTGAAACACGCAGGCAGGGTTTGATCTTAGCGAATCGGCGGGTACCCGGTATTAGCTTGGCGATTAAAGATTCTGAAGGGGATTCTTTAAGATATTTTTCTCAGCCTGAAATTAGTTTAGGACGCGATCCTAGTTGTGATATTTCTACAAAAGATGATACTACTTCGGCTCGTCACGCACAATTAGTTTATCATCATGGACAATGGTGGCTTGAAGACCTTGCTTCTACAAATGGGACGTTTTTTAAATAATACTCAAATTTTAATGCCAACAGTATTAACTTCGGGGGATGAGATTAAATGTGGTAATACTCACATTGTTGTTAGCTTATCTGAAAATATCATTATCGACCCTACGCTTCCACTAAAAAAACAAGGTTGAGGGTCAGTTTACAACTACCCCCAAGGGAGAGGCGTTGGTTATAGCTCTAATTTCAAAAACATATCTACTACATATGGGTCGAAGTGTGAGTTTGCATCTGCTTTAATTTTTTGTTTCACTTCTTCATGTTTTAAGCCTTGACGATAGGGTCTATCTGAAACTAGGGCATCCCATACATCTACTACGGCAAAAATTCTTGCGGCTAGTGGAATTTGCTCGGCTTTCAAACCACGTGGGTAGCCCGTGCCGTCCCACTTTTCGTGATGGCAATAGGGTATATCTAAGGCTGGCTGTAAAAATTTAATTGGGCTAAGCATTTCAAAAGCATAAACAGGATGTTTTTGTATTAAGCTTCTTTCTTCAGGGGTTAATGCGCCCGGCTTTAATAAAATGCCATCAGGAATTGCCATTTTGCCAATATCATGTAACAAAGCGCCACGCTGAATGTGAAGCAAGTTATCGCCTGTAATGCCCATAGCTGTGGCAAGTTTCATGGTAATGGATGTCACTCTTTGGGTATGTCCTTCTGTCTCTTTATCACGCAAATCTAATGCGCGCACCCAACCCTCTAAAGTGGCTTGATATGCAATTTGTAATTCGGCGTTACTAGCTTGTAAGCCTTCAAATAAACGCGCATTTTCAATTGCTACTGCGGCCTGGTTTGAATACGATGAGATAATTTCTAAATCGTCTTTTTTGAAGATGCCCGATTGAGCACGATTATCCACATACATAACGCCAATCAAAACATCTTTCACTTTTAATGGGGCGCATAAGATCGAAAGCAAATGATATTGTGCAATGCTAGCTTGTTGGTCAAAGCGTGGATCTTCTTGGGCATTGGTAGTTAAAATTGCTTCGCCTGTTTCAGCAACTTTTCGAATGATGCTATTACTAACAGCAAATGATTCGCGTGCTAAATCAGATTGTGCAATTCCGCGTGCTGTTTGTACGGTCATCTCGCCTGAATTATCCTTTAACATTAAGAAACCCCGCTCTGCGTTCATTAAAGCAATAATCGAATCCATCACTTCTTCTAGTACTCGCTTCAACCCCAGCGTGGAGTTGATAGCGCTCCCCACCCCCACTAAAGCCTCAACCTTTTTCTGGTGGCTATTAAAATGTGTTTGTACATCATCTTTTAACTTAGCCACCAGACTAACTAATGAAGCAAGTTCACGGTTAGCGACCGAAAGTTGTGGCTGATTCATGCGCGCCAACTGAAGCATGGTTTGCATAATTATTTTTTGAATCTCAGATATCTGCTGAACTACACTTTCTTCCATAAATGATTCAGACATAGCACAACTCCATATCTAGTATAAAGCTCACAGAGAACGCGGAAATGTTATTTACATCTGTTATATGAACAAATCACAACTTCGGTAACACAATAGATTGTTGTCGTTGGTATTTTCCTTTTTTATCAGCATATGAGATTTCACATTCTTCATCTGCTTCAAAGAACAACACCTGAGCCAAGCCTTCGTTGGCATAAATTTTTGCAGGCAATGGCGTTGTGTTTGATATCTCAAGTGTGACAAACCCTTCCCATTCTGGCTCAAAGGGAGTTACATTTACAATTATGCCACAACGCGCGTAAGTGGATTTTCCCAAACAAACTGTTAACACCTTGCGTGGAATACGAAAATACTCTACCGTGCGAGCCAAAGCAAAAGAATTAGGTGGCACAATACACACATCGCCTACAAAATCCACCATAGAATTTGTGGCAAAATCTTTTGGGTCCACTGTGGCAGAAAAAACATTGGTAAAAATTTTAAATTCATTTGCTACGCGTACATCATAGCCATACGATGAAACGCCGTATGAAATAACTCCTTGGCGCACCTGCCTATCTACAAATGGCTCAATCATTTTATTTTCTAATGCCATCTTACGTATCCAGTGATCAGCCTTTAAGCCCATAATCAACACTCCTAAATTTTAATGGTTTATAGTGCCATTGTATAACAAAAATGCAAACTCTACAGGCTTATTCTTTTTTATATTTGGTATAATCCAACTATGGCGCAAAAAACTTATAGACAAAATATTACTGAGTGGAGAGAAACAGTTAACCAAAACATTCGGCGCGAAAATGGCTGGCTCTCATTAATAGGCTTATTTTGGCTCAAGCTTGGAAAAAACCAAATAGGATCCGATGCTAAAAATGAAATCCAACTTCCAGAGCGCCTACCTGCTAGTTTAGGTTATTTTGAATATAACGGGAAATCTGTATCACTACAAATTTCCGCGGGGCAAAAAGTGCTAGTCAATGAAAAATTGACCGACTTTTCAATTTTACAACCAGATATTTCTGAAAACCCTAGTTTTATAAAAATTGAAGAACTTCAATTGGTAATCATTCAACGCGGGAATAAAATGGGTGTGCGCATGTGGGATAACAAAAGCGAAAAACGCGCTTCTTTCCCTGCCCGTACTTGGTATGATATTAACGAGGATTATCGAATTCCTGTAACTTATACTGCTTACGAAAGACCCAAAATGGCTTACTTCCCTGATATTACAGGTGAAAAATCTGAATTTCCTGTGGAAGGCTACATGACCTTTGAATTTAATAAAAAGAGTTATAAAGTAGATATCAATAAAGAAGATGAAACTACATTCTTCTTACGTTTTTGGGACCCAACCAGTGAAGATGAAACCTACCCAACTGGTCGTTACCTTGTAGCAGATATTGAAAAAGATGGAAGCATTTTCCTTGATTTCAATAAAGCATATTGCCCGCCTTGTGCCTTTACCGATTTTGCAACTTGTGTTTTTGCTCCTGAGCAAAATCGTTTAGATTTTAAAGTCATGGCTGGTGAAACTTACCCAAGAGATTTACATAATTTAATCCCACGCTGGTAGTTAAATATAATTTTCTGAAACCGAATCAACTATAAGTCAAAATGAGGCGGGAAGTTCATCCAAGAAAATAATTGGTGAAAAAATCTGGGATGAAGAAACCGCCGATTCCAAATCCCCATTTTAGTGCACAACATCCAATAAATATAATAATTCCAATGGAAATAATGAAATAATCGCGGAAGGCGTATTTCAAATCGCTTTTTAACCATGTGCGGGGACCTGTGCCAAAAGCGCGTAAATCCATGGCGTCAATCACTTCTTCGCCTGTTACTGTGGATTGCATAACTACAGGGATGATGAAAGGTGCAAGCCGCCGAATTTTTTCTGCTATGCCACCTTTAAGTTTTTCAATTTCATAGCCGCGTGCGCGTTGTGCATCTAATGTGATGTTAAAATCTCGCACGAAGGTCGGCAAGAAACGCAGTGCTAAATCCATTGTAAATGAAACTTTATCTGATGCGCCCATGCGTTTGAATGCAGTTCCATAAATATTTGGATCCATGGTATATGGAATTGGAATAGCGAGCAATGCCATGGTTAACATGCGAAAGATTTGTGTTATGGAAAACCATAATTTAGAAATGGTTACTGGCACCGACCACCCCCAATCGGTGCCAGGTATTTTTAGAGGAACTGTGAAGATAACAGGCGAGTTTGGGTCTAACACAGAGGAAGGACCGCCTCGACCAGATAACATACCATTCAAGCCTACGATGAAGAACACTAGAATAAATATAAAAAGTAAGGGTCTTTTTATGTCTTTCCATTCAATGCGAGACATCACCAACAAGGTCAGCGAGATGATGAAAAGCGGAATGATAATTCGATAGTCCCATATTTCTGGGATGGTTAATGCGAAGATAACACAACCCAAGAATATTAATCTAGTGCGCGGGTCTAGGCTTTGAATAAAGGTATTGCGTGGGCGATACTTCCAAGTTACGAGCATTGAGTATTATCTTCCTCTACTAGATGCTACTGCGGCAAAGGCAATCATCAGAATTGGCAAGAGTATAACAATCACGACTGCGTTACCAATAAAAGATGGTGTGAAATAACCAACTAAAGCTGTTTTGAGGTCAATACCGCCGACAAACATTTCTGTCAGTGATGCGACCAACATACCAACAGCTGCGCCACCTAAGCCCCACAATACGGCTTTGATGATATCGGCTTGGGCTTTGTAATTGGTAATGGCAAGCATTACCAAACCAGGGATCATTCCCATGAGACCATTGCCAAGACTCCAATTCCAATAGAAGCCCCAGCCGCTCAATGCATCACCTAATGTGTTGCCGATGAAGCCAGCCAATAAACCAACCCAAGGACCATAAGCAACGCCGAAGAAAATTAAAACGGCAACTGCTGGGCGGAAGGTGACGTTACCTGCCGCTGGTAATGGGAAGAGACTATTAGTAACATAAGACAATGCACCATACAATGCCGCGCCAATTGCACCAAACACAACTTGACGGGTTCCGAACTCCCAACTTGTTTTTGTATTCATTATTTCTTTTCTCCTTTAGGTGTGTAAAAAGAATTTAACAAAACGCTGACCTGTACATATTAACCCTGCATTTGTCTACACGTTGCAGGGAAATTTTATATATATTGAACCAATGACTCGGCAGGTAAAAATCTTTTTGTTTTTGGAAGTAAATCTACATTAAGTGACAAAAGCGAAGTGGGGCGAACACGATATTGCTTTAACAAGTTAATATTTTTCAAAACTTCTTCAGGAGTGCCATCGGCTACAATGTGTTTATCACCAAATAATAAAACACGGTTTGAATATGTAACCGCCAGATCAATATCATGGGTGATAAATAAAGTGGCAGAAAAATTTGCAGATAGCACAGATTGCGCATCTTCTGATGTTTTGCATAGTGTTTCCATAAAGTGTGTGTAATTTGCAAAATCTTGCCCTGCTGTGGGTTCGTCCATAATTAATATTTTGGAACGCATGGCTAAGACTGCTGCAATGGTTGTCCGTTTTTGTTGACCAAATGACAAACCCAGTGGCGGATATTCTTCAAAACCACCTAAGTTAACTGCATTCAAACTTTCACTCACAAATTTAGGAATTTCGTTTGAATCATAGCCCAAGTTTTTGGGACCAAATTCTAATTCTTCTTTGACAGATGGAGCATACAACATGTGCGTTGGGCTTTGAAATACAAAACCTAACGTCCGCGCAATTTGAGCCACACTCATTTCGCGAGTATCTTTTCCATTTACCAAAACCCGCCCTTTGGTTGGCTTTAGTAACCCAATAGCATGTTTGACTAAAGTTGACTTTCCCGCCCCGTTGGGACCTAACACTGCAATTAAATCACCTGAATAAATTTTCAAGTTAACATTTTCAAGAATCAATGGAAGGTCATCGTCATAACGAAAATCCACATTTTCAAAAACAACTAAAGGGTCACTTTTTTCTTCTACTTTAGGCTTATTAAATTCTTCCACCTGAATATCCAGCGTTTTTACTCTTTGCACCACCCATGGCGCAGGTAATTTAACTTGTTTATGATCAATTTCATTTGGTAAATTTTTAATATCGCCTAAATATTTTATCTTTCCGTTTTCCATATACATCATACGGTCTGGCTTAGTTTCAATAGCATCTTCTACGCGATGTTCAACCAAAATAACAGTCTTACCTTCATCTGCTAAACTACGAAATACTTGCAAGGCTTCATGGGCAGAGGCAGGGTCAAGTGAAGCAAGCGGTTCATCTAACAACAAAATAGATGGATTCATCGTCAGCACACCTGCCAATGCCACTTTTTTGTTTTTCGCCGCCAGATAAATTAAACGTCTCACGTTCTGCTAAATATTCAATGTTGAGTCGTTTCATAGCTTGTTCAACACGCGTGTAAATTTCATCGCGTGGCAAGCCTAAATTTTCAGGACCAAATGCAATCTCGTTAAATACATTACTAGCAACAATTTGTCTTTCAGGGTCTTGTAATAATGTTCCAACCGTCTGTGCCATTTCAGGGATTTGTAATTTGGCAATTTCTTTGCCATACAACAAAGCCTTGCCTGTTAATTCACCCCGATAACTGCGCGGAATTAATCCGTTAATGCAACGCGCCAGTGTTGTTTTTCCGCATCCACTAGAGCCTGCAATTAATAGCAACTCGCCCTGCTTGAGTTCAAAAGAAACATTTTCGATAGCAAGTTCAGGCGCGTGCGATATTTGAATGTGAGGTTTTCTATCAGCAAAGGAGCGTTGGTCATTGTGCTTATATTTTACTTTGAAAGAATAACTTCTGCCAATGATTCATATTTAGCAGGGATAATTTTTGGAGATTCAAATGACTCGGTAATGATTGATGGGTCTTTCATACCGTGACCTGTGCAAACGACAACAACTCTTTTACCTTTCGCTTCAAATTGACTTTTAGTTGATTCTGCTATTAGACCTGCTACTCCCGCCGCCGAAGCAGGCTCAACCCACATACCTTCATCAGCCAAAATTTTTTGTGCAGATAAAATTTCTTCGTCACTGACGGCGATGATCTTTCCATTTGATTCTTGTGCCGCAGTCAATGCTTGTTCTCCCCTAGCAGGTTTCCCGATTCGAATGGCAGTAGCAATCGTCTCAGGCTTCTCAAAGGTATGACCAAAAACTAATGGAGCAGAACCAACTGCCTGCACGCCCAAGAGGCGCGGTAATCCTTTTTGATATTGATTAAATCCCAGCCAATACGCTGTGATATTTCCAGCATTGCCAACAGGCAAGCATAACCAATCGGGTGCGGAATTTAAATCATCACAAATTTCAAAAGCGGCAGTTTTTTGTCCTTCAATGCGAAATGGATTAATTGAATTAACCAAAGCAATAGGAGTTTTTTGTGTGATTTCAACAACCAATGAAAGTGCATCATCAAACGAGCCTTGAATTTGAATCACTTCAGCACCATAAGCAATTGCACCTGCAAGTTTTCCAACTGCAACTTTTCCTTCTGGAATTAATACGATGGAACGAAGACCTGCACGTGCAGCATAAGCCGCAGCAGATGCGGCAGTGTTGCCTGTAGATGCACAAATAACAGTTTTTGCTCCACGCCCAACTGCTTCACTAATAGCACTTGTCATGCCTCTATCTTTGAATGAGCCTGTGGGATTCAATCCTTCAAATTTTATAAAAATTTCACAACCAAGTTCTTTGCTCAAACGTGGCATGGGAATTAATGGTGTGTTACCTTCATTAAGTGAAATTATTTTTGTGTGTTCGGGTAAATCAAGAAAATTTTTATAACGATGAATTAAACCTTGATACATTTTGTTAACTCCAGAATATTTTTTCTTAAAGACCCCGTAGGGTCACATGATTATAGAATGTTATAAATTGTAATTTCAACCCCGTAGGGTGTCATATTTTTTGCAAACCTTATGCCATCCCTACGGGATTTGTTTTCGTGCATCGCATTTTCTATAATAGTTCCATCCCTACGGGATTATAAATAATCTGTCAATTATACTCGCGCTGATTATCATAATTTTATTTTAAAGGCGAGTATTATATAATATCAGCCATGATAAAAATTAGAGTTCCTGCAACTTCTGCAAATCTTGGACCAGGTTTTGATTGTTTAGGGCTGGCATTAGATATTTGGAATGAAATTTCTTTTGAATCTGCTGAGAAGATGAGCCACTTTGTGATTGGTGAAGGGGCAGAGAAATTAAATAAAGGCTTTCGAAACTTATTAACGAAGTCTTTTGCTTTAGTACATTCTGTTTGTGGGAAAAAGTTAAGCACTGTAAAAATTGAAGCAAGCAATAAAATTTTTATGAGTAGCGGACTTGGCTCCAGTGCAGCGGCGATTGTGGCAGGTTTATGTGGGGCAAATGAAATTCTGAATAAACCTTTAAGCGAGAATGATTTATTGAAGTTGGCTACTGAAACAGAAGGTCACCCTGATAATGTTGCGCCTGCTTTATTGGGTGGTTTACTGACTTCTATCATTACGCGTGATGAAATTATATGGCGAAGATATGAAATGCCTGAATGGACGATTGTGATTGTGAATCCGCAAGTGGAGTGGTTGACAAAAACTGCTCGGGCTGTGTTACCAAAATCTATTTCTCGCACGGATGCAGTATTTAACATCGGCAGAACAGCTTTGGTAATAGATGCTTTACGAAATGGAGATTTATCTCTGCTCCAAAAAGTTATGGACGATAGAATCCATCAACCTTATCGTTTGAAACATATTTCAGGTGGAACATCTGCCTATAAAATTGCAAAAACTTTCGGGGCAGCGGCATTATCAGGTGCAGGACCCTCTATCATCAATTTTGTTGAAGCGACTAGTGCAGAAAAAGCACGCAGAGAAATCATCAATATTTTTGAAGAGCGTGGCATTGAGACAAAATCTATTGTCACGAAACCGAGTAATCAAGGTGTGTATTCTATAAAAAATCCCTCTCTGGTTTGAGAGGGATTTTTCTTTATTTCCTTCTAATCTTTGGCTTCGCCTTATGAACAGGTTTCACTAATTTAGGGGCAGGTTTAGGGCGTGAGGATTTAACTTCTTCAACATAGGCATCGCGCAAATTAACTGGCTGAACTTCTTTTTGGCGAACACGCAAGTTGATGAGTTCAACAAAAACAGAGAAGCCCATAGCGAAGTAAATATAACCTTTTGAAATGTGTTGACCAAAACCTTCGACGATAAGCGTAAAACCAATCAGAAGCAAGAAACTTAAAGCTAGAATCTTAATCGTTGGGTGTTCTTCTACAAATTTACTCAATGGACCAGCAGTGAAAATCATCACACCTGCGGCTACCACAACAGCAATCATCATAATCGCAATATGATCTACCATACCAACTGCGGTGATAACTGAATCTAATGAAAAGACGATATCCAGCAACATGATTTGAATGATGACATTCCAAAAACTAGAAACTACACGCTCAGAGGCATGACCTTCTTTGCCTTCTAGTTTTTCATGAATCTCATGTGTACTTTTCCATAAAAGGAAGAGACCACCTACTAGCAAAATTAAATCACGCCCTGAAATTCCAATTTCAAAATAAGGTAAGGTAAATAAATCTTCTTCGAGGCTGATAATCCATGAAAGAGATAACAACAATAAAATACGAGTGATAACTGCTAGCGCAATACCAGTATTTCTGGCACGTTGTTGATCTTGTTCTGGAAGTTTCCCTGCAAGAATTGAGATGAAAATTACATTATCTACACCTAGCACCAATTCAAGTGCCACCAATGTAATTAACGCAATCCACGTTTCGGGTTGTGATATCCAACTAAAATCCACGATATTTACTCCTAAAATAATTTTGTATTATTTTAATGTATAAAAGAAAAAAATAGGAAAATTAAATTAAAAACCACAGATTGTAAATATCTGTGGTTTTTAACAATAATCACTATTTAATCTTGAACATCTGAGTGAGTTTCATTGCCAAGTTCAAGTCACCTGCTAATTTCAATTTGCCTTGCATGAAGGCTTGCATACCATCTAACTCACCTGTAAAGATTTTGACGTAATCAGATGAATCGGCAGTGAGAGTCATTTTAGGTGAAGCGTGTTCACCTTTGGATACATCTACTTTGCCATCTTTGATGACGGCGTACCATTCACCTGCTTCTGCACCAGTGAATTTGAATTGAATCACCGCGTCTAAGCCTGCGGCTTTTTCGGGCATAAATGCTGCTGGCATTTTTTCCATAAGTTGTGCTACTGTTAGTGACATAATTTAATTTCCTTTTTTGTTTAATTTTTACGGATTACATATTACGTAATTCTTAATTGGTTATTGTAAATTCTCAAAGATTGCCGCGGCACCCATACCACCACCGATGCACATGGTCACCATGCCATATTTGGATTTGCGCCGAGCCATTTCGTAAACCAATTGCGTAGTTAATTTTGAACCTGTGCATCCAAGTGGATGACCTAATGCAATTGCGCCACCATTGACGTTAACTTTTTCTGGGTCAATTTCTAATGTGCGAATCACTGCTAAGGCTTGAGCGGCAAAGGCTTCGTTTAATTCTATCAAGTCAATATCGTTTAATGAAAGCCCTGCAACTTTCAATGCTTTTGGAATTGCTACAATTGGTCCAATGCCCATTAATTCAGGTGGAACTCCGCCCACTGCAAATGAAACAAATCTTGCTAATGGTTTGAGATTTAATTCTTGCGCTTTATCTGCTGACATAACTACAACACCTGCTGCACCATCAGACATTTGACTTGAATTACCAGCGGTGACTGTTCCCCCATCTTTGAATGCTGGCTTCAACTTTGATAATGCTTCCAATGTCGTTTCAGCACGCGGACCTTCATCCTGTTTTACGATGTGAGATTTTTTCTTAACTTGATTGTTCTCATACTCAACGACATCCACTTCCAGCGAAACTAATTCTGGGTCGAAGAGACCAGACTGAACAGCGGCAGAGGCGCGTTGATTACTTCGTAAGGCAAAGGCATCTTGATCATCTCGGCTGATTCCATATTTCACTGAAACATTTTCAGCAGTCAAACCCATGTTGGTGTAGTAGTGAGGTAAATCCTGTGCAAAATATGGGTTGGGAGAAAATCTTAATCCTGTCATCGGAATCATACTCATGGATTCTGCCCCACCCGCGATTCCAATTTCGATTTGATTTGTTTGAATAGCATTGGCAATATGCGCGATAGATTGCACACCCGAAGCACAATAACGATTAATTGTTTCAGCGGGGACAGTATCGGGCAAACCCGCACGCAATGCAATCATGCGCGCCATGTTCATCCCTTGCTCACCTTCAGGAAATGCACAACCGATAACAACATCATCAATTTGATTTGGTTGCAAGTTTGGCGTGCGATTTAATAATTCTTTGATGACATTCGCCATCATATCATCAGGACGGACTGTGGTGAGTCCTCCGCGTTTGGCTTTACCTACGGGCGTACGAACTGCGCTTACGATTACGGCTTCTTTTAATGTCATAGTTTTCTCCATTTCTAATGAGAAGTTAGGGATTAGGGTATTAGGAATTATTTTTTACGTCGGTTTTGGTCAATAACTTTTACGGTTAGCGCAATGGCTTGCTGAATTATTTTGATTCGTTTTTCTAAAAGTTCATTTCCAAGAATGTGTCTTGCTCGAAAATACCAACCTTGAGTTTCGCCAAGCTCGCCAAGAGATATTCTCATAATACGAACAAAATCAGCTGTTCCAATTCCTCGACGATAGGCTTCTTCCATATTTGCACAAACGCTACCAGCCGACCTAACTAATTGATGAACAATCTCTCGACCGCGAAAATCTTTATTGATAACTTCAGAGTCAATCCACATCAAATCGTACATATACATAGAGAGGCGGTAATACGCTGATTTCCATAATGGATCACTTCTTAAAGAATCAGGTAAGGTCTTTACCCATTCTTCAAAAGGCAATTCTTTCAACGTAGCCATCACAACCTCCTAATTCCTAAATCGTAATTCTTAATTTGTAATTCCTAATTCCTCAACGGCTTTCCTGTTTGCAAAATGCTCCACATTCTGGCTTGTGTTTTTTCTTCGCCACACAGTGACAAAAATGCTTCGCGCTCTAAATCTAAAATATATTGTTCAGAGACCCAAGTACCGCGAGTCAAATCACCACCGCACATAATAGTTGCAAGTTTATTGGCGATGTGTTGATCATATTCAGAGATATATTTGCCTTCTTTGAACATGAATGTTCCCACGCGCAACGCACCGAGATAATCACGCCCAGCGGCATAGATAGATTCAGGTGTTGGTGCGCGATAACCAGAATTAATTAAATGTAACACTTCGCGTTTTGCTTCGGTTAATAAATGATCACGATTGGGGATAACTCTATCTTGCGGATTCAAAATTCCCATGCCACGCGCTTCTTCAGCAGAGGTAGCAACTTTGGCTTGACCAATTTGCAAAAATGCTTTTTGTAAAAATGGAAGCACTTCGGCATGTTCAGTTCGCATGGCTGGATTAATCAAACGGCGCATCATTTCTTTTGTGCCAGCACCAGCAGGGATTACACCTGCGCCCAATTCAACCAAACCAATATATGATTCTGTAGTTGCTACAACGCGTGAAGCGTGCATTGTGATTTCACATCCGCCGCCCAATGTATAACCTGCAGGAGTGACTACAATTGGTTTTGGTGAATAACGCATCCGCATATTCATATTTTGCAAATTACGAATCGCGCCATCTAATTGATCCCACATACCTTGTTGGCTAGCGACCACAACCATAAATAAATTTGCGCCTGCGCTAAAATGTTCGCCTTCATTGCCAACGACTAAACCATCAAAATCAGTTTCGAGTCTATCCATCGCTTCGTTGACGATTGCTGAAATATCATCATCCAACGCATTCATCTTGGTATGAAATTCAACTAGCCCAACGCCATCACCAATATCAAATAATGATGCGCCAGCATTTTTAGTCACTTCTTTTTTCGTGCCACGTAAATTCTTCAAGAAAACAAAATTATCATCTTGTTTCAACTTGACATATTTTTTCTTAGCAACATCATACACGCCAACTTTATTTGTTCCGCGATATTGATAAAAAGTTTCAACGCCTGCTTTCAACATTTCATCTACCCATTTGGCAGGCGCGTATCCTTCGGCTTTCATTTTTTTCACAACATCTTTCACGCCTAGCATGTCCCATGTTTCAAACGGACCTGCTTCGTGCATAAACCCCCAACGCACTGCATCATCAATTGGCTTGGCTGAATCTGCAACTTCAGGAATGATAGATGATGCATATTGGAACGATTGATAGGTTAACGCTTTGACTAATTTCGCCGCTTTATCATCCGCTTCAAGCATGACCTTCAACCTGCCAGCCAAGTCCTCGACATCTTTCGCCGCTTTGACAGAGTCAAATCTCGGTTTTGTCGGTGCGACATGTTCAAACGTTTTCAAATCTAAAGAATAAAATTCTTTTTTGCCTTCTGCATTGCGAACTTCTTTATAAAAACCAATTTTGGTTTTATTGCCGAGCCATTTTCTTTCAAGCAATGTATCCATCAACTTCTTTGGTTTTGCAGATGAAAGATATTTTTGACCAAGCTTGTCGTGCGGAATCAAAGGCTCGAGATTGGCACCCACATGATGCCACACATCAACTCCCACTAAGTCAATGAGGCGGAAGGTTGCAGTTTTGGGGCGACCCATCAAAGGTCCAGTCAATGAATCGACTTCATCTACTGTGTAATCATTATTGAGGATGAAATCCAGCGCAAACGCGCCAGTTCCAAAAGCAACACGATTGCCAATAAAGTTTGGCGTATCTTTACAAAGCACAACACCTTTACCCAAACGATACTCGCCGAAGTGAGATATAAACTCAACGACATCTTTAGATGTATCTTTGGTTGGGATAATCTCCAGCAATTTCAAATAGCGCGGCGGATTAAAAAAATGCGTGCCAAGAAAATGTTTTTTGAATTCTTTCGAGCGACCTTCTGCAATGGCATGAACAGGAATGCCCGAAGTGTTAGTTGAAACAATCGCATTGGGTTTTCTAACTTCATCAATACGCGCCATCAAATCTTGTTTGATTTTTAAATTCTCAACAATCGCTTCAACCACCCAATCCGCTTGACCAACCGTATTGAAATCATCATCCAAATTTCCAAGCGTAACCAATGACTTCAATTCATCAGCCATCAAATTCGCAGGTTTGGCTTTGATACAACGCTCCCAACCTTCTTTGACGATTTTATTTTTATCATTTGAATCTTTGGGGGCAATATCTAACAACGTGACAGGCACGCCAACATTTGCCAAATGTGCCGCAATTGCCGCACCCATTGTCCCCGAACCGATGACTACTGCTTTATTAATGTTATATGCCATATTTGTTTATCCTTTTGGTAAATAGTAATTAGTAATTGGTAATTAACCATTCAAGAAGTTGAGGTCTTC
Organism: Chloroflexi bacterium OLB14; assembly: GCA_001567105.1. GTDB lineage: Bacteria > Chloroflexota > Anaerolineae > Anaerolineales > Villigracilaceae > Villigracilis. The sequence continues at coordinate 80,556 of LMZR01000017.1, forward strand.
ATCTGAAAATAATATTTCAGGAAATTCTATAAGCGTTGAATATTCTGCTGGCGATTCTCGCACAGTGAATTTATGGTTTGCTTGTTCAGCACGAACAGATCTCAAACCTTTTGTAAATGTATTTAGTTGACGTGCTAATGTAGTTAACTCATTTGAATATTTTTGAACTTCATCAATATTCATTAAGCTACGTTCTTTCACACGGTTTAACCAATATTTTGTTTCAAACAAACTACCGCGTGAATAATAAAGAAATTGAAGTTTTTCTCCGAAATTAAATCGTCCAAATGATTCTGCGATATTTGCACCAATTGAATCAGCAGATTTTGCTATTTGCTTGCCAACGACATCTTTTGCAAAATCATCCCATTGCATAACTTGATTCCAGACAGAATCAGCAATCACTTCGGCAGAACGTAAAATTTGCAAATTTTCAAATGTCGCAGACATCGCAATCTCCAATCTCTAATTACTATTTACCAATTACCAATTACCTTAACTCCGAACCACTATACCCAAGTATCTGCCTCGCAACCACGAGTCTATTGATCTGCCCTGTGCCTTCATATATATCAGTGATTCGTGCATCGCGCATCCATTTTTCTAAAAGGAGTTCGCGCGAATATCCCAGCGGACCCAACAACTCAACTGCTTTTTGAGTCAATCTAGTTGCCACATCACCAGCCTTGACCTTACTCATCGAAGCCTCTAACACATTCGACTTTTTATTATCCGCCATCCAAACTGCTTTCAACGTCATCAACCAAGCGGATTTGAGCATGATTTCCATATCAATCACTTCGCGTTCAATGTTAGATAATTTTTGACGTGGCAAGCCATAACGAATTTTGACTCCGTTCTCTTCCAATTTTTCTTTGAGGAATTCAAACGCGGCTCTTGCCACGCCCAAGCCTGATGCTGCTACGAGAGGTCGAGTCGCATCGAAAGTTGCCATCGCTCCGCGAAAGCCTTTGTTATCTTTTTCAACATTATGGCTTCCGAGCATGTTTTCAAACGGCACACGCACATCCACTAATGAAATCGCCGCCGTGTCACTGACTCGAATACCCATCTTCTTTTCGAGTTTATTAATTTTCACCCCAGCCGTACCAGACTCAACTACAAAGGCACGCATTCCTGCTCGCCCTGCTGTTGGGTCAATGCTTGCCCACACAACGATAAATCCTTTGCCAAGTTTTTCATAATGCGTGAACGATTTATCACCACCTGTGACGAAAATCTTTTCACCATTGATGACCCATTCTTTTGTTTTTTCATCTAATACAGCGCGTGTACGAATAGATGAAGTATCAGAGCCTGCACCTGGTTCTGTCATACACATGGCGGCATAAGTTGGAACATCGCTATTGAATCTTTCAAGGAATTTTTCTTTTTGTTCAGCACTACCTGCCGCCGCAACAGCTGCTGCGCCAAGTCCGCCGCCTGGGGTCATCAAATACATGCCGAGGTCACCCCAAGAAAGCATTTCAATTTGACTCGCTAATTTTTGATAACCAAGCGGTGGGCGTTTTTCATCACCTTCTTTTGGTTTTTCTGTAACAGTTAATCCACCGCCACCACCTGCGGCTTTCATTGCCATGTGCATAAACTCCACATAACTCCATGGAATTGTATGTTCGTTTTCATCAAACTCGCGTGAAATTGATCGCATCATATTTTCAGCAACCGTTTTCAACATCACTTGTTGATTCGCTATCGGTTTGGGTGTTTCAAATTCTATGGTCATAATTTTTCCTTTTACTGGTGGTCGAGTAGGCGGCGGGTCTCGATACGTTCCTTCGGAACTACTCGACCATCGCCGCCGTATCGAGACCACATCACACAATCGCCAATCCCAACATCATCGCAAAACCTCTGCCATTGCGCATCAACAACTCGACAGGGTTTTCACGAATATATCCATGCCCGCCATAAATTTGCAAAGCGCGGTCTGTTACCATCATCACCATATCCACTGCGCCCGTGTGAGCAAGATAGGCAGATGAACATAAATCTTCTTTATGATTATCCATTTTCCAAGCGGCTTCCCAAGTGAGCAAACGCATTGCTTCAAGTTCAGTACGCATGTCTGCTAACATAAAAGCCACCGCTTGTTTTTGAGCAATCTTCACGCCAAAGGCTTCGCGCTCTTTTGCATAATTGACCGCATAATCAAAAGATGATTTCGCAACGCCTAAAGCGGCTGAGGCGGAGGCAATGCGCATCGAAGCAAAAATCAACTCAAAGTCATGCCCTGATGCGCCGCCTAATCGATTCGCTAAAGGAATCTTGACATCATTCAATTCAACTTTATACATCGGCAGTGCATTTAATCCCATCACTTTTTCGCGCTCTTCTGAAATGGATAAGCCAGCAGAATCTTTTGGAACGATGAAGCCTTGTGTGACTCCATTTAGATTGGCGTACACCAGAATTTCTTGCGCCTCTTTTGCATACGGGACAAATGATTTTGCTCCATCGAGTTTTATTTTATCTTCGACAATTGTTGCAGTGGTCTTAAGTGCGTTCGGATCAAAATCAAAACTCAACTCAATCAACGCAGATGTATATGGACTCCACTCGCCCGCAACAATTTTTGGCAGATAATTTTTCTTTTGCTCTTCACTGCCTGCTAATAAAATCGGCATTGCAAACAATGACGGAGTTAACACAGCCAACGCGCCTGCTAAATCTCCATACGCCATTTCTTCCAAAGCCAAAACATTGGTGACGGCGCTTCGCTCACCAAAGCCACCATAAGATTCTGGGATGGATGCTTGCAATAATCCAATCTCCCAACCTTTGTTGATTAATTTCTTCGGCAGTTCTTTGTTTTCTTCATTGTCATGGGCTGATGCACGCAAATCATTCTCAGCATATTTGCCAACTGCATCAATAAGCATTTGTTGTTCTTCGTTTGGTTCAAATGAATACATAATTTTCCTTTCATTTATACTCGGTGGTCGAGTGGCCCGAATGAAATGAGGGCGTATCGAGACCACAAGTTTTGTAAATAATTTTTATTACACAAAATAATTGCTGGTCTCGATACGATTTCGGCTATCGCCTCAATCTACTCGACCAGCGGAGTTATTTCAACATCCCTTTCAACATAAAATCGGCATAATCATCTGCAATTTGCTCAATGGATTTTTCACCATTGGGTTGATACCAAGTAAGCGTCCAATTCATCACGCCCATCAAGGCGCGGACAGTTAAGTTCACATCTTTGATTTGAAATACTTTAGATTTCATGCCTTCCATAAGCACATCCCGCCATAACGCCTCAAATTTATCTCGATGAGGGACATGACGGGTGTGAGTCTTTTTATCTAATGAACGATGTTCAAATAAGAGAACAGCGGTTAAGTCGGCATTTTCTGCTAATGCAGATAAATATCCGCGAATCATTTGTTTTAGTTTTTGGTCGGCGGGGATATTTTGAGAGGAGATTTTTTCAATATGTTCAATTAACATATCTAAGGCGCGGTCTAGGAGTGCCAGTAAAATCTCCTGCTTGGATTTGACATGATGATACAAACTTGGCTTTTGTACCCCCAACGCTTCAGCAATATCTGCCATAGACGCGCCATGAAAGCCTTTCTTGCGAAAGACTTGCGCGGCGGTATCGAGAATATCGTCTCTGGTCATCAATTCTCCTAGCCTACCGAATGGTAGGTAGGCATAGTGTACTACTTGACTAAAACGAAGTCAAGCGGAAAAATGAGGTTTCAACTGACAAAGTTGCAAACGTTCAAAGCGCCTAAAATACAAACAAAAAGACTCCTTAGATAAGGAGTCTAAAACTACTGTTTGAAGCCAAAGAATTTACCTGTTCTTTCAAAAGGAACTCTCGCTTATTTCTCACTAATGTACTATTGCTTGTCGGGGCGGAGAGATTTGAACTCTCGACCTCACGGACCCGAACCGTGCACTCTACCGGGCTGAGCCACGCCCCGAAACAAAGCGTGTGGATTATAACATTTGTATTTGTTTTGACAAGAAATTTTCCACAGGGATCACACATGCGATCTTTGTAGCTACTGTTCTTAAGGGTTAAGTATTATTTCAACTGTATAAACATAAATATATTTACCCACTACATTATCACTGACCAATAACAAAGGATTTTCTTGCCTGAAAGTTAATCGTACAGGTGTAGGTTCGGTCACTTGATAGGGTAAGGTCGTTTCAAAAGATTGCGTATCAATGCCATTCATATTGATAATGCGTGACGAAAGTGGCTTGCCATCTTTATTGACTAATTCAATTACAAATGGTGATTCATTAAAGGGCCAAATGCGTCCTTTCAAAGTCACTTGACCAGCATAAAAATTTGACTTTTCTTTTAATCCATCAACTGTGACGCGTTCATAAATCATATTGCCAATCGGATTCGTTTGTGTACTTCCGACAGAATATAAAAGCACAGGCATAGTGTTCAAGGCTTGGATTCTGCCGAAATCGTCTAATGTGCTAATGCGAATATAACCTGCTTCACTGACGGCACGAATCTCAAATGAAATATCAAAGCGTTGAAAAATACCTTTGGGATTACGAGTTAACTTTTGTAAAATTCTTTGCAACACACGACCGTCTTCACCAAGTAAATCTACTTGAATGCGTTCACTTTCACCTGCGGCGATGTAGGCTTGCAAATTAAATGGTGACACAACACTAGATAACGGACCAGGTGATACAAATTGAATCTGTGCGAATTGAGTAAAACCAAATGCAAAAGTTGGCGTAGCAGTGGCAACATCAACTAAAGTTGGGGTTGGAGGTGCTGGTGTTTCGGTTGACGTAGCGGATGGAGTCAATGCCATAGAGGTTTCAGCAATGGCTAAACTTGTTGAAACAATTGCAGTTTGAAGCGCATCTTCGGCAGAGATAGGCGTAGGCTGAGATTCGGCTGATGGAGCACAACCAACTAGAAGTCCGATTAAAGAAGCGAAGAGAAAAATTTTATATTTCATTCTACAAACATAAAGCGTCCCGCAGGTTTATTAAGTCAATAAAATCTTAAATCAAACCTGCGGGACGATTATCAATATCAATTACAAATCATAAATCTCAGAATATTTTTTAGTGAGATAACGCACATAAGCAGTGGAGTCAATTTTTGAGCCAGTAATTTTTTGAACAATATCTTGCGGATCATATTTGTGACCATAAACATGAATTTTTTCGCGCAACCATTCACGCAATTGTTCAAATTTACCTTTGCGAATTTGCTCATCTAAATTGTAAATATCTTTATTGATTTTTTCCCACAACTGCGCCGAGACAATATTACCCAAAGCATACGTTGAGAAATAACCAATCAAACCTGATGACCAATGCACATCTTGCAACACACCTTGCGCGTCATTCGCAGGCGTAATGCCGAGATATTCTTTCATCTTTGTATTCCAAATTTCTGGTAAATCTTTAATGCGAATACTGCCATCTGCCATGCCGATTTCAATTTCAAGGCGCAACATGATGTGCATGTTGTAAGTGGCTTCATCGGCATTGACGCGAATGAAAGATGGTTCAACCTTATTAATGGCTTTATAGAAATTTTTCACGCTCACGCCATCTAATTGACTTGCAAAAGTTTTCTTCAATTCAGGATAAAAATGTTCCCAAAACGGAAGTGAACGTCCGACTAAATTTTCCCACATGCGTGATTGCGATTCGTGAATAGCAAGTGATGTGCCATGTGCTAAAGATGTTCTTTCATAAGCAGGGTTCACGCCCATTTCATATAAAGCATGACCACATTCGTGCATGGCACTGAATAAAGTTGCTAATGGACTGTTGACTTCATAGCGATTGGTAATGCGCACATCATTTACACTAAACGATGTTTCAAATGGATGTGGGGCTTTATCTTGTCGTCCGCGATTAAAGTCATAACCAAATTTGGAAATTATTTTTTCACTAAATGCCCAAACTTTTTCCTCGTTATATTTTTTGCTCAAAAATTTATCTTTCACTTGTTTGGCATTAGCAATTTTTTTCAACAACTCCACTTGTTTAGGTCGCAAGTTGCCGAAAATTTCTTTCACATCACTGGTTTTCATGCCAGGCTCGTAATCATCTAACAAAATATCATAAGGATGGTCGGCTGGTGGAAAAAACGAAATATATTTTTTCACTAACTCAACATTCTTTTCTAAATGTGGCAAGAAAATTGAAAAGTCCGATTTGCTTTTTGCTTCAACCCATGCTTCAAATGCTTTTGCACCTACAACAGCCTGCTCAGCCACAAAAGATGCAGGCACACGTTTTGCTTTATCATAATTTCGCGCTGTCACGCGAATCATCGCGCCATCATCAGTTTCAACATCACTATATTCTTTTTGCAAATCTTCTAACAAACGTCCCACTTCATCATCTGTAAATTTTTCTTGAGCAATTTTTCCAAGCGTTGCAAGTTGTTGCCCACGCGCTTCAGCACCCATCGGTGGCATGTTCACTTGTTGATCCCAACCCAACACACTGGCGGCGTGATTAAGGTCAGAGACTTCACCTAAAATTTCTTTTAATCGACTTAATTTTTCAGACATGATTCTTCTCCTGATGGATTTTATTTTTAACGACCAAACGCTTCTTCCCTAGCCGATAGTTGATTCTGTTTCAACAAATTTTATTTTGGCTTTTACCTGTGGCTCGCCGAGATGTCACCACGTTGAACAATTTTACCAAACTCCACATTATGCGAGTTTATGTCACCCCTACGGGGTTTTGACATTCGATTTTGAACTTCTATAATCATTTGACCCTACGGGGTAAGTTGAGTGAAAAAAGTATTCACCACAGAGTTTTCTTATAGGTTTTCTCCGTGCTCTTCGTGGTCTCTGTGGTTAAATAATATCTGCGTCCTAATTAATTACGGGCATTGGTGCGTTTCTCCCAACCCGTTGACGGTGATATAAGCCGTTTCGCCTTCTTGCAAATCTATTTTATCAATCAGAGGTGAATTGGGTAATGTAGCATCGTAAACAGAATAAAGACCTGAATCAAGACGGGCTTCATTGAGAGAATCGCTATGGGTGAAGACGTTGTATAAATAATAGTCACCAGGTTGAACTCGTAAATCATGTTCAGTGCAGTTGATAATATAAATCGGTAATGGAAAATCTGTAAATGTAAAACTTGGTATATGACTCAAATCACCATTTAGTTGAGAATATTCTGTTAGCAACGAAACCCAGCCTGTGAATTCAGAATCGGGGATTTTGATTTGCACCCATTTCGATAACACATCTCGCCCGATTACTTCGGCACTGTCGCCTTTCATCAACACGCCAACACGGCTGTATTTTGTACTTGGTCCACGGCGGATGTAAAGATTGCCTTTCACTGCTGTGATAGTCACAAAAGTTTGAGGTGAAGAAAAAGTTTCAGTAGCAGTAACAACTGTCGGCGTGGATTGAGGCGTTACAGTGATAGTTGACGATGGACGATTGACAGTAGGAGTCATCGTTTGTGGTTTATCGTCTATCGTCTCCTGTTGAGGTGTGCATCCAATTAAAAAAATAATCAGAAGAAAAATTATTTTTTTATTCATATCTCAATGCTTCAACGGGTTCGAGGTTGGCGGCGCGACTTGCAGGATAAATTCCAAAAAACAAACCGATGATGGCAGAAAAACTTGTGGAGAGAATAATGGCATCACTGCCAACGATGGGGACAAAATTTGTGCCTGATGCAATAGCAACTTGACCAACGATATATGCAATTAACCAACCAAACATAATACCGATGATGCCACCAAGCAAACTTAATAAAGATGATTCAGTTAAGAATTGTAAGAGAATATCTTTTTTGCGTGCGCCGAGTGCTTTTCTTAAACCGATTTCTCGTGTGCGTTCAGTGACAGAGACCAACATAATATTCATAATGCCAATACCACCCACTAATAATGAAATACCTGCAATGCCACCGAGAAAAATTGTCAACACACCAGTAATGGATTCAAAGATGCTTAAGAAATCGGCTTGAGTAAAAACTGTGAAATCATCTAAACCAACAGGAGTGCGATGACGTTGACGAATGATGTTTGATATTTCTTCTTGTGCTTGTGGTACTGCTTCGGCTGAAATTGCTTGCACATAAATCACATCTACTTGATCTCTTGCACCTCGCCGAATTAAACGAGATTGTGCAGTGGTAAATGGAATGTATGAACTGTTATCTTCACTGCCGAATGCGCCACCACCACGTGCAACTAAAACACCAATTACCCGAAATGGTTGACCTTCAATACGAATCGTTTCGCCAACCACACCATCAGCATGACCAAATAATGTAATAGCGGCTTCGGGTCCAAGAACCACAACAGACATTCTGCCTAGCAAATGCTCTGCATTTATAAATTCACCTTCTGCTAGCTGGATATTTCGCACTTCAAAATATTCTGGCGATACACCAGAAATACTAGCAGTTGTATTTTCACCTGCAAAGGTTAGCAAAGCATTGCTTTCTAATGTAGCGGCAACTTTTTCTACCGATGGTGCGGCAAATGGGTCTGCAATGGCATTCGCATCAGATAATGTAAGCGGCTTAATATTATTTCCGCTTCTGCCTGACCCACCAGGCCCACCTTGACCTTCAGGTGAACCTCTGAATACAAATAATAAATTTGTACCAATGCTTGATATTGAACCAGTAATTGATGCTTGTGCGCCATTGCCAACTGCTAACATGGCAATCACTGCGGCAACGCCAATCACAATTCCTAATACAGTTAAGCCTGAACGCATTTTATTGCCGTTCAAACTTTCTAAGGCTTCGAGTAATGCTTGTGCAAATGTCATTTTATTTTCTTCCCGTTCTCATCATATTCAGGGTCTAGTTCACCATCGCGTAAACGAATCACACGTTGAGTTTGTTCAGCAATGTTGGGGTCGTGCGTGACGATAATTAAAGTTGTGCCACGTTCTTTATTAAGATTTAATAACAGCGACATAATTTCTTTGCCAACTTTTGAATCTAAATTTCCTGTTGGTTCATCCGCCATGATGATGGCTGGGTCATTGACTAATGACCTTGCAATGGCAACGCGTTGTTGTTGACCACCTGATAATTCATAGGGGCGATGTAACATTCTTTCTTTTAATCCGACTGCTTCCAATGCGGATTGAGCCTTTGCGCGTCTGCCCTCGCTGATGCCTGCATAACGAAGTGGAAGTTCTACATTGCCGACAGCGGTGAGCCGTGAAAGCAAGTTGAAACTTTGAAACACGAATCCAATTTTACGATTGCGGACGCTAGCCAGTTGGTCATCGTTCATTTCAGCAACTGATTCACCATCTAAAATATATTCGCCAGAGGTGGGTCTATCTAAACAGCCGAGTGTATTCATCATAGTGGATTTACCCGAACCAGATGGTCCCATAATTGAAACTACTTCACCACGTTTGATGTTAAATGAAACACCACGCAAGGCTTGTACTTCAATCTCACCCATCTTATAAGTTTTGACTAAATCTTTTGCTTGCACAACCCAATCAGCCATATTAACCTCCGCCAAATGGACCACCATTTTGAGATGGAGGATTGAGGATGATTAAGTCACCTTCTTTAATGTCACCACTTGCAAGCACGCTAAAACTATCAGATGAAGCACCCAACTGTACTTTAATCTGAAGCGGTTGGTTGTTTTCATCCAAAATATAAATCACACGTTGGTCATCTACTAAACGCACAGCACGATTCGGAATCAACAAAACATCTTGCACTTCTTCAACGATAATATTTACAGCAGTGGTCATACCAGGTTTGACGAGTTCATCAGCATCAGATAATTCAACAGTGACCGTAAAACTTACCACGCCTTGCACGGTTTCACCCGATTGACCTACTTGTACAACTTTGCCATGATATGTTTGGTTAAGAATTGCATCGAAAGTTAATTCGGCGGTTTGACCAACTTCAACATTGTTAATATCAACTTCTGAAACCTGCACATCAACTAACAAGCGAGAAAGATCATCAATGCGAAAACCAACATCACCTGCGTTTACTTGATCACCTGCAATTAATTGTGTTTGCGTTACTGTGCCATCAAACGGCGCAATGAGATAAGCCTGATTCAATGTAGCTTGCGCGGCTTCAACGCGTGCTTTAGCGGCGGCGACTTCAGCAGAATCTTCACCTTTTAATAAACGTTCATATTCACGGCGAGCATCATTCAAACGAGATTCTGCTAGTGCTAAATCTCTATCGGCTTGTTCAATGGTTTCTTCACTGGCATAGCCTTTATATTCTTTGAGTCTTATGTTTCCATATTGGTCTTTGATATATTCTTTGATATCAATTTTGCCATTTAATTCAACACGCCAGTTATATGCTTTTTGATATGCTTCTTCGGCATCATCTACTGCTTGTTCGGCTTCTAACAAAGCAGTATTAGATGTAAGTAAATTTTCTAAATCTTTTTGGGCGGCGATTAAATCTGCTTCTGCCAAAATAACAGATTGATTCAAAGATGATTTCAGTAAACTAGCTAGTACATCATCTTGTTTCACTTCATCACCAATTTGAGCATTGACTGAGTCAATAATGCCATTAGTTTGCCAAAGTAAAGTAGCACTTTGTCTGGCTCGAACGGTTCCTGTTGCGCCGACATAGGCTTGTAAATTTCCACGCTCTACTGCTACGGTTTCATATAGTGGGGCTTCTTCGCCACCACCACCAGAAAATGCTATATATAGCAATATCACAGCCACCACGCCGATAATGATCCATGTACGGCGGGAAAATCGAGAAAAAAAATTGTTTCATTGATAGGTCTCCAGAGAAATTTTTGATTAGCACAATTCTCCCAAATATACGTGGAGGAATTGTGGAGGTTTCATAATAGGTGGTTAAAGTCTTAGCCACAGAGCACACTGAGAGTTATGAGAAAACCTTGCATTCTAATAGATGGTTTCTATTTTTAATCTACATCTTTGGATATAATAAAAGTAGTCGCCATAAGTGATGGAATGGGATTATTGCGCCCGCTTCTACTCCCCCCATGCTGAACAGGTTCATTCA
>LMZR01000018.1 GCA_001567105.1 Chloroflexi bacterium OLB14
CTCCTGTTCCTGGCGTGCGATGAGGCCTTCGCGACGTGCCGAGCGCCGAGCGGATCGCGGCGAGCATCTGCTGCAGGCGTGGTGCGCTGTCGGCCTCGGCTTTCAGGCGCCGCTCCGCTTCGAGCAACTGCCTGACCTGCTCGCGGGCCTCGCGCAGGCGTTCCATTTCCTCGAGACGCTCGAAGCACAGCCTGCTTCTGTGTTATATGCTGCAGCATGGCTTACAGGTACAAGTCTTTATAGAAGTTTTAATTACACACATGATGCTAAGCCTGGTACTGTCATTTTGTCCGACAAGGCAAATGAAGAATGGCCTAAATTGGCAAATCTTTATATGCATGTTATTGAAAAAGACGGCATCAAATTACAACCAAAAGATTTGATAACTGATATTCCTGTTGAATACAAAGCTAAAAAGGATATTCTTCAAATTCAAGAAATGTTTCAAGACTCATATAATCAAATTATGAAAAAATATGGATTTGGTTATTTGGAAGGCGCACAAGTGGGTGTTTTTATATGTGCTATTCTTACAAGATTTCACTGTGTTTCAAATAAAGATTTAGATCCCAATCTAGCAGCAGGAATTGTTTCAATGGGATTCGTAGAGGGTGTAAAAACTTGCCCTATCCCTTTGAAATAGTAGAATAATTTCATTAAGATACAATTCATTTCTGAAAGAACAATATGCCCATCCGCTCTTTGGATTTTTTAGACCTGCCCATTATTGCAAAATATCGCAATGATGTATTGACTCTCGATAGTGGGCGAGCTGTGACTCGTGGTCATCCATTAGGGGCGATGGGATTATTAGCATATATCAACCCTGCTCGACATTTATATGCGGCAATTGCAAATGGTGATGATACAAAATTATTGGGTGGCATTATCCACACACGTGGAGAAACATTTGCGAAGCTGTTATATTTAGCACCTTCATCAAAATTAGATAACTCACAATTGCCTGAATTAATTGAACACCTCAGCAAACAAGCAGGCGAGTGGAAAGCCTTGCACGTCATCGCAGAAATTGATGAAAACAATTATGTTTTTCCCGCGTTAAGAACAGCAGGATTTTCCGTCTATGCTTGGCAAAGGCTGTGGGATGTGACTCAGATTCAGAAAACAGAATCAACTATCAGTAAGGAATGGAGGCGTGTTCAATCTATAGATATTCCTGCGGTGCAGAATCTGCATTATCAAATTGTGCCACAGTTGTTACATCCAATTGAACCTGCGCCGAATCGCGTCAATGGTTTTGTGCATGAAGATTTAAAATGTTTTGCAAATATTACTTCAGGCATGTATGGTGTCATGTTAACGCCATTGATTCACCCTGCTGAAGAAAATGCAACTGAAAAAATAATTTCGTTAATTAAAAATGTTTCAAATGGAAATCGAAAAATTTATTTGAATGTACGTTCGTATCAAACTTGGTTAGAACCTGTGTTAGAAGACTTAGGTGCTAAAGCCTCGCAACGACAAGCGGTAATGGTGAAACATTTGGTGCGTTTAGTAAAAGATGGAAAGTTAGTAAAATCAATTCCATCACATGCAGGTGTGCAACCTTCGCAAATGAGTAGAATGGAAATAGATGAGTAATTGGTCCACTTTTAATTCTGGAAAAACAATTGGAACTGTGAGTGATGGTGTTGTGACGTTATACGATGAAGAACATACCAGCATTGCACGCTTAACCTTAAAGCGCAATAAAGATTTTGTTTCAGTTTCATTAAACATTTATGGTTGGATGGATCACACGCGTTTTTTTAATTCTGAACATGACGCTCAGCGTGAGTATCGTGCTATGCGCACAGAATGTGTAAAAGTGTTGGGGTTAATCCAAAGCGATGCAAGTGATATTAAAATTTGGGATGCGATTTCAGAATTTGTTAGACGATTCCCGTAAAAATATTTTAAAAATAAAAGACACGAAGCTTTTCCTTTGTGGCTTATTGGAGAATAATGTTAAAAGCTTTAATTTTTGATTTTGATGGTTTGATTCTTGATACTGAAACACCCGAAATAACTGTTTGGCAAAAAATTTACAATGAACATGGATTTGAATTGCCCGTGCATGAATGGGAAAAAACTGTGGGCGGATATGGCATTTCGACTTTTGATGCGGCGGACCATCTGACGCTTCTTTCTGCGGGGAAAGTTGATTCTGTTTCAGCTAGAGCTCGCTATCGAAAAGAATCGGACGAAATCATTTATGCCAGTTCGATATTACCTGGCGTAATGGATTTAATTAACGAAGCAAAAGCGCAGGGATTAAAAGTTGCTATCGGTTCAAGCTCTCCACATAGTTGGGTAGATACACATGCCCAACGACTTGGCATTTATGATTTGTTTGATTTGATTATTTGCCAAGATGATGTTGGGAAAGGCAGAACGAAACCTCACCCCGATATTTATTTGAAAGTGTTAGAAAAGTTAAACATAAAAAATAATGAAGCCATTGTATTTGAAGATTCACCTAACGGAGTTTTAGCAGCCCGTGCGGCTGGTATTTTTGTAGTGGCTGTGCCAAATGGATTAACCTCTAAATTAAATGTCAGTGGTGATTTGACGGTCTCATCTTTAACACAAGTCAATTTGCAGATGTTGCTGGAAAAAGTAAAGAATGTTTAGGAAGTTTCTGTTGAAATTCTCTCGTCATTGCGAGGAGGGCGATAGCCCGACGAAGCAATCTTATGACTGTGTTGGAGATTGCTTCGCCGCAACAAACGCGGCTCGCAATGACGATTTTTTGTTTTCAAGATATTTTCTAACACTTTTTATTTTTGCATTTGGAATTATTGCCTGTGCAAACCCAAATATCACCCCAACACAAGAGATAGTTAGTTTTACATCTACACCTGCTCCAACATCTTTCCCAATTAGAACGCCTGAAGTTATTTCTATACAAGATAGCCCGTTGAAAGAATCAATTCTTGAGGCGGGAGATTATTTAATGCGCCAACAATTAACCAATGGTGAATTGGCGTATCAAGTTAATTTTATAAATGATGATAGAGCCTACGCTTCATCCGATATTCGGTTAATGAGCGGAACAGGTTCACTTTATACAGTTTGCAGAATTTCAGGTGACTTAACTTATTGCAACTCAGCAGATTTAGCATTGACTCATTATCTTGAAAACTTAATCACTGACGAACAAAAATTCAAAGGCACTTGTTTTTATGCTAATGGTGGATGTTCATTAGGTGGTGCAACCTCAACCATTGATGCGATTTACAAACGCTGGCAAGCCACAAGTAAATTTATGTTGGAAGATAAAAATTTATTATCCACAGCCATTGACTTGGGATATTTCATCGTCTCCATGCGCAAACCTGATGGCGGGCTTTATCATTCGTTTGACCCACATTTTGAAGGCGGGGTAGATGAAAATTATTTTGTAGCAACATTTAATGGTGAAAGTGTAGTTGCACTTTTGCAGTTATATGAAATGACTCAAAACGATTTTTGGTTAACCCAAGCCCATGAAGTAAATGACTTTATGTTAACGCAACCTGTCACCGAAGATCATAAACATAGTTATGCTTTGGCATTGTTTGCTCGTTTAGATACATTAAGCAACAAAGATATTGATTATGCAAATGAGATTACTAAAGTGATTATAGAGGGTCAAGTGCGTTCGTTGAACCCAGCCAATACCAGCATTTCAACTGCTACCAAAATTGAAGCATTAGCATTTATTGCCCAAGCATTTTATTTATCTGATGTTGAGGCGGAATTTTTGCAACGTGAAATTCAAACGTTCATTACGTTTGTAGAGGCGCGGCAAATCCCTAACAGTGATTGCAATGTTGAAATAGCAGAATCAACTGTCAACAAGTATCGAGGCGGAATTTTCAGCAGTTGCGAAGATCCATCTATTCGCATTGATGGAGTCGCAAATTGGATTAACGGAGTCAGCGCATTTTTAGAATATGAGAGTATGATTGAGCAAAAATAAATGTAGGTCACGCTTGAGGCGTGACAATGTTTTTTATAAAAGGAGAAATAAAAATGAGCATTGGAAAAATAAAATGGCAGAGCATCGTCTCAAAATATTCTTATCCAGAAACATGGCGCAGTTTATGGCAAGTTTTTAATTCGGTCATCCCGTTTTATGTTTTATGGTATTTGGCATATCGCAGTTTAGAGATTCATTATCTCTTGACTCTTTTGCTGACGATTCCAACGGCTGGATTCATGGTACGTATGTTCATCATCTTCCATGATTGTTGTCACGGTTCTTTCTTTAAGAGCAAGTTGGCAAATGACCGTTTGGGTTTGTTATTGGGTGTGGCAGTTTGGACGCCTTACTTTCATTGGAAACATTCACATGCTATGCACCACGCCACCGCTGGTGATTTAGATAGACGTGGCATTGGTGATGTTTATACGATGACGGTAGATGAATATCTTGCTGCGCCATGGTATAAAAAATTTGGTTATCGCGTTATGCGTAACCCATTGATTCTTTTTACAATCGGCGCGTTGATTGTGTTTGTTTTTACGCATCGCTTTTGGGAAAAAGATGTAGCAGGCAAACGCGAAAAAAATAGTGTGATATGGACCAACATTGCTATTGCCGCATTTATGGGTTGGGTGATTTATCACATTGGCTGGCAGGCTTATCTTTTAGTTGAAGTTCCGATTTTGTTATTGGCTTGTGGAGCAGGCATGTGGTTATTTTATGTGCAACATAACTTTGAACCAACCTATTGGGAACGCCACGAAAATTGGGAATTCTTCAAAGCAGGCATGGATGGCAGTTCGTTTTATAAACTTCCTAAAGTTTTACAATGGTTTACTGGCAATATTGGTTTTCATCACATTCATCATTTGAGTCCTAAAATTCCAAATTACAAATTAGAAGAATGTCATAATGAAAATCCCATGTTTCAAATTGAACCTTTAACTTTCAGAGATAGTTTGAAGTCACTTTACTTCCGCTTATGGGATGAGAAAGAAAAAGTGTTAGTAGGTTGGAACGCTTTGAAAAAATATAAGGTACAGGCTCAAAACGAAAAGCTGTAAATAAAAAAAAGACAGTCACTATAACAAGCGACTGTCTTTTTATTTTGTCAATTACGAACCTACACGACCTTTTCTCTCATCACAGAACTTAGATAATCCATCAACGAAACGACTACAGCAATGGCAATCATCTGCGCGCTGGCGGCGCGGTAATTCAATAAGTTAATATTCTGTTGCAGTAGGAAGCCAATCCCGCCACCACCTACAAAACCAATAATTGTGGACATACGCACGTTAATATCCCAGCGATACATGGTATAAGAAATGTAAGGTGGAATAATTTGTGGCACTACGGCATAAATAATGGTTTGTAATCTGTTTGCGCCAGTGGCAGTGATGGCTTCTAACGGACCAGCCATAATGCTTTCAACTTGTTCTGAATATAATTTTGCCAAGCTAACGATAGTATGTAACCCAAGAGCCATCACGCCTGCAAATGGACCAATGCCCACTGCAATCACAAACACAATTGCCATAACCAAGGCTTCTACAGAACGAAGTGTGTTAAGAATTGTGCGGGTGATGGTGTAAATTACCAAGCCAATTGGTAGAGTATCTTTGGGCTTGGTAAAAAGAGCAAGTAACAAGCCTGCTACAGCACCGACTATAACAGGAGTCCAAAAAGTTAGTTCAGGTCTACCTAGTTGATATAGCCATTCTACAAGCCAACCTAGCAAGCCAAATATCACTGCGCCTGCTAATGCTGCTGAAACCAAATTCAAAATTCGGACAGTACTAATATTTAATTTTTCACTAGCTCGTTGTCCAATCTTTCCTAACAAGTTACTCAACACGCCACCAGCAGCTAACGCGGCAATTACAGGAATGCTCACTTTCAAAATGTCGCCAAGTTGAATAAAGAACCGCCCTAAAAATGCGAGGCTTCCTAATGTTTTAGCCATGCCACTGCCTAAATTCATAATCAAACCAGAAAGTTGATACAACCCAAAGAATCCAATTAGCACGCCAATCAATAACACTGCCAAGCGAATCAAGCGTACTTGAAGCGTTGTTGAGCTTAGATTATCTTGTGGTAATGCCCAACGAACTACATACGAAAGAATAATAGGAATTAACACTACACTTAGTAGATTAATTACAATATTTGTTGTGTAAGGTGTTGCAAAATTTGAAACCCATTTCACTAAATAAACCCCCATTGCAAAGCCAAGCGGCCAACCCAATGTTGAAAGTGAAATACTAGCCAAAGGGCTACGCACAGGCTTCATCAAGTTACGAGCCGCCATAAAGCTTAATGGAATTGCTAAGATTGTTCCAAGTGTTGTGGCTAATAAAGCTAAGAAAACTGTTTCGATAATTTTGTTCCAAGTATCTTTTGCTGTTTGGGTGAATTTTGGAGCCCCAACATTTTTTCGTATTGTTGCACGAATGAATTGCGCTTCATCACTAGGGCGGTTTGGTAGCTTTACCTCAACCTTGAAATACCCCTCGGCATTTGTTTGCCCAACATCATTACCAAGTTCTACTAGATTTGTTGGATCACTACCTGGTACAAAGCGTACAGGTCCTTTAGCATTTGGTGCAAAATTATAGCCTTCTACTATTACAATTTCACCTGCTTTTGCACATACAGGGGATACAGTAATGTAGGGTTCTGTTGTCTCTGGCGTTTCAACTTGTGGTATTGAGCCATCTGCTGGGCAAGTGACATATACCATAGCATTTACAATTTGCGATTCTTGTTCGTACTCAAAAAAATCAGGTTGAGATAAAGCGCGCGTTACTCGCACAAGGCTGGTTTGTCTTTGCTCGCTACGAAGTTCTTCTAAATTCACTTTAGTTACTTCAAATCCATAAGCATATATAACGAATACTGCTAATACTGCTAGTCCAATACTTAGTGAACGAAGTAAAGATGATTTTTTATTATCTTTCATTTATCCCACTCTTTCTGCATCACGCCCATAAATGTCTTTGAATTTTTGGTCATCAATTTCATTAGGCAATCCCTCAAATACGATTTTGCCTTGATTTAATGCAACCACACGGTCGGCATATTTATGTACTAGGTCTAAAAAGTGCAAGCTGCATAAAACGGTTACACCATCATTTTTATTTATTTCTTCCAGGTGCTTCATAATGCTGTGTGCAAGTACAGGGTCTAAACTCGCAACGGGTTCGTCAGCCAGAATCATGTTAGGGTCTTGCATGAGAGCACGGGCAATACCTACACGTTGTTGCTGACCGCCACTTAACTCATCGGCTCGGTGGTAGGCTTTATCGGCAATGCCGACACGTTCGAGTTGTTTTAATGCTTTTTCTGTGTCTTCTTTTGGAAAACGATTGATTAAACTCCAAGCAGGGTTTACATATCCAAGCCTACCGGCGAGTACGTTTGTCAAAACTTTGGAGCGGTGTACCAAGTTGAAGTGTTGAAAGACCATGCCGATTTTACGTCTGATGCGGCGTAATTCTTCAGGTGTAGCGGCGGTGACGTTATCTCCATCCCAAAAAATTTCCCCGGCGGTGGGGTCTATTAAGCGATTGATGCAACGTAACAAGGTAGATTTTCCTGAGCCACTTAACCCAATAACTGCTAAGAATTGCCCTTTGGGTACTTCGAAAGAGATGTTGTCAAGTGCTTTGAATCCACCATCATAAATCTTTGTCAGGTTTTTTACTTGGAGCATGATTTCTCGCAATCTTTACAAAAATATAGTTTTTTATTGTTGCTCTAATTATAAATGTATTTTATTAAAAAAAATCGGGCAGAGAGTTTTCCCTGCCCGAATCTTTATAAAATGAAATTAGTTGTCGAGTGATTCAATCGTCATGCCTGCGGAGGCAACCATTAAACGAATGAAATCATATTCGGCGTCTTCTGCGGCTTGCAAACCAGACCAACCGTAGAAATCTTCGCTACCGAGTGATGTGCCCCATGCTTCTGTTTCAGCAAAAGCGGCTACGGCTTCTTCAATTTTTGCGCGTAAGTCAGCTGGGAATTCAGGTCCAAAGGACATGGTGTCGTTTGGAATTTCTGGTGAAAGCATTAAAATGCGAACTTTTGAGACTACATCAGGGTATTCCTCGCGGATGTTTGCACGAGCATCTAATACGCGATAGCCTTCGCACAGCAATTTGCTTTTATCTTCGTTCAAAGCACAAGAGTTTACATCAACTGGAACTTCTGGATCCATTCCAATTTCCCATTTTGTGCCGCCTTCTGGAGCAGCGTATGGGCTATAGAATGCAGTGGCGAAATCTGCTTCACCGGTATATACAGCACGCACTGCTTGTGGATGACCGCCTGCTTCAAATTCTTCACCTGGCACTACACCTGCTTCTTCAAACATTACTTTTGGAACAAGGTATCCAGAGGTAGAGCCTGTATCAGCATATGCCCATTTTAAGCCAGCAAGGTCTTCAATGGAGTCAATGTCGCTATCACGATTGACAACAATCATTGTCCAATAAACACCCCAACCACGGCGTACGGCTTTGAAGGAAACATCTACACCACATAAATCATTGGCGAGAACGTAACCAAAAGCAGGGATGAAAGCAATTGTGTCTGTTGGGGATGCACACATTTCTTCAATGGTGGCGGCATAAGAAGTTGGCACAACCACTTCAAAGGTTAAGCCAGTGGCTTCGTTCAAGGCGGCAGCCATTACTTCACCACCAGTGACGATGACGTTGGCATCTACGGAAGGAACAAACAATACTTTGATTGGGTGTTCTGGTGTACCAATATTAGATGGTGCTTCTGTAGGTGCTTCTGTTGGAGCCTCGGTCATAACTTCGGTTGGTGCTTCGGTGGCAGGAGCCTCTGTTGGAGCGGGGGTGCCACAGGCGCTGAGAATCATTGCGGATGCCACAACGAGACTCAACAAAACGAACATAGAACGTTTATTCATTTTTTCTCCTCTTTACATAATTTGAAATTCGAACAACGACAATGAAATGATACCGCATGTTAGGCATGTTAACAAGTAGGTTTTTCTTAAAAAATAGCCTAGATGATGATTTGAAACCTAATCTTAATGCAATTTCAACAATGAAATGCTAAGGGGATGTAAAAATATGGTTAACTAAAATATAAAATTTACTAGTTGCTAAGGGGTTGAAGCGATTTTTAAAATTTATATCGATTTAATTGCTGCTGCAAAGTCAATCTAAGGCAACAGTGAACTTGGTCCAATAAATAAAACTTCATCTTTTATTATATCGAAAACGTATAATGTATATATAGTATTAAGGTCTTTATATTTTTCACTTTCGAATCTCAATACTGAATTATTGTCCCATTGAATCGGGGTTAATACTTCAGATTCAGTAGCAAAAATTATTCGTATTTCATTTGTTATAGCGTCCCAAACACTAACAGATGAATCTATTACAAAACCTTCCTCATTACAATTTGATGTTGAATAGGCTAATTTTGTACCATCAGGTGACCACCTAAATGCCATGATACCTGTTGCATTTATTTGTGTTACCTCTCCTGTGTAAGTATCTGTAATCAAAATTCCATTTATATCTGAAACATATCTCCTACCTGTTGGAGATACCGCAATGTGGTCTCCAGGAAAATATTCTGATGGATTGACAAGTGTTACCCAAGTACCGTTTTTTAGATTAAGGCGATAAAGCCCAGTTCTTACATCCCAAGAGAAGCACTCAGTTCCTCCCCCAGACCATCCAATCCCTGTTGAAAAATAAAGATATGAATTATCTTCATCCCAAAACACTGAATGTACACTACCTGGCATTCCTGGTGATTGTAAGTTTGGATGAAGGAAATCTTCAAATTCTAGCAGCCATTTTTTAGTTGCCTCTTTATTTTGTACAAGCAAATCATGTCTTCCACAACTTGTAGAAATCCATCCTTTATTTGGAGATAATGAGCCATACTGTGCATTTTGTGTTACTCCATCACATTCAATAATAAACTGAGAAATTTCTTTTTCTAATGCTTCCCTTGTTTGTCTTATCTCCACTTTTTGTGTTCCTTCAACTACAATTGCTGTAGACAACCAAGGCATATATATAGGATTTATTGTCATTGTCGGAGTTGGCGTATCTGATGGCACAGGCGTTCTCGAAGGAATAAAAGTGTAAGTTGGCCTTGATGTTTTCGTAAAAGTTAGAGTAATCGGTTTAAGGTCTTCTTTTGGAGTATTTTCTACAGAGTCTCCACATGCGACCAAAACAATTAACAATATAGTCAAGAAAATTATGCTTAACTTTTTGAGAAATTTACTGCTCGCTTTTACAATCAACTGATCACTGTTCACTGATTACTATTCCCTATTCACCATTCACTAATTCCCAACCTGCTCTCCATACAACTTTCTATGCACCACACTCAAGGCGCGGACTTGTTCCGCCGCGTGATACGAAGACCTCACCAGCGGATTTGACTCAACCCATTGGAATCCAATTTCTTTGCCGTAATCGCGTAATTCAGCAAATTCTTCCATCGTGTAATAACGGTCAATGGGCATGTGTTTTTTACTCGGTTGCAAGTATTGACCAATCGTCAAAATATCCACGCCCCAACTGCGTTGATCACGCATCACGGCTTTCACTTCATCCATCGTTTCACCTAAACCAAGCATAATGCCCGATTTTGTTAAAACTTCGGGGTCAAGTTTTTTGGCGTTCGATAATGTCTTTGCCGCCCAATCATAATTATCTTGTGGTTGCACGGTTTTGAATAAACGTGGCACAGTTTCAACATTATGATTCAAAATTTCAGGGCGAGCATCCATCACAATTTTTAATGCTTCAATACTGCCTTTGAAATCTGGAATCAAAACTTCAACCGAACAACCATGTTGTAACTCTCTAATTCTGCGAATCACCATTGCAAAAATTGGCGCACCACCATCACGGCGTTCATCACGATTGACCGATGTAATCACAGCATGATTCAAATTCATAGACTTAACTGCTTGTGCCACACGTTCTGCTTCGCCCCAATCCATAAGTGCAGGCTTGCCATGTTTGATGTCACAAAATGCACAAGTGCGCGTACACACATCACCAAGCATTAAAAATGTTGCCGTGCCACTTCCCCAACATTCACCTAAATTGGGGCACATGGCTTCTTCACAAACTGTATGCAAAGATTTTGAGCGCATCAAATTTTGAATACGTTCATAATTTTCACCAGCGGGCGCACGCACCTTAATCCACTCAGGGCGGCGTAATGGGCGCACATCGCTTGCAGGGATGATTCGGTCTCGGGTTGGGGTAACAGGCATAAGGTCCTTTTTTGATTCGTCATGTCATTGCGAGCGTTTGTTGCGAAGCAATCTCAAAATTAAGTTTGAGATTGCT
This sequence comes from Chloroflexi bacterium OLB14, assembly GCA_001567105.1. Taxonomy (GTDB): domain Bacteria; phylum Chloroflexota; class Anaerolineae; order Anaerolineales; family Villigracilaceae; genus Villigracilis. The sequence continues at coordinate 11,341 of LMZR01000018.1, forward strand.
TCGTCGCAAAGAACAAATGCGCTCCTCGCAATGACATCAAATTTATTTTTTCTTAACTATCAATCTCAATCCACGAACTTCGACGACTTCAATTAAATCGCCCTTACTGATTGATTCTGAATCTTTAGATTTTTCTGCGCTCCATAACTCTGACTCAACTTGAACTTGTCCCGCTTCTTTAATTGACATTATGGCTGTTCCTGTTTTCCCAACTAAACTTTCGCTTCCAGTTTGGATGGCGCCCTTCAATGCGCGTAATGCAAAAACTAATACTGCGAAAAAAAGTAAGCCGATGAAAATGCCAGTGCCAACTACCAGCGGAACAGAGACGCGTTGAAATTCTGGCGTGCCTGGTGAATTAAATAAAACCAAAGCACCGATGATAAATGATGCCACGCCAGCAGATGTGAGCGCACCATGCGTGGCGGCTTTGATATCTAAAATAAATAAAACAAATGCGATGATTAAGAAAATAATGCCAAACCAATTGATGGGCAACACACCCATGCCATACGTTGCTAATGTTAAACACACTGCGCCGATAAAACCTGCTACCCAACCACCAGGTGACGAGATTTCAATTAAGATGGCTTGCACACCAATGGCTAATAAAAGAAAAGCAATGTTTGGGTTTGTTAGTAATAATAAAAATGCTTCGATAAAACTCATATCGAGTTCTTGTATTTCAATATCTTCTGTATTGAGTGTGTGTGCGCCATCAGGCATTTGCACTGTAAAACCATTGAGTGCTTGTAATAAATCTTCTAAATCATCGGCGACAAAATCAATTAAGTTTGCTTCTAACGCTTCATCAGCAGTGACGGCAATAGCATCATCAATCATAGATTCTGCTAATGCTAAGGCTTCTTCTCCGCGTGGCGTCACATACGGACGAATAGCGGCTTTGGTAATTTCTTTTTGTTTGGTCTCTAAGGTGGAAGTTAAATTTTCTCCCGAACTACTTATAGGACTCGCCGCCCCAATAGATGTTTCAGGTGCCATAGCAGAAGCATGACCAACAGCCGTAATCATTGCTCCTGCACTGCCTGCAATAGCATTTCTTGGTGAAACATAAACTACAACAGGCACTTCACTCTCTCGAATCGCAGTGATGATATCTAAGGTTGTATCTATTGCTCCACCTGGTGTATTTAATTGAATAATAAGGACTTTTGCATTTTCACGTTCTGCTCGTTCAATACCACGTTTGATATATTCCAACATGGGCGGCATGATGGGTCCATCAGCAGTTAAGACAACGGCAACAGGATCATTCGTCTGTGCTTGTGTGTGAGAAAAGAAAGCACAGATAGTGAGACTTAATAACAAAACTCGTAAATATTTCATCAGTGAGATTATAAACCAAGGTGATTAACAATTCATAAATTTTGTAGGGGCTAAATATGTACTGTGACATTTATGTTTCTTGTAAAACGAAGGCGGGTCGCCCTGCATTGCGAGACGATTTTCTCCCAATGCAAGCGCGACCCGTTATTGCATAACTTTGGTTATAAAATAATTTACAGATTACCTTATTGAACCGTTTAATTGAGTTGAATGGGTCACCCCTACAACGAAAAATTATGTCAATGCCAGATAAATGGTGCGAATGCTCAAAACGATAATTAAGATTCCCACGAAAATCATTAAGGTTTTCATAGGAAGTTTTTGAGAAAGCCTGGCCGCGATAGGTGCAGCAATTGCGCCACCAATTAACAAACCTAAAATAATTTGCCAATATTCACCAAAACTTAAAGTAATCACAAACAAAACAGATTGTGCAAATGTGATAAAAAATTCAGAGAAGTTTACTGAGCCAATCGTCACGCGCGGGTTTTTACCACGTGCAACCAAAGTAGATGTAACGACAGGTCCCCAACCACCACCACCAATGGCATCGCAAAATCCGCCAAGTAAGCCAAGCAAACTAATTCGCGGGCTATAACTTTCATCTACATTATGATTTGAATTTAAGCGAAAAGCTTTATAAACAATCACAGCGCCCATAATAAGTAAGTAAGCCGCAATGTAAGGTTTGAGGATGTTGCCATCAATAGAAGTCAAGAGATAAGCACCTGTGATACCACCAATCACACCAGGGATTAATAAACGGCGAACTAATTTCCAATTCACGTTGCCAAGTTTCCAGTGAGATGCACCTGAAATGCCAGTAGTTACTACTTCAGCCATGTGCACACTAGCCGAAGCGGCGGCTGGGGGAATCCCTAAACTTAACAAAAACGTATTTGAACTTACTCCATAAGCCATGCCCAAAGCACCATCAATCATTTGGGCAATGAATCCTACAAGCACATACACAAGAATTGATATTTCCATGTTTACTCCTTAGTTTTTATTATATAAATCCTATCAAATTAGTAGGTTTTGAAGATAAAAAAATAAGCGCTTATTCTTCTGTTCTTTAATTCCTAGTAAGTCAATAGGTATTATTTGGTAAAATCATAATTCAGCGACTGAATTATGTCAAGGGCAAATATATCAGCCCATTTAATCTGAGTTAGAATATACATCCAATAGGATAAATCAGAAATGAAACTAACCACCCGCAGTGAATATGGACTTCTCGCATTAATCTATCTCGCCCGCCATGAAGGCGAAGGCTATATTTCCATTGATACGATCGCCACAGCCCAAAAAATTCCACCCAAATTCTTAGAACAATTGATGCTAGCATTAAAACGTGCTCACTTCTTGAGAAGTACAAAAGGTCAAAAAGGCGGGTACCAACTTGCGAAGAAACCGAATCAAATTGCATTAGCCGAAGTGATCCGTCTCTTCGATGGCGCTCTTGCCCCCACAGAATCTGTCAGTGAGAATTTTTTATGAATCAACGCCTATTGAAAAAGAAAAACGCTTAACCAAAGTATTCAAAGACATTCGCGATCACATTTCTAACAAGTTAGAAAAAACAACCCTTGCAGATGTGATGTGATATTTGAATTAAATATAAAACAATATTACTAGAAACCTAATAAAATTTAAGTACCTTGAATCGTCAAAAAAATTGTTCTGATGCTCAATAAAATAATTACAATACCGACGATAATCATTAAAGTTTTAGCTGGCAACTTTTGAGCAAGCCTAGCGGCGATCGGTGCGGCAATGGCTCCGCCAATTAACAAACCGATGATGATTTGCCAATATTCTCCAAAGTGTAGGGCAAGAATAAATAAAACAGATTGACCTAGCGCCACGAAAAATTCGGTGAAGTTGACTGAGCCGATGGTGCGTAGGGGATGTTTTCCGCGTGCTACTAAGGTAGATGTAACCACAGGTCCCCAACCGCCGCCGCCGACTGCATCACAAAATCCGCCGAATAACCCTAAAATACTTACGTTGGGTCCGTGGTATTCATCAGGTTTTTTGCGTGGAATCATAGTGAAGGCTTTATAAATAATTACAGCACCCATAATTAGAAGATAAATGGCAATGTAAGGTTTGATGATATTTCCGTCAATGGAAGTTAGAAAATATGCACCTGTGATGCCACCAATTACACCGGGGACAAGTAAGCGTCGTACAAGTTTCCAATCTACGTTGCCTAATTTCCAATGTGAAAAACCAGAAATGCCCGTCGTCACTACTTCTGCCATGTGTACGCTAGCAGATGCCGCCGCAGGTGGAATGCCTAAACTTAATAAAAATGTATTTGAACTGACACCATAAGCCATACCTAAGGCGCCATCTATCATTTGTGCTATAAATCCCACTATAACGAATAACAGGATATTTAACTCCATTAAATTAACCTTTTCCAAGTAAGATGAAAACTAGCGAAATGTTTTGTTACAATTCTAACATCTTGTATCCCTTTGAGGCTTTTATGAAATTTACACTTAAATTTACATTTATTTTATGTGCACTCCTTTTTCTTTCGGCTTGCGGTAAGCCAAAAGAATCTGTTACTGCTACAGTTGCCCCAACCACTCCAATTGTTGATATCACTCCTACAGCGGATTTGTGTGTTGCTCCAGCTTTAGTAGATGAAGTTGCTAAAATTAACAAACTCATGCGTGAATTTGACGATTATTCAACGTTGGCATCTAATACAAAGCAAGATCAATTGGTGGTCGTGATCCCTGAATTGCAACGTGTGTTACGTGATGCAGAAGATCAACCCGTGCCTGATTGTTTAATGCCACTAAAGAAATTGCAACTCAAACACATGGAAACTGTTGTGCAAACATTGCTGGTTTTTATGAGTAATGCAGACCACTCCCTTGTGAGCAATGGCATTTCACAAGCGCGTGCCATCCGCAGGGAATATGATACTGAAATGGCTCGCTTGCTTGGTATTACTTTACAAGTACCAACTGCAGCCAGCGTTGTGGAAACCTCTGCACCTACCAGCTCTCCAGTTATTACATTAACTAACCCAGGACCAGACGAAATCAATTTATGGACGGCGCCCGATTTTAACGCCCCTGTTTTTGCGGCTATGCCAGCACAAGCCACAGCTATTGCTCTCGGTAGAAGCGCAGATAGTCAGTGGATTAAAGTTGAAATTCCCAATCAAACAGGTCAAACAGCTTGGGTTATTGCTTCTGTAGTACAAGTCTCTATTCCTATAGAACAATTACCGATTGTAAACCCATAAAGTTTTATATAACCAAAAACTAGAAACAAGACCGCATGAAAAAAATTTTTCCTTACTGTTATCTTGGCATTAACCGCTATCTTGATTGCATTAAGTTTTAGTGAATTAGAAACAATCCTGCTTACCCTCCAAAAAGCGCATCTAACTTACTTTGTAGTAGCCATCTTAATTCAATCTGTTTGGTTTATTACCACAGGTAGAATGTACCAATCTATTTTTCGTTTACTGGGCATTCATGATAATGTCTTGAGCTTAACTCGCATTGCTGCTGCCGCCACATTCATCAATATTGTTGCTCCAACGGGTGGTGCAGGCGGTGTAGCCCTATTTGCTAGTGAAGCCAAACGCCGCGGACACCCCACAGGCAAGGCGACTGTTGCCGCCGCATTATTTTTGTTATTAGATCAAGCTTCATTTATTATCATTCTTTCCATTGGCTTATTTGTTTTATTTCGCCGTAACGACTTAAACACTGCCGAAATTACAGCCTCGCTCATCCTATTTGCCATTGCCATTGGTTATGCCTCACTTTTATATCTTGCTACCGCTCCGCCGAAAAATTAGGCAACATCTTAGCAAAGCTTGCCCAAAGCCTTAATAAAATTACAAACTTTTTCGGTAAACCTAACTTCCTCAGCGAAACTCGCGCACACGAATTTGCCCACGAAATCGCCGACGGGTTTGCAGGCTTAACCGAAAAACCTTCAAGCCTTGCGCGCCCTATTCTATGGGGTATGCTAGATAAACTTTTGTTAATGCTTATTTTAATTTGCTCATTCCTAGCGTTTGAAGTTCCATTTTCAGCAGGCACTATCATTGCAGGTTTTTCATTGGCATATCTTTTCTTAATTGTTTCGCCCACACCATCGGGCATTGGCATCGTCGAAGGCATCATGCCCATTGCATTAACTTCACTCAACGTTAATTGGAGTCAAGCAGTGGTCATCACATTAATTTATCGCGCCGTTACATTTTGGTTTCCACTTGCTGTTGGGGCATGGGCATTTCGTACTTTACACACTAATTCATGATTTCAGATTTATTAAATTTTTGGAAACAAGATTCAGATACGCATCCCAACATTAGTGCTTGGCGGATAACGCCAGCACGCCCATCACAAACGCTTCCATTACCTGACCTGTTACCTGATTCGCTCCGAACAGCCTTATCTTCACTGGGAATTGATTCGCTTTACATTCATCAACATTCTGCATGGACTCATGCTCGTCAAAATAAAAATATTATCCTTTCTACCAGCACTGCTAGCGGAAAAACTTTAGCATATAACTTACCTGTTTTAACAAAAATTATTGAGCAACCTGAATCACGCGCTTTATATTTATTCCCCACCAAAGCACTTGCACAAGATCAGTTATCAGTCATCAGTAATCTGTTATCAGTTCTACAACCACTGATGACTGAACACTGGTCACTGAATACTTCCATTTATGATGGTGATACGCCTCAATCTCAACGCTCTACAATTCGTAAAACTGCCAACATCGTTTTATCCAATCCAGATATGTTGCATACTGGTATCTTGCCTCATCATGCTAACTGGAATGAATTTTTTACAAATCTAAAATTCATCGTCATTGACGAAGCCCATACGTATCGTGGCGTTTTCGGTTCACACGTCGCCAATGTGATTCGCAGACTCAAACGTGTGGCAAAATTTTATGGGGCAAATCCACAATTTATTTTGGCATCTGCCACGATTGGCAATCCCAAAGAATTAGCAGAAAAATTAATCGAAGAACCTGTTGAATTGATTGATAATGATGGCTCATCCAAAGGTGAACGTCATTTCATTATTTACAATCCACCTGTTACCGATGCAAGTTTAGGATTACGAAAAAGCAGTTTGCTTGAAAGTGTCAGATTAACGACTCATTTGCTTAATCACAATATCCAATCGGTTGTTTTTGCCAGAACAAGAAGAACTGTTGAAATCATACTCACCAATCTCCAATCTCTACTTACGAATTACGCATCACGCATTAGAGGTTATCGAAGTGGCTATCTTCCTCAACAACGCCGTGAAATCGAACAAGGCTTAAGAGATGGCAGTGTCAAAACAGTCGTAGCAACTACTGCACTTGAACTCGGCATTGACATCGGTGGACTCGGTGCAGCAATTTTAGTTGGCTATCCAGGTACGATTGCCAGCGCGAGACAACAATCAGGTAGAGCAGGTCGTGGGGATGACCCAGCTGTTTCAATTTTGGTTGCCTCACCCAACCCACTTGACCAATTCCTTGCACATCATCCCGAATATTTTTTTGGGCGTTCACCTGAACAAGCCTTGCTGAATCCAAATCATTTATTAATTTTGTTAGAACATCTTCGTTGTGCAATTTTTGAATTGCCTTTTCAAACACAAGAATCTTTTGGCTCATTATCTTGGGAATTGATTGAAGAATATCTCCACTTTCTACTTTCTAATCAAGAAGCGCATTATTCTAATGAAAAGTATTACTGGATGAAAGACCAATACCCCGCCGCCAATATTTCTTTGCGTTCTGCATCACCACAAAGTTTTGTACTCACTGCAACTGATTCAGATGGCAGACCTATCACCATTGGAACTGTGGATGGTGAATCTGCTCTCTGGATGATTCATCCTGGTGCTATTTATATGCACGAAGCCCAACAATATTTTGTACAAGAATTGAATCTTGAAAATCATAATGCTCAACTTGTGCCTGTTGGTTTGGATTACTACACCGAAGCCCAACAAAATTCTGAAATTGAAATATTGAATCAATCCGCTCAAACCGCCGTCCTCGGCGGTGATAAAGGCTATGGCGAAATTCAAGTCACCACGCAAGTTGTGGGATTTAAAAAGTTAAGATGGTTTACAAATGAAAATCTAGGTCAAGAAGCGTTAGATTTACCACCATCCGAATTACAAACAACTGGATATTGGTTAACACTTTCAGAAGAACTTGTGAATCAATTAAGAGAATCAGGTGCATGGACAAATGACCCAAACGACTACGGACCCAATTGGCAGACGATAAGAGAAGCCGCCAGAAAGCGTGACCAATTTCAATGTCAGGTATGCGGCGCGAAAGAATTAAATCATCAGCATGATGTGCATCATAAAATTCCGTTTCGCGCATTTACATCCAAAGATGAAGCGAATCGCTTAGAAAATTTAACAACGCTTTGTTCAAATTGTCATCATAAAGTGGAACAAAATGTGCGCATGCGAAGTGGGCTGGCAGGGTTGGGGTTTGTGTTGGGAAATCTCGCGCCATTATTTTTGATGTGTGACCAACGCGATTTGGGCGTTCACATAGACCCTGCTGGCGCAATCAATGGTCAACCTTGTGTTGTTTTATATGATTTGATTCCTGCGGGCATTGGCTTTAGCCAAAAACTTTTTGAGATACATGATGAATTAATTTCACATGCTTATGAATTAGTAAGGCAATGTGAATGTGAGGACGGTTGCCCTTCGTGTGTGGGACCTGGCGGTGAAAATGGCGTAGGTGGAAAAAGTGAAACGCTAGAGATTTTGAAACGATTAATTTAAAATCATTAATGATGAATACAAAAGATATTTTTCTACTTTTCACAACCCGCATTATCCGATTATTCTGCTATGGCTTTCTTTCGGTCATTCTTGTTTTGTATTTAGCAGAAGCAGGGTTAACTGAATCACAAGCAGGTTTATTATTTACATTTACCTTAGCAGGTGATGCAGTTATTTCGTTATGGCTCACCACTCATGCCGATTCATTTGGACGTAAAAAAACTTTAATACTCGGCGCCTTGTTGATGTTAAGCGCAGGGATTATTTTTCTGCTAACAAATAATCTCATCATCTTAATCATCGCCGCCATTATCGGAGTCATCAGCCCCAGTGGAAATGAAATTGGTCCATTTCTTTCAGTTGAACAAGCAGGTTTAACGCAACTGGTCTCAAATGAAAAACGTACAAACCTGTTTGCTTGGTATAACGTAGCAGGTTCTTTTTCTACTGCATTGGGTTCATTAGCAGGTGGTTGGCTTGTGCAAAGTTTGCAACTTAGCGGATGGACTTCCTTCACTTCCTATCGCGTTTTGTTAATTGGTTATGCAATCGGTGGATTAATACTTGCTATTTTATTTCTATTTCTCTCTCCAGTGATTGAAACAAAAAAAGAATCAACGCAAATAAAAAAAGTGTTGGGTTTACATCAATCTAAAAAAGTGGTTTTCAAATTAAGTGCTTTGTTCGCTTTAGATGCTTTCGCTGGTGGCTTAATTGTTCAAAGTATGATGGCATATTGGTTTTATATAAAATTCGGCGTGGATGCAGGCATTCTCGGCAGTATATTTTTTGGTGCAAATATTTTAGCGGGCATCTCTGCTTTATCAGCAGTGAAACTCGCCGAAAAAATCGGTTTGATTAACACGATGGTTTTTACTCACATCCCTTCCAATATTCTTTTGATTCTTGTTCCGCTTATGCCCACACTGCCACTTGCCATTGGACTTTTACTTTTACGCTTTAGCATCTCTCAAATGGATGTACCAACGCGTCAATCCTATACGATGGCTGTTGTTGCTCCAGACGAAAGATCCGCCGCCTCAGGCGTGACCGCTATCGCGCGTTCGATAGGTGCTTCTCTTTCACCGATATTAACTGGTTTATTTTTCAGTATCCCTGCTTTATTCAGTGCGCCATTTTTTATAGCAGGTGGCTTGAAAATTATTTATGATTTATTGTTATTCAGAGAATTTAAAGCAGTAAAACCACCAGAAGAGAAATAATACTTTCCTAACTCACCGCCAATAGAGGGTACAAAACTTTTTGCTCATTTATCGAATCGTGCTATAATGCAAATCCCTTGGGCGCTTAGCTCAGTTGGTTAGAGCGTCTCGTTTACACCGAGAAGGTCAGGGGTTCGAGTCCCTTAGCGCCCACAGGTTTAGTATCAAGTAAAGAAGTAAACACGGAAAGCAAATCCGTGTTTTTGTTTTAAGTACTTATTTACCTGTGTACTTGTATACCTGCTTACTTGATACTTGTTATAATCTTCAATATGATTCTCGTCACAGGCGCCACTGGGTTTATCGGTCGTGCATTCATTCGTCAACTTTCTGCTAATGGATATCCGCTGCGGGCATTGATTCGCCCTTCGCCACGCACGCCGCGTTTGCCAAAAGGAGTGCCTGTTGAAGTGGCAGTAGTATCACTTGCAGATACGCGCGGTTTACGCGCCGCCATGCGAGATGTGAGCATCATCTTTCACTTTGCCAGTGCAGAAAACCAAGGTGCACGTGGAGATTTACAAGCCACCGATATTCAAGGCACGCAAAATCTTGTCGAAGCGGCGGCAGATGCAGGGGTAGATAGAATAGTGTATTTGAGCCATTTAGGTGCCGCTAGAGCATCGGGCTACCCAGCTTTCAAAGCCAAAGGCATTGCTGAAGAAAGTATTCGTAATGGAAAAGTTCCATATACAATTATTCGCACTTCATTAGTGTATGGAACCGAAGATCACTTCACAAATAACTTATCAAACTTAATTCGCTCCTCAATTGGCGTTTTCCCAATTCCATCAGGCAAGCGCACGGTTGTACAACCTGTCTGGGTCGAAGATTTAGTTACCTGTATGCTATGGGCAATTCAAAATGAAGAAACCATAAATAAAGTATATGAAATTGGTGGCAACGAACTTTTTACTTTGCAACAAATTATCGAAACAATAATGGAAGTAACTAACAGAAAAAGATATTTACTACCCATTCCACCACTTTTCTTACGATGGTTAACTATTTTTCTGGAAGGTGTTTTACCAAAATTCCCCCTTTCTACTTTTTTCTTAGATTATTTCGCTGTCAATCGCACTACAGCTGTCGATTCAATGTCACGTTACTTTGGGCTTATGCCTGCCCGCTTTACCTATCGTTTAGATTATTTAATTAAAAAACGTTGGTATCAACGCTTATGGTCTTTTGTTAGCGAAAGAGTCTCATCTGCACGAACAAAATAAAATTTATGACACAGCATAATTACAACATCCGCTTACTTGATACACCAGAAGATTTGCGCCTTATCGAAGACTTACAACGTGAAGTGTGGCAAGGCTCCGAAACAGATGTTGTGCCAATGCACATGTTAATTACAGCTGTGCATAATGGAGGCTTAGTATTAGGCGCATTCGATGATGAAAAAATTATTGGTTTCGTATTCGGCTTCGTAGGGCTAGAAAAATTAACCAATGATGTACGCGCCAAACATTGTTCACACATGATGGGCATTCACCCAAATTATCGAGATAGCGGCATTGGCTTTGCACTCAAACGAGCACAATGGCAAATGGTTCGGCATCAAGGACTCGACCATATCACATGGACGTATGACCCATTGTTGAGTCGCAATGCTTATCTCAACATTGCAAAACTCGGCGCGGTTTGCACAACTTATCGCCAATCTGAATATGGTGAAATGCGCGATGGATTAAATGCAGGTTTGCCATCTGATAGATTTCAAGTGGATTGGTGGATTAATACACAACGCGTGACAAGAAGACTTAGCAAGAACCCACGCCCAACTTTGAAACTGAAACATGTTGCCCGTAGCGGATTGCGCCCCTTTTATGCGCTTCAATTTCTGACCGACAATTTGGTTCGACCACCTGAGCATCTGCCTCCCTTCAACGATAGACTCTTACTAGCAGAAATTCCTGGCGATTTTATAGAATTAAAAAATAAAGATTTTTTATTAGCCAGAGATTGGCGATTCTTTACACGCGAATTGTTTGAAACTGCCTTTGCAAGAAGTTATATCGTTACTGACTTTGTATATGATCATACCGATGAACATTCGCGTGGTATGTATGTTTTGACTCATGGCGAAAGCACGTTAGATGAGTTTGAATAGCATCATGTCATTGCGAGGACGATGCTCTTTCGTCCGAAGCAATCTTATGTTTAAGTTGGAGATTGCTTCGCCGCGAAGAGCAAGAACGCGGCTCGCAATGACATAGGCACTTAAACGCATAAGATGCCCTTGCGAGCATCTTAGCGGTTGGATGGGGGAGAGGAAACAAAACCTTGCGATTATATAAACAAGGATTACCTCCGAACATAATGGGTGTTACTGTTTTGACTTTCTCGACTCATGGCATTCATACCAATGGGGTGATATGTTGGTTCAGGGCGATTGACATAAGTGGGTGTGGGGTTGGGCCTTGGTTTTGGGATGGGGCGAGGATAATTTGTCGGTGCAGAAACAACTGTTGGCTTGGGCTGAGGCGTTGAATAGGTTGGTTGATTTCGATAAGTTGAATAGCGAGTATTTGCATCTGCTACTGTGAATAATCTATCTCCTGCAACGGAAAATGTTCCAATCAATAACACACGAATTAACCAAACCATGCTAGCAACAAAGATGGGGACGATTTTTGTCATAGTGGCTTGACCAACTAATGCGCCGCCTTGAATGTTGTGGTTTTGGATGGCAACCGAAACACCCCACCAAGTGAGAATGGCGTTAAAGCCTGCGGCAAGTAACCACGCGCCAAAGAGATAATACACTTCAGCGGGTTCATCGCGCCCTTGCTCGGGGGTGAAGATGCGCGCAATGCCTGCAAAATCTATGCCACAAAATGCGAAGGCGAGAATGGTTGCCCAGCGAATTCCTGCAAATTGTAAATCGCCAAGTACATCGCTAAGTGCAAATGAAGTAGCACCGAAGTTTGAAATTTCAAATGCAATTAATGCACATGAAAGAATACCTCCTAAAATTACACCGCGTTTGAGTGAGGCATTTTTGAGGAATGATGTTAATTGAAAGTTGATTTTGTGGTTCATGTGAAATCTCCTTTTTGAAGCCAATACCAAGAAAAGAACAACTGCTCTTAATATAGAACACTTGTTCTAATTTGTCAAGAGGGATTCATTACAGGAAAATTGCGATGATGTTCCCCATTATAAAAAACGTCCCGCAGATTTTCTGCGGGACGATAAGGTATTAATCTCTACTTCTACCACTGACTAGCGAAGCATAATATAGAACTTGCATAATAGCAGTTACTAAACCTGCTACATAAGTCAATGCTGCGGCGTTGAGGACGTTGTTGACGCCACGCATTTCTTCGTCAGTTTGGATGATGCCGCTATTAGCTAACATTCTTTTCGCACGATTTGAAGCGTCAAATTCGACAGGTAAAGTTGCCAGTGCAAAAACTGCGCCGCCAGAAAAGACTAAAACTCCTAGCCAGGCTAATCCAGTAAGGTTAAGTAGTAAGCCTGCGATAATTAAAATCCAGCCGAGATTTGAACCAATGTTTACCATTGGCACTAAAAATCCGCGCAGGCGCATGGGGAAATATTCTTCAGCATCTTGTTGCGCATGACCTAATTCATGTGCGGCGATGGCAAGTGCGGCAACTGAAGGTACATTACCAACACCTTGTGATAAATATAAAGTGTTGTTGCGTGGGTCGTAGTGATCGGTCATTTGCCCTGCTACGCCTTGAATTTGTAAGCCTGTTAATCCATTCATGGAAATTAATCGGCGTGTGGCATCTGCACCTGTTAATCCACTGCTTGCCCGCACACGACTCCATTTGTTGTAAGCATGTTTTACATACCATGAAGTCAGCCCCATTAGGATGAAGGCGGGAATCATGTAAATTAAGTAGTTGAGATTAAAAAACATTTTATTCTCCTTGTTATCTTGTGGGTGCGCACACTTTTCATCTTGAGGCGTGCGCACTCTTTATCTATTGATTAATCATTTCCAATAGAACTTCTATGGCTTTATCTAGTTGCGGGTCTAAGTCTGCTTTTCTGTCTTCTTGTGTTAATTCCACGGCGTAATCTGGGGTTAAGCCAACTTCGTGAATCCAATTTTCTTTCGGTGTTAACCATTTGGCAATGGTGATTCTAACTGCGCCATTTTCACCTGAAAGTGGTATCCAATTTTGAACTGAGCCTTTGCCGTAAGAAACTGTGCCAACTAGTTTTGCGCGTCCATAATCTTGTAAAGCACCTGCTACAATTTCAGAAGCAGAAGCGGTGCCTTCGTTAATCAACACAACCATTGGAATATTTTTGTCTGTGGCGAGTCCGTTTGGCATAGCTTCGTAGGTATCGCGTGAGCCATCACCATATTGTTCATATAGCACAACACCTTCGCTAATAAATTGTGATGTAACTTCTACGGCTGTTTGTAAATATCCACCGCCATTATTTCGTAAATCTAAAATAATGCCTTTGGGGTTTTGAGCCATTAATTCATTTAATGTTGCTAATAATTCAGGCGTTGTTTTTGAGCCGAATGTGGTTATTTCAATATAGGCAATGCCATTATCTAACATTTTGCCTGAAGAAGAGGCAATAGTAATTTTTGCACGCACAATTGAAAATTCAAGCGGTTCGGATTCGCCTTCGCGTAGCACTGTCAATACCACTGTTGTGCCAGCAGGTCCTAACACTTTCAAACGCGCAACTTCAGCATCTACACCTGTCATATCTTCGCCGTCAATAGCAATCACTTGGTCGCCTGGTAATAAGCCTGCTTTTTCAGCAGGTGACCCTGAAATAGGGCTGGTAATTGTCAGATATTCAGTGGTTGTATCCACATACGCGCCAATGCCTTCGTATTCACCTTCTAAACCTGCATTGGCAGTTTCATAATCTTCTGGATTCATATAAGATGAATGTTGGTCACCGAGCGCATCCATCATGCCAGAGATAGCACCTTGCATCAATGCCACATCATCTACGGGTTGGTCAACATAATTTTCATGGACTAAGTTCCACGCTTCCCAAAATGGGGCGAAGAGTGTCTGCATTTCATCTGGAGTTGCATTTTGTTGTTCTGGTGATGTAGTTGGGATTATTGTTGGGCTTGAGTTTTCTGTAATGCCAGGCAAACTCACTGGCACAAGGTTGCCAGTTACAAATCCGCCAGCAAATGAGCCGAGCATTAAAATGCCAACGCAAAAAACGATCAAAATTCCTTTAATAGTATTGTTCATATCAGTCTCCAATTTGGCTTAGATAAATATACGTCTAAAGTTACCATTCGGTTATTAAAGATTGCTGAATGTTTTATATGAGTTGTGTATAAAAGGTATCTCTACCCATTTTCCAAAATTCCCCGCAACTGACTCCAATCTGTTAATTGAGCATCTGCATCGCCGTCATTGAATTTTTCGTTATACAAAATACTAAACAAACCTTGTGACTTGGCGGCGCGGGTGGTGCGGTTGATGTCATCAATCATTACGCATTTGGATGCATCTGATTCATTGGCGTATTTCAGGGCAATTTGAAGTTAAGCACTCTAGAATATTTGTGTCCTTATAAGAAAAGATTATACAGGCAAATAGAAGCTTAAAAAACACCACCATATGCACTTATGAATATAAATTGCATTGTATTAAAGATATTTTCTAAGAAAAATTACAGAGAAACTAGCTGAAGAAAATATTTACGTCTGGGATGGAAGTTATTACGCCATTAACGTCTCTGAAAGATTGGGTAAAGAAGATAAAGGTGGCATGGTGCGAGTCGGGGCGGCGCATTACAATACAGTTGAGGAAGTGCAGAAGTTGGGGGAAGTGTTGAGGAAGATTGCAGGATAAAAAAATAAGATGTATTATTGAGCAAAGTAAGAAACATAATGCTATAACGCCAAGGTTGAAAATATAAAAACCAAAAAAACAGGACTTGGAATATGGATAAAAGAGAATATTATCTGTCAATCTTAAGTCGAATAGACTCAATGTTGACTTTTGCGGAAACCAAAATATCCTTTATGTTAGCATATTTAGGTTTATTATTAGCAGTTTTAGGTAATCAGACAGAAGAAATAAAGTATCTTTTGCAAAAAACAAGCCAAGAAATAATTACTTCTACGTTGGCATTGCTCATAAGCATTATTGTAGTAATACTCTTTATTTTATATTACATGGGTAAAGTCTTGCTCCCAAAATTGAAATTTAGTAAGCGGAATTCAATGATATATTTTTCGGATATTAGTAAATTGTCGGAAAATAAATACCGAACAGATATGGCAAGATTAAAAGTGGGTGAAATTGAAGAGGATTTATTATCGCAAATACATGCTGTTTCATCAATTACAAGCGACAAATTTAAAAATATTCACAAAGCAACAATTTTCCTAGGTATTCTAACTGTTTTATGGTTAGTAATTATTGTTGAGATTATAGTTTTTTCTGCTTAAGAGGAACTTTTCTATGGTAACCAAAAAAGAAATAGAGCAGTTTAATTCCATAATCTTATTTGCTGATCTTGTGAGTTCATCTCGCATGTCCGATGTACTAAACTCAAAAGATTATCTTGATGTATTGAGGGCTTTTCAAGAAATTGGACATCAAATATTAATGCAATTGTCCAATAAACTACAAAAACTTGAAGGAATTGTGCGATTTTGTGAAGGAGATATTCGTGGCGAGGAAATTCA
The DNA here is from genome assembly GCA_001567105.1 of Chloroflexi bacterium OLB14. Lineage (GTDB taxonomy): Bacteria > Chloroflexota > Anaerolineae > Anaerolineales > Villigracilaceae > Villigracilis. Next base: position 27,396 of record LMZR01000018.1, read on the forward strand.
AATAACTATTGGATTTGATGAATTTGATAAGTTGCCACACGACTCTATAGATATAAATAAGATTCGTTTAGTTATTCTATCTATTATTGAATCTGCTTTAGAATTATCATTAAATTGGTTTCTCTCTCCCATAATTAATGGACCTAAACACATTGAATTAGCAAACCCTTCAAGAATTGGAATTGGATTACATTTTGGGAAAGTATATCCATTCAAGGTTAAACAAGGAAAATGGAAACAAATAGCATGGTTGGTCTCAAATAAACCTAAAAATCTACACTTAGGATCAGCCATCAACTTTGGCAAAAGAGTTGAATCAGCATCTAGACTCAGCAAAGGAATTGGAATTGCTATCTCCCAATCATTTTATACACTATGTGTAGAATATGGTGTTCCAGTTGTTTACGGCGAAAAATTAGAAAGTGAGCCGAAAGGGTTCGAGTATCCAGAATCAATTTTTGATTTGAAACAACAATATGCAATGCTTACCAGTCCTAGTCTTTCAAATGAATTGGAGACAATACATATACTTCAAAAGGCCCTCTACCGTAACCCTAATGGGATTCAAACTTATTATTCTCTTGCCATTGAAAGCCTTATCGATGTTGCTTCTTTCTCCAAAAACCGAGAGTGGTTTGATCAAGCCGTAAAATACTCACAATATCCACTGGGAGTGCTTGATAATCCTGAATATTTTCATTGGTTAATGGCTATTGCTCTTTATAGACGAGCTTCGACGCAGAGTTTAGATGCTAAAAAGCGAGATATTGAGAAATCTATTCTTCATTATAAGCGTGCTTCTCAAAAGATTGACTGGGCTTATCTTGATTTAGCGGCTGCCTATTGGACTAGATCGGGAATGGAAACCATTGTCACTAAAAAAAATTGGAGATTTGAAATATGCTCGTGAATTATTATCTGGACTTATTCGAAAAGATCCTTTGCTTTTTCATGCCTACAACGTTCGCGCATTAGTAAGTGCTGAATTATGTAAACAACTTCAAATCCAGGGAAGTAATGAAGGAGAGATATTACTTGAACAGGCTTTAGTAGATATAAGTACGGCAAGGAGTCTTAATAGTCAGCCTGAGTATATGTATTTAGGTACAGAGGCTACGATAGAAAAAGCCAAAGGTAAATTAAGCAATTGGAATTTGGATTGGTCACGAGAAAAGGTGATAAACCTTACTGATGCTGCAGAGATCGAATTAAGGAAAGCGATTGGGGAAAACCAGCAATTAAGGGGAATCGCTGAGGAGAAAATACCTGATTATCATTTTTGGCGACCTGGTTATATAGATCCTCCATACCATCCACCACGCCCCACATCTCTTACAAGTGCTTGGGCAAGGCTTAGAGAGGAGAACTAAAATGAAATTCATAGTAACTGGTGGTGCTGGCTTTATAGGTAGCCATGTTGTGGACGATTTAGTTAGTATGGGCTATCAAACACATGTCGTTGATAATATTACAACTGGTCAGTATCGAAATATTAATCGTAAAGCAATATTTACAGGACCAACTGATGCTTCGCGAACTCCTGATGAATGGCTTGATGAAGATACAATAGCTATTCATTGCGCTTCTCAACCTAAGTGTAATGTAAGTCTTTACGCACCAATTAATGATATGGAAAATAATTACTCGGTTGGTGTTAAGTTCATAACTAAATGTGTAAGTCGAAAAATAAAAACGTTTGGTTTTAATTTCTAGCATGTCGGTTTACGGTGATCAAGAAAAGTCACCCTTTACCGAGGATATGAAACCAGCCCCCAAAGACCCTTATGGTATTCATAAATATGCTTTGGAATTAATGTGTAAGTCACTTTGTGAAAATCATGGAGTGGAATATCTGATATTACGCCCGCAACATGTCTTTGGAATTCGCCAACGATATGACTTAAGTTATCGAAATGTTATCCCACGATGGATAAAAAAGGCACTTCTTAAACAACCGTTACCAGTTTTTGGCAAATTAGGTTTACAAAGAGCCTTTTCGCCAATATCGCTTATTAAAAGGGGCATAATATCTGCTGCGCTAAATGAAAAAATAAATGGTGAGATATTCAATTTAGGCTCTTCGACCACAAGGTCTTTGGCAGAAGTTGCACAAAAAATCTCTAATATATTAAGTACAAATATAAGTTTTGAATTTTTGCCGTCGCCAAGTACATTGCTAAACTTATCCATTGGTTCAACAGAGAAGGTAAAAAAAAATCTTTGTATTGTTGAGTCTGAGGTTGAGTTTGATGCGAATCTTTCTATGTTAGTGAATGAAATTAAGAAGTCAATTATTTCAAAAGTAGAAATTGGAATTACTCCCGAAATCGCGCCGCAAAAGTATTTGTCAATTTATGGCTCATAATCAATTTTTCTGCTGTCTTTGGAGAAACAGGTGAAATTAAAAAAATATCTTAATCTAATGAGCAAACACCCTAGATTGTTTGGAAATGATTACTCTTTGCTTAAAATAATAACGGATGAATCTGTTATTTTGAATTGGCAACAGCAATATCAAAAAGAACTATTAGAGAAGAACTATCCCAAAGATTGGGCTGATATTGGTATTGTTCTCGAAGATCCATATAATCTAATTTTACGTGACTTAGTGAAATTCCCCGATGGGATACTGCGAGGTTACACAAGGGCTGTAATGAAAGCTAGTTTAAATGGTGGAACAGGAGTTGTAATACTCTCAGAATTTCAAGGCAAGCTTCTGCTACTTCACCAATATCGACATCCTACCCGTCAATGGCATTATCAAGTCCTACTTGGGTATGGCGAACCAAGTATTCCTGCTATTGAGAATGCTCATAAGGAAGTTGAAGAAGAAACAGGTGGTAAAGTTTCAGAGTTGGTAAGTCTTGGCGAATTCTATGCAAATCCTGGCTACGAATCTGCTTCGGTGGCATTGTTCTATGCCAAACTTGCTTCAATTGGAACTGCAAATGTAAATGAAGGTATTGAATCTTTTGTTTGGCTCACAGTTAAAGAGTTAGAAGAATGGATTGCAAACGAAAAAATCACAGATGGTTTTACTATCGCGGCTTATACAAAAGCAAAACTTAAAGGTTTAATTTAAATCTGGTGTAGATAAAAACTAAAAAAGATTTAATGGTAAACATTTTACCCAGTCTCCAAAATTCCCCGCAACTGACTCCAGTCCGTTAGTTGAGAATCTGCATCGTCAGCGTTGAATTTTTCGTTATACAAAATGCTAAACAAACCTTGTGACTTGGCGGCGCGCGTGGTGCGGTTGATGTCGTCAATCATTACGCATTTGGACGCGTCAGATTCGTTGGCATACTTCATAGCAATTTGAAAAGATTCGGGCATAGGTTTGCAGTAGGGATTAATTGTGTTTACATCAATAATCGTTTCAAATAAATCACGCAAGCCGAGAGCGCGTAACACTCTATCAGCATGATTGAAATCTGAATTGGTAAAAATCAAGTTGCGGGTCGGTAATGAAGCGATGATGTCGTGCAGAATCAAGTTGGGAGTTAAATAATCTTTCAATGGTAAATCATGCACAAAAGCCAGAAAATCTTGTGTATCAATTTGATGATGTGCTTGCAAGCCGCGCAGTGTTGTGCCGTATTGTAAAAAATATTTTTCACGCAATGTTTGCACATCATCTTGTGGAATGTTCATGCGCTCGTGCATATACAAACCGATGCGCCCTTTAATTTCTTTCCACAAACCTGTTGTGGGTGGATATAACGTATCGTCGAGGTCAAAGAAAATTGTTGTAAATTTCATTGCGCGATTATAATTCGCTTATGCCTATTCGATTACTTTCTGATGAAGTTGCTTCGCAAATTGCGGCGGGTGAAGTGGTGGAACGCCCTGCTTCGGTGGTGAAAGAGTTGCTTGAAAATTCTTTAGATGCTGGTGCAAAAAATATTTTTATTTCAATTGATGAAGCGGGTAAGAAATTAATTGAAGTTGCTGATGATGGATTTGGAATTGCGGCTGATGAATTAAATTTAGCGGCTGCGCGTCATGCCACCTCAAAGTTGGTTCGCTCCGATGATCTTTTTCAAATTCTGACGCTTGGTTTTCGCGGTGAAGCATTGGCTTCGATTGGTTCAGTATCACACATGACCATGACTTCGCGCGTTGAATCAACTAAAGAAGGTGCGCGCATAAAAGTGGAAGGTGGTATTGCCAGCAAAGTTGAAAAAGTTGGCGCACCAGTGGGGACAACAGTACGAGTTGAAAATCTTTTTTACAATGTGCCTGCGCGATTAAAATTTTTGAAAACAGATGTAACCGAAAGACGCGCCATTGATGCCTTAGTGACTCGTTATGCTTTGGCTTATCCAAACGTGCGTTTCAAAGTGACGGATGGCAAACAAGTCACATTGCAAACCGCAGGTGATGGCGACCAACGTGCAATATTGGCTTCGTTATATGGTGTTGATGTTGCCAAACAAATGTTGGAAGTAATGGCAAATGATGATGGGCTAAAAATTTCTGGTTTTATCAGCCCAACATCATTGACTCGTTCTAATCGTAGAGAGATTACATTTTTTATCAATGGGCGTTGGGTGCAAGAGACTTCGTTGAACTCAGCATTATTACAGGCATATCACACACTCTTAATGGTGGGGCGTTATCCATTAACCGCTTTGTTTATTGAAATGCCTGCTGAAGATGTAGATGTGAATGTTCATCCAACTAAAGCAGAAGTTAGATTCAGAAGCCAAGATAAAATTTTTAGTTTTGTACAACGCTCTGTCCGAAAAGCATTATTGGCTTATACACCCGTGCCGACAGTTTCTCCGCAACTTTGGGGTTCGCGTTATGTCCCACCCTCTGAACCGAGAGAGGTTGGCTTGGATTGGACGATTGCACATAGTTCAGTGGACAGTGATCAGTCATCAGTAAATAATGAAGAAGAAACTACAAATGACGAATCACGAATTACGAATTACGAATCACGTCCTTTATCAACCAACATTCCATTATTAAGACTCATCGGTCAAATCGGTGCAACGTATATCATTGCCGAAGGACCTGATGGCTTGTATTTGATAGATCAACACGCCGCGCATGAAAGAGTGTTATTTGAAAAATTGATGGCACAACGTGAGAATAAAAATATTCCATCACAAAGTTTATTATCACCAGAAGTTGTGACGTTACCTCCACAATCCGCAAAAATATTATCTGAACAATTATCGGCTTTGAATCAATTTGGTTTTGAAGTGGAAGAGTTTGGCACAAACACATTTCAAATTAGAGCCATGCCAATTTTATTTTCAGGTGGCGACCCTGCCTCTGCATTAAAATCTTTAGTAGAAGATTTTGAAGAAGATGAAAGCCCATTACAAAATGAAATTGAATCGAAAATTGCAGGTAGAGTTTGTAAACGCTTGGCTGTTAAAGGTGGGCAAGTATTAACTACTGAAGAACAAAAAAGTTTATTGAACGATTTAGAAGTTTGTCAAAATCCGCGCACCTGCCCGCATGGCAGACCAACTATGATTCATTTGTCAGTTGATATGTTGGAAAAACAATTTGGGCGAAAAGGCGCGAGGTAATAAAAAACTCCTGAATTCATCAGGAGTTTTTTATTTTTTATCTAAACATCCCCAGCGGATTATAACTTCCTGAAAAGCCAGGGAAGACAGATTCAACATCATTATTCCCCAAACGTTTTGATAACAACTCACTTAATATCTGACGATAATCAGTAGTGACTGCTAAATCAGCATGGTCGTATAACTGCTCATTGCCTAAGCCAGGCCAATTACCATATACTTGTCCGCCATTAACATTGCCTCCCAATGTAAACATCACATTGCCATGACCATGATCTGTGCCATACGAATCATTTTGTACCAATCTGCGTCCAAACTCACTGACTACAACGACTGATAATTTTTCTGTATAACCCGAATCTAAATCTAAATAAAAATTTGCCAACCCAGAAGCAAGGCTGTTTAATAAATCACCCATATAACCGCCATTGCCATCGTTTTGATATTCGTGTGTATCCCAACCACCGAAATCAACAGTTGCAACGCGCAAGCCTGCATCTAACTTAATCATTTGCGCTACAGTTTTTAATTGCAGACCAAATTCATCATCATTGTAAGTTGCGCCATTAGATGGTTGATAGCCATTACCTGATAATGGACTAACAATATCAAGTGCATCTAACGTGCGTGCACCTGCGCGATGCACAATACTGTCACCTTTATATAATTGCCTTAAAGCAGTCATGTGTGATTCGCCTAAGCCGTTATCCCATAATGAAAATTCTTCAGGTGAACTTAAACTAACAGTTGGTACAAAATTTAATAATGAAGTTGGCAAACCAGATGTAGAGATGGTTGGCAGAATAGATGAAACGCCTGTTGCTTGTAAGTGACGGGTAATCCAACCTGAGGCTACACTTTTATTGCCTGGAGTTCCAAGTTCAATATATTCTTGAGCATCGAAATGACTGCGCGTATCAACATCTAACCCAACAGCATGGACAACCCCTGCTTTGCCTTGTTGATATAAATCATACAGCGGAGATAAAGCAGGGTGTAAACCAAATTGATCATTCAATGGCAATAGATTATTGATTTTTATATCGGGGCGTGCTTTTTCGTAAATGCCTCTGTCATCACCTGAAATAGGTGTGACCACATTTAACGCATCCCAACCACCGCGTAAAAATACAACTACCAAAGTATCGTAGGGATTATCTTGTTTTGCAAAAGCCAAGTTGGTTAATCTTGCGCCGACCATTTCAGCAATGGCGGCGGAACAACCTTGTAAGAACTGTCTGCGTGGGAGAATATTTTTTTGCATGATGTTTTCCTTATCTATTGATACCGTCCCGCAGGTTTGATAAATCATTTTATTGATTCAAACCAACCTGCGGGACGTTTCTCTATTTCAATTGAAATTCTGGGCTCATTAGAATCACTTCAACCATAGCAGGCAAAACATATTGCACATGGTCTTCTGGCAAAGTTTCATCCCAACCATATTCTTGCGCCATCACTTGAATAATGGCATTACGATTTTCATCCGATAATGTTTGATTCAAGATTCTATTAATCCAAAAATCTGCTAAGCCTGTTGCGCTTCGAATCTCGGCGGGAGTTTGGTTATAGATATCCGTAGTTATTTTTCTACCTTCATCTTCAAACCAATTTTCTGCCAAGCTCACTGCAAAATTCCAACGATACAACATAGACATAGAATTTGCCCAAGCTTCTTTAACATCAGGATAACCATCTGGTGAACGGCGTTCAAACAATGCTTGACCCATCAAACCCAACATCCACATCGAGCCATCAGGGATTCTGGTGAACTCGGAGTTTAATGCGCGCATCATGGATATCACCGCTTCAAACGGACGTTTGAATTTTGTTCCCCAACTCTGCTTAAACTCTGCTGACAGTAAAATCGTTTCGACCACGCGCTTCAACTGATCAGGCGCGGAGCGGAATTCGATAAAAGTGTTTGCAGCGGCTTGGACGACAGAATCAGGTGGCAGGTCACCGATGAAGCGTTTGCATAATTTGCGAGCAATGTGACGAGCAGTCCCTTCGTGATATGCCAGCAAATCTAAAACGTCTCTGCCATCTTTCATATCTTCTTGATCTGAGGGAATATATTTTCCTAGCACAAGTTTGTTGAAGCGATCGTGCCAAGGTTTGTAATAAATGAAGTTACCCGTTTTGCCGATTTCATTTTCGTATTCGTAAATATCATCATCCACACGCCAACCCGTTAACGCGCGAGCAGATTCATATACATCATTATCCACATAACCGATTGCGATTCCATTCGCATCTTTGGGGACATTGTTAGGGTCTTGCACGCCCAAATAATTTTCTGCGCCGAGTGTATGCAATTCAAAAAGTTCGCGAGCAAAATTTTCGTTGGGACCTGCATCGTTGCTGTTGTTTTGATTTAAGTAATACAACATGGATGGATGCGTAGCAACGGCTTCAAGCATTTGACGGAAGTTTCCGAGTGCATGTTTTCTTAACACATCACGGTTATATGAAACGAGTAAAGGAATGCCATCATCTTGCCAAAAATAAACATTGAAATGATTGTGCCAAAAATCTGCCAGAATTTCTACAATTTGTTTTTTGCTATAAGTGGCTCTTAAGATTGTTGCATCAACCAATTCATAAGCGGGCTTGCTATACCATTGCCAATAAGCATCATCATTAGAATCATATTGATTGTTAGCAATGTGATCATAATATAGTTGTTCATGTGTTTTGTGTAAGGTTTCAAAACCTGCAGCGTTATATCTTGATTCAAATTCGCTATCATCAATTGAATCGGGATTTAATTGTTGTGTTACGAAATTAACCAAACGTTCATCATCTGTTGCGCCGAGAGCATTGAACAAATCTAAATCACCTGGGCGGATGCCAAATGTTAATCTGCTCAAGGTTAAGATAGGCAGTGAAACAGGGTTTGTTGAAATTTGTGCTTGTGGCGTAACCACTGACTCTTGCGGATTAATTTGCACAGGCGCAACACTTGTACTTTGTTGTTCAGGCGCACACGCCGCCAATGCCGATGCTGCTGCAACGGCTCCGCTTATTTTGAGAAAATCTCTGCGAGTTAATTTTTTCGTTTGCATTTTAATCTCCGATGTTGGACTTCTTGTAAAAGTCTTTTAGCCACAGAGATCACTGAGAAAAAGAGAGATTTAATGGTTTTTCTCAAAAGGCTCTGAGCACTCTGTGGCTTTGTTTTATACATTTATCCAAGAGGTCTAGTGAGATATTACTCCCTATTTATAAATTTAGGGTGATAAATTTCACATCCTGCATAAGTACCAAAAGTGAAAGGGTGCGTCGCGCTTCTATTAACAAATAAGTAATTGATTATATGGATTGCGTTATGAAATGAATCTAACCCGCAAAGCGCGACGCATTTACTATCTCACGAAACGATTCTTTCACTTTTTCTTTAACATCTTGCATCTCTGGCGCGGATATTAACAAATCAGCCAATGAGACTACAGGTTCAGTTAATCCGCATGGGATGATTCCATCCCAATATTCCATGTTTGGATTGACATTCAAAGCAAAGCCGTGACGTGAAATTCCATGCGCATCAACTTTGACTCCAATTGCGGCGATCTTAGCAGGCTTTTGTTTATCTTCTGGCTTACAGCGCGGACATTTCGAATGTACATTAGCTTGTACCCACACACCTGTCTTTCCTTTTATTTGACCCGATGCAATGCCATAATTCATCAACACGCCGATTATCATTTTTTCTAAATTCCGAATGTAGCCAACATAATCAACATCAAACCTGACAGGTTTTATTAAGTCATCATCAGAACTTGAAGACTCTTCTTGAAACCTGTCAGGTTTTAATTTACCTAACGGAATTAACGGATACCCCACCAATTGACCAGGTCCGTGATAAGTCACATCTCCACCTCTATCAACCCAAAAGGTAGAGATGCCTTTTTCTTTTAATTGCGTTTCATTCCATAATAAATTTTCTGCATTGCCTTTTCGCCCAAACGTGTACACATGCGGGTGTTCCAGCAATAGCAAAGTTGGTTTGCGTTTCCCCTGTGCAATTTCAGTTGCGTATTGGTCTTGTAACTTCCACGCGGAGTCGTAGTCTATTAAACCTAAATCTTTTATTTTGAGGTTCATCATTGCTTAGTTATCCAACGAATGCCGAAACTGAAAATACGTCTCACAAGGTCTGATTCTAACAGCACAATCTCACCTGTTAAGACATCTATAGAATAAAATATTAAATTCATTAATAGCAAGTAGTCCTGTCGAGTCAAGCTTCCATATAAAAAAGCGAAGCGGGTGCGTCCTGAAAAGGAATTTGAATCGAATTAACTAACTCATTATTTATTGTATATACATCCAAGGATTCATCTTTAATAGCAACCCAATAATTTAAATCTGGGGATTCGCTTATTTCATAAACCTTATTAATTTTTATTTCAGTTAATTCTCCTTCTTTAGATAAAACGTATGGACTTTGATTATCAAGACGACCTATAAAAACAAACAAATTATTGCTAAAATTAAAAGATCTTATAAATGAATAATCCAAAAAATCAAAACCTTCTGGAATTTTAATATTAGCAATTTTTAAAGTTGCTAAATCTACTAAATACATTCCCGGTGCAAAATTAGGGTCAAGTTCCCTACTTAAAGACGGTGAGTTAGGAAAAAGGTGTGTAGTGAAAACAAATTTGTTGTTTTTAGAATTAAAGCCAAAATCTTTTACGGGTCCCTCCCAAAGTTCTCGGATTCTCCCTGTTTCTATATCAACTAATCTAAGTCCGAAAGAGGTTGCAAGTTCATAGTCGTTGTCAAACTCTATAAAAGAATATGAGTTTATCCAAATTGGAAAACCAGAAATGGTAGTAGATATTTGTTTTGCCTGTTTTCCGTCAATCGAAACAGCGAAAACATCAAACTTTGTATCTGTTTCAACAGTTTCATGAGCACCATAATATACAATCCATTTGCTATCAGGTGACCATTCAATTGATTGGACCTCTTGGGTCTCATTTGACAAACGGCGAATATATTTTGTTGCTATTTCGTAAATATATATATCTGATGATAAACCATCTATTTGACCAGTAAATGCTAGATATTTTCCATCAGGCGACCAAGCAAGCGATCTCTCGTCTTGTATCCCATATAAAAACGCATAATGTAACTTGGCACTTGTAATGGATGGGTCATTTAGTTCTTCTGAGGCTTCCTTGAAATTATTTGGGTAGTCTTTTGATAACAAAGGGGTAATGACTTGCCATTCCCCGCTAGAAAAATTGTATAAATTTAGGGTTAAATCAAAAGTTCCTTCTGATTGTAGTTGTTCACGATCAAATATTCCAGCCTCACCTGTATGAAATGCAAACCAATTCCCATCTGGTGAAACATGATATATATCTGGATCATCGATTAAAGAGTCTATTAACTCATTCGGAATAGAAATTTCTTTTCGCCCTCTACCATCCATATCCAACATTACCAATTGATATTCTTCATCTACTTCTCTAAAATAAGAGAAATATGGACCATTTGTTTGTAATGCTGGGAAGGGTGTAATAGTTGGTGTAGCAGGTTTTTGAGTTGCAGTTGGAATTGAGGTGTTTGTATAAGTTGGAATTGGTAAATCTGTAGGAGTTTCTGTAGAAGAATTACATCCCACCACAAAAAAGAGAAATACAAGTACAAAAAATATTTTTTTCATGCTTTTTACCCTTTACGCATTACGCATCACGAATTACGAACTTGCAAATATCCTTCTATATAAATCCGACTCTAACAAGCCATGAGGGTCACAGCGTTTTTTGAGTTTTTTAAATTTTTCAACCGTTTCTTCACCATAAAATATTTTTGTAGTTTCGGCAGAGGTTTCGGAGTTTTTAGCAAAATAAAATCTGCCACCATTGGCCACAACGATTTTGTCAAATTCTTGAAGCATGGTAGAAAGTTTTTTGCGATTCGATTCTGTCACTTTGAAATCTAATGCTAGTGAAAAACCATCCACTGAATGGCTTAGTAAAAATTTATCAGGTCTGTGGCGTTTGGTGACACCTAAATAAGCGGGTAAATTATTTTTCAGTGAAAGTTTCAAAAGTTGAGTCCAAACAACCTCAGCGGTTTCTTTAGGAACAAAGGATTGATACTGAATCAAACCGCCTGTGCCGTATGAAAGTTCCCAATTCGGCACATAATCTAAAAGGAAATGAAATGCGCCATGCGATTGTTTGAAAGAATGTTTATATAATGAAGAAATATATTTAGCAGTATTAATGCCCCACACACCTAAGTTATTAATAAAAGGTTTCATCAAAATATATAAAATACTTTTTGGAATCACGCCAAAAATATTTGCAGGTAACATTTGATTTTTTAATTTGAAAGTCTCTTGCGGATTTTTATCTTCACCTTCATGTAAATATTTTGCGCCGTGAATTTGTCCGCGCCCAATGTTTGCAGTCGTTGTATCTAACCAACCCACAATGTAATCATAATTTGGCGCGTACTCTTGCAGAGTCAAAAGGTGTGAGTGAAGATTCTTTACAGGAAACGCATCAACAGTTAGAAGTCCAGAATAGAGGCGTTTCATTTGCAACGTCACCGATGTGAAAATTCCCAGCATCCCCAACCCACTAATCATGCTATAAAACAAATCAGCATTTAATTTTGGCGAACAAGTAATCTCTGCACCTGTCGGCAAAATTGCACTGAACTCCAACACATGTTCGCCGATGGGACCCATTTGAAAATTATTTTTTCCATGAATGTTTGTTGATAAACATCCGCCCAACGTTGTTTTCATCGTACCAGATACGACGGGGGGCCACCAACCATCAGGCTCGACCTTTTGCCAAAGTTGTTCAAGCGTTACGCCTGCTTCGCATCTTATCTGACCTGTGTGTGGGTTCCACTCCTGAATCAGATTCCACGCTGACGTATCCAAAACGATTCCGCCACCGTTTAATGAAGCATCGTTATAACTTCTTCCTGCTCCACGCGCTGTGACAGTTAAATTTTTTTTCTTTTGCAAGTTGAAATGCAGAAAGCACATCCTCTTTTGTGCGGGCTTGTATCACATAAGATTGTGCGCGTAATGAATGTCCGAAATTTTCGAGTTGGGTGAATGTGTTTCGCATGATTATTTTTCTGCTCTAGGCGGCGTCCCCGCCGCCGAGGACGGCGGCTTGAGCAAAATGTTTATAAATTAGAAAGATAATTTTCTAAAAATAAATGATGGGATATGTTGAATGATTAACATAATGTAACGCCAGAAGAAAGGTGTGTAAATGGTTTGTTTTCTTTTTTGCATGGCTTTGTAAATATCATCTGCGGCTTTTTCGGGTTCGATGGCAAATGGCGTGCCACCTTGTGCGGCTTTGAGCATTTCTGTTTTGACAAAACCAGGCTTGACGGTTAATACATTCACGCCATGTCTGGTTAAACGATTGCGTAATGCTTCAAGATAGGTTGCGAAGCCTGCTTTGGATGTGTTGTAGCCAGGGTTACCAACTCGTCCGCGATCACCTGCTACTGAGCCAATGCCTACTATTTGACCTGCTTTTGCATTTTGAAACATCTCAGCAATGGGGGTAAGCCATGCCATGCCACCAATTAAATTAACTTCGGTCATCTTTTTATCAAATTCAAAATTGTATTTATCAATACCACCTGGCGGGAAGTTTACGCCCGCCATGAAGATGACAGTGTCTAAGCCACCTAAGTCCGCGACAATTTTTTGAAGCAAGGCTGGCACTTCACTATATTGAGAGACATCATGGACGTAGAAATTAGCAATTTTTTCTTTGCTGTTAAGTTCATTGCACAAAGCCTGTAATTTGTCTTTTTGGCGACTAAGTAAAGCAAGGCTGTAACCCTCTTTTGCAAGTTTGCGGGCAAGTGCCGCGCCCATGCCTTCGGAGGCGCCAATGATAAGAGCCCGTCGGCGAGGATTAAGCGGAGTTGCAGTAACCAGTTTCCCCTCAGGGGTTGAAGCGTTAGATGAGTCTGTCACGAAATACCTCTTTACTAAGTTTGTCTAATTTGATTTTAACACAGTCACCTTTCATAAAGCATGTTTGTAAATAGGTTTTACAAGAGTATAATAGGTTAGGTGTTATAGGAACATAAATATGCCTGAGAAAAAAAGTTTCAAACACTTTTACGCGCGCTTGGGAAATTATTTCGCGAGATGCCACGATTCCTCTTGAGGAAAAAAAAGTCTATTTTGCGATTATTGCAGGTGTTGATTGAAGCCCGTGAACGGTCATCTTCTAATAAAAATGGTGATGAAGATGCAATGTCTATTACGCAAGAAATTGTCTCAAAACATTCGTTGTTAGCTACTGTGAAGCATCAAGCTAATGAGTTAGATGCTTTGAAGAGAATTAGTTTAAATTTAACTTCTAGTTTAGATTTTCAAACTGTATTGGATGCTGTGGTAGCAGAAGCGTTGAGTTTGGTAAAAAATGCTAGTTCAGTACATATTTTTCTGTATGAACGTGGGGTTTTAGAATTTGGTACATCTCTGCAATCAGATGGTAAACGGAATCGAGAATTTTCAAAGCCACGGCGTAAGGGGTTGACGTATACCGTTGCTGAAACTGGTAAGCAAATATTAGTTGAGGATATGGCGAATCATCCGCTTTATAAAAATACACCATTAGAATGGCATGGCTCGATAATTGGCATTCCTTTGAAGTTTAAAGATGAGATTGTGGGGGTGATGAATTTGTCTCGTACGGTGACTGGGCATTTTTCTCGTTCAGAGATTCGTTTGTTAAGCTTGCTAGCAGATCAGGCGGCAATGGCAATTTATAACGCTAATTTATATAAGCAGATAACCCAGATGGCGAATACTGATAGTGTGACAGGTTTGCCAAATCGGCGAGCGTTGGATGAGCGCTTACAAGAAGAATGGAAGCATGCGAATCAGGCTGGGACTGAATTTGCAGTGGTGATGATGGATTTAGATGGATTTAAGGCGGTTAACGATACATTTGGCCATAACGTGGGTGACGAATTGTTATATTCATTATTTAATTTTATGGCTCAAAAAATGCGTGGAGCAGATTTTTTGGCGAGATACGGTGGTGATGAATTGACTTTGGTGATGCGCGATACAGGAATTTCGGCGGCGCAAGCGGTTACTGAAAAAGTAATCGAGATAATGAAAGAGTATAAATTTCATTATCCTCAAGATAAAAATATTAAATTAGGTATTACTGCGGGAATTGCTGTGTATCCTGTGCATGCCCAAACACCAAGTGATTTATTACGTGCGGCGGATGCGGCTTTGTATTATGCTAAGAAGTATTTTCGCGGGAAATATGCTGTAGCTAAAGGGGGAACGGGAAAATTGAAGCAAATTCACATGAAAAAAGAAGATGGATAAATCAAACGGAAAGTAGATGTTGGGGTTATAGTAATACATATAAATCGAGGAGCTGAAGCGATGCCGAAAAAAGTTAAATTAATTCTTAATCCAATGGCAGATATGGGGCGGGCATGGAAAACTGCAAATGAGTTACGCCCAATTGCGCAGGAGTTTCAAGGTGATTTGTCATGGAGTGGCACTGTGTATCCAAC
The DNA here is from genome assembly GCA_001567105.1 of Chloroflexi bacterium OLB14. Classification (GTDB taxonomy): domain Bacteria; phylum Chloroflexota; class Anaerolineae; order Anaerolineales; family Villigracilaceae; genus Villigracilis. The sequence goes on from LMZR01000018.1 coordinate 42,503, forward strand.
CCATGCTATTGAGCTTGCTAAACAAGCCGCTGAAGAAGGTTGTGATTTGGTGGTAGCTATGGGTGGTGATGGCACTGTACATGAAGTAATGAATGGACTGATGCAAGTGCCTGAGCATAAACGCCCGATGATGGGCGTTGTGCCGATTGGTTCGGGAAATGATTTTGCTTATTCACTTGGCATTACACAAAAATCATCACATGCTTTGGTAAATGCACTCAAAGCTGAGAGTATTCAATCTGTTGATGTTGGCTTGATGATTGATGAGCATACAGGACGCAAGGAGTATTTTGATAATACCTTAGGCATTGGTTTTGATGCGATTGTCACAATTTATTCGCATAAGTTACCAATTGTTAAAGGTTTTATGATGTATCTGACGGCTGTGATTCAAACTATCATAATGAATCATAACCCTATGCAGGTAAAAATTGAAACGGATACAGAAAGTTTTGAAACCAAAGTTTTGATGTTAACTTTATGCAATGGACCACGTGAAGGTGGCGGTTTTATGTTAGCACCCGACGCAAAAAATAATGATGGCAAAATGACTTACCTTGCTATCCAAGAGGTTTCTCGCTTAATGATGTTTCGGCTTGTTCCAGAATTTATGAACGGCACGCACATGCGCTTTTCAAGTGTGCGGATGGGGGAATTCAAAAAACTATCACTCACATCTGATTTGCCTTTATATATTCATGCGGATGGTGAAATTTACACGACATTTGGCAGTAACTTGAAAAAAGTTTCGTTTGAAATTTTGCCACAGGCTTTGAAGGTGGTTGGAGGATGACGCTCATCTATATGAGATGAAAATAGATTTGAATTGCGACCTCGGCGAAGGAATTGGAAATGATGAAGCCATTATGCCTTTCATTACCTCTGCTAATATTGCTTGTGGATTTCACGCTGGGGATGAATCTACAATGCGCGAAACGATTCGACTAGCGAAAAAATATAACGTCAAGATTGGGGCGCACCTAAGTTGGGATGATAGAGAAAATTTTGGTAGAAAAGAAATGAATCTTTCAGCAGATGAAGCAGAGAAGATTGTGCTTTATCAAATTGAATTGTTAGCAAAAATTTGTAAAGAAGAAAATGCAGAATTGACTCACGTTAAACCACATGGGGCTTTATATAATCAATCTGCTAGGGATATTGATTTAGCCAACGCCATTGCTCGAGCAGTAAAAACTGTCAGCGAAGATTTAATTTTAGTGGGGCTAGCAGGTTCAAGGTCAATTGAGGCGGGCATCAAGATGAAAATAAAAGTCGCAGGTGAGGGATTCGCTGATAGAAGATACAATCCTGATGGCAGTTTAATGTCAAGAAGTTTAGTGGGCGCAGTAATAGATTCACCTGTTGAAGTTGCGTATCATGCTTTGCAATTAATTCAAGGTGGAAAGATTGATACATTGTGTTTGCATGGTGACCATGTAAATGCGCTGGAGAATATAAAGTTATTGCGAAATGTGTTGGAAAAAAATGATGTTGAAGTTGTGGCAATAAAAAAGTGACAGTCACTTTTAAGGTGACTGTCACTTTAATTTAGCCTTCTGAAAGTACTATTACTTTATCTTCTGGTGAAAAATTTATTTTTTCAGATTTCTTGGGGTTAGTATATACGCCATAAGATTTTTCAGCATTGTGGCTTTGATTCATAATTCGATAGCCAATGGCAGTTTCACCTCGTCTTTTAGCGGCTTCGGTAATAGTGTAAAAATTAACGGGTTGGTCAATTGAAACATAATCACCAATTGGTTTGAGATACACTTCTGAACCTTCGGGGTCAAACATATCTGTAAACACACCTTGTAAATCGGCATTTTCAGAAAGTTGTGCGAGCATTAAACTAATGAGATGATCGCTGACGACGAAGTCATCTACTTTAGCGACTTCGGCTAGTTCTCTGTTTCGTAAATCTAACATTTCGCTGATGATGGAAAATGGCGTTTCATCTTTTTCGGCAATATCGCGTAAATGTAAAAGTGTCACCAATGTAATTGCATCAGCTTCTTGAATTTCTAGGTGGTTGTACGCCAAAACAATCACATGGTCAAACTCGGTTACTTTTAATTTATCTAACAAGGCACGCTCACGAATATCACCATGCAATACTTTTAACTTTTGGTTATTAAGTTTGCCGACATGCTCTTGAATATCTTTATCTAAATTTGGGATATCAGAAACAACAGTTAGATCAGAACCTTTGGGAACATAGTTATCTAACTCACGCACAATGGTAGCACCTGAACGATTCCAACCGAGAATCAGTCCACGCTCTGGCTTGGGCTTAGATGATTTTGCAGATTTCAGAATCAAGCCTTCATCAAGTGGGAAGCGCGGAAGATTCGATAATTCAATTTTGTCGTCATCTTCTGCAATGGCAAAAATTTGATCACCCGATTCAATTCGAGTATCCATCGGCGGATTCATCAATACACTTCCACCTCCCTTACGAATGCCTAAAACAGTAGAGGTTTCAAATGCTAGTAACGCATCACCATACGTTTTGCCTGAGAGGTTTGGCTCATGCTTAAAATAAATTTCATCGCCACCAAAGTTCATTAACTCAGTATAAACAATTGATAAACCAGTTTGTCGTGAAGTTTGCGCCACCACGCGGGCAATTAAATCGGTGGCAAGAATCGGTTGCACAACATCTTTTTCTGAAAGTAATTTAATTACTTCCATATTTTGATCATCACGAATTTGGGTGACGATATGATATGGCTCAGATTTGCGGTTGGGGTTATTGGTAATGGCTAACACCGCCTTGATAATATGTGTATCAGGGTCTGCGCCTTCGGCAATGACAATAATAGAACGCGCCGTATGTGGGCTGACAATTTCCAAATCGTTCAAATCCATTGGGCTACCCGAGCGACAAATAATGCGCGTATTTTTTGTATCCGCAATTCTTTCTTTAATAGCATCTTCCATTTCAACTTTATCTTGCTCAGCCAAAATAACAATCACTGCGCCAGCCTTACGGCTTTCATTTGCTAAAATAATTTCTGAAATGATTGTAAAAATTTGAGGTGTCCAACCTAAAATTAAAGTATGTTCATTTTCTAAAACCAACGAACGACCTTTACGAAGTTGTTCAATGCGTTCTTCAAGCCCATTGCTCAAAATACCAATCAAAGTTGAAACAATAAAAATACCACCCAGCGTTACCAACAACATCACCACGCGAAACCCAATGCCAGTATCACCGCCCATTGTGCCTGCATCTAACGTGCGCATCAAACTCATCCACGCCGCTTCAGCAAATGATGGCGCCGATTCACCATCCATCGCAATACTGCCAACACGAATTATTGCAGCGGCAATAAAAATAATCACCAACGAAAGCACAGCCAGACCGCCAATTAAAGCAATTGTCCCGCGTGACATATAATTATCAAACCAATATTGAAATCTTTGATTGAAAGTAGGCTTACGCATAAACTCTCCTTGCGCCTTAAAAAATTTCGTTTATTATATGATGATTATTTTTACCCGCGATAGGACATTTGACCCATACCCGCCTCTTTCTTAGCGGATACTTGATTCTGTTTCAGATAGTTTTTCTTACCTCACAAGTTAAGAGAACTATTATTTTCTGCAAGTAAAATTTGATAACAATTGCAAGTCTATGCTATAGAATACCGTCCTGCAGGTTTAGTAAACAGTACCACAAGATTTATCTTGCGTGTTAAGGCAACATAAATGTTGCAGTACACATAAACCTGCGAGACGTTTATAAAAGTGAGGTGACTTATGTTTGGTTTTGAAGGCTTAGACAGACGAAAAGAAGAAGAACGTGTTCGCAATGAAGGGCGTTTACCCCCAGGTCAATCGCTCACTTTGAAATTTCCTGTTCTGCATTACGGACCTGTGCCATCCTTTAATCCCAGCACTTGGGATTTTCGCGTGTGGGGCGAAGTAGAAGAAGAAAAACGCTGGAGTTGGGCTGAGTTCAATCAACTGCCACGCACAAAAATAAAAATGGATATTCATTGTGTGACCCGTTGGAGCAAATTCGATACAGACTGGGAAGGCGTATCGGTTAAGACGATGGTAGAGAATGGTTTATTCAAAATCAAACCAACTGCAACTCATGTGATGCAACATGCAGAATATGGCTTTACAGTTAATCTACCTTTAGAAGTTGTGTTGCAAGATAATTTTTTGATGGCGACTCATTTCAATGGCGAACCGATTGACCCTGACCATGGCTATCCGCTACGTGGCGTAGTAGGCTTTATCCCTGGTCAAGAAGTAGAAACGCCATATTTTTGGAAAGGTGCTAAGTGGCTCCGCTCACTTGAATTTATGCCTCGTGATAAACGCGGATTTTGGGAACAAGCAGGCTATCACAACCGCGCTGATGTTTGGCGAGAGGAAAGATTTGGTTAAGAAAAAACTCGGAAGTCTTTAAGACTTCCGAGTTTTGATTTATCTTCTAGGGTCTCTTCCCCAATGTAATTTCAACATCCACACGTTCACCACCACGCAGAACAGACATGACAATTACATCACCTGGTGATTTGTTGCTCAGCAAATACGAGAGCATCTCATCAAATGTTTGCACAGGGTGACCATCCACAGCGATGATTAAATCTCCGCCACCTAATAAATTAGGAATACTGGTTGGGGTTGAGCCTGCAATAAGACCTGCTTTATCTGCTGGGCTATTTGGCACAACTGTGGTGACGTAAATTCCAGTGTGTTGTGTTAAGCCTAAGGCTTCCACCATATCTAAACTAAATAAATCAGTAGATGAAATTCCTAAAAATGGATAATCATATTTTCCATCTGCAATTAAAAATGGCACAACCCGTTTAACGATATTAATCGAAATGGCAAAACCAATGCCTGAATTAATCGGTTCGCCTTCTTCTGTGAAATTGGTAGTGCGAATAGCGCGATTGATTCCAATCACTTCACCATTGATGTTAAATAACGGACCACCAGAATTTCCAGGGTTAATTGCCGCATCTGTTTGGATAATGTCACCTGCACTAAAGACAGCACCATCTTGTGTAGTGCGCATCGATTCTAAAGTTCGTCCAAGTGCAGAAATGATTCCAACCGTCATGGTGCTTTCCAAACCAAAAGGATTACCAATAGCCACCACTGTTTGACCAACTTTCAGCAAGTTTGAATCGCCGAGTGGTAGAGGAAAAAATTCACTAGCAGGTGCATCCACTTTAATCACAGCAATATCAGAATCTAAATCTGTTCCAACCACAGTGCCATACGCCATAAAGCCCGAAGTAAAACGCACTTCAATAGAGTTAGCACCTTCCACAACATGATAATTGGTGATGATGTGACCATTGCTGTCATATACAAAACCAGAACCCGAAGCGATATCTGTCAGAATAGCAACCGTGCCGCGACTAACATTTTCATACAACGCAACTAGCGTTTCTTGTTGTGTGGTTGGATTTGTGTTTTCAATATTTGCTGGAATAAAAGTTGGCAATGTTTGCGGAATATCTACAACTTCAGGTTGATTTGTGTTTGTAAATGTTTGGCAAGCCAATGTAACTAAAACAAGAAGTGTTGTTGCAAAAAATATTTTTGTTTTCATAATGTCCTTACATTCTTAAAATTTTATTTTCGAAGCCTCTTCGATCAACTCACGTTGTTTAGTAGATAAATATTTTGGCACCTGCACTTTTAACTTCACATACAAATCGCCTTTTGTTTTGGGGTCTTTCAAATGTGGCATACCGCGCCCTGCCAAACGGAAAATTTGTTCAGGTTGTGTGCCAGCAGGAATATTTAATTTCACTTTACCTGTTGGCGTTTCAACATCGGCGTCGCCACCTAAAATTAAAGTGAAAATATTTACATTAGATGTTGTAGTGAGATTACTGCCATCTTGTTCAAAGCGATGATCTGCTTGGATGTTAATCACGAGATATAAATCGCTTCGTTCTGGACCTGCACCTGCTACCCGCACTTTTGAACCTGTTTTAACCCCAGCAGGGATTTTTACATTAACTTTTTTTCCATTGCTTTGTAACTGGCGGGTGGTGCCATTGTAGGCTTCATCAAATGTGATTTGAATTTCTTGTTCATACCCTTGTGCTGCTTGGTTTCGCGCAGAAGAACGCATGGCTTCACCAAACATCATGCGGAAAAATTCTGAAAACGAATTTATATTTCCGCCACCAAAAGGGTCATCCACATTTGTATAAGTTCTACCACGTTGCTGACCAGCATTTTGATTAAACCAATCATCCCATTGAAAATCACTGGCATTGCCGCCACGCCCACGAAAGTTTGTATAAGCACTACCAAGTTGATCATACTTGGCGCGCTTGGCATCATCACTCAGCACTTGATAGGCTTCGTTAATTTCTTTGAATTTATCCTCAGCCTTTTTATCACCCTGATTTTTATCGGGATGATATTTCATAGCCAGTTTGCGGTAGGTAGAGCGTATCTCATCCGCGCTGGCTTTTCTATCTACGCCGAGGATTTTGTAATAGTCTTTATATTCCATAATAGGCTATTTTTATACCCGTGCGAATTGAAAGTCAAGCATACAAACGTCACACTAACAAAGTTCTAACCTATTAAAATAAGAAGAATTTATGAGTACAGGCTTATAATATTGAAATAAAAAGGAGAACTATTATGATGATTAGCCCCAAACTTACCAAAGCCATTAACCAACAAATTGGAAACGAATATGGTGCCTCTTTGCAATACCTGAGCATTGCTGGTTATTTTCAAGAACAAAAATTAACTTTGCTTTCTAAATTGTTTTTTGACCAATCCGATGAAGAAAAAGAACACGCTTTAAAATTTGTGCATTATGTTTTAGATACACAAGGCAAATTAGAAATCCCTGCCGTAAGTGCGCCTAAAGCAACATTTGCATCTGCTGAAGAAGCCGTCAAAGCCGCGCTGACTTGGGAAAAAGAAGTGACCGAACAAATTAAAGGCTTGATGGATATTGCTACTTCCGAAAACGATTATCTGGCTCAAAACTTTTTACAATGGTTTATTGATGAACAGCTTGAAGAAGTTAACAAGATGGATCAATTACTGAGTGTGATTCAGCGCGCTGGCGAGAAGAATTTGTTGATGGTCGAAGCCTATCTCGTGCATGTTTCTAAAGCGGATTAAAAATATTTTCCGTCATTGCGAGCAAAGAGAAGCAATCTCAACATAAATATAAGAGATTCATCCTCGCAATGACACTATAAAAAGGATTTATGAAATCCATTTGTGTTTTCTGTGGTTCATCTGATGCGGTTCATGCCGACTATAAAACTGCCGCTTATAAGCTCGGCATGATTCTCGCTTCAAAAAAGATTCGGCTGATATATGGTGGCGGAAAAACAGGCTTGATGGGTGAAGTCGCCAACGGAGCCTTATCCGCTGGTGGAGAAGTGATTGGCGTTATTATTTCGTCTATGAATACACCTGCCCTTGCTCACACTGGATTAACTCATATGGAAGTGACTCCACACATGCATGCAAGAAAAGCAATGATGCATGAACTCTCAGATGGGTATATTGCATTACCTGGTGGTTTTGGTACGTGGGATGAACTCTTTGAAACTATTGCCTGGGCACAAACTGGCGCACATGAAAAACCAGTTGGGTTATTAAATGTGAGAAATTATTACAATTCACTACTCAACACTATGGATCATGCAGTGAATGAAGGGTTCGTGCTTGCCGAACATCGCCAATCAGTTTTCAGTGATGTTGACTCTGAGGCATTGATACATTCGATGGAGCAATACCAATATCCAGTTCAGGCAATGAAGCGTTGGATGAAGGAAGAATAAAAAAACGCGGACTAAAAAGTCCGCGTTTTTGTTATAACGTCAAAATAATCGGCTCATTTTTTGTGACGATAATGGTATGCTCAAATTGAGCAGCGATTGTTTTATCCGCAGTTTGTAAAGACCAGCCATCTTTCTTTTCCACAATGCGACCTTTGCCCGTGGTAAGAAAAGGTTCAATAGCAAGGACCAAGCCTTCGTGAAGTTTGCGGCGGTCTGAGGGGTTATGAAAATTATGAATGTTCGATGGCTCATCATGCAATTTGCGCCCAATGCCATGTCCTGTCAAATCATAAATCACGCCATAACCTTTGCGCGTGGCTTCATCTTGAATCGTTTTGCCAATTGAATTTAATAACGCGCCTGCTTTGGCGGCATGAACTGCTTTATGCAACGCCGATTTTGTGGCATCTAAAAGTTTTTCAAGCTCAGGATTTTTTTGAGCAACAATCATTGAAGCACCTGTATCTGCAAAATAACCATCCAATTCAGCAGAGACATCAATATTAATTAACTCGCCCTCTTTCAAAATATGTTTATCTGGAATACCATGTGCAATGACTGGAGAGATGCTAATGCAAGTGGCACCAGGAAAATCATACATACTTTGTGGCGCAGACTTGGCACCTTCTTTTTCTAAAAATTCTTTGCCAATGTAATCTAACTCCGCGGTTGTAATGCCAGGTTGCGCGTGCTTCATCATTTTTTTTAACGCACCTGCCACCACGCGCCCTGCGGCTTTTAAATATTTAATATCAATTTCTGATTCTGCTATCATTTATTTTCCTAAATTTACTTTAACCCTCGTTCAATCGTTTCACGATGCTCAAGAAAATGTTCGGTGGTATCACCCAACACCCATAACAAGATAGGACGTTTTTCTGGATCATCTGCATTTTTTGGCTTTAACAAATCTTCATAACTCATAGACTCTAATCGCGCCTCTACCTGACCGTAAACTTGCTTCAGTTTCAGCATCATTTCTTTTCGCGTGAGGTTTTTGTTTTTGTCAAATAAAATCGGATTAATCACATCAATATCCCATTTTGTTAATTGTTCTTGTGGCACACCAATCACTTCGTGAGCAGGTTTTTTATCCATATGATAGCCCAGCAAAATATTCATCCACTCTGCTAAATGAGCCAAATTATCTTTTGGTGACCATCCACCCGAATCAATCTTGTTCATTTGCTCATCAGTCAATGATTCGGCAAGGTCAATTAACAATTTCCATTCTTTCTTAATCGCAGACATTAATTCTTGTTTATTACTCGGCATCCATTGTTCGGTCATGTGTTCTCCAATTACTATATTGTAATATGTGCTCAATAGATTTATGTGGCTTGTTACTCACTAGGAAATATATAAAAGTAGTCTTCGCCAATAATATTCTCGTCTTTATCTAGAAACCGAATATAAAACTCATTTCCAGTTCCAAGTGCATCTCTTAATTCGTCTAAAGTAAAATAAAATTTAAAATCATAATTCTTAGGCCATCGTATCTTCCTATCATTAGGTACTATATATGCTTTTTCAATTTCGTAAAAACCATTTTCACGATAAAGGAAAATTTGAATAGCAACTTCATCTGAAGTTGATTCTTCCCAAACACCAGAAAAAATCTTCAATTGCCCTACATCAACCCAATAATGTAACTGAAAAATACCACCTTGCGGTTCATTAATCAAAACAGCACTTCCTTGATGGGTGTTTATAATTTTATTTTCACTTAGTAAATTTGGATAAATAATAAATCCTCCATCTCCATTTATATCTAAGTATTCTTTTGATAATAAGTAAGAGTTAAATGGGTTTAGATAAATAATACCATCCCACAGAATTTCTCTGTTTTTGCTAATAATTTGATAATCGAAAACTCGATAATTTTCAAATTGTTTTTGTATATCCTCCAACGATGTTTCAAAAGTAACTGCGTTGCGTGAGTTACAACTGATTTGTTTCGGATTATTAAGTATTAGAGTTGGTTTATCAGAAATCTCGTAATCATTATCATGAGGAAAAAATTTTGATTTTCCATTCCGAACTTGCTTGTAAGCTTGTAAGTGCATCTGTGCTATTTTGAGGTTCTATAGTAAATATTAGTTGACTGTTGTTATCTGATTGAAAATAAAGGTTAGTAAATGGATAAGCATAAGTCCATTCAGGGTCATAACTTATTCCATTAATATAAACCTTTTTTATATTGCTACTAGATGTACTTTCATTGGCAGGGGATTCTATAGAAAATGGGTAAGCAGTAAAACAAGTTGGTGTTTTGGTTGGTCTTGCTTGTATTTGATGAAGCATATCATCTGGTGAATCGCCAGAGTTTCTTATCATGCGCCATAAAAAATCGTTATAAAAATCAGAGACAATCTTCCATTGCCCGTCTTCTTTTTGTAAAACAATAGTATGTTCTTCGCCTCCCATACCAGAAACAGTTGGCTCATCAGGTGTGATTAATATGGAAATTTCGTGGATTACACGGTGACCTAGTGTTACAGATACAGTTGCTTTTTGGGCAATAGGGTCAATTGATATATTTTTGTAATCTAAAAAAAACTCGTAAACTATATATCTACCATAACTTAATTCAAAATGCTTTAAATCAACTTTCAGTTTGCTTGACTCGTCTTCCCAAAATGCTGACGCTTCGGGTTCTTTTGAACAAAAAACTATCAAACTCTTCAAGATTCAAAGTGCTATAAGATTTATATCTTGCATCAATATAAGATTGAATTACATTTTTAATTTTATCCTGCTCCAAAAGTTCACTTGTTGAAACTTGTGGAGATTGTGTAATCGGTAATTCTGTAGCATTTAGAACTGTAGGAATTGTCAAGGAAGGTTGTGGTGCAATAAGTGTAGCAAACCCTGCTGACATAGAAGGCGTTGAGATAAAAGGTGGAATAGTGACAGTTTGAATTTTTGGTGTTACTGGTGTTGTATTATTTTTGCCACAAGATGTTAAGATAAATAAAATCATAATGAAAATTATTATCTTAATATATCTTTCCATTTCGCCTTCTTTCATCTTTCCTTTTTTATTCTTCCAACAATCACTTTCTTCAACTCCTCTTGCACATCTTCCCACTTTTGATTTGAATTGACCACAACCCATCTCTTCGGTTCTTGTTTGACCATTTCTAAATAGCCAGCACGAACTCGTTTATGAAATTCGACTGTATACGCATCCATGCGATTCCATTCGACTTCGTTTTGCGTTTTTCGTTTCAAGCCTACTTCAACATCTAAATCGAGCAAAATGGTTAAGTCTGGACTCAATCCGCCAGTGGCATATTTGACCAATGCTCGAATCTCATCCAAGTTTTGTTGGTGACCATAGCCTTGATAGGCAATGGTTGAATCATAATATCTGTCTGAAATGACAATTTCTTTATTGGCTAAACGTGGCTTGATAACTTGTTCCACAATTTGAGCGCGTGCTGATTGATATAACAACGTCTCTGTGCGTGGATGCATTTCTGCATTTTTCATATCATGCAAAATATCACGAATTTGTTCGCTGATGGATGTTCCACCAGGTTCACGCGTGGGGAATACAACATGTCCCTGCTCGCGTAGATATTCCACGAGATGTGGGATGTGTGATGTCTTGCCAGAGCCTTCGGGACCTTCGAGTGTAATGAACATAGATAATTAGAGAATAGAGAATAGTAATTTAGTTTACTCCAACTCAAGTAAATCCCAACGGTTTATATAATCAGCCATATTTACAACACTTAGCATTCGTGGTTGGATAGGATTTACTGTTGGACGTATTTCTATATAATCTTTTCTCTCTTTTTCACTTAATCGTGCAACATCTTTGGCAGGAACAATATAATAATCTACATTATTTTCTTTTTTTATATAAACAAATACAAATGGATTCTTATCAATATCGATACTTTCGGGTATATGATAAGCATTGCCTCCACGTTTAGATTTTACTTGAATAGCAATTTGTTTTCCGTTTTTAGGGTTTAAGCAAAAAATATCAACTTTAGGATAGTTCTTCAAAGTTAAAGAAGCAACATAACCCTTTAAGCAAAGTTGACCAGCAACCAAAAACTCCCCTGCTAAAGCAGTTAATGTTTTATCAAGATGAGATTTCGCCATCATTCCTCCTAAATTTTGTGATTTCAGAATTTTATAAATAGTAACATAAAAACAGAGAGCAATTAATTCAATAGCTCTCTGTTCTCTAATCATCTAATATCTATTCTCTAAAAATTCTCACATGCCGTCTAGGTTCTTTACCGTATGAATGAGAAACCAATTCTGCTTTGCGAGCCATTTCATGTTGAAGCCTGCGAACTAACGAAGGTCCAGGTGGTAAATCAACCCAGCGTTCACCATTTAGTACAGCGGCAATGGCTTGTTGTGTTTCGCTACGCACATCATCCATCGTATCGCGTGGCGTGTGTTCAGTTAAGTTATACAAGTCACCGATAAATTGTTCCACTTGCGAAACAGAATTTGCACGCAAAACATAAATCGGCATTCCGCGCGATTCAGCATCAATCACGGTTTGTTCGCGGTTACGATAATACGTTCGCAACGTCACCAACACATCGGCTTCGTTCACATCCGCAACTACAACGGCAGGCACAGCCAGTCTCTTAGCGGCTTGCATTAATCTATTTCTTGCAACACCATACGCAAACACTTTAATAGTTTGTAATTTTCCATTGCTAGAAACAATTGGCGGATTAATCGATTCGGAGCGAGGACTCGGCTGAGGTTCAGAAACAACTTGACGCTTGGAACGAGGCGTTGTTTTTGTCGTCGCTTCAGACTGGATTTTAGTTGGTACTGCTTTTTCAATCACCACTTGGCCCGATTCATCTCGCGTGCGAATCTCTGGCGACATAGGCATATCGCGTAATAACGAATCGACTGCTGTCATAATATCAAGATGCACTGCAAAACGTTCACGATGTTGAATTTCAATCAACACATCAAAGGTTGGCGGAGCACGTCTTTCTAAAACTGTTTTTTGCGTGCCACGTCTGCGGGCTTCTTCATCAGATAAGGTGACGGCTTCAATACCACCGACTAAATCACTGAGCGTTGGGTTTAATAAAAGATTATCGAGTGTTTGACCATGTGCCGTGCCGATAAGTTGCACACCACGTTCTGCAATGGTACGCGCGGCAAGTGCTTCAAGCTCACGCCCAATTTCATCAATGACGATGACTTCGGGATTATGATTTTCAACTGCTTCAATCATCACTTCATGCTGTTGCGTTGGGACTTTAACTTGCATACGACGTGCTTTCCCAACAGCAGGATGAGGCACATCACCATCACCACCAATTTCGTTGGATGTATCAACAATCACGACGCGTTTATTTTCTGCAAGGATACGCGCGGCTTCACGCAGTAATGTTGTTTTACCAACACCAGGTCTACCGAGAATTAAAACCGATTTGCCTGATTCGATAATATCTTGAATGATATCTACTGTGCCATAAACTGCACGCCCCACACGACAAGTTAAACCGACAATAGCACCACGTCTGTTACGAATAGCAGAGATGCGATGTAATGTGCGTTCCATGCCTGCACGATTGTCAGCATCAAAGTCGCCAATGCGTTCGGTGATGTGATCAATTTCTGTGCGGGTGATTTCTTTATCAGATAATGTGATTTCGTTTTCAACAAAGCGAGCAGTAGGCAAACGCCCAAGGTCAATGACGATTTCGATTAACTTGTCACTGTTGTTGGCTTTTTCCACTGCATGACGCAAGTTTGCTGGAAGGACATCTAAGAGGACATCTAGGTCGTCTGTAATTTTATGTTGTGTCATAGTTTGTTTAAGGTTCTAGGTTTCAGGTTGAAGGTGACAAATTAAAGGTCACAGGTCAAACTGAAACGTGAATAGGAAAGAGGAAAGGCGAAAGAGGCACGCGAAAATATATTGCGGCTTGGGTTGTACAAAAGGGGGGATTAAAAAAGAGCAATGTTGAACATGGCGAAATACCTGCCTTGTTAGTGGAATGGAGCGCACCGAGAGATTGGTCACGTCTGGGGATATTATAGCAGGGTCTGGGTTAATGGATAATTAAAGTTGGGTGTTAATTGGGAGTGGCTAATTTCAAGAGTAAAACAGAAAGTACCGCAAGATTTATCTTGCGTTTCACTTGCGACATAAATGTCGCAGTACTTAAATACATTATTCTTTAGCCACTCCCTGTTATTTTTTTTACTATACTGACTTTACTAATAAGTATAATGTGAAGCACATACTATGAAGAAAAGTATTTTCCTAATCATGATGATTGTATTGACGGCGTGTGCAGAACCATCTGTGCCGCCGAGCGGAACGTCGGAACCGACCGCAACGCCAGAGCAAAGGATAAGTGAATTACCCGGTGGCGGATTCACCTATATTTTGCCCGACGGCTATTTAATAAATCCATCCGTTGGACCAGAAGGAGTCGAAGCAGGTGATGAGCGCTCGATTTTGTTGGGCAAAGAAGGCGTAACCGACTTGGGTCCGTTGGTGCGAGTGGGTGGTGGAGTATTGCAAGAGCCGTTTTCGGCTGAAGCCCTGCTCAGCACCTACCGCGATTACTACGGTAACCAGTACGGTCTCATACTCAGCGAAACTGAATCACTGCTCACAGCCAATGGCTTGAGTGGTACACGGTTCACTTTTGAAACGACACTTGGGGTTGAAGATGGCACAGGTCAGGTGACGATTTTGTCTAGCGACGATCAATTTGTGACGCTGGTGGCGATTGCCAATCATCAAGCGTGGGCTGGAGAGTTCTCAGCCGAAGTCTCCGCGTTGATCGATTCCATTGCATTGATCGAAGTTCAGCCCATCATCCCCGATGTAGCCACTACTGCGTTGGTGAACGAAACTTCCATCATCCCACAGGCTTACTCGCTAGGCTGGACAACTTTGACCTTGCCTGATGAGGTCAAGGCTAAGGTAAGCAAAACGCTGTGGAGTCGCCCTGCAAAAGTAGAGGGCATCATCGCTATACCAGAGGGCAGCGGCACACACCCTGTTGCGTTGGTGCTTCACGGACGATTCGGGCAGGAAATTTGCCGTCCGATGTCGGGTTCCATTAGTTCACCTGCCCAGGCTATTGTAACGTTTTGTCTACCGGGCGGGGCAGAGTCGCGCTTTGATGTCGGTCATGCTAATCTCGTTGGCGCATTGGCTGAGGAAGGATATGTCGCTCTCGCCATCAACCTCAATGATACTTACGATATTTTCAGTGTTGAAGGTACTGCTAGCGGGATCGATCTCAATAACATTGGTGATTACTTTATTCCACAGCTTGTTCAATTGCATCTTGATGCGTTGGCAAACAACGCTCTGCCCATTGACCTGGCGGGGCGCGTTGATCTGAGTCAGCCACCGTTACTGCTCGGTCATTCACGCGGCGGCGAACTGATTCTCAATCTCGCGAAGAAGATGCCTGTCTCTGGATTGGTGTTGTTTGGCGCGCCTGGAGATGGCGGTTTGTCTGCGCCAGCCGATGTACCGCTGGGTATTGTGTATGGGGAGTGTGATGGCGATGTTTACTATTGGGACAGCCAACGATATTTTGAAGAAGCAGAAAATGATCCCAATCGCACGGCATTCGCATCGGCAATCATGCTGGACAAAGCAAATCACAACTTCTTCAATGGATTGCTTGGTATGAATGACGATGGCGGTAACAAGATTGGCAACCCCAATTGTTTTGCGGAAGATGGAGGATTGTCGCAAGAAGCGCAACAGGCATTTATGATCTCCTACGTGCGCGACTTTGTGGCGATGTTGCACGGCTCTCATCCATTTTCAGTTGAGCAACCCGCCCCTGCGCAGTTATACGGTCAGCCGATTGTCGCCAATTTGACGACAGCCGCTAAACAGATTTTGCTGAACAATGAAGGTGTAAGCGAGGAGGCGAGCGAAGGGTTATCCATCACCTCGTGTGAAGCAAAAGAGATTTGCCATCCAACCTTTGTTAATCTTGACCAATTTGGAGTGCCTGGGGAGCCAATCATGAAGCGGCTGACTTGGGAGCAACCCGCTGTAAGTTACACGCTGACCTTTTCGCCAATTGACGCGACGATGTACGACGCACTCAATATCCGCACCGTTCTTGATCCATCAAGTGATTTGAACGGCGGCTCAGCGACCATTAGCTTCACGGTTCGCCTTGTAGATGCAGAGGGCAACAGTGGAACGTTTACTGCCAACACCACACCTTTGCTTTACACCGAACCAGACGAGTTCTATGGGTTTGGCGGTATGCCGATTTTAGCTGGTGCTGACCGTTTCCAACTTAAGAGTTAGATGGTATTGATTTGACTCAGTTGACAACGGTGACGCTGGAATTTCCACAGGGAAGCGGTGAATTGTTATTGCTCGATGTGTCGTTATTAAATGAAAGTTATTAATTTGCACAGATATTAAAACTTAGCGGAAATCTGCGAAATTTTTAGCAAGGCTTATTGTTTTAACGCATATTTTTTATGCCAATTTTTCAAAACTAAATAAATAACAGGCAAGCCGACGTTCATATTAGAAATGCGGGTTTGTTTGTTATCTCGTGTAGTGATAGCAATGTAGTATCTTTTTCCGCCACGCCTTGAGCGAGTGTAAGTTAAAAAATATACCTGCAACATCATTGGCTAGAAGATTCTTTTCACCGAGCAGGTATTTAATTTGTAAATTGTTATTTTCTATCATCATGGACTGTGGGCTGGCGAGAAATATCCATGTAAAGATAAGTAAAAATAAAGCAATAAAGCCCATTGGCATGAGAGAATCAAACGAAAAATCACCAAGGCTGAAATAAAAAAAATCCAATAACTGCAAATACAAGCAGGATTAATAAAAATCCAAAGTACGAAGCGAATCCGCGCCGAAATTCACTAAACTCTTGAGCAGAGAAAACATCAGGCCGTTTTTGCCCGATGATTTCAACAACCTCTTCATAGCCAGGTAATTGCGGATTAATAGAAACGGTTGTATCTTCACTATGTAATTTGATTCCGTTCACTCTACCAGAAACGCGGATAATTTCCATCCAACGTAATGTTCGTTTGCTAAGAATGTTTTGAGATGTAATTTCATCATCCGAAATTATGACTTTAGATGAAACACTCAAAAATACAATCAGAAAAGATAATAAGCCAAAACCACACACCAGAATCATTACAATGGGGTCAATCACTGCACTGACCATGATACTGGCAATCAAAATGATAAAGAAAACAGTAATTAGGAGTAATGTGGCTGGTGAGTTTTTATAAACACGAGGCTCGTTCATAATCTTTTTCCTTTATAAAGAAGAATAAATTGATTCTTGAATAAATTATAACAAGAATATAAATGAACGATCTTTTTTGAATCTACTAATCTACGCCAATCTTCGCGAAATCTGATTAGGGGTTAGTGGATAAGAACTTACCTTTCCTCTTACATCTTTCCTCTTTCATCTGTATAATTGACCCATGTCCTTTCCCGAAGAACAAAAGCAACCCAGTGAATTACCTCGCAGAAGACGAGTCACACGCCGTTCATCTATCCCAACGGATGCAGAAGGTCAAGCCGCATTAATTTCAGCTTTAGCACGGCGCGCTTATCCATCTATTGAATTATTTGTTTTTTCATTAGTGTGTGGTGCAATTTTAGGTCTTGGCTTTTTACTTGATTCCCAAGCCATTTTATTATTAGGAGTTTTAGTTGCCCCATTAATGGTGCCATGGGTTGGCTTTTTACTTGCCATCTTAACAGGCTCAATCAAATTTTTATTTGAAACAATTATGGCGCTCATCATCAGCCTAGCGCTTGTTTTTATCGGTGGGTTAATTGTTGGCTTTGGCACAATTGCCTTACCTCAAATGACCCACGATAATATTTATATTCACACCAGACTATGGATTCCATCTTTAGTAGTGCTTGCTATTGGGGCTATTACATTAGTGGCATCGTTTGCACGTTCAGAAGAAAAACCATTTTTGCCCAGCGTCATTGTTGCTTATGCATTTTTTCTACCCATCAACGCCGTTGGCTTTGGAATTGGCGCAGGCCTTAAAGAAGTTTGGCTACAAGGCTTAATTGTTTTGGCTGTTCATTTCTCATTAGTCAGCGTACTCGGTTTAATTACCTTATTTGTTTTACGACTTAGACCATCGGTAGCGGGGATGATTTTAAGCATAACTTCAATTTTATTGATGTCAGTAATTCCGCTGACGTTAGCAAGAACCAACTCAACGCCAAGCTCTGAAGCGCCGATATCAACACTGCCACCATCTACCCCAACAAATCAAGCGCTTCTTACACTGACCTCAAGCCTGACTCTGAATCCTACACCTACACATACCCCGCGAAAGACCCCAACACTTAATACGCCTAGCCCAGTGCCTGTAACTCTTGAGGTAACACTACCCCCAACTGACACTCCAACCATTACCTTAACCATTCAACCAACACCAACATACGCCAGAATTTCTGCCAATGAAGGTGGCGGAGCAAATTTGCGCGAGGCGCCAGGTCCAAGTGGTAAATATATTATGACATTGCTGAACGGCACAATAGTGGAAACTTATGGCGAATTTGAAATTGTAAATGGCTCTACTTGGGTGAAAGTGTATGCCACATTAAATGGACGGCAGATTGAAGGTTGGCTGTTAGAGTCAGTGGTTGCTTATGCTACACCTGCTCCAAATTTTGATGCCACCTCTACACCTACACCATAAATAATATATGGTGACATTTATGGTCGCCAGTAAATAGCAAGCTAAATTTGCTATACTTAATAAAAAAATAAAAAGGAAAATACATGCCTATTCATTTCGGTACAGACGGCTGGCGGGCTGTCATATCAGATAGTTTTACATTCGGTAATCTTCGCATGGTTTCGCAAGCCATAGCAGATGCAGTTGCTTCAGAGCATTGGGATAAATCCGATACAGTTGATACAAAAAAAATTGTCATTGGGTTTGATACACGTTTTCTTTCAGATCGTTTTGCTGGAGAAGTAGCGCGTGTGTTAGCCGCAAATGGTTTTACTGTTTTATTAGCACAAGGTGATTCTCCAACGCCTGCAATTTCTTATGCAGTTAAACATAATAATGCCATTGCTGGTGTAATGATTACCGCTTCACACAATGCCCCACGTTATAACGGCTTGAAATTAAAAGGTGCATTTGGTGGCTCAGCATTGCCTGAACAATGTCGCCGCGTGGAAGTGTATATCAATGATAACGAAGAACAAGCGCGTGGACCCAACTTAATGGATTTTCAAAAAGCACGCGAGGCAGGTTTAATTCAGAAATTTAATCCATTGCCTGCTTATTTTGACCATTTAAGAAAAATTATCAACACCGATATTATTGCTGAAAATCCGCAACGCTTTGTAGTAGATGCCATGTATGGTTCTGGACGTGGCACGATTAAATCTTTTTTACAAGGTACAGGTTGTGAAATTTACGAAATTCGCAACGAAATGAATCCAGGCTTTGGTGGTGTTCATCCTGAACCAATTGCAAAATATTTAGGTCCGTTAGCAAGTGCTGTCAGTTCTGGCTTTGGAAATTTCGGCGTAGTAACCGATGGTGATGCAGACCGAATTGGCGCTATGGATGAACGTGGTAATTTTGTTGACCCACATAAAATTATGGCGTTGTCTTTGAAATATTTAGTTGAAAAAAGAAATATGTCTGGTGCGGTGGTGCGGACTGTATCCACAACGCGCATGATTGATAGATTAGCAAAACGCTATGGCTTGAAATTATATGAAACACCAGTTGGCTTTAATCACATAGCCGATTATATGATGCAAGAAGATGTATTAATCGGTGGTGAAGAATCGGGCGGTATTTCTTTCAAAGGTCATATCCCCGAAGGTGATGGTCCGATTATGGGATTGTTGCTAGTGGAAATGCTGGCAGAATCGGGCAAGTCACTGGGTGAGATGGTAGATGATTTATTAGCAGATGTTGGACCTGCTTTATATGAACGTGCTGATTTACGTTTGAATCACCCTGTTGCTAAAGCAGAGATGGTTGAATTTTTAACCAAGCAAGCCCCGAAAGAAATTGGCGGGCAAGCCGTGAATGACATTAGTCAACGTGATGGGGTTAAATATATTATGGCTGATGATTCATGGTTGTTGATTCGTCCATCAGGTACAGAGCCTGTGTTAAGAGTCTATGCCGAAGGTCGCACACCAGAAATGGTTAAGGCATTGTTAGGCTATGGAAAAACTGTGGCTGAGAGTGTGGTGTAAGAATATTTCATGCAAGTAAAAACTAAAAGACTTTATTTAAACGATGACCATTGTTTCGAATCTGAGGCAATGGTCGTTGCTGTTGAGGATAATCGCCTCGCATTTGACCAGACTTGTTTCTACTCAGGGGGCGGTGGTCAACCCTCAGATAATGGCGTTTTTCGTTTTGCATGACCAACTTGAAGTAGAAATTGAATCGGCGTATTCGGATGAGAATCAGATAATTTGGCATGTGTGTAAATCTATACCAAGTGAAAATTTGTTACATCAAACGGGTACCTTGAAAATTAATAAAGAAAGACGAATTCAGCTTGCTAAATATCATACAGTTTTGCATGTATTAAATACAATTACACTTCGTGATTACAAAGCTTGGATTACAGGTGTACAAATTGGTGAAGAATATTCCCGCATTGATTTCAATTTTGAGAATTTCTCTGCTGAAATTTCTGCAGAATTGGAAGCAAAAGTTAATGAGGTGTTGAACGCAAATCATAAAATTAAGTCTTATTATATTTCTGAAGAAGAGTTTGTAAACAGAAAAGATTTATTAAGAACTTTGGATGTTAAACCACCCGTGATTGATAATAAAGTAAGAGTTGTTGAAATTGAAGGTTTTGATGCGCAAGCTTGTGGCGGAACTCATGTAGATAGCACGCTTGATGTAGGTCGCTTCTCAATTTTTCGGACAGATAACAAAGGTAAGAAAAATAAAAGATTGTATGTAAAACTTCAGTAAATAAAAACTCACCTTCTTAGGTGAGTTTTTATTTTTTATATTGTTGATTATCTCGTCGGTGTGACGCGTAACTTTCGGGCTAGCATAATGACGATGATAAATGCTAATGCCATCACCGCTAAACCTGGCACGCCGTAATCATCTATAAAACCTGTCTTGGGTAAGGCTGTTGTAGTAGGTACAATAGTTAATTGAGCAACAGCGGCTTGTGTGAGAGCCGCACCTACGGTGGCAGTAGCAGCAATGGGTGTGCCTGCGCCAATTGTTGGGGTAACGTTTTGATCTGGCGTGTTGGTAGCAGTGGCAATATTTACAACAGGAGTTGCTGTTGGGGATACTGTGGCGCTAGGTAAAATCACTTGAGCGTTAGCGGTAGCGGTTAGTGCGTCATTTATAAAACCGTTATTAACTGTTGCGGTTTGAGTTAACATCGCATTTTGATTTTGTTGAGTAACTTGCCTACTGCGATTAAATAAAAAGATGCCAGCAATTACCGCTACAGAACATAAGATGATGCCACCTAAAATAGCAACGGCTATTAAGAAAGTACGATTATTGCTAGATTCTTCTGGCGGCTGCTCGTCCTCAAACGTTTCAAAATTGTTTTCATTGAAAGACATGAAACACTCTCCTGATTATTAATTAAAATATATTATCCCACAACTTCAAGGTTTACAAGTGGGGCAATTACAGTTTCGCCGTTTTCTAATTTTACTTCGGCAGATTGAGCTTGTAAGCCACTAGGCAATGTGGTTAAACCATGTTTTATTGTAGTGATTGAGCCAATCATACCCATAAAAGGAGGTCGGCGCATACGGATTTGTGAACCTATCATGAATTCTTCAGTCTCATTTGGAGTTAATGGGTCGGTTGAGGTCGGCAATGGAATAATTACTTCTGGCTTGGCACCTGTATATCTATCATAAACCTCTGCATTAATTGTTACGTCACGTTTTGCATTGGTGCTGAGTAACTTATAAGCAGCAGAATTCATTGGTAAGGAGCCAAAGCCATCTGTCACTAAAATGGGGTAATTCATTTCACGTGCTTTTGAAAGCAAGGATGGATAAATACTAGAGACGATTAATCCACGAACCGATAGCTCGGTAGCGGCTTCTAAAGTTTCAATATCTTTGATCATACCTGCCAGAATGATTGACCCGCGTAAACTTACATCTAAACGTGTAGGTGTAAGGACAGCATCTGGTGTATCGGCTAAATTGACTAATGAGCCTGAGGCTATTCGTCCATTACCCCATACGCCTTGAATTAACCCACCAGATGTTTGAATAACAACA
This sequence comes from Chloroflexi bacterium OLB14, assembly GCA_001567105.1. GTDB lineage: Bacteria > Chloroflexota > Anaerolineae > Anaerolineales > Villigracilaceae > Villigracilis. The sequence goes on from LMZR01000018.1 coordinate 64,593, forward strand.
CCTTTACTGGGCAAAATCTGGATGATGGTGCCGGGAATACCAGCACGCAATTCAATTTTTGTTTCACCTACTGCCATTAAAACTTGCCCACCTCCAACTGCTACTACATGTCCGGCTCGAGGTGTTTTAATGGATTTAGCAAATAAGCCTTTGCCTTTGGCAATTTCTGCATCTGCTTGTAATTGGTCATTGACTTTGCATGTCACTAGCCGTTCTGCCACGTGTGGCGAAACATTTAGTAAGCGGGCAATGTCTAGCAATACATGCTCGCGCGCCCACTTTGTTTCAGCAACTATATCGTTAGCAGAGACTTTTTGTTGTAAACGGACGGTTACATTGCCTGAAATTGGTAATACTCTTTCGCGCACAATTGAAGTTAAGCCAAGTATGTGATGAATAGGTGCTAACATGGTTAAGCGCCTCCCAGTGTCCAAGTCCATTTTTTGATGAGTTCGCGTCTACGCACAGGGTCAGTTGGTAGATCAAGCGGTCTGCCTCTACCATCAAAGACAACGCCCAATGCGCCACCACTAACAGGAATAGATCCTCCACGCCCTACTCCAAAACCAACATCTACTCCGCGGGGTACTTGGATGGTTAATCGTCCGCTTTCGCCGTTTGCTAAGGGAAGAACTTCAATCGTTCCAAATTTTAAATCTACGTTGGCTTCAGCACCATTTTCGTAATTTAGTTTTGCTTTTAATATCGAAGTGCCATATTTTGCTGAAACAACAGGTGCTACAACTGACCCTACACTTAAAAATGCGCCAGATTCTAGCACTTGAACAGGTAGGAGGTTATTTTGTGAGGCGGCGACTCCTAACAATGGAAGTAAGTTGTTTTGATCTAAGATGACAGTGGTAATGCCAACAGGTTGGAGACCGTCAAGGAGCAGTAGCAGGCTCAAGCCAGGTTTCGAGGCGCTACTTAGTGTACTACCACTGGCTAAGATAGGGTCAAAGAGCGGAGTAAGATTCGGTTTGATTGTAGCAATATTACGCGGAAAATCTTTACTGGCAGATTGCATTGCTAATGATAGGGTTTGGCGGGCAATAGCTTGTGAGATTGCTAAATCTTCTTTTGTTGCAGCGATACTAGATGGATATAAAGACTTTTGATGTAGATAATCTAATAATACGCCACTGGTAATATCTAGTGAACACCATTTTAGAATATTCTCGAGTGTTGTGTAGTTGAGCAAGCCAACTAGATTTTCTCCTAGCCCAAATTGAGGTAGAACTTTTAATGTGGATTTGTTTCTAAAAGCGGCGGCAATGGTTGTTGCTGAGGCGCCGACATCTACGCTGAGGATGCCTTTTTGTGAGCCATAAATTTTGGAGAGAAAACGTACCATACGACCTGTGGCATAGGCGGTTGGAAGCATGTGCCCACCAGACCATAAGTCTAATAAGTCTACTCCTTTAATTTGACGCTTACGAATATTGATAATCATACGAGCTAGTTCGCGCTCGGCGGGGTCTGTATCTTCTGTTTCTAATGAAGGGCGGATGTTTGGGCTAAAGTGCAAGGAGGAAGCAAGTGAACCGACTAAACTTTTTTATTTCATCTTCCATTTTTTTGATTGCCTGCAAATAAAACGCTAGGGCGTTTTTTCTTCTGGCATTAAGAAACTTGCTAAGCCAATTGGCTCTAGTAATTTTTGAATAGAGCGTGAAGCTCCACCATCTGTTCCGCCTGCAATGATGACTAACTCAGGGCGCAAGCGTAATAGACTATCTATTTGTTGGTCTGGCTTGCGTTGGTCGCTTAAGCTCATCGTATCTATAATGCGGGTATAGGTTGATTCTGTGAGGCGACGAGCAGAGGCTAGTGATATATCTTTTAACAAGCCAACTACTACTGTTTTGACTGTTGGTCCAGCAGATAATGTGATGACTAAATGGTCAACACCAGATCCGTCACTTTGACTGGGGGTGATGATGGCGCGTGAGTCATCTAGAAGTTTTTTATTTAAAATCTTTTGTAAGTTAGCAACAGCATTCCTAGCACCTTCAGCAACGTCTTTAATGGGGGCTTCGGCTGTGCTAGGGGCAATACCTGAAGCGATAAAACGATATTCGCCTTCAATTACATCAAACAATACAGCACGTGTGTTTGATGCACCAACATCTATAGCAAGCATGGAGTTACTGGAGACTAAGGAAGAAGGCATTAGAAATTTCCAAAAAAGTTAATTAAAGATGAAATACGTTCGATAAAAGCAGTTAGGGCTGTAGCATATACCCCGGCAAATATTACGCCTAAGGTGGTGCCAATAAAAATTTTGCCGATAAATGCTATGATTTCAATTAAGAAGAAGCGGCGCACTGTGCCGTTGGCTTGCTGGCGGGCGCTGAAATGAAAGTAGCCAAGTGAGGTGACTACACCAACTAAAATAATGGCACCATTGCCGAGCACTTCAATAACATTGATGTTTCTTTGAGCGGCAAGTTGGGGGTCAAAAAAGTTAATGGTAGCAGAAATTTGCGGAATGATTGTGCCAATTAATGCTCCGGCAATAATAACTGCGGCTCCTGCACCTACAAGGAAAGCCATAGCAATACTAGCGATTTTTGAAAGGCGTGGCGAAAGTTTCATGAGGATGAAAACTGCACCAAGTAAAGGGGTAATGGCAATGACTTTCTCAACTATAGAACCTGATAATAGTGCTGGTAATAAAGGCATGAGTAAACGTGGGGCTAATACCTGCCACCAAATAATAGAGGCGATATACCCGGAAGTAATGCCAATAAACATGTAAACAGCAAGCCTAAATACTGGGTTATCGCCAATAAGATAACTTAGTATCATTAGGGTAAATAGAAAACTCAAAACGCCGGTAATTAAGTCTAATGAAATTGCCATATTAGTTCCCCTCCCCACGTTCGCGTAAACCTACAATTACGTTCCACAACCCGCCAATGCCTACTAATACTGTTGCTAATAACATTCCTACTGTATAAGCATCCCAATAATTTCGAGCGGTACCGGGTCTTCCTGCATTGTATTGTTCAAATAGTGCGCCACCATACAAACCAGAGACAATACCATTCACCTGCCCAGAAGCATAATAAGGCTGAATAAGGGGAGTGGATTGTGCACTAGAAATTATGATAAACGGAAGATTTCCACGTAATCCTTGAGTCTGTTCTATCCACACACGAGCAGCGTCTGCATTGTCGGTGATTAATATAAGCGTAGCAAAGTGACTAAATAGGCTTACATCTTGTAGTGGAGCAGAACCCCAAACGGGTTGTAAATTAATATCAAATGGTGCAATTAAGCTTGGGTTTTGGGCAAAGGCTCTTACGCCCAATTGCCCTCCGGGCAAGTAACCTAAATTGGAGTAAGTAACGCCGTTCTGATAACTATGACCAGCCAAAGGTCCAGCAATGAAGCGTTCTGCTAGCATAGCACCCGTTTCGTTAGTAGAGATGAATGTTAGGCGAGGATGTTTCAATAAAAGCAGTTGGTCAAAAACAGGCGATGCTACAACTTCCATTTCACTTGCGCGTGAGGGCTCATAATCAAATACAACTAAAACAGGTGCGTTTTCAGGAATGGATTGCATTACTTGAATTGCTGAATTTATTTCGCTTGGCAATCCTTGTGGTAATGAGAAAAACTTTATGTTCAAAATGGTTGTGCTAAGCACAACTGCCAACATTAAAAATGCTAAAGTCCAGCGCAAGCCACGTGATGAACGTAACATTCCAAAAGATGCAATCGGCACAGGAGAAGTTTCTGCTGCTAAAATATCTTCTAAAATGCCAGCCTGACGTTGCTGCTCATCATCCGCATTTAATTTTAGCGAATAAACTTTAGGCTTACTAGTTGGGTTAAAGCCTACCCCGGCTGGTAAAACACCTTGTAAACCTGCTAATGCCCCATGCGATTCAGCACTTTGGTCGCTAGCCGCAGAAGAAATTTGCCCCAAGCCGCTATTATTTGGGCGCATGGCTTCTACCCACGAGGGCAAATCATTTGAAGGCAAAATATCTTCGTTTGTAGTTATAGCTAAGTCTGCGGGTTGTTCATCTGCTCTAGAAAGCCAATCAGGCATTTCAGTAAACAAACTTTCAATAGATTCGCTATTTTGCGAATCAGAGACAAAGGCAGGCATCGAAGCATAAGGATCAACACTTTCTGCTTCAGGCACAGATGACTTTGTTTCCATCTGTGTTTCTTCCAAATTAACTTCTGCCTCATCAGTAGGCGTATCGAAAATTGTTGTTTCTGGCGCAGCAGATTTTAACCAATCAGGCAGATCGCTTAATAAACTATCAGACACAGGTTCTTCAGCTTGAGGTTGATGCAAGCGCACCGTATCTTCAGATGCTAACCAAGCAGGTAACTCAAATTCGGAAGATTGATCTTCTGACTTTAACCAAGCAGGAGTTGTGTCTTGCTTTTTGTCTTGTGGTTCAGTTGGAGATTTTAACCACTCAGGTATATCTGCATCAGTAAACGAAAACGCTTCAGACGTAGGGATACTTGGTTCTGCTACCTCAGCCGATTCTGGCTTTGAGTTTTCTTCACTTGCATTTAGAGTATTTAGCCAATTCGGTGTGTCACCACTTAATTCAGGTGAATCTTTTAAGGTTTGATCTTCTACAATCTCTGCACTTGTATCCGGTAATTGTTCAAGCCAATTTGGGGTATCAATACTTAATTCAGGAGCATCTCTTGGCGTTTGTGCTTCTATAGGCTCTGCACTTGTATTAGATAATTGCTCAAACCAAGCAGGTATATCTCCATCGGCTAGCAAAGGAGACGTGGGTTGTGATGATGTATCTTGCTCAGATTTCTCCTGCGCTTCATCCGACATTTGCTTCAACCAATCTGGCGTATCATCCAGCGTTGATGGCTCAACCACATCTTCTTTCTCGTCATTCTCTTTGCCCGCGTTAGGGAATTGCGCTCCAATTGAAAGAGGTGGTAATTCATTAGATGCGTTGGTATCTTGTAGCCAATCGGTTAATTCATCTTTTTCAGACTGTGTATCAGTATGTAAGCCTGCCAACCATATGGGCATATCTTCTTCATTTTGTTTTTCAGTAGCGGAGGGTTGCTGAGCAAGGATATTCTCACTTTGGGCAAAATCATCTTTATCGCCCATTTCTACCCAGCGTATATCTGAGGATATCTCATCTTTAGCAGGTTTAGATTTTGGGGAAGCACCAGTAATATTGGCAAGCCAACTTGGTACATCCTCATCCTCTTCATCATCCCCTGTTTGAGCTTGCAAGCCTGCTAAAAAGTCTGGTGGAGAGATTGGGGCTTTTTGCTTCTCTTGGTTCGCTTGCATAAAATCTGGTGTATCGTCTTCTGATTCCACATTGCGTGCCGCATCACGTGCCGCCTTTAACCATTGAGGCAAAATCGGCTCAAGTTCAGCAGTATGTTTTTTGTCGGTGCCTGACCAGATTGAATATTTTCCTTTGATTGCAAAGGAGAATTGCAATTACTGCATAACTCTGCCCCTACAGTATTTATCTCACCACAAGTTGGGCATTTAATTTCAGCCATTATTTACCCCCATACGGTCGTTCTACACCAAAGAGTACTCGTAAGCCAGTTACTAATGTTCCTAATGCTACGCCAATTAAAATTCCACGCGCACCACCCATTGCCCAAATTTGGCTTAGCCAAGGGCGCACTAATGTGCCAATCAATGGAATATCTCCGCTGGGCAAAGTTGCAGACCCAAGAAAGATGATGACTGCTGAAATAATAAAGAAAATACTCATTACATCTACACGGCGGCGTAGCAAACGTATTCCGGCATATAGCAAAGTAATTGTTAATAAGCCCATTAATGTAGATTCTACAGGTAGAATGATTCCGTTCAAAATGACTTGCATCACAGCGTGTTGTGGGCGAAGAATAATACCCAAGATAAAAGTAGCGATTAAAGAAATAACCAATACCGCACTATAGATACTATTTTTTTCAGCCTGCCGAACTTTATTACCATGTACTGTAATCAAGTTGAATACGCCAGCCAATGCGGCAACACCCGCCAGAATAATTGCCCAATTTAAAAGCAAAGTTTGAATATTAATAAATGAAGTTGAAAAATAGCCCAATAAAACCATTGAGCCAACTGCAATTGCAATCACAGCGGTTAATATTCTCATGTTAGAACACCCCTATAAATTTTAAGGCAGAACCACCCAACAAAGTGATGATGATTAACCAACGCAAAATATCTTGGACGATTAAGCTAGCAGAATGACTTGAGCTTGTATCTAAATAAGCACCAGTGGCAAATAACTCTTCACCAATTAGTGCATCTTGTGTACTAGCATATAAAACAGATTGGCCCGCTAAATTATCGCTTGCTCCAATTAAAGTTGCGTAATTGCGGTCTGCTACATCAGCCAGTAAGCTGGCTTCTGCCCCAAAATGCCCGAGCATAATATTTGTAGAAACGTTTTCGTCTGAGGCGATATACATTGCACCCACTGTGTAACTAAAGGGTGTTAGCCCCGTCACCCGGCTGGTGGTGTGTACATAAAGTTCTTCTACACCTGCGGCTTGATAGCCCGCCTGCATGGTATCTTGAGTGAGCAAGCCCAAAGCGGCATCACCTGCCGAAGCGACAGGAGGCATATCACTCACAGATGTTTTTTCTGAAATAATACGTAATGCTGAAAGCCCGGCAAAAGCAGAGCCGCCACGTTCATCTAATAAACTACTATGACCAAGTGATATATGCAAGCGTTTTCCATCTTCTACACTTAATCCTAATGAACGAGCTAAGCGGGTTAAGGCAAGAATTTCTCGGAACTGAGGTGTATATTTTTTTATGAATAAAAAAACAACAAGGAAAAGAAATATTGTTAGGAAAAGAAACCCTAAGGCAATGATAGGTGTCATGGCTTTATCCCACTTTCAGTTAAGTATGATGCGAAAGCCTGCGTTTCAGATTCATCTTCTAGCATAGTTGCGATAGCGTTGAGTTGGTCATTTCTGATAAATCCATTACTAAAATAAAGGATTTGTGCCCCCAACAATGCAAGTGGATTTGCAGCTTCGAGGAACGAAGCAGTTATGTCTTGAAGTTGATACCGACGCAAGGACTCAGCCCAGCGATGCCAAAATTCGCGCGATGACTTCATCATTCATGAAAGTATAGCATAACTTGACTGAATAACTAGCTTGCAGTTTTTTTAAATAAAAATTGGGTTAGTTATGGCGCAATGATTGTTCCACTTATTATTTCAGTATCTTTAGGAATGATTACGATCCCGTCACGTACATACCATTTCTTATTATCAATATCCGTATTGCGTGGAAACGGCTTGATTGTGACGTTGTTTCCAATATGACAATTCTTATCTAAAATTGCGCCTTCAATGTAAGAGTTTGAGCCAATGCCAATGGGTAACTCTCGCCAGTCTCTTTCATAATGATCAGCGCCCATCATAATCGTATCCTTAATTACACAACCGTCAGAAATTTGGCTACGAATACCAATAATTGAATGTGTGATCTCTGATTTTAAAATTTTGCTTCCTTCAGCAATTAATACATCTTTTAATTGACAATCTTCTACAATCGTGGCGGGTAAATAACTGGCATCGGTGTAAATTGGAAGTTTAGCATCGTAAAAATTAAACGGTGATTTAGAAGTGGTTAACATTAAATTCGTTTCGTAAAACGAGCGAATGGTTCCAATATCTTGCCAGTAGTCGTCAAAATCAAAACCATATACCGAATGGGTTTTGATGGCATGAGGAATAATATCGCCGCCAAAATCGTCATAATCTTTGAATTCAGTTAAAAAATCAAGTAGCACTTTGGTATTAAACATATAAATGCCCATTGAACCTAAAAATGGGCGTTCAGGGTCATCACGGCTGATATATTGATTTTGAACTTCGGGGTCTTTGGGTTTTTCAACAAAATTAGAAATGCGATTGTCTGCTTCACGCTTTAAGATTCCAAAACGGCTCGCTTCTTTTTTAGAGACAGGTTGAACTGCTACTGTGATATCGGCATTATTCTTCCAGTGAAATTCTGCCATCTCTTTATAATCCATGCGATAGAGATGGTCGCCTGCTAAAATTAAAACATATTTTGCCCCAGTAGATTGAATCTCAAGCATTTGTTTACGCACAGCATCTGCCGTGCCTTGATACCAATTTTCACTTTCCATCGTCTGTTCTGCCGCCCAAATTTGCACCCAGCCTTGATGAAAACTATCAAAGTGATAACTCTTAGTAATATGCCGATGGAGCGAAACAGAATTGAATTGAGTCAGAATCGCAATCCGAAAAATTTCGGAGTTAATACAATTGCTAATTGGAATATCAATTAGCCGATATTTTCCCGCAATCGGTACCGCAGGTTTAGAGCGCATTTGGGTTAACGGAAACAATCTAGCCCCGCGCCCTCCACCAAGAATCACAGCTAAGACTTCATTTACAGATGGCATACAAGCCTCCAATTATGGATTGCCTTACAAATTGATTCTCGTTATTTTACCCCCAACAACTTACGAATGTAATAAATTGCAAGCACAATTGGGTATGCCAACATAATCAGAAAATCTATCAAAAAGAAAAGAAATTGAAGTTTTATCATGAAATCTCCATAGAAATATCTTAGAGTAATTTACGCTGTTCGGCTTTTTGGGGTTTCCAGAAAAACCTCTGCGCAAATTTGTGAAATCTATGGCTACAAAAATTTTTAATAGACTTCTGGCATAAGTGTTCTAATGGGCTTCGCCACAGAGGTCACAGAGTTTTCTGGGAAAAAACTCAAAACTCTTTGCCTGCATCGTGCGCACATGTGTGCTCTTTGCGACTAATACCCACAAATTAATCACTCATAAAACAGAAACATCCTCCATAATGGAGGATGTTTGCTGTATAATTTGGAACTGTGCCGAAGGAGGGAATCGAACCCTCATTCCCGAAGGAACGCGATTTTGAGTCGCGCGCGTCTGCCTATTCCGCCACTTCGGCTTACAGCGAACGCAAGTATACCACTTCTACACCATAGAGCAAGATACATAATCACCGTCCCGCAGGTTTATTTGTAAAACATAAATAATGGAACCCAACCTGCGGGACGTTTAAACAAGGACAACATGAAACTCGGAATTATCGGCTTACCCCAATCAGGCAAAACAACATTATTCAATGCCATCACCAGAGGCAATGCTCCCACTACTGCCTCGGCTGGCAGAATTGAAATACATCAAGCAGTAGTAGATGTACCAGACCCACGCGTTGATATTCTTTCTAAAATGTTCAACCCCAAAAAAACAATTTATGCCAAAGTGACTTATGCAGATATTGCAGGGCTTGAAACTGGTTCAGCAAAAAGTGGTATTTCTGGTCAATTATTAAATCAACTCAATCAAATGGATGGATTGATTCTAGTTGTGCGTTGTTTTGAAAATGATAACGTCATGCATCCAAATGGAAATATAAATCCACAACGAGATGTTGAAAACATGACCAGCGAATTATTATTAAATGATTTAGTGGTTGTAGAACGAAAACTTGAAAAACTAAAAGACGAAAAGAAAAAAAGGCGGCACAGATAAAACAATCAATGCTCGCCAAATTGAATTGTTTGAAAAACTAAACACAGCCCTTTCAGAAAATAAACCGCTAAGATTTTTAGACTTCACCAACGAAGAGGATAAAGAACTTTCAAGTTTTGGACTCTTAACCAGAAAACCGCTTCTGACGGTCTTCAACTTGGGTGAAGCACAATCAGCCCCAGATTTATCTTTAGATCACCCGTCTGTCGCGTTGATGTGCAAACTGGAAATGGAAATTGCTCAACTATCCGCAGAAGATGCCGAAGTGTTTATGGCAGAATATGGCATTAAAGAATTAAGTTTGAATCGGATGATTAACTTATCGTATGAATTATTAAAGGAACAAACATTTTTCACAGTCGGTGAAGATGAAGTGCGTGCTTGGGTCACACATCGTGGAGCGACTGCGCAAGAAGCCGCTGGAGAAATCCACACCGACTTATCTCGTGGATTCGTTCGGGCTGAGGTGGTGGCATACGAAGATTTAACCAACTTGGGGTCTATGAATGAAGCGAAAGCAAAAGGCAAATTCAGACTCGAAGGGAAAGAATACATCGTCAAAGATGGCGATATCATGCACGTTAGGTCAAGTTTATAATTATGGAGTAATTCGCCTGAAAACTGGCTGATTCCATACTATAGAATGGTTTGAAAATTTTTTGTTTGTGATAAAACAATAACAAGGAGAAAAATAACGATGGCTTATAAACTTTCAAAATGGGATTTATCCGCATTGTATCCAGGTTACGAAAGCGCGGAGTTGCAAAGTGCTTTCGATATGATAGAGGAGCAAGTGACTTCGTTTGAAGGCTTGCGCGATAAACTCAAAGCCGATATGCCCGAAGAACAATTTTTGCAAGCAGTTAAATCAAGTGAAGAGACTGCGCGAGTTGCAAATAAGTTATATTCATTTGCAGGTTTATCTTTTTCGGCTGATACCCAAGACCAACAAGCCCAATCTTTACAAAACCGCGTTTTACAATTTTTAGCCGAAGTTGAAAACCGAACTTTATATTTTTAGTTTGTGGTGGAAAGAAGTAGATGATGAAAACGCCAAACGCTTAATGGCGAATTCTGGTGATTATAAATATTATCTCGAAGCCATTCGTTTATATAAGCCACATACCTTGAGTGAGCCAGAAGAAAAAGATTATGAACATCAAGAACATCACTGGCTCAAATGCTTTAACAAATTTATATGATTCGATTACGAATCGTTATATGTTCAAAATGAAAGTAAACGGCAAAGAAAAAAGAAAATGACTGCGGCTGAGTTGTATTCTTTCCGTTACAGTTCTGATCCTAAAGTGCGTGCTGAAAGTTATCAATCACAATTCAAAGTGTTAGGCGAGGATGGTCCGATTCTTGGGCAAATGTATCAAACCCGTGTGCGTGACTGGCATAACGAAAATGTGAATTTGAGAAAATTCAAAAGCCCCATTGCCGCGCGTAACTTAAGCAACGATGTACCTGATGAAGCAGTAGAGGCTTTGTTAAATGTTGCCAAGAAAAATGTCGGTATTTTCCAAAGATATTTTAAGATGAAAGCCAAATATATCGGCATGAAGAAATTGCGCCGTTATGATATTTATGCTCCAGTTGCCGCTTCAAAGAAAACCTATAATTGGGATGAAGCCGTGAATATGGTGTTAGATGCCTTCAATGCCTTTGAACCAAAAATTGGCTCATTAGCAAAACGAGTCTTTGACCATCATCGCATTGATAGTGAAATTCGCAAAGGCAAACGCGGTGGCGCATTTTGTTGGTCTTATTTGCCAGAAGAAACGCCTTATGTTTTAGTCAACTATCAAGGCACAGGACGTGAAGTTGCTACACTGGCGCATGAATTAGGTCATGCTATTCATTCTATGTTGGCTGAACATCACAATACATTTACATTCCATTCGTCACTGCCATTGGCTGAAACTGCATCTACTTTTGCGGAAATGGTATTGATTGATAAATTGCTCTCCGAAGAAAAAGATGAATCGGTGCGCCGCGATATTCTCTTTAAACAAATTGATGATTCGTATGCCACCATCATGCGTCAATCTTATTTTGCTATCTTTGAAAAAGAAGCACATGATTTGGTAATGAAAAACGCTTCGGTAGATGATTTGTGCAAAGCCTATTTAGATAGTTTGAAACAACATTTTGGCGATTCTCTCGACCTGAGCGATGAGTTCAAATGGGAATGGGTGGGCATTCCACATATTTATCACACGCCGTTTTATGTCTATGCTTATGCGTTTGGTCAATTATTGGTCTTGGCTTTGTATCAACAATATAAAGCGGAAGGTGAATCGTTCAAACCAAAATATCTCAAAATCCTTTCTGCTGGCGGGTCAGAATCTCCAGAGAATATTTTGAAAGAAGCAGGCATCAACATCCGTGACGAAAAATTCTGGCAAGGCGGTTTTGACGTGTTAGAGAAATTGGTCAGCCAGTTAGAAAGCTTGCCAGTTGGAACGAAGAAAGCAAAACCAACAGCCAAGAAAAAAGCTGTAAAGAAAGTTGCTAAGAAATCAGTTGCGAAAAAGAAAACTGCTAAGAAGAAAAAGAAATAAATTGCCCACAAACAAAAGATGACTTGGAGTACCCAAGTCATCTTTTTATTTATTCACTTGTATTTTTCACACCCACCAATTACTGAACACTGACTACTGAAAACTGATCACTGAAAACTGGCTATTCAATCTCATATTCAGCAGGGTTTTCTTCCACCATCATTGGTTCTTCTTTATCTCGTTTATCTAAAAACTGTAAAGTTTGCACCACAACTTTGGTGAAATATTTAGTCTCGCCATTTGATTCATACTTTTCGGTCTTCAAACGACCTTCAGCAAAAACCAAACTTCCTTTTTTGAGATATTCTTGGCAAACTTCGCCAAGCCGACCCCATGCTTCAATGTTGACCCATTCAGTAATTTCTTTGCTCTCACCATTTTTATCTTTCCAGCGATTGCTCACCGCAAGGCTAAAATGGCAGACCTTCTTACCAGTGGGAGTAAATTTGCTCTCAGGATCTTTTCCTAAACGTCCAATCAATTGAACTCGATTTAGTGAAGGCATGATAGCACCCCTTTCGTTCCATAACTTTTAGATGCTTGTGTACGTGTCATAATTAGTCTCCTTTTTTATCTAAAAGAACAATATATTTATGGAGTCAGCCAGCTTGCTGGCGTATTACAGGAGCAAGCTCCTGTACTCCATACAAACAAGTTATACTTTACGAACCAGATTCAGCAGGTTTTTCAGCATCTGCTGGTTGTACCTTCTTCAAGACGAGCATACCCGTCTTCATTTCGACTACATTGTAGCCAGCAGGTACAGCATCAAGCGCACCTTCTTTGATTTCCTTTGAGAAGAAGAACATCTTGCCATTGGAATGTAAGTAGTAGGTAGTACCTTTTGAGTTTGTGTGTGAGTAAGCCATTTTAGTCTCCTTTAGAATAAATGTAACAAGAGTGTAGAACAAAATTTCTAGCCTGTCAAGCCCTCAAAAAGGATATTGTTTAGACAAATGAACCTCATCTCCTCTCTCTCTGACCTAAGAACAAAACGCCTCTCTCTCTTGGGGACAGTTGGTCTTGTTCCAACAATGGGATATCTACACTCCGGGCATCTCTCTCTTGTTTCAAGAGCAATGGATGAATGTGAGCATGTCATCGTGACTATCTTCGTCAACCCCACACAATTTGGAGCAAACGAAGACCTCTCCAAATATCCGCGTGATTTAGAGAGAGATTTAAATTTACTTTCTTCGCTCTCTTCGCCGTCCTCGGCGAAAGAGTTGATCGTCTGGAATCCATCAGCCGAGACAATGTATCCACTTGGCTACCAAACATGGGTTAATGTCGAAGCGTTGACAAATCCGCTAGAAGGCGCAATGAGACCTGGTCACTTCAAAGGCGTGACGACAGTTGTATCCAAATTATTCAACGCCACGCAACCGCACAAAGCCTACTTCGGACAAAAAGATGCCCAACAAGTTGCAGTGATTCGGCGTATGACTTTGGATTTGAACTTCCCGATTGAAATTGTGGTTTGCCCCACCATGCGTGAGGATGATGGCTTGGCGATGTCGAGCCGAAATAAATATTTGAATAAAGATGAAAGAACTGCCGCAACAATTTTGTTCCGTTCGTTGAGTGAAGCCAAAAAAATGTATGAGGCTGGCGAAAGAAATGCTGATGTGTTGCGAAATAAAATGAAAGAAGTTTTAGCAAGTGAACCACTGGCAAATGTGCAATACGTTTCATGTGCGGATTATGATTCGTTAGAAGAATTGAATATGATTGAAAATAAATCTCTGCTTTCAATGGCTGTTTTTATCGGCAAAACAAGATTGATTGATAATTTTGTGCTGGGGTAAAAAGTAATCTATAAAAAATTCGCGTTATTCGCCCATTCGCGCTTTTCGCGTTAAGAATTAAATATGATTGAAAAACTTTACCTTTTTAAAACATCTCTAATAATTCGCGAAATCTGTGGCAGAAAATTTTGTGGACTAGAATGCTTACGCAAGAAATCTATTCTGTCCTTCGGAGTTGTATGAATCAAAAAATTAACTTCCGTTACGTTTTCAATATTTTTTCTACCATTATTATCAGTTTGCTGTGTGCAATTTTATTTTTAACTGCATACTACACTTACCACTGGTCTCAATCTATCCTTCATCCTCAGCGCTTTATCGCAACAGGTGATTCTCTCAAAGAAAATAATATCGAATATCAAGAAGTGGAATTAATCACCAAAGATGGATTAAAACTTTCAGCATGGTACACACCTCCCAAAAATGGCGCCGTGATTTTGTTGGCGCACGGCTACAACGATAACCGCCCTGAAAGTTTATACGTCATGTTTGCTAAACATGATTATGGCGTTTTAGCATGGGACTTCCGCGCACATGGCGAAAGTGAAGGCGAATTTTCTACACTTGGATATTATGAACAATTAGATGCCGAAGCCGCATTAGATTTTGCATTAGCACAACAAGATGTTGAAGTGATTGGTGCTTGGGGTGGCTCAATGGGTGCAGCCACAATGATATTAACTGCCTCTCAACGAACTGAAATCAAAGCCGTCGTAGCCGACAGTGCCTTTCCATCTTTAGCAGATGTGTTGAGATTAAACATGCCATTTGAATTTTTACACCCGCTAGTTATATTTTTTGGTCAATATCAAACAGGCATACAAATTGAAAATGTGAATGTTGAAAAAGTAATTGCTGATATTAGTCCACGAGCCGTGTATATTATTGATGGCTGGCAAGGTGGAGCGATTGCTATGAATTCCCCTTATCGTTTATATGATTCAGCCAACGAACCAAAACAAATTTGGGTAGAAGATGATGTTCCGCATTTAGGAATGTATGGGCATAATCCACAACGATATGAAAATAGAGTCATCAAGTTTTTTGACGAGTATTTATTAAATAAGTAGAGGCGAGATTACCTCGCCTCTACTTATCATTAATTACGGTCCCCACTGCATATTGATGGCAAATTTTCCTAGATCAATATTTCCTTTGGTTGGGTCTGTATAAATTAATACAGGCGTACCGCCATAATATGTATCTGGCGTGGGTGCTTTTGTAATGATTACAAAACTACCATCTGGTGACCATAAATGTTCATTCTTAAGGTCATAGATTTCAGGACGAAGTACAGTTAAGTTGGTCACACCATCTGGCGCAGAGCGGACAAGTTGTAATGGCGGACGGTTTACCATATCACCTGTGTTAGGAATACTAGCGTAAAAGAAATATAAATTTCCATCAGGTGCAAGGAAGGGAGCCTCAGCAAGTTGAGCAGGGTTTGTATCAAAATCGCCAACAAATAATGTTGAAACATTGCCTGTGGTTGCGTCAACTTTCCATAAACCTGCGGCGAACATACCGAATGTATCACTAGCAGAATAAATGGCTGAACTATCAGCAGTCCACTGTGTGGCATCACAACAAATGATTCCACGATGTTCACCTTGTAAACGCACAACATTTCCGCCAGCGGGATAATAAATTGCGGCAGAGGCACCTTCATAATAACCTAGTGTTAGCAATAACTTGGTTCCATCTGGTGAAAATTTTTCAGGAGAAACTAATTCTTTTGGGAAAATAAATCCATTGCCTTGATCTTCAATTTGATTGGGGATTAATAAATCATATTGCCCAGAAACAATTGAATAAAAATTTAATCCTTTATACCCAAAAGCAATAGTCTGCCCATCATTTGACCAAACTGGGTTGCTGAGTCTATTAACAAATGGATTAACTTCATCTCTGATACCACCATCTACAATCATGCTTCTATTACTCCCATCAGCATTGATCGTAAATAATTGATTGTTAACTACATACGCTACACTGCCATCAACGGGTGAAACAGCATAATCTTCAATTTCTGCATTTTCAAATGTAATTTGTGAAATAGTTTTCCCATCTTTTTCTAAACGATAGACTTGCAACAAGCCTGCTGGGTCATTGGCAAGATAATAAAAAGAATGAGGCAAAACATCTGTTGCTGAAACAGAATCAGGTGTCGGGTCTGTAGTTGAAGCGGGTGCAGTTAATGCAGAAAGGGTTGAAGCGACAACTGTCTCCACATTTTGTGGTTGTGTAGGCGGATTACTTGTCAGTGGGTTAGCACATGCCAACATCACAAGCAATAAAACCAAAACGGAAACAACAATTTTTTGTTCATGTAAACTCCTTGTTAAATAAAAACAAAGACGATTTTCAAAGCAGAATAGTTCCTACTTTTTCGCCTTTGTTTGAATCAATCAAAATTTATACTTGCTCAAAATGATTGACTGGCACAACAAACAACGTAGCCCGTTTTGCATCACCTTTTGCTGGCAAAGATTTTTTAACAACATCAATCGCCGCATCCACTTGATTATCATCCACGCCCAACAACATGGTCACATTGCCGGAGCGTAAGAATCCGCCGGTCGAAGCCACACGTGTCACCCGAAAGTTTGAGGCGGTAAAAGCTTGGGTTAATGTATCGGCATCATTATCTTTGATAATTACGATCATCATTTTCATTTTCTCATCTCCATAGACCTATAAGACTTTTCAGACTTATTAGACCTTTTTTATATTTGTTCAAATCTTTCCACGGGCAAAGCAAACACAGTAGCACCGCCCACAGTTACAGGCACGGGCGCAGGCATAGGCATGGCAGAACCTTCTAATGGAAGAGTCATATATTCAATGCGTTGGCGGCAGGCTTCTTGTAATGCTTTTAAGGCTTTATCTTTTTTTTCCACAGGCAAACCAATCAACAGCGTAGCATTGCGCCTGCCTAAAAATCCACCAGCACTAGCCAAATAAGTTGATGAAGCCCCCACTACCTGCAGCGCTTTTGTAGCAGGTTCAACATCTTGGTCTTGAATCACAGCTACTAAGAGTAAATGAGTTGTTGTATTCATATTATTCTCCTAATTGAGAACTACATTCTATTTGAAAGTATAACGTAAAAAATCAATTGCGATTAAATATCTTAATATATTCATCTACCTCTACCATTGGTGGACGCTCTCGCTCGGCAATTTCTTCCACTCCTAAGGAATAACCACTATGAGCATTATAGCGAATCAATTTCATAGATTTATTCACCTCTTCCACCACAGCGCGCCCAAAGCGACTTTCTTGTTTATGCAATACGGCTTGAATAATTGCAAAAGACATTTTGCTTAACGCCTCTAAAGGTTGGTTATGATGAATGCGTTCCAATAAATCTACTTGTGCAATGCCTTGAATACCATATTTTTCATAAACATCAATCAATAAACCTGTTTCAACTCCATACCCAGAAAAGAAAGGAATTTTTTCTAAAGCACTTCGTCTGCCACCATATTCACCTGAAAGCGGTTGCACCACACCCGAAAGCTCAGGATAAAACAAATTTAACAATGGACGCGCAGTTAGCTCTGTCACTCTCCCACCTCCGCCTGCTTGCATTGTTTCACCAACTCGTAAAAGGCCTACGATAAAAACCCTTCACCAATTGAACTTGTGGATTTTGTAACAACGGCCCAATAATTCCATACACAAAACGTGGGTGAATATTTACAATATCTGTATCAATCCAAATGATGATGTCACCTTTTGTCACCAATAAACTTTTCCATAACGCTTCCCCTTTCCCACGCCTAGGTTTGAGTCGCTCTAAAATTTGTTGATGAATATAAACAGGCACGCCTTCTTTTTTCGCAATCTCGCGTGTACGATCTTTAGAATTTGAGTCAATCAAAACAATTTCATCCAACAGCGAAACTTTTTGCATCAATTCTTTTTTCATCATCTTAATCACTTTACCTACTGTTTTTTCCTCATTCAAAGCAGGTAATGCTAAACTTATTGTTAAATTTTGTTGCTGTTTCAATTCAACTAGATCATGTAAATTTTTGAACTCATCGGCTTCAAAGGTATTTTCGCCAAACCACTTATCTACCAATAATGTAATTGCGCCCAAACCTGCACTCTCATCATAAATCGTTTGCACCTCAGCCGCGCGCTTCACCGCAATTACAGTTGCATTAGCCTCGCGCAAAACTTGGTCTGCCACATAACCTAACGAAGCAGAACTTGACATGGGCTGAGCTGTTGTGCCTAACACGATTAGGTCAGCCTGTTTTGATTTTTCTATGATCAAATTCGCCGCTTCATTCGTGACTTCAAACTGTTTCTCGACCTCAGGCATTTGTTGTACCACCCGTTCTAATCCCTTAAAGGCCACATTGATGGGATCACCTGCTTTACGGATATGTAATAACGAAACCCCAGACCTATTTAACCCTAATCCAACCCGCATGGCTAAATCCGCATGAGGACCACCTCTAGCAGGCACGAGGATATTTTGAGGTTTACTGCCAATCTTTCCGCGTATCAACCCTACATCACATGGCGGGTTAGATAACACATCAATTACATTAACTTTCAAAGCCTCAAAATGTGTTCCCCATTCTAAAAGCATTAAATCTGGTTTTTCTCTTTTCACTAAATTAGAAAACTCTTGCCATGGTTGATGAGAAACAATAACCTTTGTCCTCGCAGTAATATGCTTATCTTTGCCATATTCACGCAACTGTTTTCTTAACTTATTAGCAGAGACAGCCCCCAAACTTAATGATTGCTCTTCTGGCACAACTACAATGCCCACTAAAATAATCTCTGCCCCAAAATGCCGAGCAGATTCTACGATGCTAGCCCCAGGTCCTTCATAAATAAAAGGAATCAAAATGGTGTGAATGGGATTAAATTCAAAATGTTTTTGCATTGGTTATCCTTTAGTATGTATGCCTCATAGCTTAAAACATGAAACAGCCCTTAAACTTAAACGCACAAGGCACGTCAGTTATGAAAAAATTGGTGCAATATATCGGCGATAAATTGCTTCCCAGCGAAAATTCAAACGCACCCGCATGGATAATTTTGCTGTCGTTGAAGTTTTGAAATAATTTGCAATTAAATTTGCAACCACGCTTGGTTTTTCATCTGGCAAAAAATAATTGACATCTCCTAAGCCTAACTCTCGTAGCGGAGGGATATCTGCACAAAAGGCAGGTAAATGACTATAAGCCGCTTCGATGAGTGGGATGCCGAAACCTTCTTCACGGCTGGGGAAAAATAACGCATCGGCAACGCGATAAAAATCAGCGATGACTTCATCTGGCAAAAATGAATCGACAAGTTCAGCCAAAAAGTGAGCAGCATCTTCTAAATTCAATTCTGTTCTCAATTGTTTTAACATCTCAAAATATTTGATGTTATCTGAGTTATGCGGACCTAGAGGACCTGTTACTACTAACGCGGCTTGAGGATATTCTTTTTTTAATTCAAATAAAGTGCGCAAAGCAAGCTCAATATTTTTTCTTGGTGTCACCCGTACAGGTAGCAATAGAATAGGAGCGTTATCTAAAAGTCTCATTTGTTGAATCAATTTTTGAGTTAGCAGTTCAAGTTTGTAAAAGCGTGTAGCATCTACACCATTTGGAATGACATGAATTGATTGTGAATTTAGTTTCATCAACCCTGTTAGTTCTTGCTTTCTCAATTCTGAAACGACTACATGTGTAGTGTTCCCCCAATCCGTTCGCAATAAATCCCATGGATAACCTTCGTGTAATTCAGGTAAATAACGTGGTGTCGTCCATGCTAGGTCGTGATGCCATAAAATTAATTTTGGTAATTTCTGTTGGAGATGTAGTTCATGTAATGCGGCTGTTAGAGCTAAATTTTTATTTAATGAACAAACATTATGAGCGATTAATATATCTGTACCTTGTAAGGCGATTTGTAACTCATTTATTATTTCAGCGCGCAAGGTGTCAAAATCTTTTGTCACTTCGCCGTTATCTAATTGTGCTTTGACTTGACTGACACGCTCATGGCGTGAATCAGCCAACGGAATTTTGGTTAGGGTGATGTTTTCATTTAACACTTCACCACGTGCGGCGATTAAATTAACCTCATGCCCATCGGCAGAGATTAATCGAGCGTGATGTGCAATCACGCTTTCTACGCCACCTACAATAGGTGGAACTGAGTAATGCAAAATTGATATCTTCATCTAAATCCTTTTGTATAAACTTATACCTGATACCCCAAACAATCTGCGACCAAAGAATGTAAACGATGTTCTAAAACAGTATAGGAGAAATATCTCTTGGCTAGTTGGTAATTAATCTCAGCCCATTCTTGGGCTTGTTGTGGGTTTCCTAGAATCTGTTTTGCCATTGCCAAAGTATTGTGAGTGATATAGCCATCAAACCAAATGGCGCGAAACCCTTTAGGTTTAATATCTACTTCGTAAATTGAATAGTTATTAACCAAAATAGGGCGGCGATAATAGGCGGCTTCTAAAAAGGCGTTGCCAAAACCTTCAATTGCAGAGGGGTAGGTTACTAAATCGGCATGAGGATATACATCGCCTAAGGTATAGATTCTTTTCCCATCTTTGGTCGTTCCCCGTTCATCTTGCACTTGGTCTGACTCAAAACGAACAGGCACGTTTAATAAATCTGCATATTCGCGCACACGTTGTTCGTATTCATCACCTTCATCACCAGAGGCATGTGAAATGATTAATTTGGCAGGCAGTTCCAATCGTTTGACAAATTCGATCGCATGTTCAATTTCTTTGCGTTGGATGACGCGCGTGGGTTGCAAGAAAAAGTATTCGCCAGGTTGAATGTCGAAGTCGGAGCGAACAGTTTGCGTATAAGAATCTGAGGCGATTGGGGGTGAGTCAAAATCCATCACGTTCGGAATCACGCGTGAGGCGAGTCCACATCTCAAAGCAATTTGTTGAGATTGAAGCGTGTTGATAACCACGTGTCGAATTGAGGGTAAGTTTGGTGGGAATGCTGTTGCAAGATAATCGCGCACACAATTAACTTGAAAGCGTTGACGTTCCCAATAAAAATCATGATGATGTGCAATGGTTGGAAAACCTGTTTCGGCTATAAACTCTGTGATGGCAAGCCCTAGCGGTAAATTAAGCGGAATGGTAACTGCATTTTCAATAATAAGAATTTCCAAATCAAAGCGATGTGCAAATTTATATAACTCTGCTTTGAGGTGCTCTTTAATTTCATTAATGCGCTGAGTCATTTGCGGGGGGCGAATATACATTGAAAAAAAATCTTTATGTAATTTTTTGATTTCTGGATGTGCCTGACGTGCTTCGTGGGTGACTTCCCAACTGCCTGAATATGCTTGTTGATTTAATTTGTCAATTTCGGGATGACGATAAAAGGCTTCTTCCACAACGTGCGATATGTTTGGGTCTCGATCACATTCGCCTGCAAAATAAAAACAGTTATGCCCCATGCGTTGTAACACGGTTGCCCATTTTTCTGTTTCAAGTGAAACGCCATCTGTGCCTGAGAAGCGTGTGGAGATAAAACCAATTCCTTGTGAAGATAGATTCATAGAACTTCCTTTCCTATGTAAATATAGTTAAACAATGCTGTTTGTTTTTTTACTCAGCGGTAATGTTTCGTTTTGCCCACATCACTTGATATGGTTCGAGGCTGAGGTTTGATATTTGAACAGTTTGATTGTTGAGCAAATCGAAGGCTGATTCAAAATTTGTAGAAAATGAAATTTTCTGTGAACTGATGTTATATAAGCATACCACGCTAAGTTTTTCATTCGGCGCGATTCGCTCAACGGCGAAGATAGATTTATGAAACTCTAATATTTTTTGTGCGCCATGTGGATGAAATGCAGGTGAACTTCTGCGGGCTTTTAGTAAAGCAGAATATTTTTTGAAAACTTTAGCACGCAAAGAGCTTTCATTCTGTAATTCTTTTTGCAATTCATCAAAAGAACATTTTTGACGATTGATAGTGCGATTATGCCCAGTTTGTTTAACGCCTTCATGCCAATTTCTTGAACCAAATAAACTATGAAAATAAATAGCAGGTACGCCGATAATTGAAAGCATAATGGCTTGAGCGCAAATAAAACGTGAGACTTGTATATTTATATCTTCTTCACTCGCCGAGGACGGCGAATGAAGCGTGGTTGCTTTTGTTGTGGTTGCTTTTGTTGTGGTTGCTTTTGTCGCCGTCCTCGGCGACAAAGAGGGATTTGATAACGCATCAAAATAATTGATATTCATTTCATACGGGCTTTGAGAACCATCTGAATTATTTTTGTATGAAATCAAACCGCCATGTGCTAAAGTTTTTTCTACCAACGAATCAATTTCAGCATTTGATAAAATTCCACGCGCAGGATTCAAGCCGACGCCATCATGCGAAGCGAGAAAGTTAAAGAATGTCGTTTTATCAGATGGCAATGTTAACGTCTTTGCCCAATTCGATAATACAGTCGCATCTTCTGTGTGAAATGTATGCAAAGTTAAAGGCGGCAAGGCAAAGTTATAAACCAGTTGTGCTTCGTTTGTTCCATTTCCGAAATAAGAAATGTTATCAATATGTGGCACGTTGGTTTCAGTAATTAAATTTACATGTGGCGCAATTTGGTTTAATGCTTCACGCAAAAATTGGATGATGGCATGTGTTTGCGGTAAATGAATACAACTTGTACCAATTTCTTTCCACATGTATGCAATCGCATCCAAACGAATAAATGTTGCGCCATGTTGAACATACAAACATAAAATATCTAAAATTTCTAACAACACTTGCGGATTTTTATAATTCAAATCAATTTGGTCTGCGCTGAAAGTCGTCCAAACTTTTTTCTCACCAGCAGATGTTGTAAAACTCGTTAGCAACGGCAAAGCCCGCGGACGAACCACTTGCGATAAATCTGGCGAGCCTTCAATGGTTATAAAATAATTTTGATAGTTTGAATCGGCTTGCAAAAATTTTTGAAACCACTCACTTTTTGACGAAATATGATTAATCACCGCATCAAACATTAACTTGAAGTTGGTTTGCAGTGCTGATACATCTTCCCAATCCCCAAGTTTTTTGTCTATCAGGCGATAATCCACTACCGAAAAACCATCATCCGAAGTCCATGGATAAAACGGCAGAATATGAATCCCTTCAACGATGTCGCTCAAATATTGGTCACAAAATATTTTCAGAGTTTGTAATGGCTTTTGATTTTCTTTTTGAACTTGGTCGCCATAAGTGATCAGAATCGAATCTCGTTCAGTCAGCGAATCTGAACTTGGTTTTATCTTTTGACGATATTTTTCAATGATTTGTTGGGTTTGTTCAAACAGGCGTGCAGATTCATCTCCCCCGTATAAAAAAGTTAAATGTTTTTGTAATTGATTCATTCGCCTCTCTAATTGAATATAATGTAATCTTGTATACCATATTTTGAAATGATTTGGGTTAAATTTTATTAAAACAAAAAGTGACAGTCACCTTTAAGATGACTGTCACTTTGATAATAATCTTTTATAAATATCTGACACTATTCATTAATTCTTCAGCAGTGACATTTTTCAATAATTTAATAACCCGTTTTTGAAGTTCGCCCCGAGAAAGTTCTTTTGAAACCACGACGCCATAATGTTCTTTGCCATCTTCTACATATTGTATTGCTAACGGAATGTAATCTTTAATATTAAATGTCACCACAGCCATCTTTTTACTGATAGCATATTCCATAATTTTATTATCCGGTGTTGCAACTAAATCAACTTCATTGACGTGTGTTACGTCAAAGCCTTGTTCGCGTAAAAGTTTAGCCAAATATAACCAGATATGTTCATCCAGTAACAATTTAGGCGGAGTTTTATTATCTTCCTCTTTCATCCGCCTGTAATTTCCTTATATTTCTTTTCGCCGAGTTTTTTTTCTCAACAAGTGACGAGAGGCTTCTTCTGTATTTTCTTCTCGCTCCTTATCTATTTCTGCTTGATGAACAAAATAATATCGTATGGCTTCATGGACTTGTGCCAAACTGATATGCGGAAGGATTTCAGTTGCAATGGTTTCAGGCGTTTCACCAATTTGTAAATATCCAATCAAAATATGCACAGGCACACGCGTACCACGAATGACGGCACTGTTCCCACCCGTGAATTTGACCACTTCAATATTAGGAAATTTAACTCGAGATTTTTTCTTTATTTTCTTGACAGTATATTTAGCAGAGGTTTCACTTATCTTTTTACTTTTTTGTGCAGAATGATATCCACGCAACGCCTCGCGGATAATTTCACTGCGTGAGCGTTTTTCTTTTACAGCAAGGCGGTCAATATCATCAAGAAATTCTTGGGGAAGAGAGATTAATACTTTTACTGCCATAGGATATACTCCGTATATCCTATTATAAATCTAAACTTATAACATTGAACACTAATATCTGAGTGCAGGATGTGACCTACATCTCCACCACACACGGCGATTCATCTTTCACGATTACGCTTTCGCCGTTTCCAAAAGTGACAGTAGTTTGTTCGGCTGTTCTGACAATCGTCAAGCCTTTGTATTTAATCGTCACTGAAAATGGAAAAAGATTTTTCCCTTCCAGTTTAACTTTTTCAGCGGAATAAATTGTTACGCCTAATGCTTGCATAAATAAACCAACGGGCGCGAGACCTGTTAGTGCATTTCTTTCGCCAAGCCCTGTGCCTTTTTCAGCATGATAGCGTTGATAAAAAGTTCTATTTTGTTTTAAGTTTTGTATAACAGCATTCATCAAATGGGCAGTTAAGCGTGTGGCTTCGGCGCGAAAACCATAATCCAATAAACCTTCGGCAAGTAATAAATTCCATTGCAAACTAACACTAGATGAAACCGATTCAGATTCTTTATTCAATGTCAATGGTAATGAGGGCAAACCAAATGGTCTATCAAATCGTTCGGCAGTCATAATATTTCTGCCAACCAATGCGTATGCTTTTTGCTTTTCCATCACCCCTGCCCACAGTGGCAACCCCAGCGTAATATCTTCTCCTGTCATATCCACAATTTTGACGTTGATTTTATCGGCGGGTTCTAATCCTATAACACTAACTCTGCCAATTTTATAAAATATTTTTTGACTCGTTGCAACAAGCCCACCAGTGCGCCATTGAAACTGACTACCCGATATTGTTTCAGATTCACCTTTGGCGTTTTTTGGGGTAAAACTCGCTGATAATAACTTCAGGTCGCTTCGCTACCGGACTTTTGGTTTGGATTTCGATTAGCAACCTGACTCCTACCTCAGACTCAAACTTTGGTTTCATGTTGCCATCGCCTTTTTTCTTGGCAATAATTTTGGATGCTGTCATTACACCTGTTTCTCTATCACGATATGAGTAAAAGCTGGTGCGGGCATTCCAACTGGCTTCAAGTGAGGCTTTTATTTTTTCTGCTTGTGCTTGGATTAATGCAGTTTCTTCATTTGGCTTGCCAAGTTTGTTTGCTATCTTGGCGAGTGCATTGGATTCTTTATATAGCATAGATTCCAGAGCAGGGCTATGTACATACGAAACGTCAAGCCCTTGAGACCAAGGATTCCAAACGTCGAAGAGTGGGTTATCTTCAAAACCTGTTTGCAGAATATGATCCCATTCTGGAATGCCATCTCTATTTCTGTCGTGAATGCCTGCAAACCATGCCCAAAAAAATTTGATTAACTTTGGAAATGCCTCTGCTAAAAAAGTTTTCATCGCCTGTGCGTTGATAATATTTCCATGCCATGCTGGCAAGAATAGGCATACATAAAAATTTTTCCACGTTGCCCACCTAAGCCAGGTTTGCCATCTATTTCACCATCTTCATCTTGTGTGTGTAAAAAGTTTAATATTAAATTTTTTGTTATATGTGGCGTGCCATGCAATATATTAGAGAGATAGTAAGCATCTAATGCAAATTGACCATTCCATGCGGGGGGGTAATCTGTTCCGTCACCTGCATGTGAATAACCGTTATCTATATGCCTTGCTTGTACACAAGATGGATATGGTAGGTGGTTTCCATTGTTGATAAATAAAGATTGGGCTGTTTGTTGGCTCATAGCCAAGGCGGCGTCCCAGTCGTTATCACCGGTGCGAATATCTAATATTTGGCTGGCGTTTGTCATTTCGATGCGGGCTATTTCAGCGGGCCATGAACGGGCGGTTGTTTTTCGGGCTAAATCAAATGCTTCGGGGATGGTATCTTGTGCGGCTTGGGCGAAGGATAAAGTTCGAGTGGAACCGGGACCAAGTTCAAGGTCAAGTAGAAGCGAGGCGTAGGGTCCAGGTCCATGTTGAGGTCCACCTGTCATAAAAATTACAGGGGCAATTCCGCTGGTTTGTCCGGCAAGAATGTTTACAAGTTGTTGCTGGGTAGGCACAATAGATTGCCCGTTGAGATGAGCTAGTGTGGCGCATACTTCTAGCTTGATTTGACGCGTGGCGTTGCTTTTGTTTGTGAGGATGATGCGCCCTGCCATGGCGTTAGATTCTGGTATCCAGAAATCGGTTGTGGTGTGTAAGTTTTCGAAGGGAACAAATTCGAGTGTTAGGAAGTTTGGGTAGAAGCGTTTGAGCGCTGGTTGTACTGTAAATGTGTTTGGATCTGTGATGCTGTTGTTGCCTTCGCTGAAACGTAAAAAAAATGCGCATGGAACGCGCACGTAAACCGTAGGTGGTAGAGATGCCAATTGCAGACCTTTCTGGGTCTTTGCTACCGAGTTCTACTTCCCAGATGTGGTCGTTGGTGTAATTTGTTTTACTGAGGCGGGCATCGGCGGCTAGGGTTAGGTATAGTGGGTCGCCAATGCGAAGTGACCAATCGCGCATATCTCTAATTGTAAGGTTGAAATGATGGTTGGTCAAACGGGTATAATTTAAGAGAATTAGAGACTAGAGATTTGTACATGGTAATTAGTAATTAAAAAACCTTGCTGCGAGTTTCACTAATTTGTGCGAATTTTTTAAACAATTAGCGAAAATCTGCGTAATTCGTGGCTAAAATATTTTAGGTATTATTAGAAGACGACATAACAAGGAGATTAACATGGCAGGATTATATTTTGAAGAATTTACAGTTGGGCAAGTTGTGAAAACACTATCACGTACGGTGAGCGAAGATGCAATTTTTAATTTTGCTGGGTTAACAGGCGACTATAACCAAATTCATACAGATGCCGAGTTTGCAAAGACGACGCAATTTGGTCAACGTATTGCGCATGGTTTGTTGGGTTTGTCAATTGCCACTGGGTTAATTATGCGCACTGGGTATCTTGAAGGAACTGTGTTAGCCTTTCGTGAAATTCAAGAATGGAAATTTATAAAACCAATTTTTATTGGTGATACGATTCATGCTTTGTTAACCGTTACTGAAATGAAAGCATTGCCACGAATTGGGGCAGGGGCATTGATTGCTTTGGTTGAAGTGAAAAATCAAAGTGATGAAGTGCTACAAAAAGGAACGTTGAATCTTTTGGTGTTAAGCAAACCCAAATAATTAATCCGCTAATCTACGCCAATGTACGCGAATAAATAGTTAGCGAAAATTGGTGCAGATTAGTGGATTCAAAAGGTATTAAAATGCGCAACGATGATAATGATAGATTACACCGCCGAAAAGCCGAGGAAGAAACTCGTAACGATATAGAACCGCCTCCCTCTTCGGGGACAACTGCTTCTAAAAAGACGCAAGGTACTACGCCGCTACTTAATCTGCCAGATGTAGATAAAGATAACATGCCACTACCTAAACGAGTAGATGAGGTGGATTTGGATGGTACACGGGTTTCGCCGGCGGCGTATCGTCAAACACAGCATCAAAATCAACAAGCGC
The DNA here is from genome assembly GCA_001567105.1 of Chloroflexi bacterium OLB14. Lineage (GTDB taxonomy): Bacteria > Chloroflexota > Anaerolineae > Anaerolineales > Villigracilaceae > Villigracilis. The sequence goes on from LMZR01000018.1 coordinate 92,380, forward strand.
AACGACCTGTCTATCGCTTGCCGAATCAACAACCTCAACAAAGGCAAGGGTATTCACAAAATCCTGCTCCTCAATTGCAAACTTCATTGTGGAATAAATTTCAAACGTGGGTCATTTCATTTTTTTCTGGTTTAAGTAAAAACAAGAAGTCTATTCGTTATGGTTGTATTACTTCTGTGTTTATTCTGGTTTTTATTGGTTTATGTGTTGCATCTTTCTTTGTTTACCAATATGCCGCTATTGCGCGTACTTTGCCCGCAGTTGATGATCTTAAAAATCGAGCTTCTCAATTTGAAACAACACGTATCTTAGATCGAAACGGTCAACCGTTGTACGACATCTTAGACCCGACAGCTGGGCGGCGCACTTATGTTTCACTGGAAGATATATCTCCTTATTTAGTTGCTGCTACCATTGCTACCGAAGATAAAGACTTTTATAACAACCCTGGTTTTGATCCTATTGGCATTATCCGGGCTTTGTGGCAGAACTATATTACTGATGGACAAGGCGGCGGGGCATCTACCATTACGCAACAGCTTGCCCGCGCTTTGTTACTTTCGCCAGAAGAACGGGCGCAACGAACTTACACTAGAAAAACGCGTGAAATTATTTTGGCGGCAGAAATTACACGTCGATATTCAAAAGATGAAATTTTAGAATTGTATTTAAATGAAATTTATTATGGCAACTTAGCCTATGGAATTGAAGCCGCCGCCGAGACTTATTTCCATAAAACTGCCAAAGATTTAACTTTAGCCGAAGCTTCTTTTTTAGCGGGCTTACCACAATCTCCTGCTGTGTATGATATTTATACTAACCCTGAGCCAACATTAATCCGTCAGCAACAAGTATTAGTATTAATGTATGAACTAAGCCAGCAAAGAGATTGTATTGAGGTTAGCAATAGCGAAACCCCAATTTGTATTGACCCAATGGCAACTGTAGAAGCCGCTAACTACATCAAAACATATTCATTTACTCCCCCTACATTCAGTGCCAAATATCCACATTGGGTTAATTATGTGCGTGCTGAATTAGAAAAATTATATGACGCACAAACAATTTACCGCTCAGGCTTTGTGGTTTACACCACACTAGACCCCGTACTACAAGACCGCGCTCAACAATTAGTGACAGACCAAGTTGCTAGCATGGCTGGTAACAATACTAAAAATGGTGCGTTGCTTGCTATTCAACCATCTACAGGGCAAATTCTTGCAATGGTAGGTTCACCAGATTTCAATAATGTAGAAATTTCTGGGCAAATCAACATGGCAATTAGCTCCACACGTCAGCCGGGCTCATCCATCAAACCAATTACGTATGTCGCCGCATTTGAAAAAGGATGGACGCCTTCCACGTGGCTATGGGATGTCCCCACACAATTCCCTGATGGTGCCAACCCGCCATACGAGCCTAAAAATTACGACAATACATTTCACGGCGGTATGACAGTTCGCCAAGCCTTATCAAACTCATTTAACATCCCTGCTGTTAAAGCCCTCGAATTTGTTGGCATCTATGATGACCCTAACACGCCTGAAAAAGACGGCATGATTGCTATGGCAGAAAGATTAGGCATCAAATCACTGACTCGTAACGATTATGGCTTATCACTGACATTAGGAGGTGGCGATGTTAGCCTAATAGAAATGACCTCCGCTTATGCAGTTTTTGCCAATGGAGGGAAGAAACTCCCGCCTGTTGCTATACTAAAGATCACAAACTTTGCAGGTGATGTTATTTACGAATATCAGCCACCCCAAGCAGAACAAGCCATTCGAGCCGAACATGCTTACCTAATCTCATCCATCCTTTCCGATAACGAAGCCCGTTCATGGATGTTTGGTCGTAACTCTCTCCTAAATCTTTCATTCCCTGTTGCCGCAAAAACAGGCACCACCAATGATATCCGTGATAATTGGACGATAGGCTATACCCCCGACTTAGTAACAGGTGTGTGGATTGGCAATGCCGACTACACCCCCATGCTAAATTCAACAGGCTTAAGCGGAGCGGCACCTATTTGGTCACAGTTTATGGAATTTGCAGTTCCATATCTCAGCAATGGCGCACCTACACCATTCACCCGCCCAGACGGCATCATCGAAAAGGTAGTCTGTCGGTTATCCGGCACCGAACCCTCAAACTCATGTAAATCACAATACACTGAATTATTTGCATTCGATCAACCACCACTTCCACCAGGGCAAGACCTTTCACGTCGTATCAAAATTGACGAGTGGACACAATATCAAGCATCAGAAGCGTGCAAAGGACCAAGCACTGAAGCAGTCGTAATGAACGTCCAAGATAAATGGGCGCGTGAATGGTTCGAAACCAAACCAGGCAGAAACTGGCTAGAAGAACATGACCTACCCGAACATCCAATTTATGCACCAGATCGAGAGTGCCAAGCCAGCGACCCTCAACCTGAAATTGATATTCACTTAACCAACGGGCAAGTCATCTCTGCTCCCATGCTAGAAATCAAAGGCACTGCCACATCTGATAAATTTGCCAAAGGATGGTTTTTAGAATTCGGCATTGGTGATAACCCCACTGCTTGGTTCCCCCTAGCACAAAGTGATAACCCAATTGAAAATGGTACTTTATATAACTGGGATACTTCTGCCTTGCCAAATGGATTAATCTCATTGCGTTTAACACTAATTGGTGAACATGCTAACGTAGACAAACGCCTCATTCTTAACCTCAGCTTGCCTACAGCAACCCCGCCACCTGCCACACCGACAAATACCCTAGCCCCACCAACCGCCACATGGACCCCAACCATCTTCATCACCCCAACCGATACAACAATGCCGCCTATAACGGATACACCTGCATTGCCAACTGAAACAGCGACTCCATAAAATGAAGGATATCTTATGAAATCATTAAACTGCCCAAACTGTGGTGCCATATTGCCTGAAACAAAGATCAAGTATGATATTGCATCATGCGAATATTGCGGCACAAATTTTCGTATTCCTAAAAGCATGACACCTGAGCCTGATATGGGAGATTTATTATTAGGCGCAGATTTTTCAGATAGTACCATGCCTGGCTGGCAATTATTTAACCAAGATAAATTAACATTTCATAAAGGGCAACCGAATGAAATGCGCTGTAGGTTTACACCAAAAAAAGATGAAGCCTTTTATGTGTTGAAGAGCTCAGGCTTGGTAGATGATTTTGATGCTAGTGTTACTTTGCGTTTTACAGAAGGCAAAGAGGATATGACTCGAGCTGGCTTTTACTTGCGCTTTTCTGATGATGGCGGGTATACAATTTTTATTTCTGCTATTGCTTCTTATCAAGTAGGTGTATTTACTAAAGGTACAGATAATAAACTGGTTTGGAAGAAAATTTTGCCATGGACTGCACATACAGCCTTGAAAAAGGGATTCAATCAGAGTAATCGTTTGAGGGTAATTTGTAACCGTGAACAATTCCGTTTGTATTTTAACGGTGTTTTGGCGGCTTCCTTTAAAGATGCTACATGGTCTGTAGGGAAATTTTGTCTGACGGTTGACCCGTATGAAGATGACGGTGGGTTTGCTTTTTCGGATTTGCAGTTGCGGGAAGTGTTGAAAAGGTAGGGAATAAGCATAAAGTAGATGGAGCAGAATCAACTGTCGGTTAGGGGAGAGGCGTTAAGTCTGCTTTAAGGTTTAGGTCTCTTCTATGATTAACAACCCTTGACGGGGGATGGTCAAGTGTATATAATTGCCTAGTTGGATGTGAAAAAAACCGAAGTAAATAATAGCAAGCGCTTTGAGGAAATGCCTCATGCGCTTGCATTTGTTTGTCTCTATAGCGAATTTGCTATGCGCTATGAGAAAAACTTGGTTTGAATTTTATTAAGGAGAGGCTTCTGTGGAAACTAAAGGATTAACTGCACTCCGAATCAGTTTGGCATCGCCACAAACCATTATGTCTTGGTCTTATGGTGAGGTGTTGAAACCCGAAACGATTAACTATCGGCGTTTGCGCCCTGAGAAGGACGGTTTGTTTTGCGAGGCGATTTTTGGACCGACACGCGATTGGCAATGTTATTGCGGTAAGTATAAAAACCCCCGTTATAAAGGTATCACTTGTGAAAAATGCGGCGTTGAAGTAACCCGCTCTGCTGTGCGCCGTGAACGCATGGGGCATATTGGCTTAGCTTCTCCTGTGGCGCATATTTGGTATACCCGCCGTATTCCATCTCAGATGGGTATGTTGTTAGATATTTCGCGCCGTAATTTAGACCGTGTTTTATATTTTGCTCAGTATATTGTCACTTATGTGGATGAGGAAGCCCGTAAAAAGGCTTTGCAACGCCTCGAGGATGAAATTACAGTTTCGGAACGAGAACAAGCTTCTGGTATTAATGCTCGCATTGTTGAAATTAAACAAAAGCGCGACCAAAAAATTGCAGACTTGAAACAAAAGCAAGCCGCTTTAGAACAAGGCTATGATGAAGGCATTGCTGAAAAGTTAGACCCTGTGATTAAGGAAGGTCAGAAGTTAGAAAAACAACTTCAAGACCAAATGGGTGAAGCCGCTAAGAAAACTATTGTGTTTGAGCAAACTGGCGAAAAGATTATTGATGCAGGTGATAAAGTTGCCAGCAAACATATTACTTTAATTCAAAAGACGGTACAAAAGAAACTTGAGTCTTTAGAAAATGAATTAAAAGATAAGCGCGCTGAAGAAATTGAAGAATTGAAGAAACAAACAGGCGTAATTAAAGCCCAAGCCGATTTGGATATGGAAGCTTTACGCAATGAATTAGATTCGAATACTTCTGCTTCATCTAACAACTCATCTCGTTTGCGTGATGAATTGTTGGAGTTACGCCCATTCACCTTCTTAAGCGAAATTCGCTATCGTGAATTGAAGCAACGCTGGGGGCAGGTCTTCCGTGCCGATATGGGCGCTGAAGCCTTTTATGATATTCTCGAACGCCTTGACCTCGATAAACTTTCTGAAGAATTATGGCATGAAGTTCGCACCACTAAAAGTAAACAAAAACGTAAAAAAGCCACAACTCGTTTGAAGGTTGTAGAAGCCTTCCGCCGTTCTGGCAACCGCCCTGAGTGGATGATATTAACTGTGCTTCCTGTGATCCCTCCTGATTTGCGCCCAATGGTGCAGTTGGATGGCGGTCGCTTTGCCACATCAGACTTAAATGATTTATATCGCCGTGTGATTAACCGTAACAATCGCTTGAAGAGATTGCTCGAACTCGGCGCCCCAGATGTCATCATCCGCAATGAGAAGCGCATGTTGCAAGAAGCCGTTGATAGTTTGATTGATAACTCACAACGGGGCAAAGCCTTATCTCGCCGTGGTAGACGCGAATTAAAATCTTTGAGTGATATGCTCAAAGGCAAGAAAGGTCGCTTCCGCCGCAACTTGCTCGGTAAACGTGTAGATTATTCAGGTCGTTCTGTAATTGTGGTAGGTCCGCAATTGAAATTAAATCAATGCGGTTTGCCCAAGAGCATGGCACTTGAGTTGTATCGCCCATTTGTGATTTCTCGTTTGGTGCAAAATGGATACGCCGCAAATGTAAAAGGTGCTCGCAGATTAATTGAACGCAACCGCCCCGAAGTTTGGGAAGCGTTAGAAAGCGTAATTGGCGACCGCCCTGTATTATTAAATCGCGCTCCTACTTTGCATCGTTTGGGTATTCAAGCCTTTGAACCTATTTTGATTGAAGGCTCTGCTATTCGTCTGCACCCATTGGTGACAACTGCTTTCAATGCAGACTTTGACGGCGACCAAATGGCTGTGCATGTTCCGCTCTCTCAAAAGGCAGTTAAAGAAGCGCGTGATTTGATGCTCGCTTCAAAGAACTTGCTCAAGCCTGCTGATGGTGAACCTATTATCTCGCCATCTAAAGATATGGTTTTAGGTGTGTATTACCTAACCATGCCTCAAAACGCCAAGCACAAAGGTGATGGGCGCATCTTCGGTGATATGGATGAAGTTGAATTAGCTTATGCCCTCAACCAAGTTGAAGTTCATAGCGAAATCAAATTGCGTGTGACCACTTGGTACGACGATAAGCATGCTCGCTTGGCTGAGCCAACCACTCGCATGGTTGATACAACGGTCGGGCGTGTTTTGTTCAACCGTGTTTTGCCAGAACAAGTGCAATTTGTAAACAAAAAATTAGATAAAGGTGGCGTGAAAGACTTAATTGCCGAAGTGTACGAATTATGCGGTCAAGAAGTCACCACTAATGTTGCTGATGCAGTTAAAACAATTGGCTTTGAATATGCTATGAAATCCGGCACAACCTTAGCCGTAGCCGACATTACCATTCCACCAGAACGCAAACCCATTATTGACGAAGCCTTGAAAGCAGTAGAAGTTGTCTTGCGAGATTTCCGTCGAGGTTTGTTAACAGAACAAGAAAAGAATGAACGTGAAATTCAAATTTGGCAAGAAACAACCGACAAAGTTGCAGATGCAGTTAAACGCCACATGGACCCAGATGGCAACTTATCAACTATGGCTACATCTGGTGCTACCAAAGGTGGTTTTGCTACCATCTCACAATTAGCAGGTATGCGCGGTTTGATGGCAGACCCATCAGGTCGTATCATTCCAATGCCAATTCGTTCAAACTTCCGCGAAGGTTTAACCGCCCAAGAATATTTCATTTCTACACACGGTGCGCGTAAAGGTTTAGCAGATACCGCTTTGCGTACAGCCGATGCAGGTTACTTAACTCGCCGTTTAGTTGATATTGCCCAAGACATCATCATCAACGAACATGATTGTGGCACCCATGATGGTATATGGATTCGCAAAGCAGATGACATTGCAGGTCAATCTATGCAAACCCGCATGTATAGCCGCCTCGCCGCAGAAAAAATTATTGACCCGAACACAGGTGAAGTCCTTGCCGAATTTGACGATGTCATTACACATGAAACTGCTCGTAAAATTGCTAACGCAGGTATTGCCGAAGTTAAAGTTCGCTCACCATTAACCTGCCAACTAGATCATGGAATTTGTGCCAAATGCTATGGTATTGATTTAGGTCGCGGTGAAACAGTAGATTTAGGCGCCGCAGTAGGTATTGTAGCCGCTCAATCTATTGGCGAGCCCGGTACACAACTTACATTGCGTACCTTCCACACAGGTGGTGTTGCCGCCCAAAGCGCCGACATTACAACAGGTTTGCCACGTGTAGAAGAAATTTTTGAAGCTCGCAAACAACCAAAAGGTGAAGCCTTAGTAGCTGAAATTAGCGGCATGTTAAAAGTTTTACCATCTGAAAAATATGCCGACATGCGTGAAGTTCACATTGAACATGCCGAAATGATTCATGACGAATACATTATTCCAGAAGATTGGAAAATTAACGTCAAAGATGAAGGCGAAGTGCAAGCAGGTGATGTATTAGCCACTAAAGAAAAAGCAAACATTGTGGCACAACATGCTGGACGTGTAGCAGTTGAAAAGAAAGAACATAAAGTTATCGTCTCCTACGAGCAACGTGAAGAAGTCATTGTAGATGTTCCAAATACATCTCGCTTGCTTGTCAAAGATAACAGCCGTGTAGAAGCAGGTACACCTTTAACCGAAGGTTCACTCAACCCACACCGCATCTTAAAAATTCAAGGACGCGAAGCCTGCCAAATGTACTTGATGAGCGAAGTACAAAAAGTGTACCGTTCACAAGGGCAAAATATTCACGACAAACATTTTGAAGTAATCACCCGCAAAATGTTAAGCAAAGTACAAGTCACGCGCCCAGGCGATACAAAATACTTACCAGGCGATGTAGTAGACAGACTTGAAATGCGCCGTGTCAATGAACAGCTAATTGCCGAAGGCAAACAACCCGCTCGCTTTAGTGAAGTTTTACTAGGTGTAACCAAAGCCTCACTCAGCACCGATTCATTCCTCTCGGCTTCTTCCTTCCAACACACCATCAAAGTGTTGGCAAGTGCCGCCATCGGCTCCACCACAGACCCATTGTTTGGTCTCAAAGAAAACGTCATCATCGGTAAGTTAATTCCTGCGGGAACTGGCTTCGTACATGGACGTTTCTCTGAAGCAGCCAATGACGAACCTGCTGAAGATACAACCCAAGAAATGCCAGATACAACCGCTGGTGATTAATTTGGAATCAGCCAGCTTGCTGGCAAAAAAATCCCGAATGAATTTCATTCGGGATTTTTTATTCTATAATTAACACACATGAAAAAACCAATTGGATTAATCACACGTGGAAAAACTGCAACAAACAGATTACGCCGTGTAGATAATTTTATATTGATGTACGAACCTGCGCTTCTTTCTTCGGGAAAGTTGGGTGCTGATTCTTTATTTGTTGATCTTGGCTACGGCTTTGACCCGCGCACCACGCTCGAAAGTGCCATGCGTTTTCGTAAGTTGAATCCAAATCTCAAAATTCTCGGTGTTGAAATTGATAAAGAAAGAGTAGCAGCAGCACAACCTTATGCAGATGATAAAACATTTTTTAGACTAGGTGGATTTAATTTGCCATTGAAAGAAAACGAAACTGTTAGATTAATTCGTGCTTTCAACGTCTTACGTCAATACGAAGAAAAAGATTTTATGCCCGCCTATAACAAACTAATGGATTATGTTTTACCTAATGGATTAATGATTGAAGGCACATCGAATCCGTTTGGCAGTATTTGGGTAGCGAATGTGGTTAGGCGTTTAGAGTCAAACAGCTTGCTGTTTGAAACCCACAAGCAAACTTCTGAAACCCAAAACTGGAGATTTGAGTCGCTGGTGTTCAGTACCAACTTTCGGCTAGGTTTTGAAGCGCAAGAGTTTCAGACCATACTGCCGAAGAATTTAATCCATCAAGTTGTGAAAGGCAATATCATCTATGATTTTTTTCAAGATTGGATACAAGCCTCAAAAGAAACATCATCCACAAAAACGTATGGATTCAAACAATGGTTTATTGCCGCTGCTGAAAAACTTGCTCACAAAGGTTATAAAATTGACTTACATAAAAAATGGCTATCTAAAGGTTGGCTGATTTGGTATCAATAATTTGGAACTCTTTTGTATGAGATACGTCTGGTTAGATGAGGAAAATACATGTTCAAGAAATTTCAACCCATTATCTTTTTATTTGTGATTATAAGTTTAGCATGTGGATTGCCAATACCCACTCAAGATACAAATGCAATTTATACTGCTGCGGCAGAGACAGTTGTTGCAGGGCTGACACAAAATGTTACACCACTTGCTACACACGAATTATTGCCTACTGTTACATTAACTTCTTTCATTCCATCTGAAACACCAACGATTACATTGACTCCAACGCAAACCATAACACCAGCCCCTATATTTACCTCAACTTCATTTGTTACATTGATTTCAGTTTCTGTACCAACCAACTGCCGTATTGGACCTGGCAAAGTATATCCGCGCCAAGGGGCATTGCTTGTTGGCGAAACTGCTGAAGTATTTGGGAGAGATGCGAATAATCGTTATTGGTATATTCGCAACCCTGATAATGCCAATGAATTTTGTTGGGTATGGGGAGAATATGCAACTTTAACGGGTCCGTTTATGGCATTGCCAATTTTTACTCCGCCACCTACACCAACTGCAACATTTACACCAACCCCATCGCCTTCATTTGAACTAAAAGCTACGGGCATAGATTCTTGTGGTGCTAGCTGGTGGGCTGAAGTGGAAGTGAAGAATACAGGAGCATTTGCTTTCAAATCCATGTCGTATGAAGTGTTGGATACAGTGACAGATGTTGAAAAGGTCTTGTTAGTAAATGGGTTTACTAATAAAGATGGTTGTAGTTCTACAACTATCAAAGATACACTTGCCCCCAAAGATACTTTTGTAATTAGTAGCGCTTTGTTTGATGCCACAATGCAAGGACATAAGGTGCGTGTTATTGTTACTCTTTGCACAGAATTAAATCAAAATGGTGTTTGTGTTTCGCAAAAAGTAAATTTCACACCTTAAGAGATTGTTCGTATAAGCTTAGAGAAAATCTATAGAAATGAATAAACTTCTTGCATAAGTGTTCTAAACTGGCTGGTTATAATTTTTTTGCCACAGATTACACGGATTATCACAGATGTTTTTAAGAGAAATCAGTGTAAATTCGTGTACTTCGTGGCTAAAAGAGACTTTTACAAGAGGTCAAATGAACATTAAATAATGTGAATTATCTGATAATATATAAAACATGGCAAAGAATAAAACAACTCCTAATGCAATAAAATACCTTTTTACTATTTTAATTATCACTAGTTTGGCTTGTGCTACGCCAAGTTTGCTTGCCCCAGAACAATCTGTAGATAATACACAGACTAGCCAGCCTGTGATAACGGAAATATTATCAGCTACATCATTGCCAACTTATACATTTACCCCTACATTGATTCGCCCTACCCGCGAAGCAACTCAAACTTTTACACCTACGGTTTTTGTTACCTTAGATCCAAACACAGCCACTGTGACAGATACGGCTCTGCCAACTTCTACTGTTGAGTTAATCACTATGACAGTTTCTAGACCCACCAATTGCCGTGTGGGACCTGGCAAAGCCTATGAAATTGCAGGCACGTTATTAGCAGGTGAAAAGGCAATTGTGCTTGGGCGTGATCCTTCTAATCAATATTGGTATATTGCTAATCCTGATCCGGGTGTGGAATTTTGCTGGGTATGGGGAGAATATGCGACTTTTACAGGCAACAATTTATTAGTACCTGCTTATACACCGATTGCAACTTATACTGCTACTCCAACTGCCTTACCTGATATTAAATTCGATGTACAAAGCAGAGGGGCAGACAAATGTAATGGCGATTTTTGGATAAAACTTGAGATTACCAATACCAGTCAACAGACAAAATTACCTTTTCGTTCTGTTCGCATAGAAGTAGAAGATACAAATACCAACACGACTCGTTTTAATTCGTCTGATGGCTTTATTTTGCGCAACGGCTGTAATGGATATAGCCAAACAGAATCACTTGATTACGGAAAAAGTTTTGTTGTAAGTGGACCAAACTTTTCTAATAACCTTAATGGACATACATTGAGAGTATATGTGACTGTTTGTACTGAGAAAGATTTGAAAGGCATTTGTCGCACAATAAAAATAGGTGTCAAGCCTTAATTTAGTGTGTCTTCTTTTTGCGAATTACAAAAAATGGCAACAACATCAGCGGAATTGAAATGCCGATTCCACATAAACCGCCTAATCCAAACATCCCGCCAATGGACGTTAATGCAAATTGCTCGTTGCGGATAGTCTTCTCACTACCATCTGCAAAATAACAAGTGATTTCAACCGTGTGACCGTACGTCCCAGTTGGGCTAGATGTAGTTGGAACAGATGGGCCTGTTTGTACTGAAGTGCTTTCTGCCCCAGGGCAATAGATGGCTACTGCAAGTTTTTCATCTAAATCAGGCACGGCGAAAAAAGTTGGCCCCAACACAAAGGTGGACATAAAAATAATCCCCGCTGAAACAGCCGCCAACAATACCCAAGCGATGATGCGCGCAATCCAAACTTCTTTGTTTGTTTTTAGTTTCATGTTGCACCTCGAATCTATTATATTGCTTCTATTAAATAAAACAATCACCTAAAAGTGCGATTATCAAAACCCCAAAAGATTAATGTGAAAAACGAAAAAATCGCGTCATTCGCTCATTCGTGTAATTCGCGTTAAATCTTTAACTATTTCTATTAAATAAAACCATCATCTAAAAGTGTGATTATCAAAACCTCAAAAGAATAATGCGAAAAACGCGAAAAAAACAAACTTCGCAAAAAACAATTTTCGTTAAATCTTTAACTATAATTTTTAATATACTTGACCTCTTGTAAAAGTCTCTTTTAGCCACGAATTACACTGATTTCTTTTAAAAACATCTGTGATAATCCGTGTAATCTGTGGCAAAAAAAATATAGCCAGCCAGTTTAGAACACTTATGCAAGAAGTCTACTTTAAGAAATCTGTACAGCAGTAACTTGCACACTTGACGCATTAACTTTTTCCCCTTAAGATAAGCCTCGCTTAGAACATATATTCAATAATTTAAACACAAAGGACACGAAGTACACAAAGTTTTTTTTTCTTACTCCTTTGTGTTTGAAAAATATTTTGGAGTCATGATGGAACTCGGTATTGTAAAAAAAAATTGATATAGATACAGAAATGCAACAAGCATATCTTGATTATGCTATGTCTGTCATTGTGGCACGAGCATTGCCGGATGCGCGTGATGGACTCAAACCTGTGCAACGGCGCATTTTATATGCCATGTACGATATGGGTTTGCGTGCTGATTCACCGTATAAAAAATCTGCGCGTATTGTTGGTGAAGTGTTGGGTAAATATCATCCGCATGGTGATTCAGCAGTGTACGAAGCTATGGCACGTATGGCACAAGATTTTTCTTTGCGAACTTTGTTAGTAGATGGGCAAGGAAATTTTGGTTCTGTTGATGGTGATCCGCCTGCTGCCATGCGTTACACCGAAGCGCGTTTAACTTCTGCTGCGCTTGATATTCTTTTTGATTTAAATAAAAACACAGTTGACTTTACTCCTAACTTTGATGACACACTTGAAGAACCGAATGTATTACCTTCTGCGATTCCGAATCTGTTAGTGAACGGAGCCACTGGCATTGCAGTTGGTATGGCGACTTCAATCCCGCCTCATAACTTAAGTGAAGTTGTGGATGCGCTCATATACATGATCAATCGCTGGGAGAAACTTGACGATATTGACGTTGAGCAATTAATGAAATTCGTGCAAGGACCAGACTTCCCAACAGGTGGGTTAATCATCCAAGAAAAAGGGGAAGAAGGCATTGAACATGCTTACGGCACAGGTCGTGGAAAAGTGACCGTGCAAGCCAAAGCCCATGTTGAAGAAATGGAACGAGGCAAAAGCAGAATCATCGTTTCTGAATTGCCTTATACAGTTAATAAATCCAGTTTAATAGAACGCATTGCCGAACTGGCACGCGATGGCAATATTGAAGGCTTATCTGATTTAAGAGATGAATCAGATAGACAGGGTATGCGGATTGTCGTTGAGTTGACGAAGAATGCAAACCCTGAAATCGTCTTGCGTGATTTATACAAACGTACACCTATGCAAACAACATTTAGTATTAACTTGTTGGCATTGGTAGATGGCGAACCGCGCACACTAACTCTCAAACAGGCACTACGCGTCTATGTAGAACACAGGCTGACGGTAGTTAAGAGGCGGGCTGAATTTGATCTCGAAAAAGCAAAAGCGAGGGCACACATCCTCGAAGGGTATTTAGTCGCATTAAAAAATCTAGATAAAATTATTCATTTGATTCGTGATTCATCGGATGTAGATTCTGCGCGTGCAAAATTGATGAAGCAATATAAATTATCTGAAATTCAAGCCACTGCAATTTTGGATATGCAATTACGCAGGCTAGCCGCATTAGAACGAAAAAAGATTGATACTGAATATAAAGAAGTAAGCGCGTTGATTAAAGAGTTAACCACATTATTGAAATCACCAAAATTAATGCGTGGTGTGGTGGCTGATGAATTGACAAAAGTTAAAGGTGCTTATGGTGATAAACGCCGTACACAAATTGTCAATTTGAAAGAAGGCACGAAAGCCACACATGCTTTAACGACTTCATCTGTATTGCCACAACAAACAGTGTGGATTGGTGTAACTGATGATGGTTTGGTTTCAAGAACTGCGGATGAAAAAGAACCGCGTCATTCGGGTAATGATGCGCCAAGATTTTTAGTGAAAGCCTCAACGACTGATACAGTTTATTTTGTCAGTAAATTAGGTAAAGCCGCTGCAGTTGCCGCGCATTTGATACCTGAAACGAAAAAGTTAAGTCAGGGTTCGGCGTATTACAAAGTTTCACCACTCACTGAAAATGATGCCCTAGCGGCTGTGTTTGCATTGCCTGCGAATAAATCATCTTTAGGTGAAGAAACTTGTGTATTGACAATGACTCGTTTTGGCATGGTCAAGAAAAGTTTAATTTCAGAATTGCCTGGTCCATCATCACAGACGTTTACTTTAGTGCGTGTGAATGAAGGTGACAGATTAGGTTGGGTTGGAATCACCGATGGAAAGAAGAAAGAAATTTTGTTAGCCACTGCTTCTGGCATGGCGATTCGCTTCAAAGAAGATGATGTGCGCCCGATGGGACTCGTCGCCGCTGGTGTGAATGCAATCAAATTAGATGATAAAGATGAAGCAGTTGGCATGGAAGTATTACCCATAGAAGGTGATTTATTCTTCCTCACCACTGATGGCAAAGCCAAACGTGTGGATGTAAAAGAATTTCCGATTCAAGGACGTTATGGCAAAGGCGTAGTCGCATGGGATTTACCAAATAAAGTTTCGTTATTTGGTTTAGTCAGTGGAAAAGCAAATCATGTTGCTACGATTCATTTGAGCAAAGGCGCACCCAAATCTACCCGCTTAGATGAAGCAGGTTTAAGAAAACGCGCCGCCTCTAAAGGTGATGTAGTTGTTGAAGTGAAAGATGGTGCTTTAATTACAGGTTTGGCAGTGGGTTGGGAGTTGGGTAAGTTTGTTGATTTGCCGAAAGCAGAAGGGAAGAAAGAGAAGAAAGTGGAAAGTGGAAAGAGTGTGAAGAAGAAAGAAGGAAAGAAGAAAGTTTCAAAGCCTGTGAAGAAGGTTAAGGCGAAGGCTGTAAAAAAGAAAAAGAAATAAAAAAATATTAGTAGGGGCAACCCATCCATAGAAGTAAAATAACTTTGACCATCAAGGCGGGTCGCCCCTATGATTTTGATAATTGCAAAGTCAAGGGCGACCCGCCCTTTATGATGGTGGTGCTTGATGATTTTGATGGGTCGCCCCTACGATAAATTATTAAATTTAGAATAGGTTGTAATACACAATCAAACCTCCGAGATTTTTAAAATCTCGGAGGTTTATTTATTTTTACATCTAACAACCTATATTTCCATAATGATTTTATAATATCCCCACCCTCAACACGGAGAAAACAACATGGCAAAAGACATCAAAGAAATTCCAGGGCTAGAACCAAAACCAATTATCGGCTGGGTAGGAAACGTAGGAAGTGTATTTTCAGACCCAATGGTTTCATTAACCAATCTACGAGAAAAATTTGGCGATGTATTCAGCATTTCACGCGGTGGAAACCCACATATATTTTTTTCAGGTAAAGGAAAACATCAAACTTTATTTGTATTTGGCTCAAAATACAATCATCAAATCATGTCTGATGCAGAAACTTTTTATTCAGGCTCTATTGTAGGTGCTTTACTACCAGATGAAACAGCCACTGGCAGGCAAGCAATTTTAAGAAGATTAAGCATTGGCTTGTTTGGCTTGAATGGAAACGAACATCGCCGCCAGCGCCGTTTGGTTATGCCCGCTTTTCATAAACAACGCCTCGAATTTTATTATCAAGATATTGTACGTATCACTGATGAAAAAATAGACCAATGGAAAATTGGCGAGCAACGTGATATATGGCGCGAGATGATGGACCTGACTTTACAGGTAGTGGGTCAATGCTTATTTGGTTTAAACGTACTAAAAGAAGGACGAGCATTTGGCGAAACCATACAAAAGTGGATTAAGCTAGCAGTTTCCGCCGAAACCCTTTTACTCCAAGCCGATATACCAGGCTTACCCTATCATCGCTTCTTAAACCTATCCACCCAATTAGATGAAACCGTGCGAGGAATGATTGCAGAAAATCGCGCTTCCAAAATAGAAAAACCAGATGTACTTTCACTGCTAATGTCTTCCAAAAATGAAGACGGCACCCCAGCCTTTACCGACGACGAAGTGATCAGTCACAGCGCAATATTTTTTATTGCTGGGCATGAAACCAGCTCCAACGCCTTATCATGGATATTCTTCCTACTATCACAACATCCGCAAGTGATGAAAAAACTACGCCTCGAAATTGACCGTGTAATTGGTTCTGCACCTCCAACCATAGCCCAACTGAAAGAGATGACCTACTTAGATGCCATTGTAAAAGAGAGTCTCAGGTTAATGCCGCCTGCCCCATTAAGTGCCCGCCTTGTTGCAAAACCCGTAGAGCTAGGCGGCTACAATCTACCCATTGGCACCGAAGTTACCTTTAGTGCATTTCACACACATCACGACCCAGCTATTTATGAAAACCCACATCAATTTATTCCCGAACGCTGGGAAACTATCAACCCCACTGCTTATGAATATATCCCATTCAGCACTGGCATTCGTTCCTGTATTGGAATGCCACTAGCACTTATGGAAATTCCCATAATTATTGCTAGAGTAGTACAACGTTTTCACCTTCAGTTAACACCTAATGCGAACATCACACCCCACATTGGGCTTACTATGTCTCCCAAATATGGTCTACCTATGATAATCCACGCTAAAGATGACAAACACACAGATGAAGTTAAGCACGTGAAGGGAACCATTCAATCTTATATAGACTTAAAGCCTATATAAGATTGAACCATTAAGCATTTAAGAATCTAGCTGTAATATCTCGCAATTGTGAAAATGAAATTGGCTTTACCATCACAATGGTTGCCATACTGCGATAAAACTCTGCTTGCACACTATCGGCAGTGGCAATGATAATACGAGAATCTTTAAGAGCTGCATTTGCATGAATTTGTTTTAACAAAGTAGCACCATTCACATGCGGCAGGTGCATATCTAAGATGATAATTTTTGGCACCACTTCATTCAAACGTTCTTCTGCAACTTTGCCATCCACAATCGTCTCCACTTTATAACCTGCGGCTTGTAAGGCATTTGTGAAAATTTCAGAGAGATCTTCGTCATCTTCAATTACTAAAGCTAAATGTTCAGACATAAAAAAATCCTTTCGGTTATGCACCAACAGTTAATGTTAAAGGCAATATCACTGTAAATGTACTGCCTATGCCAAACTTGCTTGTTACTTGAATTTCACCATTCATCAACTCTACTAATTGCTTCACAATAGATAATCCTAAGCCAATACCTCCATGTTGGCGGGTTGTAAACTCCAAATTATTTGCTTGGCGAAATGCATCAAAGATAAATGGAATTTCACTCTCAGGGATTCCAATGCCTGTATCAGCCACTTCAATTTTCCAGCGCTCAGCATCCACACGTTCTAATGATACAGTAATTGAACCTTGTTTCGTAAACTTAAGGGCATTATTAGTTAAATTAATTAAAACTTGTTGCAAACGTTGTGAATCGCCAATCAATTCACTTGGCATACTTTCACCAATATGAGTGATTAACTCTAGTTTCTTATCTGTCACTGCTTTATCCATGGCATGTCGCAAGTTTTCAATAAGAGAAGAGGGCGTAATAGCCTCAGGTTTAACAGTCAGTTTCCCTGCCCTAATTTGTGCTTCGTTTAACAAGTCTCCAACCATATTGAGCAACCGACTTACATTCACAATCACACGTTCTGTAACTGAAATTTGTTTTTCGTTTAATGGACCATGCACTTCCTCCTTCAAAATTTCAGCATGACCCATAATGGCATTCAGAGGTGTACGCAACTCATGTGAAACCACTGCCACAAAGTTATCTTTCATTTTCTCAATTTGTGTTTCTTGGGTAATGTCACGAAATACAGCTACAGAACCAAGCATCTCTTGAGTTTCTAAATCGCGCACATCTGCTACACTGGCAGAAAGCACTTTGTTACCCCACTCTACACGCGGATTAATCTCCGAATATTCCGATTTTTGAATTAAGTTTTTAATAGATTGCTGACTTATTTGAGGAATATCTTTTTTGCTTACAAAATCATTTAATGAGATTCCTTGTAACTCTTCAATAGAAAATTCAGTCAATTGCCCTACTGCTGGGTTGGCAAGCGTGGCGTTATATTCTCGGTCAAACACAATCACGCCATCAGCAATTGAATTAAGAATAGCTTGATTTCTACCCGATTCAATGCGTTCACGTGCTAAAGCATCTGCCAGTTCATTAGTTCGCTCAATCACGATCTGGTCGAGGTCTGCATTGATAACTCGCAAATCTTTAAGAGCCGCTTCCAACCCGCTAGAAGCCATCCAAGAAATGAGGGCGACTAAAAAATAACTCAGGATGGCTGGCGTGTTAGGAAATTGATTGATAGAAAAAGCAAGGATAGTGACAATTACACTACCTGCTATCGCAAAAAGAAAAGCTGCTTCTGCTCTTAAAATTAAGCTAGCCATCACGATAGGAACGATGAAAACATACAAAGAACGCCCACCAGAAAGCTCTTCAGGAGTATCACCAAAACTAATAATTAGCATGATGATTCCTAGAAAAATATAAGCCGATAAGCTACCCTGCCGCTGTTGATTAAGGCGATACACCCCAATCATACTAATCAACATGAGAATGCTACCAATCGTAATAAAGTCACTAGTTAATTCAGCTAAACTATTAATGCTGAAGATAGAAATTGGTATTTGTATTAACAATAAAATGGTCAACCCTAAGATCATGATGTTTAAGCTTCTTCTCCGCCGTTTATCATCAGGGTCAGGGGATGAAACCTCAATAAAATTTTGAATCCAAGTGGTTATTGTTTTCAAGTTTGTTTTCCGAGTGCTAAAGCGCTAGCCACAGCAGAGTGAATCACGATGTGCGGGCTATATAAACATTTCCCAATCCATAATGGTGGATATGGGTTATGTGAATTTGCCTCTAGCCACTCGACTCCTTTCTTAAGGACATTACTATCAATTCTACCTGCACTTTGGTTCCAAACCCATAACGCTTGCATTGCATAAGCGGTTTCTTCGGCAGTAGACATGTAAGTTCCCCATGCGCCATCAGTATGTTGAGTATCTAAAAGCCAATCAACAGAATCGCTTACCAAGTCATTATCATAGCCAGCACAGGCAATAATGGCATGACAAGTTGTGTAATAAGGAGAGGAATGCCATTTATCTAACCAGAAGCGGCTATCTCCTTTAACTTTTTTGAGGAAGCCCAATGCTTTTTGCACAGAAGGATGTTTGCTTTCAAAACCTGCTTGTCTTAACGCACCCACCACATGAATATTTGCACTAATAGATGTATTCGCTTCTAACGGATAACATCTAAAAAATTCATCTTCTTCATAACCTAAAATACTTTCAACATCTTTTTTATAACCATATTGATACAGGGTATCAAACACCAAACTGGTCATGTCACTATCTTTGACGGAATACTGTGTTGCGAATCCGATGCCGAGGTTAGGCACCCAAGCAGTTGAAAGAGAATCAAGCAGAGACAAGATACGAGGCGTGGCTTCAAAATCAGGAATCATTTTCAGATTCCATAATGTCCAAGAAATTTCAAACGCATCAAACGAGGCGACATTTGGGAATCCTCCATCAGCCTTTACATTGTCTGACAGATATTCAAAGGCACGTTGATTTTTTGGGTTGACATACAAGGAATAATAAGCCGTTGCCGATGGGCTATGACCGATAGAACCATTTGATTCTTGTAAGTTTTCAATATCCAACATGTGCAAGCCATCTTCGCCAGCAATTTCAGCAGAGAATGCCATAGTGGTATTGCGATTAATTAAATTCCCTTTGATTTTAGAAAGTTTTAACTTACGCAATTCATCTAACGAGTTTAAGATTTTATCTCCATGTTGTTTGATGATGCCCAACGCTTGCGCTTCGGCAACGAGTGTTGGAATAATCATTTCAAAACCAATGGTTACTTTGTTTGAATCATTTAACACATCTTTCGTAACACCATTGACAATATTTTCTAAGGCTTTGACCCCGCGTTCTACTTGATGTTTGCTTTTGATAGGGTCGTATTTTTTTAACGCAATCATGGCTGATAAGGTTGAAATGACTCTATCGTAATAATTGATTGGAAATTCTGCGCCCCAAGATCCATCTGCAAGTTGGTGGGTGTTTAACCAATCTAATGCACCTTCTGCAATCGCGGGGGCTATGTCTGATAATCTTGCACCCCAAGCAGTATCGTAGGCTGTGCTGGGCATCATACCTGGACCGATGTTTTCGATGAGTTCGTTGATGAGGGTGTTCATGTTTTTTTTTCTTTCCTCTGTGATGTAGGTTATATAGATGGAAGCCAGATGTTTGAAGTTAACTTGCCTGTGCCTAGCACAACATCTTGCTTTGCTTGATAATATTTTTTGATTTCATTAAATGCTTCAGTAGAAAGAGAAAGATAATCTGGCTCTTCTACTCGTCTGGTATATAAATGGTCGTGCAAAATCATGCGCAGTTGTTTTTCATTCATATACAAAGATGGCGCAACCGTGAAATACAAATCTTCGCCGCCCCATCTTAAGAAGGGATAATCAAAGACAGATAGGCGATCGAAGCCGATGAAAATATCGGCTTTGTCAACATATTCTCCATAATAATTTTCGACAATCACATCTCTAGTTGGCACCTCGCCTTTCTTTTGAAAATAATCCACTGCGAATTTTGCGGTTTGCTCATCGGCTTTGCGTTCATCAGCAAAGACCCCAAAAAATAATCGTGCTTGTTGATGTTGCTGTGTTTTTTGAGTTAAATCATCAAACAATGTGATGATGTTTTTATAAGGTGTATTTTCTAAAGCATTTCGATAATCACCATAAAAATTGACTCGCACTTTATCTTCTGCATAAAAAGATAAAAAGTCAGCTTGTGTGGCAATACTGGCTAAACCTTCTGCGCCAATTTTTTCCATATAATCATCACGGGTCTCTAACACCTCAGCACCAATTACAGGCGTAATTAAAGTTTCTATACCGTGATTAAAAAATAATTTATAAAGTTCAATATGTTTTTTAATCACGATTTCGGTATAAGCCGCAATGGGGTCATCAAATTGTTTGTCTCCATGTTCTAGCATGAACCAACGCCTTGTGCCGTTAATGGGAAAGACAACCACTTTTGAGCCACTGGCTTTTACAAGGCTTGCAACTTCTGGTGTGGGTAATTTTAGAAATTCTGGTAATGAAATCATTTTTTCCTTTTGCTTCGTTAAGAGGATTAAAGTAATAATTCTATAGTTAGTTAAGGATAAACTCTTTGAGAGGGGTAGCCCAACTGCCGCTGATCACTGCCACTAGCATGTAAATTAAACTTAATACGGGTGCATCAAATGTGAGGTGTGAAACTTGATAGGGCAGAAGTGTTTTGATTTTTTCTTGCGATTGTAAAAATGCAATGACGAAAACAGAAACACAACCTAATAGAGCAATCACATAGCCAGTGCTTAAACTAATACAAAACATTGCTAAGAGTATTGGAATCAAATAAGCTGCAGATGCAGAAGTGGCTATTCCATAACTCAGCATGTTTGCAAAATTTAACAACAACATTAACAGGATTAAAATCCACGCCGCAAGGCTGACCTGATAGTTGAGTGCTAGCCAGATACATCCTGCTAGCATCAGCATGATGCCAACCATGGCAAAGATTGTTTTTACAGTTTCAAAACTTTTTGTGACCAACCAATAAATAACCAACAAAAGCATAGCCCCGCTGACAGCAAGTGACGTGATAATTACCACCACAGCACAAGCTTGGTCAAAGAGTGAGTAAGATGAGGGCAGTAGTGTTAATATTCGATTGATGAAAAGCATAGGGCTTTCCTTAAAACAATAGAGGAAAATCAATTTCCTTCTTGAATTACATTAAGACAGAGCCTTCAAATTAGAGGCTATAGCATCAAATGTGAATTCAATCTATTTGGCATACCGATTTTGTCCTTCAAATTTCCTTTATGCTTTTATGATGAGTTCTTAAACAGTCTCTATGGTTTAAGAATAGCGAAGTTATATTTTTCCCCTAAGTTAACTTTCACCATAGCAATATATTCGTAATTATATTGATTTGAGATAATTTACTACTTACAAAAATGCAAGGAATAGAATGTTGTTTGCATTTTTGCAAATAAGGCGATTAATTGCGTAAACAGAATTTATTGTTGAATATTCCCAACCAAATCTAACTCTGGCGCAATCTTTCGCATGGCTTGAATCACATTGCCAACATGCTCCCAAAGTTCAACGCCAAATTCTTGAGCGGCGTGTTCCATCTCTGCACGATTTGTCCCTGCGGCAAAGGCTTTATCTTTCCATTTTTTCTTAACCGAACTGGCTTCCAAATCATATAGCGACTTTGATGGACGCACCAACGCAACGGCTGTGATTAACCCCGTCACTTCATCACAAGCGCAAATGGCTTTTCTTCTTAACGTATCACGCGCAATGTTCAAATGATCTGCATGGCTCAAAATATCTTGAATGATATCTTCGCTTACGCCTCTTTCTCTTAATATCGCCGAACCCGCTTGTGGATGTTGTTCCAACGTTGGGTGAATCTCCCAATCAAAATCGTGCAATAAACCAATCAAGCCCCATGCTTCAATATCTTCATTAAATTTCTCAGCATAAAAACGCATGGAGGCTTCAACTGAAAGCATGTGCCTCACCAAACCTTCATTTTTTACAAACTCACGCACAATTGATAATGCGGTTTCACGATTCATAATACTCTCCAATTAATGATAGATTTATTTATTCAATCGGTTCAACTTCACCAAGTACTGGCATGGGCTTTGTAATGAGCACATCCAACATAGCTTGAAAAGTAGCAAACAATTCACGAAAATGCCAATAAGCACGATGACGTTTGAGAAAGTAACGATTGTTCGATTCTACTCCAACAGATTCTACATCGAACCAATTGCATAGAACCAAAGCACGCGCCATGTGAAATTCTTGAGTTACTAAAATAGCTGTGTTTACTTGAAAAATATATTTTGCACGGTAACAAGTATCATATGTTCTTCTGCCTGCATAATCTAAAACAATATCTTCATCAGGCACGCCTCGTTCTAAAGCATATTGGCGCATGGCTTCAGGTTCGTTATATTCGACAAATCTATTATCGCCGCTCATTAATAACTTTTCTACTTTACCTTGTTGATATAAATTGACAGCCGTTTGCACACGGTCAGCCAGCACAGGTCCAGCAGAACCATCGCGCAATAAACCTGCGCCAAATACAATGGCAACTTTTGTTTGAGATACTTCATTTATTGCGAGGATTCTTGGTTCGGCAAAAAGTGAAAAAATAAGTTTTGGAGTGAATAAACCGATAGCACAAAGCAAAGTTGATGTGAGAATAATTCGTATAAAAAATTTTTATTAATTTGACCATAGACAATAGACCACAAACTGTAGGTGGAATCTAATGATCTATCGTCCACTGTCTACGGTTTGATTATTTATTCTATCAAACTTAACAAATCTAAGCCCGAAGCATTTACCAAGGCAACAAATTCTGCATAGGCAGAATCTTCAATAATTTTAATTTCATCAAATCCATATGCGGTTTGTATGGCAGTTTTCCCATCAGGCGAAAGCATCAAATCAATAAAAGCGCGTTGAATGACCCGACGTATTTCAAGTGGCACATCTACAGATACAACAATATTTTCGTATGGAATAATTTCAGGAATACGCCAAACTACTTTCACTTTATCCAACACATCAGGATAATCAGCTTCGAGCGTGGGTGATGTTCGTGCATCTACAAATGTGGCACCAAAGTCGCAGATATCATCAGCATAGACGGCTCTAACCACACTTGGTTGATTACCTAAAAACGCGGCGCTTCTTAACGTGACTTTTGCTTGGTTCAGCAACCCCAGCGGAATGACATAGCCTGAAGCGGATGATGAGTCACTCCAGCAGGCTTTTTTTTCTTGAAATTGTTTTAATGCAGAAACCAAGTCGGTGGTGTTTTCGTTTTTAATTTCATCAAAATAAGATATGAAATTTTTTGTGCGGTTAGCAATAATTTGAGTGCCATAAAAAGTTTTATCACCATTAACTTTTGCTAGCAGGGCAGTCACTTCATCTCTTTGATATGCACTTGCATAACCATAAGGTGATAGTGAAGTGATATGAGTATTCCCCTTGGAAATAGCTGTTAACAAAGCACTTTCACTAGGTAGGATTACAGTGACGACATGATAACCAGTACGCTCTTGGATGAATGCGGAAATTACATCTCCTGCGGTAATCATCGCATCTGTTGGGTGAGCAGAGGGGGCTAAAGCCAAAATAAGAGGGTTGGATTCAGTACCCAACTCTCCGCTAGGTTGAGGCGTTGTTGTGGGGACAGATGTCGGTTGGGGTGTAGCAGTCGCTTCCACTGGAATTAATCTTGAAGTGAAAGAACAAGCAAGTGTTAGTAGGCTGAAAAGTAAGAAAACTTTTTTCATGTTATAACGTAATCATAATATAATAAGTGATTGAAAGGAACACAATGAAAAATACATTTGGCACAATTATGTCATTTCTGATTTTGATTGTCCTTGCGGCTGGGGTCTATTTTATCGTAGAGACTGTGCGTGAAACTGCGGCGGCGGCGCAACAACCGTTTAATCAGGTTAACCAAGCTAATCAGGCTTTGCAAACGCAGGTGGCGCAATTTATGAATCCTACGCCAACCATCATCCCTGACCCTGTGACGTATATTACTGAAATTCGGGCGTTGGCGCGTTTAGAAACGATTCAATATAGTGTTGAAAAAGTAATTACGGCTGAAATTGGGCAAGGTACATTTAGTTTTGCTTTTGGAGATAAGCTGTTATTTGTGGCGCATGGTATTGTGATTGCTGGGATTGATATGGAAAAACTGCAACCAACTGATATGCGCTTTGAAAATAATGTTTTATATGTGCGTTTGCCACCTTCTGAAATTTTTATTGCTACATTAGATAATGAAAAATCTTATGTGTACGATCGCGAAACAGGTTTGCTAACCAAAGGCGAGGTAGATTTGGAAACCTTAGCTCGCCAAACTGCTGAGGATGAGATTCGTAAGGCGGCATTAGAGGATGGGATTTTGGTGCAAGCACAAACGAATGCTGAGAATTATTTGTTTCGCTTTTTTAATGCGCTCGGTTTTGAGAATGTGATTTTTGAGAAGTAGGAAAATAAGTTCACTGTAGGGAGAGATGTGATTTTCTTGCAGTGAACTTATTTTTATGTACATGTTACGGGGAAGTTAACTTGTTCTACCATTTCGTTGGGGGTAAGTACATATAATTTGACCCAGTAATTATTAGCAGAGTTGATTTGATAAAACTCATTAATGGCTTGTGTGCCTGCTTCTTGAAATACCAAAGTGCCTACGTTGGATGTGACTCCAGTGCTAATTTCCCATTTCCATGTAAATAGGGTAGGTCCGTTGGTGGTGATGAGTGCTTCGAAGAAGACCGTTTGTGGAAATTGGTTACAAGCTACTACAATGCGGTTGGGCTCAACGCGTAAGTCTATATTGGTGACCATAGCAACTGGCGGGGGAATGATGGGTAATATATTCGCTTCAGATATGATTTGAGTTACATCGCTGGATACCCAGCAGAAATTTCCCGGGTTGCCGGGGTCGTGTACATAAAACCATGTGCTAGCGTCGTTTCTACCTGTGACGCGTAAAGTTTTGCCTTGTTGAATTTCGGTGACTGTTTCAAAGATTGTGCCAGGACCTAGACGGCAGTTAATTATTTCGGCTGTTACTTGTGCGGAGATGATTACAGCGGTTGGGGTAAGGGTGGGTAAAGGCGGAGGCGTAAAAGATGGTTGGGGTGTAGTAGCAGTTTCAAGCGTGGGTAGAGGCGTGTTGGTTGTTCCAACATTACATCCAGTTAATGCAATGAAAATACACCCTGCAAGCAGGGTTAGGTGTTTCATGTTGTCCTCTGTTATTTTTTATTTCGGCGCGAATTTCTTCTACTGGCTATAACAACAAATTTGACGATGTGTTACGTTTTAATGCGAGCAGATAGTACTCAAGAGTGATGCTTGTGGTTTTTATCGAAAAGTAATTTCCCAAATGTGATTTTTGGTTGGCTCTACTGCATAAAGGTCTAGCTGTTCGATGTGAAGGATTGTTACTGTCATAGGCTCTGGTAATTCAAAATTTAATTGAGGTACTTCGATAGAGCCTTCTCCGCTGAACTCGTATGTGATGGGGTCTGCGTTGGGGGCTGTGTACCCTGTGAGGGTGATGCGAGTACTAGTTGAGCCAATGATAATGGAGAAGCCGTTGATAGTGCGTGGGGTAGGGAAGGTTAATTCTATGACGAAGGGATTTGCTTCGTATGTTTTAGCAAATGTATAAGGGTCGTTATCAAATAATAGTTGAATGCCTAAATGTTGGTCATCTGCTTCAATATAGGTATGGCGAATTTTTACATCTTCATTATCGATTTTGACGATGGATTCTTGCATTTTTTCGCGCAGTGCTTTTTCTTGAGCAAATATTTCTTGGGCGGCATCTGAGTAACGTAGGCGAACGAAATAGAAGCAGTTGGTGCCATCGGGGCAGGGAATTGTTTTTTCAATTTGGAAGTCGGCTAGTTTTTCACTTTGAATGGCGAAGTTATATTCCTCTTTGGTCATAATAAAGAGAGAATCATCTTCTATTGGGAGATTGTTTTCTATGTAACCTATAATGCTATGAAATTTTACTGGGGTGTCATCTCCTAAGAAGAAGCGCATAATGATGTCTGCGCCGTTTGTCCAAGTGGGTGAGAAGAATACTTGTGTGTTAGGGTGTTCTTTTATATATTGTTTGATTGGCTCGAATACTTGAAAAGCACCGTATTGCATTCCATGTAAGTTATAGTCTGTGTACCATGTAGGTCCGTTTCGTAATGCATCATTGAGCATAAAAATGTTTATGCCAGATAAGGCAATGAAAACGATCCAAGCGACAGAGTTGCTTGTTTTTTTTCTTTTCTTTAGTTTTATGTATTTGACGATGTGGCGCGCAATAACACTTAAGTAGCCAGAGATGTATAGAGCAATGATAAAAGCTAAGAAGATTAATGCTATTTTATCTAAGGCTTTTTCAAATCTGAGTGCGAAGAGGGAAGGAAATACAAAGATGTTGATTGCTAGCAATATCTTCACGCGTGAAGTAGAGAGTTGCATCCAAGAGGTTAGTCTTTCGGATGGGTTTTCGAGGAAGGTTAGAACTTTGTTGAAACCAATGGCGGTTAATATGGCGGCTATGGAGACAAAGCACATGGTGCGAGAGATGCCAACAGCCACAAATGCAGTTGCAGTGGGGGCAACAAGAAAACCCGTTAGAATGATGCGGAAAACGGGTTCACGCACACGGCGGATGGTTTCGACTAGTCCGAGTAAGGCGAAAGGCAAAGTCCATAGCATAATTTGCCCATAGTCTTTCATCAGATGGCGCGAGAGTTGATTAAGATTTGGGGAGTACCAATACCAGGGGCTTAGCCCATAAAAATATTGTGAGAAAAATATTTTTATTTTTTCCCAAACAGAAATATTTGCAAGTAAGTAAGAACCAAGATTATGGAGATGCTCTATTGCATTGTTAGGGTCTAAGGCGCGAAAACGGAAGTATTGAATTGTTAATAATGCTAACAAAAGTATGGCTAAAGAAACTGTACGCCGATTTTGCCAATGATATTTCAAGTCGAAAATAAAAAGAGCAAAGGTGGTAATTGGCACTAATATTTGCCCTGGGCTATAAGTGTAAAAACCCAACGCACTAAATATCACTGCTAGATATAAATAATTTGGTGATTTGATTCTATAAAATGTGTAAGCCCATAATGCTCCGATATAAAAAGCGGTGAACTCTGTCATCTCCCATGCGGTGCGTGAGTGTAAAAACCAAGTTGGCGTAATAGATAAAAATAAAACGCCTACCCACCAATATTTTATTTTGACCGCATCTCGCAGTAGGATACCAACAGAAATGGCGGCAATGACAGAAATAATGGCGGATGTTGCTCGTGTAACAATTGCTGATTTTCCAAATAATAAATAGGGAATGACTTGTAAGTAAACCCCCATACCTAAGGTGAAATATTCGTTATTATGGAAGGCGGGGGGTAAGAAAACTCCGTAAACATCGCGAAAGTTGTATTTAATCAGGTCTTCAGCAAATTGAGATTGCAAGGCTTCATCAACAAAAAAGTAAATGGGGAAATGTGATAAACCAATGAGGCGGGTAAGCAGGTAAACAAATAAAGCTCCAAAGAACAGCCACATGGCTAGGCTATATCTCTGAATAAAAGGTGATTTTAAAATCTTCTGAATAAAAGGATTTCTTAGCCAATTTTTTATTTTAGATTTGACTTGTTTAAGGTTACTTATATTTTTTTTGTCTTCTTCAACCAAAATTCGGATCGGTACTTTACCGTCCTTCTCTGCCCCTGCTTCGACGGTAAATGTTGTTTTTGTACCAGCCTTAACTGAAAACTCTACTTCATTGACTGTTATTTTTTTTGATGTTTTATTTTTGGGCTTTGATTTTTTAGTAACCATAATGAAAATTTTCATAATTTTATCACTGCTTGAAATGTAATGTAGAAATAATTGATATTGGGGAAGTGGCTAAACAAGAGTTAAGTACTGCGACATTTACGTCGCTTGTAAAATACAAGATAAATACCACAAGGATACGATGTCTTGCGGTACTTTCTGTTTTACCTTTGAAATTACCCGCTCTCTGATTGGTGAGTGGATTAAAAGTATGCTAAAAAACTCACTGATTTTGTGCTTTCTATAAGTCCACAATAGTAGCCACTTCCTAGTTTTGTTGTGCTTGACAAAAAATCTAATTCCTTATATACTTACTTACCGTTCGGTAAGTTTTGAATTATGGAGATAAAATGACAGAAAAAAATCGTAATCAATTATTGTTAATTCTCTTTCTTGGCGTGTTAATGGGTGCGCTAGATATTGCAATTGTTGCGCCTGCTCTGCCTGCCATCCAAACTACTTTTGGCATTGGTGACCGCGCTTTAGCATGGACGTTTACCATTTATGTATTATTCAACTTAATCGGCACGCCATTAATGGCAAAATTATCCGATATTTTAGGTCGTCGCTTTATTTACACTTTGGATGTCGCTTTGTTTGGAATCGGCTCGCTGGTAGTTGCTATTTCCCCTTCTAATTTGTTTGCTGTGCTATTAATTGGGCGCGCATTACAAGGGCTGGGAGCAGGCGGAATTTTCCCCGTAGCAAGCGCCGTCATTGGCGATACCTTCCCTCCCGAAAAACGAGGCGGGGCTTTGGGTTTAATCGGCGCGGTGTTTGGGCTCGCTTTCCTTGTTGGTCCTATTCTCGGTGGCATCATCATGAGCATCACAACTTGGCATTGGTTGTTTATTATCAACTTGCCCATTGCGCTGATTGTGATTGTTATAGGCTGGAATCTGCTTCCTGTTCAACATCCTGATTCGCACGCTTCATTTGACTGGGCAGGCATGGTCACGCTAGGAATCCTTTTATCTGCTTTTGCTTATGGGCTTAATCAAATTGATACGGCAAACTTTATGAGCAGTTTCTTTTCGCTAAATGTATTACCTTTTATATTGCTTTCAATTGTTTTGCTATTTGTATTTATTGGTATTGAAAAAAAATCTAAAGACCCTGTTTTACGCCTCACTTTATTTAAGAGTCGCCAATCTATTTTAGCAAGCATACTTTCCACTGGAGCGGGGATAGGTGAAGTGAGTATGGTTTTTATCCCCGCATTGGCAATTGCTTCCATGCCTACTGTTGTAGATAAACATACATCTAGTTATTTATTAATGCCTGTTGTTGTCGCACTTGGCATCGGCTCGCCATTGGCTGGTCGTATGTTAGATAAATTTGGCTCTAAACTTGTAGTCACAATTGGAACAATTTTGCTGACAATCGGCTCGCTGATGTTAGGTATGTTTAACTCCACGTTATGGATGTTCATCCTCGCGGGCATCATCATTGGGTTAGGGCTTTCTGCTTTGCTTGGCGCGCCGATTCGCTACATCATGTTAAACGAAGCGCCCGCATCGCAACGTACTTCGGCGCAAGGTGCGCTTGTTATATTCACCAGTATTGGGCAATTGATTAGTAGCGCTTTGGTTGGAGCAATTGCCGCATCCGCAGGTGGGGGAGTTAGCGGATACAGCGCCGCATACTTAACTGTTGGTTTAATCTCCGCCATATTAGTTTTACTAACTTTTGGGTTAAAGAACCATCATCAAGAGGTAGAATATATTACCCAACCAAAACCAACAACCGCTCAAGGAAATGATTAAATGTCACTCTTCGTTATATTGAAATTTATACACGTTCTATCTTCCATGATTGCATTTGGCACAAACGTAACCTATAACTTGTTATTAGCAAATGCTATCCGCCATCCAGAAACAACCATCTTTGCACTAAAAACTATTAAACTTTTAGATAGTCGACTAGCAAACCCTGCTTATGGTGTAGCTTTACTGGCAGGCATGGCAATGGTCTTTACCGTCCCATTCCCAATCACCACACCTTGGATATTAGCATCTATTGTTCTTTATTTAACTATCGCGGCTTTAGGGATAAAAGTTTATGCCCCAACTTTTCGTCAACAACTCAAACTGGCTGAAACTGAAGGCACCCAAAGCTCATCTTATATCAAAACCGCACAAAAAGGAAAGAATCTTATTTTTCTTGTTACCTTCCTTGTTGCTATCATAATTTATTTAATGGTAGCAAAACCTCCCTTATGGAGCTCGTGGTTTTAAAGAAAAATATTTATAAATGTTACAATCTATCAATGGCAAACATAGCAACTGGACTTAACGAACAAATTCTTGAAACCGCGAAAGATTTATTTATCAACAAGGGGTATCACGGCTTATCTATGCGCGAAATTTCAGATGCGTTAAACGTCTCTAAAGCTGCTTTATATTATTACTTCAAAGATAAAGAAGAACTTTTTCTAGAAATTCTGAAGATTTACCTAGAGGATATGAGCATCGCGCTGGAGAAAATTCAAGCCGAATCCACTTCCTCTAAACAGCAAATTCAACACTTCATCAGGCACGTACTTACTCAGCCCGCCAAACAACGCGCTACTATTCGTTTGGCAAGCCAAGAAATTATTCACCTCACCCCAAAAGTGCGGAAAACTTTCGACACCTTATATCGTGAAAAATTCATTGGCAAGGTACAAGCAATTTTACAAAAAGGCATAGACTCTGGCGAATTTCGGAAAATGCAAATTGAAGTGGCAGTTTGGGCATTGTTGGGAATCATGTTCCCGTATTTTTACCCAACTCACTCAGGCGATTCCCCTCTACCTGATAAAACAATTCAAGAAGTAACCGATATTTATCTTAATGGAATAATAAAAAAGTAACAGTCACCTCGCAGGTGACTGTTACTTTTGTTCATCTCTTCAACGTCCTATACTTGACTCGATGTGGCGTTAAATCTTTTCCGAATTTTTCCATCATCATGGCTTCGTAATCAGATTATCTATATATAACAAATCAAAACATCTTTATAAGCGTATTGAAAATTTCATTCCTTATCGGCTTTCATTAAGAAATCTAATATACTAGAAGTGAAAGCCTCTGGTTGTTCCCACCAAATTTCATGCCCAGCACCTTCAATAAAGGTATATTCTCCTTCTAACAAATCTGCATACTCATAGGCAGTTGCATACGAATTTTGGTCACATTGCCCTTGTAAAACTAATGCGGGAATATTCACATCAACAAGCTTTAATCGTGGATCTTCAACCCCAACATACCAATTACTAAAAATATGTACATATCCCCCACCTCCGCCTTCTTCAGGTAAAACATTGGTTGGATCACAAACCATACCGCTAGTAAAGCGTGTTGCCATCGTGTTTACCAATCCATCCATTTCGCTGTCTGATGCCCATTTGATATTAAACAACATCGCACTCACATTGGTAACAATAATTCTTGGGTTGATTAGTGTTTTTTCAGTTTCTTCAAAAACATCAAGAGGTTCCTTGAAGTGTAAACTTTCAGGAGTAGGGTAGAGTGTTTCCAAGTCTATAAGGTTTCCATGAGCATCTAGTTCTTCTGGCTGAAGTGGGGCCGGTGAAGTAAAAATCACTTTTCCAACTAACATTGCATGGTCTGCAATAAAATGTGCGGCAATAAGCGCACCAAAAGATTGACCAATCAAAATTACTTTTTGAGCAGATATTTGAGTTGTGACAATCTCTTCTAAGTCTTGGACATGTCGGTAAAATGAATAGTCTTTTGGTTTTGCTAATCTATCAGAAAGCCCAGAGCCTATTTGATCATAGAGGTAAACATCATAGCCCGCCTGAGCTACAACCTCCATTTGTTTAATAATTGATGAATGAATATAACCACCTGGTCCTCCATGTAAAAAAATAATAGGTGGACGTTGATTTGATGCGTCTCCCTCAATTTTAGTATAAGCAATTTTGTAACCGTCATGGAGCGTCCAATATTGAGTATTAGAGCGCGGCTGAATAGGCTTTACAGTAGATTTAAGAGGTATTAAACTCATTCCCATAAAAAATAGAACTGCGACACTAAATATTCGAAAGGCGAATCGATATGTTTTTTTTAAAACTGATTTAAGTTTATTTTTTTCCATGTTTAATCCTTTGACCATTTGTCAATGTAAAATAATGCCCGAGTTTACGACTTGGGAAAGAACAAAATAACAACAATTGCTCCAAAGCCCCTACAATTATGTTGGTTGAATTCTAGGTAATTAAATGAATTGGCGAAGTCTATAAATCCCTATGCGTAGTATCCAACCTGCATATGCGCCAATCAATGCAATCATCAACACCAACATCGCTCCATAACTTTGCCTAAAAAAGATGCCGTAGAGTGGAATCCATACACCTGTAGTAAGTGCCAATTTCCATGGTTGCCAATAGCCAAGCAACGCCAACAAACCGCAAACGAGAAAATTCAGGAGCGCAGGCACGCTCATATCATCTATCCCTGGACGAGTAATTATATAAAGTGAAAACAAACCCATCAGCATAGACACGATGGTCATCATTTGTTGTTTAGAATTTATTTCTCCCCTTTCAAATGCGGATGCGATAACCTGCTTTGACCCAAAGCGATAAATCGCCTCTTTTTCCGCCTCAGCCTGATTCAACCCTCGACTAAGATTTCCTTCCACCGAATCCATAAGGTGGTTTTCAATTTCAGCAAAAGTATCTTTATGAAAAGTGCCATTCCACTTCATTTCACGCTTTAACTCATTTAAATATAAATCAAGATGATTATTCATAGTCAAATACCTGCCGTTGCATTTACTGCGTTTGAAAACGCCAGCCACTCTTCCCGTCGCTGTGCCAATACCTTTTTACCTTTAGGAGTAAGTTCATACACCCTTCGTCTGCGTGGAAAATTTTCCTGCCAGTAGCTTTTTAATAGGTCTTGCGATTCAAGCCGATGTAATGCAGGGTAAATAGTACCTTCTGGCAGGTCAAAGTGACCGCCGCTCTGCTGGCGCAATGATTCAATTACAGCATAACCATGCGCTGGGCCAGTCGCAAGGACTGATAGCAGGAGAAAATCGAGATGTCCTTTTAGGTTTTCATTATTCATACCTAGCAATACTACACCTAGTATTACTAGGTGTCAAGGGTAATAAGGAGCTACAGCTGATTTTAATTCTGCATAAATCAGAACTAACCTTAATGTTTCTTCGTGTAATTTTGAATATAGTCTCTGCATATTAGTGGGATTTATTGGCTTGACAAAATGGTATACATGTATATAATATACATGTATACCATTTAAGGAGAGTATTCAATGTGGACTGCTGAACATACAATTGTGACAGATGTTTCGAAAGAAGCAATATGGAAAGTTTGGAAAGATATTGAAAATTGGAAACAGTGGGATGAAGGTCTAGAATGGTGCCGCTTCAATGGCGAATTTAAAACGGGGGTAAGTTATACCCTGAAGCCAAAAGGTGGCTCGGAGGTGCAGTCAACTATCAGTGAATGTGAACCGTTGAAAAAATTCTCTGATGTGACGAAACTTCCGTTAGCCAAATTGGAATTTGTTCACGAATTGAATGAGGAGAAAGATGGCTTGCACGTCACTCATCGTGTAGTAATTTCTGGGCTGTTAAGTTTTTTCTTTGCTCAAGTGATTGGAAAAGACACTGCCAGAAACTTTCCAAAAACAATCAGTAATTTAATTCGTGTTGCAAAGGAATCAAAATGAACGAGAGTCGCTATTGGGTAATTGTCGCATCCAGAAACCATATCATGCTTGGTGTGCAGGCTGGCGTTGCACAAAGTAATCATGGTAAAGCTGCTCCTCTAAAGCGAATGCGAGTGGGTGATGGCTTTTTATGCTACTCTCCTAAACATAAGTTCGAAGGGAATGAAAAATTACAAGCGTTTACAGCCATTGGGCAGGTAAGTGGAGAAACGGTTTACCAGTTTGATATGGGTGGTGGATTTGTGCCCTATCGTCGTGATGTAAAATATATGGACTGTATAATCACACCTATACAACCTTTGATTCCTCATCTTACTTTTATTGAAAATAAAAAAAGCTGGGGTTATATGTTTCGCTTTGGTTTCTTTGAAATACCAAAAAATGATTTCGACTTAATCGCCAGCCAAATGTTGACGGAGAAAATTCATGCCTGATGATGTTTTCCAATTTAAAAACGCTAAGGACAGCTCGGGATTTTTGCTATGGGGTGTCTCGAGTCTCTGGCAGAGAAAAATCAATGCAGGGTTGCGCCCATTTGACCTGACTCATGCTCAGTTTGTATTATTAGCTTCTTTGCTTTGGCTCGGAAATAAAAGCGTGGCTTTGACTCAAGCAGAGTTGGCTTCTCACACGAGGATGGATACCATGATGGTTTCCAATGTATTACGAACTTTGGAAAGCAAAGGGTTACTAACACGCAAACCGCACCCAAGTGATACAAGAGCAAAATCTCTTGCACTCACATCCAAAGGACAAAAACTCGCCGAACAAGTTGTGCCTGTGGTCGAAAATATTGATCAGCAATTTTTTAGTCAATTAGGAGCCAATACTGCGAAGTTTAACCAAAACTTAGCTAAGTTAATTGAGGCTAACCAAATGGAGTAACAAAAAGACAGTCGCCTTGAAAGCGACTGTCTTTCTTTTCATCTCTTCAACGTCCTATACTTGACTCGATGTGGCGTTAAATCCTTACCAAATTTTTCCATCATCATTGCTTCATAATCAGACCAGTTGCCGTTATACATCTTGGCAACTGAATCACCTTCATAAGCAATGATGTGGGTACAGATTCTATCCAAGAACCATCTATCATGGCTGACGACAATCACAACGCCTGCAAATTCTTCAATGGCTTCTTCTAAAGCGCGTAAAGTATTCACATCTAAATCGTTGGTGGGTTCATCTAATAACAAAACGTTAGTCGGTTCGATTAATGTTTTGGCTAAATGCACGCGATTTCTTTCACCACCCGATAAGACTGATATTTTCTTTTGTTGTTCAGTGCCTTGAAAATTAAATGAAGCACAATAAGCACGTGCATTGACTTTACGTTTGCCAAGTTCTAAAAATTCTGCGCCGCCCGAAATTTCTTCATAGACTGTTTTATCAGCATCTAATGTGCGGGATTGATCTGCATAAGCAAGTTTGACAGTTTCACCAATTTTGATATTGCCACTATCAGGTTTTTCTTTGCCTGTGATCATCTTCAACAACGTAGTTTTACCTGCGCCGTTCGGACCGATGATGCCAATGATACTGCCTGGAGAAACAGAAGCAGAAAACTCGTCAAGTATGAGGCGCTCGTCGTAAGATTTTGTCACCTTTTCAAATTCAATCACCACATCACCCAAGCGCGGACCAGGTGGAATATAAATTTCCAAATCTTCGCGGCGTTTCTCGGCTTCTTGACTCAATAAATTTTCATACGAAGTAACGCGCGCCTTGCCTTTTGATTGACGCGCTTTAGGCGACATGCGAATCCATTCGAGTTCGCGTGCTAAAGTTTTTTGTCTTTGACTTTCGGCTTTTTCTTCTTGCTTCAAACGTGTTTCTTTTTGTTCAAGCCACGAAGAATAATTTCCTTTATACGGAATTCCATAACCGCGATCAAGTTCAAGAATCCAACCTGCAACATTATCCAAAAAGTAACGGTCATGCGTTACGGCAATCACTGTGCCTTTGTAATCGCGCAAGTGATGTTCAAGCCACGCCACCGATTCAGCATCAAGATGATTGGTTGGTTCGTCGAGTAATAAAATGTCGGGTTCGGTTAACAGCAAGCGGGTCAGTGCGACGCGCCTTCGTTCACCACCAGATAAAATTTTGATAGGCGTATCCGATGGCGGGCAACGCAAGGCTTCCATTGCCACTTCCAAATGTGAATCAAGATTCCAAGCATCATGTTTATCAAGTTGTTCTTGAAGTTTGGCTTGCTCTGCCACCAACGCATCGAAGTCTGCATCGGGTTCGGCAAATTTTGCATTGACTTCATCAAAGCGTGCCAACATTTCTACGATAGGAGCCACCGCTTCTTTCACGACCTCGATAACTGTTTTTGTTTCATCGAGTTTTGGTTCTTGCTCCAGCAGACCTGTGGTGTAGCCTTTGGATTGCGAAATTTCGCCGATGTAATCTTTATCTACACCTGCCATGATTCTCAGCAATGTAGATTTACCCGCGCCGTTAAGACCCAGCACGCCAATCTTCGCGCCATAATAAAAACCCAACGATATATCGCGCAATATTTGTTTATTCAGCGGGACAATTTTGCCCACCTTGTTCATAGAGTAGATGACTAATGATTCGTTTGACATAGTGAGGTGATTTTATCTGATGTATGTTTATCGGGATGATAGTCACAATAGGATATTATGCACCAATCTCTCTTTGGTTGAAGGAAAGAAATCGGCTTTCATGCTATAATCTTACTGGTAAGAAAGGAGTGAGTTATGGAAACTTTAGCAACAACCCGCATGTCATCCAAAGGGCAGGTTGTGATTCCCGAATCTATTCGCAAACGATTAGACTTAAAAGAAGGTGCACAATTTCTTGTGCTTGGGGATGAAGATGTTGTCATTCTAAAAATGGTTGTTCCACCAGATATCAAAGAATTTGATGCACTCATTAAGCAAGCGCGTAAACAAGCCAAAGAAGTGGGTTTGAAACAAACTGATATTACCTCTGCTAATTGCAAAAGCACGGAGACGTAAATGAAAGTCATTTTGGATTTGAAAGTTGTGATGGATACAAATGTGTTTGTATCTGGCGTGTTTTTTTAGCGGACCACCTTACCAAATCCTTAAGGCATGGCAGGAGGGACAATTTGAATTAATAGTTTCACAAGAAATTTTGGATGAATATCAACGAGTTGGTGAGATTTTGGCTGAAGAAACGCCCAAAGATTGATTTGAATCCAATTTTGAAAACTTGTGATTGAACATGCCAAAGTGTATAAGCCAGTTAAACTTAAAGAACCTATTTGTGAAGACCCTGATGATGATAAATTTTTTGCCTGTGCTTTATCAAGTGACAGTAAAATTATTATTAGTGGCGATAAACATTTGTTGAAAGTCTCTGGCTATGAAGGTGTTGAAGTTATGAAGCCGCGTGATTTTGTAGATAAATATTTAGCAGAGGAATAAACGTTATTAGAAACTTGAAAAATATATGAAACCTCATTTCATCCCCTTCATCTTATTACTCCTCTTCC
Organism: Chloroflexi bacterium OLB14; assembly: GCA_001567105.1. Taxonomy (GTDB): domain Bacteria; phylum Chloroflexota; class Anaerolineae; order Anaerolineales; family Villigracilaceae; genus Villigracilis. Next base: position 129,943 of record LMZR01000018.1, read on the forward strand.
AACTTACAACTGCCTGCTCGTCACAAAATAGGCAAGGTGAAAATTGGACTATTCTCCCTGAAAGCCAAGCCAGAGAAACAGGAATCGCAGATTGGTTTGCACAGAATGGCGAATCCACAGGCTATTGGACTCCCACCGAGAAGGATGTACTTGTTGTTGAAAATGAAGTAGGTTTTTTTCTGCAAGAAAATTCTGATGCGTTTCGTTTACAAGAATCCCCTGTTTGGGAAAGATTAGATGAATATAACCGACAATACCTTGGAATTATCTTAGGTGAAAAGAAAATTATTTATGCAAATTTCTTTTGTAGCCAAATTGACTTTGATTGGCGCAAAGACTTTGTATTTGTTATGGATGGTGGAAGTTGCTTTTTTCAATTCAAGTATGATGTAGATACTGGCGAGTTTTTTGATTTACAGGTCAACGGGGAAGCATAATAAAAGAGCCAACCTCAATCAGGTTGGCTCTTTATCTTTTTCATAAAGTTTTCCCTTTTGAGCGTGGTCTACGGCGATTCAATGTAAGTTCATTTTGTTCTTTAGCAGGGTAAAACGAAAACGCCTTTTCCAGAAGAGATTTCAACTCATTCAAGAATGGATAACGTGGATTAAACATATACGGGCGAGTTTTCCCCACCAAACGGCTTACCAATACACCACCTTTTTCAAATTTATCCAATTGCATTTGGATAGATTTCAAATCTGTTTGGTAGAAAGAAGCAATTTCACGAGCATAGCCTTCTTCTCGACTTAATAAAAATATTAATACTCTTTCTGCATTTTTTGAACCTAACAATACTTCTATCATATAAAACCTCTCGTACTAATTGACTGTTATTGTCCGTTATGTGACTGATACTTTCCGTCATTATAGCAGAAAAATAAAAGAGCCAACCTCAATCAGGTTGGCTCTTATGGTCTATCGTCTATCGTTCATCGTCAGATACTATTTCTTAAACTCCGCCACCAATTCTTGCATTACTTTTTTCGCATCACCGAATAACATTTTGGTATTTGGCTCATAAAACAGTGGATTTTCAATGCCTGCAAAACCTGTTGCCATAGAACGCTTCATGACGATAACTGTTTTGGCTTTATCAACATCAATGATGGGCATTCCATAAATGGGGCTAGATTTATCTGTCCGCGCCGCAGGGTTGACTACATCATTCGCGCCGATGACGATACAGACATCCACAGTATCCATGGTTGGATTAATGGTTTCCATTTCAAGCAGTTGATCATAAGAAATGTTTGCTTCTGCTAACAGCACATTCATGTGACCAGGCATACGCCCTGCTACTGGATGAATACCAAACTCCACTTTAATTTTTCGTTTTTCAAGTTCATCACTTAATTCACGCACAATATGTTGAGCTTGAGCAACTGCCATACCATAACCTGGCACAACCACTACACGGTCTGCTTGTTCTAAGATAAATTTTGTATCTTCAATGCCAACGCGGTTAATGGGGCGTGCTTCTGCTAAGCCAGAAGAATCCGCTTGTGTGGCGCCAACTGCTCCAAACAACACATTGGTAAAAGAACGATTCATAGCTTTACTCATGATGATGGACAAGATAAAGCCCGAAGCGCCATCTAGTGCACCCGCTATGATTAAGACTTTATTCCCAATAGCAAAACCAGTTGCCGCCGCGGCAAGACCCGCATACGAATTCATCAACGAAATGACCACTGGCATATCTGCTCCACCAATTGGGATAACGATGAAGATACCCACTAATAAAGATAAAGCAATCATGGCATAAAATACCATGCTGTTTTCGGGGAAGAAAATCAAATAAATAAACATGCCAACTGCTGTTAGAAAAGTCAGAATATTGATAAAGTTTTGACCTTTGTAAGTAATCGGCGCGCTTTTAATATATTCACTTAATTTTCCAAATGCCATCAAACTGCCTGTAACAGTCAATGAACCAAATAAAATTTCAAAACCGATGGCACTCATTAAAAAAATTTGTCATTTCGTGATGGGCGCTTTTTTCAATGTATTCATTTACGCCTACCAACACAGCCGCTAATGCACCAAAAGCATGAGAGAGTGCAATTCGTTCTGGCATAGCAGTCATGGGCATAAAAATTGCCATTGCCGCACCGATAGCAGAACCAATCACAAGTCCTGCAATAATCCATTCCCATGTGACGATATGTTTACTAGCCAGTGTGCCGACAATTGCCATGAGCATCCCAATTTCTGCCATGTGCATACCACGCCTAGCAGTTTCAGGATGCGAGAGTCCCTTTAGACCTAAAATAAATAATACAGATGCAATGAGGTAAACAACTTCAGTTATATAGTTCATATTTATTTATCTTTTTTCTTGAACATTTTTTAACATGCGTTCAGTAATCATAAATCCGCCAACTACGTTAATAGTTGCGGCAGTAACAGCAATGAAACCAAGAATTTGTGCAGTAGGGTGTTCACTACCTGCGGCAACCAAAGAACCAACCAATGAAATACCAGATATGGCATTCGTAGCAGACATCAACGGCGTATGAAGCGTAGGTGTCACTTTGCGAATAATTTCAAAGCCTACAAATCCCGCCAGGATGAGAATATAAATTAAATCGAGTTGCATAATATCTCCGTTACTTAGAAAAATTTGGATGAACAATTTTTCCGTTGTGTGTAATCAAACAACTTTGGATAATGTCATCATCCAATTTCAAATCAAATTGTGAAGTTTCTTTATTCCAAAATTCATCCAACAAATTAAATAGATTATTGGAATACATCAGACTAGCATTCAGTGCGACTCGGGCTGGCATATTTTTGATACCGATAATTTTTACACCGCCTCTTTCGACCGTTTTGCCTGCTTCTGCTCCTTCGACATTTCCCCCGCTTTCAACTGCCAGATCCACAATCACCGAACCTGATTTCATTCCATCAATCATATCTTTTGTGACGATTAATGGTGCTTTTCGTCCAAACAGTTGAGCAGTGGTAATGACTATATCTGCTTGAGCGCAATATTGTTTCATCACTTCACGTTGTTTGTTTAACTGTTCATCAGTTAATGCTTTGGCATAACCTTGTGCGGTCTGACCTGTCTCACCTAAATCAACTTCCACAAATTTTGCACCGAGTGATAGCACATCACTTTTTGCCACAGGGCGTGTATCAAAGGCATCAACTTTTGCACCGAGTCTTTTTGCAGTTGCAATAGCTTGTAAACCTGCCACACCTGCGCCAATGATAAAAACTTTACAAGGTTGAATCGTACCTGCGGGAGTCATCATCATTGGGAATATTTTTTGAATTGTATCTGCCGCCACAATCACCGCCGCATAACCTGCTAAACTAGCTTGTGAACTTAGCGCATCCATCTTTTGGGCGCGAGTTGAACGCGGAATCATTTCCATTGAAATAGCAGAGATATTATTCTGCGCCATGTCATTAATCAAATCTTTTTCATTGAATGGATCAAGGAAACTGATATGAATGGCATCTTTCTTTAGTGATGTTAATTCTTTGGTTTCAGGCTTTCGGATTCGTAAAACGATATCCCCGCTTGCTAAAAGTTTGTTGCGATCTTTTTCTATCTCCGCCCCTGCTTTTTGATACTCTTCATCTTTAATATCTAATGTCTCCCCCAACCCCGATTCAATCAATACTTTTGCGCCTTTCTTTACTAACTTTTCCGCCACGCTTGGCAACATCGGCACGCGCATCTCTTGGGCGGAATTCTCTTTGGGAATAACGATATTCATATCTTTTCCTGTCTATTGGATTTTGAAAGCAGTCATCTAACCCTGCTGAAATTTTGTGTTACAAGGGGGTATTTTATCAGAAATGGAATTTTTGCACTTGACAGTTTCTTAAGGGGAGTGGTGAAAAGGGAGAGTAAAAAAACAATCACCACAGAGAACACAGAGGTTTTTATAAGGTTTTCTCTGTGATCTTCGTGGTCTCTGTGGTTAAATCTTTTAGATTACCTTCTTTCTTAGCCACTCTCTTCTTAAGGTTACATCCAACCCTATTTACTACATCCTTCTTTAATTACAACCCTTTGATTCTTTTTCTATTGGCAAACCAAAGGCTTCATATACTGGAACACCATCCCATTCTGTTGGAATATCTAACCCTAAGGCATAAGCGGCGGTGGCGGCAGTATCTACTGTATTAATTTGTGACGTTAATTGCTTAGGCACAATTCCCGCACCATTTGCAATCCATGGAATAGTCATATCTTCGGGGTAGCCTGAAGTATGCGAATCTCCTAAACCACCATGGTCAGCAGTGATGATGATGAGCGTTTCATCTCTTATTCCGCGTGAATCTAACTCTGCTAATATTTTTTCAATAGCTTGGTCGGCTCTGTAAATGACACTTAATTGCTCGCCAGATAACCAACCATAAACATGTCCCATATCATCAGTCGTGGCGAAATGAATAAATAACAAGCGAAAATCGGCAGGGAAGTTTTGAATCAAATTTTCTGTGACGATTAAATCACGGTCATTGATAAATTGAAAAACATCTGTGCTAGCAGGCTCTGTAATTTGACGAAGTTTTTCTTTGCCAACAAACATTGCTGTTTGCATTCCTGCGGCATGAGCAATATCAAATAAATCCGTGCCGAGAGCAAATTCTTTTTCAGGTAGATAATCATTCCAATCTACGCCATGTTTGTTTGGGCATAAGCCACTTAACATAGAAGCATGAGCAGGTAATGTGGCACTGAGTCGAATCGTTTGGGCGGATAATGAATACGCAGATGATTCAATTAGCTTCAGCAAAGTTGGCATGGGCGCAAGCGTAATGGCATCGGGACGTAAACCGTCGATGGAGAGAATCAAGACGCGGCGAGTCAGAGGCGTTGGTGTGGATGTAAGAGTCGGTTGGGGAGTTTGAGTCGCTGTGGGGGTGTGAGTCGCTGTAAATGTAGCTGTTGGTGTAAAAACAATAGTTGATGTTTGGCAAGCTAGTAAAAAAGTGAAAAAGATAAGTTGCCAAATTTTTATTAGGCGTTTCACTGCATTCCTTCCCACTCTGCCAGCTTGACATCCATCTCTTTTTGCACGCGTTCATATTCCCTGCTGATTTTGACTACATCATCAGGCTTGAGCATGGGACTCTCTAACTGCCCGCCCAAATTCGCCAAAGTGGATTCCAACTCCGCGATTTGATTTTCCAACTCTTGTAACTGCGCAATCTTTCTTCTTTCCTCTTTCGTTTTCTGGGAAGAGCCGTTATTCGATACTCGAGAATCGTTCTTCGACTTTTCACCTGACCCCTGAGACTTGGAACCTGACCCCTTCTGCGCCGCCATAAACGCTTCATATTGTTTTTGTTCACGTTCAGCGCGTAATTCAGAATAAGTGCCTTTAAAAACAGTCATGTGACCATCATCGGGGTCAATCTCCCAAATTTGAGTGGCGACTGCATCTACCAGATAACGATCATGTGTGATTAACAAAATCGTGCCTTGGTAATCTTCCAAAACAGATTCCAAAACTTCTTGCGAGGGAATATCTAAATGATTCGTTGGTTCATCGAGCAATAATAAATTTGTATCTTGCAACGCAAGTTTGGATAATGCCAATCTTCCACGCTCACCGCCAGAGAGCATGGATACTTTTTTATACACATCATCACCGCTGAACATATACTTGCCAAGATAATCACGGATTTGCCCAGGTAACCAACTCGGCATAATCGAATCAATTTCTTCGAGCAAAGTTTTGTTTGGGTCAAGCCCTTCGTGTGCTTGTGCAAAATAGCCGATGTTCAAACTCGCGCCGAGAATCACTTCGCCAGCCAATGGTTCTAACTGACCTAAAATTGTTTTCAAGAAAGTGGATTTTCCTGCGCCGTTCGGTCCAATCAATGCCGCGCAATCTTGTCTTCGTAATTCGATATTAGGTGATTTGAATAAAAATTTATCAGAGAAGCCAACTTGTAAATCTTTTGTGCGGATGACAGAATCGCCAGAGCGTTTTTCAGAGCCGAGCCGCAAATGCAAATTCGGTAAAGTCCGCACAGGTGACTTTAACGCATTAATGCGCCTGCCTGCTTCTTCCACGCTCATAATGGATGTTGTGACAGAAACTTCACTCGCCGTCTCACTCCATTTTTGATTCAACGCCGCTTCAAAACCAATTTGTTCGATGGCTTGAATCAAACGTGAGATGCGTTTTAATTTCCCTTTGGCTTGCAATACATTTTGTCCCGCCACATTTTTGCGAATGTATTCCATCTCTTTATTTAATTTTTCTTTTTCGCTTTCAAATATTTCCTGTCTGCGTTTAATTCTTTCTTCACGTTGTTTCAAATAGGCTGTGTAATTGCCGTTATAAACTTCCTGCGCGCCAGGCAACATTTCAAAAATCACATTGCTGACTTTATCCAAAAAATATCTATCGTGCGAAACAATCACTGCCGCGCCTTCCCATTGACTCAAATATCCTTCAAGCCATTCAACGGCACGAATATCCAGATGATTCGTAGGTTCATCGAGCAGTAACAAATCTGGGTCAGATAATAAGAGGCGTGCTAAAAAAGCGCGAGTGCGCTGTCCGCCAGATAAATGCTCCAAAGAAAGTCCATAATCCGCAGTATCAAATCCCAAACCTGTTAACACTTGTTTGATGCGCGTTTCATACGTGTAGCCGCCGCGCCGTTCAAAATCTTCTTGCAGTTTTCCATACTCTTCCAACACATCGTGATTGGTCGCCATCAATTCTTCGAGGCGATGCAATTCATTTTGTTGTTTGATTAAATTTTCGAAGACGGAATGACACGCATCCCAAAGCGTGCCTTGCATTTTGAAATCTGCTTCTTGCGATAAATATCCGCTTCGGACTCCCTTCGAGCGGGTGACTGTTCCAGCAGAACTTTCATCATCCCCAGCCAAGATTCGCAAGAGCGTGGTTTTGCCCACGCCATTTGGACCGACAATGCCCAAGCGCGAACCCTTCTCAATCGAAAGGGTTACATTGGTGAAGATGTCCGTCGCGCCGTAAGATTTGGTAAGTGAGGAAACAGTGATGAGTGCCATAGGATAGTGAATAGGTAATAGTAAATAGTAAAACGCCCCCGAATTATACTTGTGTGTGTAAATTATGCAATTTGTGGTTTTTGTATTAAATACGTTATAATGTGACTAACAATAAAACGGTTAGACCGTTTTACCCGCCCCAAACAATAAGGTAGCCAAGTGAGGCTGTCTTTCTCTCAAGAGAATAGTTTGGGGTGTTTTATTTAAGAAATTTTCCAGTAATCTACTATACGATTAGAAATTATTTGAAAATTTTCAATTGAAACCTCCATTGCTTGCAAGCGAACTGCTCCAGCAATCATATCTGCCAGTTGTAAACCATCTTCATTTTTTGAGTCTGCTCCGATAATATTCTTAAAGGGTCTGATTCTTTCTTCTCTTTTACATATTTCAGAAAATTGAACTCGCAAGTTCCTAGAAAAAGAAGGTGTTGCACCGTCAATAATCAAAATATCATTTGATATATCTAATTCACTGGCTCTTAGAGTTAATTTTACTAACAATTCAATAGTTAATTGTTGTGGAGATAAATTATTAAACATTGAACCGATCGCGGATTTATTTAGAACTGCTACTCGTACTCGAAAGGGAATTTCTAATATTCCCTTGAAGAAATAGTCCTTTTGGATGTTTGTTGTTTTATGATACTTAAACTCAAATGTAGGGGATAAATTCAAAGTTTTTCGCAGTTTTACTAATGGGGTTAAGGAAACTCTTTCAGGCAGTTGAACCATTGCAATCACGAAATGACTAGAAGAACTTGCTTGTCCTTCCAACCCTGCATCTCCAGATTCATCTGTGAAAAAGTATTGAGTCATTGTTAATTATGCCAAATGGTTGTCAAAATAAAAACGCGGGTAGATTTTACTCTATCCGCGTTGGAGATTGGTGTTATTTATTTGTTGAGACACAGCGAGCCTTTTAATGATTTTGACGATAAGTTTTTCGCTATGTCCCCGCTTGACTTAACTGACCCACAAGAGTAATATGTAGTCACATAGGTGACCACATGAAACAAAAGCGCAAGAAAATGGAAGAAATTGGTATTCGGGAGTTGAAAGCCCGCGCCTCAGACGTTGTGCGTGCTGTGAAAGAACAACGTGCTCGTTATGTTGTGACTCAGCGTGGAAAACCAGTTGCAGTGATTATCCCTATGGATGCAGTTTTGCCAGAAAAACGTGATGATGAATCTTGGAATAAATTAATGGAGATTCGTAAAAAACTTGCAAAGAGAAAAAGAAATAAGAAAAATTCAGTAGAAATTCTTTCAGAGATGCGCCGATGAAATCAGCAGTGACTATTGATGCCAGTGTCTTTGTTAATGCCTTTAGTCCAGATGAAGATGGCAGTGACGAAAGTGCTTATTTTTTATCTAAAGTAAGAGATGAAGGTATTCCAGTTATACAACCTACTTTATTTTTCCCTGAAGTTGTTGCTTCGATTGCTCGCAAACAAGATGAAACTGAAATTGCTTTAGAACTTTCACAAGAACTTAAGAAATTCCCAAAATTATCTTTAATTGACCTTGACGAAGACCTAGCAGATTTTGCCAGTGAAATCGCCGCTAAACATCGCCTACGCGGAAGTGATTCCATTTATGCCGCTGTGGCTTTACGCTTTGGAACAGAATTAATTACTTTAGATAAAGAACAATTATTACGTTTACCCAAAGTGTTGAGTGTAAAAAAACCGAAATAAAATTGCGCAATATGAATTGAAGAACAAGCTGATATATCAGCTTCCATATTTTTTTGTGTTGACTCGTTATCAAAATTACTAATTACGTTTTACGTATTCTAATCTCTAATCTCTAATCTCTAATCTCTCATTTCTCCTCCTCCACATCCACATGACCTAGCTTCTCCTTCCCCAACTCCAGTGACCTTTGATACGCCGCCCAAACGGCGCGTGAAATGGCGGTACGAAAACCTGCTTTTTCTAAATAATACAATGCCTCAGCAGATGTCCCACCTGGGGAGGTGACTTGATTTCTTAACGTAGCAGGATGCCTGCCTGCACTTTCATAAAATGAAGCAGAACCTTTGATTGTTTGCAAAACCAATTGTTCTGCAATTCTTCTTGGGAATCCCATGTGAACGCCAGCATCAATCAAGGCTTCGGTGAATAGAAAAACATACGCGGGACCTGAACCAGATAGAGCCGTTGCCATATCCAAATAGGATTCGTCTTCAACAAAAACTTCTGCGCCCAATGCGCCAAGAATCGCACGAGTCATTTCAGCTTGTTCATCTGTCACTTCTTTGGATGAAGTCCACACTGTAATCCCTTCGCCAATTTGACCAGGTGTGTTTGGCATAGAACGAACAATGGCTTTGTGTTTAAGTCCAGTGCTAATTTTTTTTATATTCGCACCAGCAATAATAGATAACACCAAAGCATCTGAACGTATACCTTTGAGTCCTTTCATCACTTCGGTTAATCTCTGCGGTTTGATAGACAGCACAACTACATCCGCATGTTGAACAGCAGATTGGTTATCCGTTGTAAATTTGATGCCATGCTTTTTATTTAATTCCGCACCTCGTTCTTCCCGCGGACCTGACGCAGTAATATTTTCAGGCTTAGAAAGTTTCTGACGTAACAATCCAGCAATCATAGCCTCTGCCATCACACCCGCACCGATAAAGGCGATTTTTTTATTTAACATAAAACGCTCCATGATGTAGGTCACGCTTTTAGCATGACAGTTTCATTTACAAAAAAGGTCACGTTGCAAACGTGACCTACTTGACTTATTGAAAATATGCCAAAGCCAGCCGCAATCTTTCTTCTACATCTGTCGGCGCGTCTTTCGGCAATGATTGAATTGCGGATTGTGCTTCAACTACTGAATAGCCTAATGCGGTCAATGCCGCCAACACTTCACTGTCATAATCTGCAAGTGAACCGAGTTTTGAAAGTGCATCGCTTGGTTTAAGTTTGTCTTTCAAATGCAGTGCCATTTTTTGCGCGGTCTTTTTCCCAACGCCTGGCACTTTGCTTAATAAATCACCTTCGTCTGAAAAAATTGCGCGTTGAATTGCATCTAACGTCAATGTGGATAAAACGGATAAAGCAACTTTAGGACCGACTCCATCCACGCCGAGTAATGTGTGGAATAAATCTTTATCGGCTTGAGATTCGAATCCGTACAACGTCAGCGCATCTTCCCTGACCTGTAAATGGGTGAATAAAAAGATAACTTCACCTGTCTTCGAGTTGGTACGCAGTGGCGTAGGCACAAAGACTCGTAATCCCACACCGCTTACTTCAATGATGAGGGCGTTGTCTTCGATATGAGAAATTTTTCCTTGTAGGGTTGCAATCATGGTTCGTATTATATGTCATTCCCCATTCGGGGACAATGTGCGAGCGTTCTTTGCGAAGCAATCTTTAAACATTAACTATAAGATCGCTTCGTCACTGGTCTCGATACGTTGCTTCACAACTACTCGACCAACGCTCCTCGCAATGACGTTAATATCTCTTGGTATTTAAATGAGTGATAGCGATAGCAAGGGCATCGGCGGCATCGTCAGGTTTGGGGATTTTGTCTAACTGTAATAGAGTCCGCACCATTTCTTGCACTTGTTTTTTATCTGCACCGCCATAACCTGCAACTGCTTGTTTAACTTCAAGCGGAGTGTATTCAAAAGTTTCAATACCTGCTTTTTGTAAAGCCAGTAACACTACACCACGGGCTTGACCTACTGCAATACCAGTGGTGACGTTTCTTGCAAAAAATAATTTTTCAACTGCGGCGGTTTCGGGTTTGTATTTTTTGAGTAACTTATTTAATTCATCAAAAATAATTTCAAGGCGTTTGGACGGGGTTTCATCTTTATCAGTAGAGATAATGCCAAATGAAACAGTCACCAACTCGCCGTCAGGCATGAGGCGCACGAATCCGTAGCCAGTGGTGGCAGTGCCAGGGTCAATTCCTAATGCGAGTGTCATAAAAAGTAAGGACACGGTGCTGCCGTGTCCCAACAAAGTTAAGCGTTTTCAAGTGCGGCTAAAACTTCATCACTCATTTTGACGTTGTGATAAACATCTTGCACATCATCAAGGTCTTCGATGGATTCGATGAGTTTCATCACTTGCAAAGTTTCTTCAACGCCAAGTTCAATTTCTTGTTTGGCGACAAAACTTAAACCTGCTTCGGCGGGTTGAACTTTTGCTTTGTGAAGTGCATCGGCAATGGTTTTGAATGATTCAACTGCACCATAAATTTCGATTGTGTCACCACTATCAACGACATCATCAGCACCTGCTTCAATGCCGAGTTCAAAAGCTTTATCAAAATTCATGGCACTAGATGGAAATGAAAAATATGATTTTCTTTCAAATTGCCAAGCCACTGCGCCTGCTTCTGCCATGCTACCGCCTTTGCTAAACGCGTGACGAATATCTGGCACAGTGCGGTTGCGATTATCCGATAAACATACAACCATAATGGCTGAACCGTTTGGACCATAACCTTCGAAAGTTAATTCTTCTAAACCGCCGCCTTCTTTATCTTCGCCTGTTCCTTTTTTGATGGCGCGTTCGATATTATCTTTGGGCATGTTTTCGGCACGCGCTTTATCTACTGCTAGCCGTAAGCGAAAGTTAGTATCGGGGTCGCCGCCACCTTCGCGTGAAGCAATCACAATTTCACGCGCAAGGCGAGTGAAAATTGCACCACGTTTGGCATCGGCTACACCCTTTTTTTCTTTTAATAGTAGACCACTTGGAATGACCTGACATAACACGTTCTCCTTACAATGTATAAAATGCGTCGGGATTATACCATTTTGAGGTTGGACGATAACCACAGACGATGAACGATGTTAAAAAATGGTCTATCGTCTACGGTCTATGGTCTAACTTACATCTCTTTTGCCCGTTCTGCCATTTGATTTCTCAAATCGTTGGTATCTTTATCAATTGTAAACAGTGCACCGAGATAAAATACAAAACATAAACCCCAAGCAATAGTAGAGATGAACAGAATGGCAGTTCTCAAATCAATAGCATCAGCAATCATACCTGTGATGATGGGAGCAAATGCTGCGCCTGCATTTTCAATGAAGTAACTTGTTGCTTGTGCCGTAGAGCGAACTTCTGGCACGATGACGTCATATACTGTGGCAAGTACATTAGGAGATGATAAGCCCATAAATAGAGCAGTTAAGCACATCAAAATAAAAAATGGATTTCGTGCTTCCAGTGGCGTGTTGATGGCAAAATATAAAAAGATTGCTCCCATTAATACACCTATACAAGAAACAATAATTCTGCCTTTGTTTGAATACTTGAATGCGAAATCACCCAAAAAACCACCGAGAAAATAACTGCCCGCCAAAATCAAAACCACAGGTGCCATTGTGAATAAAATGCTATCAGCATCATAGCCACGTTCTGTTTCGAGATAACCAAAAAAGAAATAAGTTATCACCGTCCATGGGAACACACCTGCAAAGCCTTGTAAAAAGATAAACCACATGGTTTTCTTTTTGAAAATTTCTTTCACTTCTGCCCACGAAAATTTGAATGTTTGCATTTCAGGCATATTTTCAAATTCGGGTTCGGCTTGTCCGCGTGGCATTTCTTTGACGAAGAAAAAAATCAAAAGTGCAATTACAAGTCCCAAACCACCAGTGATAAAAAATACATTTCTCCAACCACCAATGGCAGGCGCAACCATTAATGCCAGAATGGTGCCAAGCAAATAACCAAGTGGTTGTGCAAGTTGTAAAATGCCATAAATTTTTCCACGCAAGTTCGGACCAAAATAATCCGCTATCAGCGTGTACACACCTGGATATGATGAATCATCTATCCCCGTAGATGCGCGAGTCGTTAAAAATCCGCCAAACGTTTTTACAATAGCATTCAACCAAGTGGTGACACCCCAAATTAAAGATGCAAGACCTAACAATTTTGCGCGAGCATAACGGTCGTATAAATATCCCCACACTGGATATAAAACAGTTGCCACAATCAATGCGCCTGAATTAACCAAACCCCATTGTGTATTATTAATTTGAAAATCTGCACTGATTTGTGTTTGCAAAGAACCAATCATTAACTTATCAGTTTGATGTAACAAAATAAAAAAGAAAAACACAACAACTACAAACCAACGATAACGTGAATTTTCAGCCGACATAATTTTCTCCTAATTTATTTTTCTTCTGAAATAATTTCGTTCGCTAATTTTTTTAATTCATCTGTATTTGAAATTTTTGCCGCATCAAAATATTGCGTCAGCAAATCCATTGGGCTCAAACTGCTTATCACTTGGTCACCATCAATGCGCACACGCGCTTCACTTTGTGGTCGTTTCACCAAATGAAATTCAAAGGCTGTCTCGGCATATTTTCGCAAAGCCGATTCATCAATCAATGAATCCCATTCTCTTGGATATTCAACTGTTAACCTGACAATTGCTCCCGACATTTCTTTTGGGCTAGGCAATTCTTCTTTAAGAAATTTCAACGCCTCTTCACTTGACTTCAACTTGGTTCTGACATCTATAAACTTTCTCACATCTTTGAGTTGATGCCAGTTAACTTTTGTATCCATGCCTTTTTCAACTTCTGCAATGACAAAGAATCTATCTTCTTTAATTTCGCCAAAATCAACGCGTTCAATCGAGCCAGGGTAAACAACAGGTGGTTGATTGCCCTCATTAAAATCTTGCGGTTTATGAATGTGACCCATGGCTACATAACTTAATTTTGGATTTTTAACTAAACTGCCAGATAAAACTAAATCATTGCCTAACATAACTAATCTTTCACCACCAAACTTTGCCCCTTCAATAGAAGCATGAGCAGTTAATATAATGGGCAAAGATGAATCTAATTCATCTATCCAGTCATTAATTAACGAGCCGATGTTTTCTTCGATTCGCTCAAAGGCATTGACGGAATTTGTTTCTCCAGTAACAGCCATAAAGGCAGAACGAGCGACCCACGGCATAGCAATCACTTGCAGAGGCAAATCCCATAACTCTTGTGAAGTTAATTTGCAAGGCTCATCCAAAACTTTTATAAACGGAACTTGGAGCGTTTTGAATTCTTGCAAAGCATGAGCGCGACCAATAGCAGGCGAAATATCATGATTGCCAACTAACAACAAAGTTGGAATTTGTGCTTGCGATAATTTCATAATGCGTTTGCCCCACTCACGTTGAAAAGTTGGTGATGGCGAACGATCTTTATACGCATCGCCCGCAAAGATAACCATACCCACTTTTTGTTGAATGGCTGTGTCAACAATCGTATCTAATGATTTGAGAAAATCTAAAACGCGCAAGGGCAAACCACTGGCAGGGTCGTGCTTGCCGTAGTTTGCCATGTCAATGTGTGCATCTGCAAAGTGGAGGATTTTCATAATTCTTATCATAATCGCTGGTTGAGTAGCCTTGAGCGGTTTTTGCGAAAGGCGTATCGAAACCAGCAGTTAATAAAATACTTTTGTTAATTTTACTTGCTTTGTAAACTATTGGTCTCGATACGTGCTTCACACTACTCGACCAACGAATTTATATTTTACGGTTGCACGCCCAACTCTTGTAACGCTTGCACTGCGGGAAACCAATTAGCATGGACTTGTAGCGCGGCGCGATAATCTGCAATGGCTGAATTTGTATCACCAATCATATAGTAGGCACGTCCGCGCCATAGTAAGGATTCTTCAAGCGTGGGCGTTGAGATTGTATCGTTCAAAGTGGTATCAGCCAAGTTAATCACATCTTGATAACGGGCGGAATAATAATAAGCAAAGTATGGTCCAGTTTGATACCATAACATGCGGAAGGGACGATTGCCTTTTTTGGTATCCCATTTTGAATATAAATCAAAGGCTTTATCATACGCAATAGCCGCGTCGGTATATTGATTTAAGGCTACATGACTGGTCCCTTTATTAAACCAAGCGAAATATAAATTGTTACCTTCTAACGCATCAATTTCTTTTTCTGCTATTTCAAGGGCGTGATTTTTTGCCCACTCTTCATCTGCCCAAGTTCCAAGCACATGTAATACTTCTGCTTCACGCGCGACAGGATAAACCACCATAAATAAATAATTGAAAGAACGCCAGCCATCTTGATATTCTTCATATTTGCTTAGTAAATCTTTACCAGGTTTGAGGTAAGCATCTTGCACAATGAATCCACCTTTGGCATCGTCATAACCTGTGGTGAAGAGATAATGTCCGAGCCAATCAATTTTGCCAGTGTAATCACGTTCGTAATATCCTTTTTCAACGATGACTGGAAAACCTGCGGCAATTAATTTCTTAATCAAGTCCATATCGCCACCGTATCTTTGTAAGGCGCGATATTCAGTCGTTTCATAATTAACAAAATCTACTAACTCGTAAGGCATGACGTTTTTATCAGGCAAGCCTCGTTGAATAAAATCTTTTTTCAAATCAGGTGAACCAGGTTTGACAACTTTAGCAACATCATCACGATTTCCCGTCCAGCCCCAAAAATTTAATGCCATGGTTAAATTTGCGGGTCCGCAATAATTCCAGCGATTGTGTTGATCTACATATTTCACGCCAGACAAAATGGTTGAGTCTGGAATCGCTGTGGGAGTAATCGTTGGCTTGGGTGTAGAAACAGGCTTGGGCGTGGATGTCGAAGCGGGTGTTAATGTCAAAGAAAATTCTGCGCGAGCCGTTTCAATCGCAGTTTCAATTGTCAATGGAGTTTGATTTTGTTCACTCGGTTGAAAAACTGCTTCGCTAGGTGGGTTGAAAAAATAAATGATGCGCGTGCGTAAAAGTTCAACGCGAGTTGAAAGGCGATCATGTACAGGTGGGAGAAAATAAATACCAATGGCAAGGACAATGCCGATGGGGACAAGCCATTTTTTGTCGATTTGTTTTAGTCTATCTAATAACTTATTCATAAGAATGATTATATATTAAATAAAAAAACGAACATTAATTGTTATTTATTTTTATGGCGTAATAAATCATCGTAAAGTTCATCCATTCTTACTTCATTTCCCTTGTAATATGGTAAATCTTTAATATCCTTTATGTTTATATTTCGTTTATTAACAAAATCATCATCATTATCTACAATAAAAATTTGCGGTTGTAGACTATAAAGTTCATCCAATGAAAAATTATTCCTAATATTTACGATTTTGACAACATCAAAGTCCTCAGGTTTTTCAGAAGGATTTCTAATAATATAAGATTGAAATAATTCGATTTTGTAATCAGTAATTTGTTCCATTATTTTCTTTTTGTTTTTAATTGACATGCAAGCACCAAAAGTTATAGAATTAATACATTCTAGAGAAAAATCAAATAAATACACATTTGAATCTCTATAAGATTTATCATCTAGTTGAGAATAACTTGAAGTATCAGCAAGTTCTCTCACTAATCTATACTCTTCCTCATCTTTCCATCTATCTAGTTTCTTAAAGAAAAGTTCGTCCTTTAATTTATCCAAAGAAGGTATATTGTTCTCATCTAATATGTTTTCAACCTCTAAGAAGTAGTTTTTTACATACTCAACTTTCTTGATTTTATATTCCTCACCATCTTTTGATTTCATACATGGGTGTTTTGAAAAATCAGACCTAAACTCTAATAGAAAACCTTTATGTCCATTTGCATATTTACTCCACATATCAAAAGATAAAGGTTTTTTCGTTAAAGACAATATTCCATAAGAATTTATTTGTGCTTCAATAATATTTATCCGACAAAAAAGTTCTATACTAGGAAAAACTGCCCCGTCTAATTCATAATATTGATATGGATTTACATTGGGCGAGAATTTCAATGAAGGATTGAATTCCAATGGGTCGTTCATTCCCCAAGGCTGTGTAAAGCGAATTTTGTTATTTTGAAAAATGCCATTTATAACATCATCACTGTCGCTAAAATATTTGAAGTAAGATGAAAATTGTTTCATAAGGTTATTATAAAACCAAAGACTTCCGAAGTTTTCAAAACTTCGGAAGTCTAATTACTACTTACCAATTACCAACTTACTCTTTCACTTCACCATCAATCACATCGCCATCTTGGCTTTGTGCAGGTCCACCTTCAGGCTCTGCTTGGGGTTGACCTTGTCCTTGCGAATATAACTGTTGGCTAAGTGCATGGAAGGTGTGTTGTAACTCTTCAGTTAACTTTTTGATTTGTTCAACATCATCACCTTGTGCCGCTTGTTTTAATTCATTCACTTTTGATTCAATAGAACTTTTTTCAGCGGCTGGCACTTTATCACCGAGGTCACGCAATGATTTTTCAATTTGATACGCTAAGTTATCGGCATCGTTTTTGATTTGAATACTTTCACGGCGTTTTTTATCTGCTGTTTCATTTTGCTTGGCTTCTTGCACCATGCGTTCAATATCATTTTTATTTAAGTTGGTTGAAGCCGTGATAGTTACTTTTTGTTCTTTGCCAGTGGCTTTATCTTTAGCAGTGACATTCAAAATGCCGTTGGCATCAATATCAAAAGTCACTTCCACTTGTGGAATACCGCGTGGGGCTGGTGGAATACCATCGAGTCTGAATCTTCCTAAACTCATATTGTCATTTGCCATTGGGCGTTCACCTTGTAGCACATGAATATCAACAGCAGTTTGATTATCTGCCGCAGTGGAATAGGTTTCTGTTTTGCGGACAGGAATAGTTGTGTTGCGTTCAATCATCACAGTCATTACACTGCCCATGGTTTCAACGCCTAATGAAAGTGGAGTTACATCTAATAACAAGATGTCTTTCACTTCGCCACCAAGCACACCACCTTGAATGGCTGCACCGATAGCAACGACTTCATCAGGATTCACGCCTTTGTTTGGCTCTTTTCCATTGGTTAACTTACGAACTAATTCTGTAACCATTGGCATACGAGTTGAACCACCCACTAACACAACTTCATCAAGTTGATCAGCAGATAAACCTGAATCTTTTAACGCGGCTTCAAATGGTTTACGACAGCGTGCTAATAAATCTTCTGTCATTTGTTCAAATTTTGCACGGCTTAATTTCAATTGCAAATGTTTTGGTCCGCTAGCATCAGCAGTGATGTAAGGCAAATTGATCTCTGTTTCCATCACAGTTGAAAGTTCAATCTTTGCTTTTTCAGCCGCTTCACGCAAACGTTGTAAGGCTTGCTTATCATTTCTTAAGTCAATGCCTTGTTCTTTCTTAAATTCATCGGCAACCCAATTGGTAATTTTTTGATCCCAATCATCGCCACCGAGATGCGTATCACCATTGGTAGATTTAACTTCAATCACACCTTCGCCAACTTCAAGCACCGATACATCGAACGTACCACCACCCAAGTCGAAGACCAGAATCTTTTCGTTTTTCTTTTTATCCAAACCATAAGCGAGGGCAGAAGCGGTTGGTTCGTTGATGATTCTCAAAACATCGAGCCCAGCAATCTTGCCAGCATCTTTTGTCGCTTGGCGTTGACTATCATTGAAATAAGCAGGAACTGTGATGACTGCTTGCGTGACGCTTTCACCCAAATACGCTTCAGCGTCTGACTTCAACTTGCTCAGCACCATTGCGCTTATTTCTTGCGGTGAATATTCTTTTCCATTGACGGGAATCTTTACACGCACATCGCCACTGGCTCCCTTCACTACTTGATAAGGAACCATGCTTCGTTCTGATTCTGTTTCATCAAAATGACGACCAATGAATCGTTTAATAGAATAGATTGTATTGTCGGGGTTAATCACTGCTTGTCTTTTAGCAGTTTGCCCAACCATGCGTTCACCATTTTTATTGAACGCCACCACCGATGGAGCAATGCGCCCACCTTCGGCAGTTGTAATCACTGTTGGGGAACCACCTTCCATGACAGAGACTACACTGTTTGTTGTACCTAAGTCAATTCCTATAATTTTTGCCATTTTCAAATCTCCTTGCATTTTTTCATAAGTGACAGTCACCTTAAAGGTGACTGTCACTTTACTATTTATATGTTTCTATCTTAAGCGAATTTTGCAAGAAAATTGTTAACTTTATATAGAAATTTTATAGGTAAGATTATTCGCTGACTTGTACCCACTCAAAATTAATCTCAACAGGTGATTCTGTCACAGATGATGCTGTAATGCCTATGTTGCCTTCGCCTAAGCCATAGTTTGTGACATCTATGCGCCTGAGTAGGTTGTTATTGACATATAGTAAAAGAAAATCATCTTGGCATTGCAAACCAATTTCACTGGATGGGGCAACATGTCCGCTGAACTCTGTGCTGAGTGGAATATATTTTGCTACACCTTCGGTTAATTGTTTGCCATATAACAAGTTATAGGTTCCATCACTATAGACATTAAATTCATACCAACCATTTTCGTTATAACGGCAGATTAATCCAAACGCACCCGTGGAAGTGATGTTGGTTTTGGCTTTTATGAATACATCCTTATATGTATTTGCAGTATGAATGCCAATCAGCCATGTATCTGCTGATGAGATGTTAATTTGAAGCATGTCGTTTACAAAGGATGTTGTCGGTAAACTTAATCCGCCTGTTTGGGAAAATTTCCAATATGTAGAATCGCTTGTAAATTCATCAGTGAAGTAATAAGGTGGCGGTTCAGGTGTGGGAGGTAAAGAGGTTGGGGTGAAAACTAAAGTTTCAGTTGCAGAAACAACTGTCGGCGTGGGTTGAGGCGTTTGTGTCGCTATAGATTCCGCTGTGGGAGGTTGAGTCCCTAAATTGCAGGCAGTGATGAGGATAGAAAATCCGATGAGAATAATTTTTTTCATATCTAATTTTATAACACAAATGCCCAGTGCAATGACTGAGCATTTGTGTAGTGGAGATGGCGAGATTCGAACTCGCGTCCGAAAGATTCGACCCTCGAAAATCTACGAGCGTAGCCTGCTGATTTTCGTCATCACAGGCATCTCAGCGGGCTAGTAAGCCTGTGACCATCTGCTAGTCTTTCGCACATTTAGCAGAATCATGTGCGGCACACTATCTTTGTCTCGCCTGACTCATCACCCGATAGTGGGCGGTGATGGCAGACGTGACATCCTAAGATGTCATACTGTTATGTTCGCCTTAGGCGGCGAGGGGCATAGCAGCGTATGAAGTGCTTTTGTTGGCACTTGAGTTTTTGTACTGATTTTACGAGTTCGGTACGCTCTCGGCTCGCATTTCGGAACCAGCCTCTCCCGTCGAAGCCTGTCATCCCCAATAAGGAGGACTATAATTTTGTCCTTGTGCGACTAAGATTATAGCATGATGAGGTTAACAAAATGTAAGAACTTGTCCGTTATAATATATGGAGAGGATTTCTATGGCTGAGAGAATTTTGATTGTTGATGACGATGTTGATACTTTGCGTTTGGTAGGTTTGATGCTACAAAGGCAAGGTTATGAAATTATTTCTGCGTCTAATGGCTCGCAAGGAGTTGAGAAGGCACTAGCAGAAAAACCTGATCTGGTTTTGTTAGACGTGATGATGCCTGATATGGATGGCTACGAGGTAACACGTCGTTTAAGAAAAAATCCAGCCACATCTGCCATTCCAATTTTGATGTTTACTGCTAAAACGCAAATTGACGATAAAGTAGCTGGTTTTGAAGTTGGGGCAGATGATTATCTGACGAAGCCTACTCACCCAACAGAGTTACAGGCACATGTACGAACTCTGTTATCCCGCAAGCCTGCTAAAAAATCAGATGAGCTGATTATGTCAACTACCGACCCGAAAGATAGAGGCTATGTCATTGGCGTTATTTCTGCTCGCGGAGGTTTGGGCGTTTCAACAATTGCAGTGAACTTAGCGGCAGCTTTGTATGCTCGTGAAAAAGGCGATGTGTTGTTAGCAGAATTTAGACCAGGTCATGGCACATTGAGTATTGACTTGGGTATTGCTAACCAAACCGCTTTAACTGAAATGTTACAAAGCACAATAGCTGAGGTAAATAAAGAAAAAGTACAAGCATCAATTACGCAACATAACTCAGGCATAAAACTTTTACTTGCTTCTGAGAATCCACGTGATGTTAATTTAATTTCTCAAGTGAGAAATTTTGAAATAATTTTTAAACATCTCACCACATTGGCTCGCTTCATTGTCATAGATTTGGGCGATGGCTTACCCTTATATGCTCAAAAAATATTACCTGTATGTAATGAACAGATGTTAGTCTTAGAAGGCACAGCCAGTTCTATTCAATATACAAAATTATTGCTTGAAGAAATTACAAATTTAGGAATTTCTTCTGAAAAGATTAGCTTAATCCTTAATAACCGCCATCGAACTGAAGGGCAATTAGCTGCATCAAAAGTGCAGGAAAAATTAGAACACGAAATAGCCTTTACACTCACCCCTGCCCCCGAAGTGTTTTCACAAGCCACTCGTTTACATTCACCTGTTGTCATTTCACAACCTACCAATATGACCGCTCAGCAATTCTTGAAAATTGCCGACGCTGTTATTAAACGTGAAAAAGGAAAATGATTTCTTTTTCAACACAAACGCAAACCAATATAGATTTCGCGGCAGACTTAATTCGTCAAGCCAAGCAAACAGTCATACTGAGTGGGGCAGGTATTTCCACACCGTCAAACATACCTGATTTCCGTTCAACAGAATCAGGCTTATGGTCAAAAGATGAGCCGCTTGAAGTTGCCTCATTAAGCACCTTTCGCACACACCCTGAAAAATTTTTTGCTTGGTTTCGCCCATTAGCAAGTCAAATCTTTTACGCAGAACCAAACCCCGCCCATATTGCTTTAGCACAACTAGAAAAAAAAGGCTTCCTCAAATCTATCATCACCCAAAACGTGGATATGCTTCATCAAAAGGCAGGCTCAAAAACCGTCATCGAAATGCACGGAACCATGCAAACTTTAACCTGCACTCAGTGTTATCATCAAGTAAATGCACAGCCATATTTAGCACCCTTTGTAGAAACAGGCGAAATTCCGCGTTGCCCAAAATGTAAGCAGATTTTGAAGCCCGACGTGATTTTGTTTGGCGAACAACTACCCCAAGCGGCATGGATGCAAGCCCAAAAACAAGCGCGTCAAGCGGACCTCATGCTGGTTGCTGGTTCTTCATTAGAAGTTTTACCTGTGGCTGGTTTACCCATGCAAACTTTAGACCGTGGCGGTCACTTGATTATGATTAACAATATGCCAACTTATTTAGATGTGCGGGCTGATATAATTTTTTCAGAAGATCTTTCAATTATCCTGCCTGCAATTACAGAGAGAGTGTTACATGGCTGAAATAAAAACAGAGCGCTTAGATGGCTATCGCCGCCTTGTAGATATTGCCCGCGACCTTGCTTCTACTTTAGATTTAGACATTCTGCTTTCACGTATTGTGCACGCCGCCGCCGAAATTTGCGGAGCAGAAGCCGCCTCTATTTTGTTATATGACGATACATCCCGTCAATTATATTTTCAAGTCTCTACCAATATGGATGAATCGACTCGGCGGGGTATTACAGTTCCGCTTGATGGCAGTATTGCAGGCTGGATTGTGAACAATCGTAAACCTGTACGCATCACTAATGCTCATGACGACATCCGCTTTTACTCTAATGTTGAAGCAATTACAGGACTCACCACACAATCTTTGCTAGGTGTTCCATTAATTACAAAAAATAAAATTGTAGGCGTACTAGAAGCATTAAATAAACATCGCGGTAAATTTTCAGATACAGATGAATCTATGCTATTGGTGTTAGGCGCACAAGCCGCAGTAGCAATTGAAAACACACGCCTATTTCAACAATCAGATTTGATTTCAGAATTTGTACATGAACTTCGCACCCCACTTTCATCGCTCAGCACAGCCACATATCTTTTATTGCGCCCTGAAATGTCGCAAGAACAACGCGAACAAATTATCAATAATATTCACAACGAAACTATGCGATTAAATTCACTGGCTTCTTCATTTTTAGATTTAGCCAGGCTTGAATCGGGGCGAGTACAGTTTCGTAAAACTGCATTCAGCCTAGCAGATTTAATGTATGAATGTAAAGATATTATGTCTACCAAAGCGGTGGAAGATGGTATACAAATGCGTGTCGAATCTCCAGAAGGTTTGCCTGTTATTGAAGCTGATAGAGACAAACTAAAACAAGTGCTATTAAATTTATTAAGTAACGCTATAAAATACAATCGCCCTAATGGTTCAGTTATGTTGCGTGCTGAAACTCGCGAAAATGAAACTGCTATTTTTGTGCAAGACACAGGTATCGGCATTCCTGAAGAATCGCTACCACATTTATTTCAAAAATTTTATCGCGTACGCGAACATGAAACTCGCACTTCAGGTACAGGCTTAGGCTTATCTATCTGTAAACAAATTATTTATGGGCATGGCGGACGCATTGAAGTGAAAAGCAAACCTGGCGTTGGCACTGCTTTCATTTTGTATTTGCCTCGCTCAGGTAAAACTATTCCGCGCGACGAAGTAATTACCCAATCACCAAAAAGTACCAAAAAGAAATAACAACGAAAAATTCAATTGACTTTTTGACTTGAAAGATATAAACTAAATAATCATTTTAATCATATTTGGAGGAAGAGAATGGCGCAATTTCAATTTGTGATGAGGTCTGGACCTACCCCTGGTGTGGTCTTTCCATTAGAGGGTGAACAACTCACGATTGGACGAGATTCATCAAACGGCGTAGCAATTAATGATGCAGAAGTTTCACGCAAACATGCCCGCCTCAACATGCAAGGTGGAAAATTTGTTATTGACGATTTAGGCTCTACCAATGGTACCTTCGTTAACGGACAACGCATTACAGGTCCAGTTGTGTTAAAAGCGGGTGACGTAGTCTCATTAGGTGAACAAATTGTCCTCATGTACGATGCGATCAGCACAGATGCTGGGGCTACAGTAGCAGTTTCGCGCAAAGCCATCCCATCTGCTCCCCCTATGCAATCTTACGCGCCACCTCCTGCGGCTACTCCATCTTATGCTTCACCACAACAAGCTATGTCGCCTAAAAAGACAAACATGGTTCCTATTTTTATTGGAGTAGGGGCATTGCTCTTTCTATGTCTGTGCGCTGCCTTTTTCTGGTGGGTAGATGCAACCTATCGCTGGTGTACTTTCTTCCCATTTATTTCAGGTTGTTAGATTTTCACCACCCACGCCCTGCAAAACGCAGGCGTGAATATTTAAGCTTCTTGATTCTGTTGCAAAATCAACTATCTTTGATAGAATAAAAATATGCAAAACACAAACCAGCCCAACTCCCCATCATGGGGCGGAAACACCAAACTCGTTGTAGCGCTCACCCTTATCGTTCTATTGGGCGCATTAATCATAAGTTCAAAAGCAGTTATCACACCTTTACTAATCGCTTTAGTTATTTCTTACCTTTTTCACCCCCTAGCAGATTTTTTTCAACGAAAACTAAAAATTTCTTGGAGTGCCTCTGTAGGGATTATTTACCTCATCATCCTTGTTGCCCTAATTGCCTCATTAACATTTGGCGGTGTTAGCCTAGCACAACAGATTCAAAATTTAATAGTCAACGTTCAAAGTACAATTCAAAACTTACCCGAACTTATCGAAACCGCATCTAAACAAGTCTTCACATTTGGACCTTTTACACTAGACTTTAGAACACTAGACCTAAATGGACTCAGTGAACAAATATTAGATATGATACAACCACTATTAAGCCACACAGGCACCATACTTGGCTCTGTGGCTGGCGGAGCGGCTAACTTTCTGGGTTGGGCTTTATTTGTCCTATTAGTCTCTTACTTTGTATTAGCAGAAAGCGGAGGCTTAAAAGATAAGATGATCAAGATAGACGTTCCGGGCTACACAGAAGATATTGCTCGCCTCTCTCGCGAACTTGGCCGTATATGGAACGCCTTCTTGCGTGGGCAAATTATTCTTTTCTTTCTAACAATCATCGTCTATGCAATTGCATTAGGCATACTTGGCGTCAACTATGCACTTCCACTCGCAGTAATGGCAGGCTTTGCACGCTTCATCCCATACGTTGGACCTGCTGTCAACTGGGGCATACTATCCATCGTTGCATTTTTTCAAGTATTTAAACTATTTGGCATGGAACCTTGGGCTTACACACTGCTTGTCTTAATCATCGCCATCGTCATAGATCAAGTTTTTGATAACATCCTCACACCGCGCATCTTATCCGATGCTCTCAGTGTTCACCCTGCCGCAGTACTCGTTGCCGCCATCATCGCCGCAAATTTATTTGGCTTACTTGGCGTTGTCGTTGCCGCCCCTTTACTTGCCACAGCCATGTTATTATGGCGCTACACCATGCGAAAAATGTTAGACATGGAACCTTTTCCTAACCCTGAAATACATCATCAACCCCAACCAGGTTCACGCCTCATTGTGACAATAAAACGCTTCTTTCGTAACCTCAGCCTGCGTACTAAAAAGAAACCTTAAGCCAAGCCTCAACCGCATGGCGTCCCGTACAGCACTTTCAACGATAAACAAAAACATAAAATAGGAGATATAAAC
>LMZR01000019.1 GCA_001567105.1 Chloroflexi bacterium OLB14
ACAAATTTAATTAATTTTGTAAGTTAGGAGAAATAATCAAAAAATCCCGTAGGGATGATATATTTCCAAAATCTATGACACCCCTTCGGGGTTAGAATAATTCAAATGTAAAATCTATAATCATTTGACCCCTACGGGGTCTTTTGTTTACTGAGCAGATGGAATGCAGACTTTAGTCTGCAAGTTTACAGAAAAGTTGCCTGATTCGTAGGTCAGGCTTTTAGCCTGACAAATTTAATTAACGTCATAACGTCACGCTAAACACCCATATCTGGGTGCAGGGCGTAACCTACTTTTTATAAACCATGTTGAATGGCAATCACTGCCGCTTGGGTTCTATCGGAGACGTTTAATTTTTCTAAAATGGCGCTGATATGATTACGAACTGTCCCCTCTGATAAATGCAATTGCGAAGCAATTTCATTATTTGGCATTCCTTTTGCAAGTAAATGCAAAACATCTAACTCACGTTCGGTGAGTTTTTCTTTTAATATCGAACTCGGTTGGGTTTGATTATTCGCTACTTGATTTAATACTTTGCTAGCCACGGCGGGGTCAAGAAAAGATTTTCCTTCCATTGTTCCGCGAATGGCTTCGATTATTTTTTGGCGTGGAGTATCTTTGAGCAAATAACCAGATGCACCTGCCCGAATTGCATCAAAGACCCATTCGTCATCATCATAAGTGGTGAGGACTAAAATTTTAGCATTAGGAAGTTTTTTACGAATTTCACGAGTCGCTTCAATGCCGTTGACCATGGGCATTTTCAAATCCATCAAAATTAAATCTGGCTTGTGTTTTTGGGCGAGTTCAATTGCTTCTGAGCCATCTTGTGCAGAAGCAACCACTTGAAAATCTTTTTCAAGGTTGAGGAGCATTTCAAGCCCATCACGAATTACTGCTTGGTCGTCACATAAAAGGATTTTCATATAAATAATTGCTCCAGCCGCCGTCTCGGCGCGTAATCATAATTACCTCCACGCCGAGGACGGCGTGAAGAGCGATGTTATATTTTCAATATCACTTTCGTGCCTTTATCTTTTTGGCTTTCAATTTTCAAACTCCCACCTGCTAGTTGAGCGCGTTCTTTCATGCCGATTAAACCGAAGTGACCTGTTGGTTCTTTGGATTTTGAGTCGAAGCCTATGCCATTATCTTGGATGATTAATGTGGTGTGCCCGTTATTTGATAATTGAATGCTAAATTTATTAGCACCTGAATGTTTGGTGATGTTTTCTATCGCTTCTTGGGTGATGCGAAAGATGGTTTGTTCAACGTCGGGGCTAAGATAAGGCAGAGGGTCTTGCAAACCAAGTTCAAGGTCAAGTGCGAAGCGTGAGGCGGCGGATTCAGCAACTTTTTTGATGGCGAGTCTTAATCCTAAATCTTCTAAATCAGATGAACGCAGTGCTTTCAAAGCCCGCCGAGTTTCCTCTACGCCTTTGCGTGTGGCATCAATTGATTTATCTACCAACTCGCGGGTTTGATTTATATCCACATCAAAATATGCTTTGGCAGTTTCAAGTGAAAGCGATAAAGCGGTGAGTGAATGAGCCACTGTGTCATGCAGTTCGCGGGCGAGACGATTACGCTCGCGACTGACTGTCAGCTGTTCAAGCGTGGAGGCGTAATGCGTGAGGTTTGCATTTGCTTCGCGCAATGATTGTTGTTGCAAGCGCGAACGCGTGACGAGGGCATTGATAAAAATTCCAACAGCGATAAAACTAATAGCGCGAATGATAGCAATAAAAATAAAAACATAAATGTTCCGAAATTCAAATGGATTAAAAAGAATCAATCCAAATTCAAGCATGGCGGTTGCTATGCTAAAAAAGATTACGTGAATTAATTGATATTCCCATGCTACTAATGCTAATGCTACAAACAAAACTGGTAATTGACGAAGTGCCATGCCTTCGGCGCTTGAAAGTGGACCTTGGGGAAAACGTGGCACTAATAAAATGTTGATGATGATCGGGGCGGTAGAAATTATCAAAATCATTAATGGGTAAAAGAATTTTGATAATTTTTCTTGTATCCAATTCCAATAGGAGAAAAGTAAAAAGGATAAAGCCACGATTCCATTGGCGGTATAAAAAATATAAAGGGGAGCAAATAGATTGCGTGGTTGTACTTGTGGATTTTGCGGTAATAACGGTGGGGGATTTTGTTGAAGATTTTGAATTCTTTCTGCCTGCCCAATCACTTGTTGAAAACGCGGATTGTATAAAGCAACATCCATCAATAGCATGGCGATTAAAAATCCAAGCCAAATAAGGGCGGCGGTACGAAGAATTTTTACAGAATCTGCTGGCATGGCTTCATCTTATCACGAAGGGTTAATTTATGTTTATGGTTGCTGTCACTTTTTGTATAACAGACCCATGACAATTGTCATGGGTCAAAATGCAAGATTCATTCTCGAAAATCAAAAATAGTGACTTGCTTCACTCTCGGTTTTGGGTCAAAAAATATAAACTTTGGGGTATGAAAGGAATGAACATGGCTACATTATCTACATCTATTCAAAATAAAGAAGTGACTCGTTTCGTGCGTTTTTCAATTGTCGGCTCGCTTGGCACGTTATTAGATTTCGGCGTGCTAACTTTGCTCAAATTGGCTGGTTTACCAACTTTAATAGCCAATACCTTTTCTTTCACAGTGGGCTTGTTAAATAATTTTACGCTCAATCGTTTGTGGACGTTTGAAGGTGCAGAAAATACAAATTGGCGAAAACAGTTTTTGCAATATGCACTTGTTAGCCTCATTGGTTTGACCATAAATAACATCATCTTAATTACTTTAGAAAATGTCTTTAGCACATTGCTCAACCAATCTGATTGGGCATATTTACCCGCCAAAGTAATCGCCACAGGCGTTGTTGTATTTTGGAATTATTTTGCAAACAAACTTTGGACGTTTAAGCAGTAAAGCAACTCGCTGGTCTCGATACGTTTCTCGCAAAAACTGCTCGAAACTACTCGACCAGTAATACATAGGAGATATAAAAATGACAACCGACACTCTACCCTCACAAAATTCTTTTCTCAGCAAAAAACTTTTTGCTGGCATCACACCTGCTATGTTAATTGTGATTGCCATTATGATTTTTTCATTTGCAATTCACATCTACAACATTGATGCCATTGGTAATGCCAATGAATATTACACAGCCGCAGTTGAGTCTATGCTCAAATCGTGGAGTAATTTCTTTTTTGTAGCGGCAGAGCCTGGCGGTTCTGTCACTGTTGATAAACCTCCGCTAGGGTTATGGATTCAAACTATCTTCGCTTATTTTCTGGGAGTGAGTGGTTTTACAGTGACCTTGCCAAATATTTTAGCGGGCGTGTTTGGGATTCCACTTTTATACGTTATGGTCAAAAAATATATGGGAGAGTTAGCAGGCATCATCGCAGGTTTTGTGATGGCAATTACGCCCGTATTCATCGCAACGAATCGCAACAACACTATGGATGGCATGTTAGTTTTCACATTGCTACTCGCGGCGTTTGCATTTATCCAAGCCACTGAAACGGGAAAAAAACGTTGGTTATTTCTTGGTGCATTCATTGTTGGGCTTGGATTCAATATCAAAATGTTGCAAGCATTTCTGCCACTGCCTGCATTTTATGCACTTTATTTTTTTGCAAGCAAAGAAACATGGCTTCGCAAAATTATTAATCTAAGTTTGGCAACAGTTTTGTTAATTGCTGTTTCACTTTCGTGGGCAATTGCAGTTGATTTAACGCCTGCTGAAAATCGTCCTTACATTGGTTCGAGTGATAACAATACTGTTTTCGGATTAATTTTTGGACACAACGGAATCTCACGTTTGGATAGTCAACGCGATAACAACACGCCTCGTCTCGATGAACTCGACGCATCGCAAAACGGACCTCAAACTGGTTCTGCACCTGATGCTTATCCTATGCCTGAGGGACGTACTCCCCCACAACAAGCTTTAACTGCTTGCGAGAATCAATCGCAAG
This sequence comes from Chloroflexi bacterium OLB14, assembly GCA_001567105.1. GTDB lineage: Bacteria > Chloroflexota > Anaerolineae > Anaerolineales > Villigracilaceae > Villigracilis. Next base: position 3,990 of record LMZR01000019.1, read on the forward strand.
GTTCTAGTTGTTCATTCACTATGCCCAATGGACGCGAAATTAATGGTTCATGTATCACTGTACCAAACTCAACTGAATTAGCTTGTGCGCCACAAGGCATGATTCCGCAAAATCAATCTATGAATCAACAACCACCTAATAACGGAAATAATGGAACTCCATTTTCAAATGAAACAGGTTCACCAGGTGCATTGCGATTCTTTACGCAACCATTATCCAAACAAATGTCTTGGCTTTTACCTTTCGCATTGATTAGCGTCTTATTAGCATTATTCGGCTCAAAAATAAAATTACCAGTTGAATCAAATATCCATAAAGCATTAATCCTTTGGGCTGGTTGGTTATTGACTTGTGTTGTGTTCTTTAGCATGATCTCGGGTATTTTCCATGCTTATTATGCAATCATGTTGGCTCCTGCTTTAGGTGCAATGGTTGGCATTGGATTTGCTCACTTATGGAATCAAAATAAAACTTGGGCGTTTGTTGCTTTGGTCATTTCAGCCATTATCACTATTGCGTTTCAAATCTTTGCTACAACGCAATATAACGAATTTTCACGGTGGATGTTTGGGACATTGATTCTGTTGGGGTGCGGAACCACGCTGATTTTTATCCAGAAGCGATTGGCTTACATCATGGTATTAGCATCTATGTTAATCATCCCTTTGTATTGGAGCATGATGACAGTAGGTAATAGTTCAAATAACAATTTACCAACAGCGTATGAAGGTCAAAGAGGCGGTGATAGAGCGCGTGCCAATCAACCACCTGCTGATAATAACAATCGTGAAAATGTTAATGCAGAGTTGGTGCAATTTTTGCAAGCCAACACGCAAGATGTGGAATATCTAGTAGCAGTGCCATCATCACAACAAGGTGCAAATTTAGTCATCGAAACTGGACGACCCGTTTTATACATAGGCGGCTTTGGTGGCGGTGATGAAGTAGTAAGTGTGGATGATTTACAAACAATAGTTGCAAATGGTGAATTACGCTATGTTTTATATGGTGGTGATAGAGGCAAACAAAATATTACCAATTGGTTAAATTCATCTTGCACTGTTGTGAATGGATTCGATGTGATGACAAACAACCCACGCGGCGATGAAAGTCAAAGCATGAAGTTGTATGAGTGTAAATAAAAATTATCTTCTCCGTCATTGCGAGGAGGGCGTTGGTCGAGTAGGCAGTGCTTTTCTGCCGTATCGAGACCAGCCCGACAAAGCAATCTTATGATTATGTTGGAGATTGCTTCGCCTTTATGGTCTCGATACGCCATTCACAACAAGCGCTCATGGCACTCGACCAACAGGCTCGCAATGACGAATTCTAGTTAAGATATCTTGCCCTACACAGGAGAATATGATGAAAAAAGTTTTACTATCTATCGTTTTGATTTTGGTCACTGCATGTAACGCGCCTCGACCTACACCCGTAGTTGATTCTGTTCCAACCACCACATCTCAACCGACAGTTTCTGAATCAACAACCGCAACAACTTTATACATCTCTGCCACCATGCACATTGAAACTAAATTTGATTCATGGCCCCAAGATGCTGAAGCCTTTCTAAACTTTTTACAACAAACTACAAATGCAGGTATTCGTTGGTCTATTGGCGGTGATATTGGCTGGCTAGAAAAGGCTGATAATGCCAAAGAGATTGTCACTCGTTCTGCGGCGATGGGTGTGCAGTGGGATATTCACACCCATAAAGTAGAAGATTATGCCAAAACAGCGGCGATATTAAATTCGTGGGGTGTTACGCCAACTGGTGTTATCAATGGCTTTTTGATTGAACACTTTGACACATTACAAACATCTTATACCTATAACGGAACTTCATGGTCACCAACTGTGATTTGGGGGGGCGTGGTCTGCCCTGGTCATCGTGATGGTTGTGATGATTTAACTGTCAGTTTATATCGCCCAACTAGCAGTGCTGATTTTTACACTCATAACCCCAACGGAAATTTAATCAAATTAGGTGGTGGCTCTCATCAACTAGCAGATGCAGAAGCGTTGGCGCAACAAATTGCACAAGGTCAACATCCATACCCAGTGATTGGGTACACCATTATGGTTGAGCCAGAAACATTACGCATCGCCACTTCTGATACTGATGATATCAACGCTATCCTAGCATTTGTAGAAAGGATGAAGCAATACTCATTCGTCAGATGGGCAACGATTGAAGAAACAGTAACAGCTTGGGTACAAGCAGGAAGCGTAGATTTTCAAATTAAGTAGATTAACTATTAAAAATAGAGCAGATTCGCTCATCTGCTCTATTTTTAATCTATAAGTGCATTACAAAACTGCAAGTATAGGCTCGTTCTGCCTTCGATAGATAGTATAAGAAAATGCCTTATAATTTGGGCTAATTTATTAGCTTAATTTTGCTTTTCGGCTGTGTGTAACTGATGGCAAAATTGAAAGGTAAGGTACCCATGACTCTTTTGAAACAACCTGTATTGAAATTGTTGTTAATTAGCTTTCGCCTTGTTATAGCAGGGACATTGCTTTTTAACATTGGCGTGGCAACGACCCCTGCACACGCCGCAAGTGCTGATCTTACTGTAGACATTAGCCATTCTGGTGATTTTAATGTTAGCGGAACGGGAATATTTAATATCACTGTAAGTAACATTGGTAATGATATTACAAGTGGCACTACGAACGTCACCATTACCCTACCGCAAGGCGTTAACTTAGAGCCGTTAAACCCTGCCCCTGGTGAAAACGGTACTGGATGGGACTGCAACACAACCGTTGAAGACCCAGCGGGTGCTGATACTGTTGTTTGTACAAGCAATGATGTAGTCGGCTTCCCTCCAGATCCTAATAGTTACCCTGCATTATCTATCACTGTACGCATAGAGACTGGTGAATTTGCCTCGGGTCAATATCCAAATCAACGCACTGTAAGTGTATCTGTTAGTGGTGGTAGTGATAGCAACAGCGGGAACAATTCTGATACTGATAATGTGAACATTATTTTTTCAGATTTAATTATTACAAATGTAACCGTTAACCCTGCTATACCTCTGGCAAATGAACCCTTCAATATTAATGTGACTGTTAAAAATAATGGAGTGGGTTCTTCGGAAAGTGTGGTAGACCGTGATGTTTGGGTAAATGTTAACCCCAATGATTTTGTTGACCCAGTTGGGTGTGCGGACGCAATAGCTAGTGATTTTTATCGAAGTGACTTTAACTCTGTTATGCCCTCAGGTTATTCTGAGATGCAACCAGTTAGTACGTTAGAAAATCCGAGTAGCAACTATGGCTCAAGTTTGCCTGCGGGTATCTATCAAATTTATGTTATGGTAGATGCTAATTGTATTAATCAAGAAACAGATGAAACAAATAATATTGTAGGTCCTATTGTTTTACGGGTTGGACCTCCTCCTGTATGTGGGCAAATATTTAGTGATGTAAGTAATTCTTATTGGGCATGTTCTTGGATTGAAACCTTATATTCATACAGTATTACTGGTGGCTGTGCTACTTCACCATCTTTGGCTTACTGCCCTGATAACCCAGTGACTCGTGCTCAGATGGCGGTTTTCTTGGAAAAAGGCAAAAATACACCTAACCCTTATAGCCCACCAGATGTAGCCCCAACCTTTTTTGACACTGTTGGGCATTGGGCAGAAGATTGGATTGAAGCCCTGAAAAGTGACAACATTACTTCTGGCTGTGCACCAGGTTTGTATTGCCCAGATTCAGCTACAACCCGCGCTCAGATGGCTGTCTTTTTACTAAAAAGTAAATATGGCTTCTCTTATACGCCTCCGCCTGCTACTGGCGTATTTGCTGACGTGCCTACAAGTTATTGGGCGGCGGCATGGATTGAAAAACTAGCGGCTGACGGCATCACCAGTGGCTGTGGTGGCGGAAACTATTGTCCCGAAAGCCCAGTTACTCGTGCTCAAATGGCTGTATTCTTGGTGAGGACTTTTAACCTGCCTTAGCCTTGTTTACCTGAAAAAAAAAGCCTTTTCACTTTGTTGTGAAAAGGCTTTTTTTGTTGTTATATATCTGCTTGGGGGAAGAAGAATAAAGCAAGGTTTAATAACAATAAGCCCAAGATGGCGCCTATTAGGAAGAGAAAGATAAATTTATACAAAGCAGGGGCTTGTTGAACATAGGGCAAGTCTATGATTTTGTTTTGAGCATCTTGGCTGTATAGGTCTAGGCGTTGGGTGCTTCCATTCCATGTGACCTGTGCAATGCCTGACCAGTTATGAGTTAAAAAGGTCAGTTGCATGGGTTGATTGGTTTTACCGCCCCAACTTAACATAGCAGATGCTTGCTCGCCAGCAGACATAAATGCCCCATCTTTGATTTGCCACTGATCGTCAAACTTAAATTCGGATTGAGGAATTTGCTTGCCATCTGCTTGGGTTAAAGCAATGACCCAAATTTCGCTACCTTGCGAATTTGGGTTTTTTTCTGCTGTGGTGTTGATGATGAGTGACACATTAGATTTTAGCGCGGGGATATGAATAGGCAAAATAAATGCCAATAAGATGCCAAGTGCAAATAAGCCAAAGACTAAGAGCCATTTGATATTTTTTTTATATTTAGCAAGGCGCACTGCCATAAATAAAAACAAGAGCATGTAAAAAATAGGGGTAAAGAATAAAGCAAAATAGATGTATTCAAAAAGCCAGCCTATCCCATCTAATTGACCTGTTTGGTAGGTGAAGAGCATGTAGGGCAATAGCAATGAAACAGATGTGATTAAACTTGCTAGCCACTTGAGTTTATTTTTAAGAGATTTTGACATGATGGTATTGTACCTAGGTTATGACGTTGCCCACAGGCTTTTACGGCGTTGAGAATATTCTTCTCCTTTTGCTTGGATGATATTGCGATAGACTTGCTCAAGCCGTGAAGCCATGCTGAGATAATTATCACGTTGGTGGATGCGCTCGTAGCCCGCCAAACCCATGCTATTTCTGAGTGCTTCGTCACTCATCAAGGTGATAAGGGCTTGTTTAAGTTCGGCGGGGTTATCTGGTTCTACTAAAATGCCTTCTTTGCCATTTTCAACCACTTCTGGAATGCCGCCTGTGCGACAACCAATGACTGGTTTTGCAAACTGCATGGCTTCTTGATAAATCAGCCCAAAGGATTCGAAAAGTGAGGGTGCAGTAAACAGGTCGCAGGTCTGGTAGTGAGCGAGTAGTTCTTCTTCTGAAACAGCACCGTGAAAGATGACTCGATTAAACCAAGCGGACTGGGCGTAATCTTGTTGAAATTGTTCGGCATAGGTTAGGCTTCCATCCATTTGCAGGCTATCATTACCAACGATATGACATTCCCAATCTTGAAACTGTTGCATAAGTTCGGGCAGAATTTGTAAGAGGGTGTGAATCCCTTTTCGGCGTTCGAGCCGCCCGACAAAGAGTAATTTTTTATAACCCTTTTTGCTGACAGTAGCGGTGTTGACTTTGGGAATAATACCGAGTGATGTAACTTGTAGAGATTGCATCTCTTGTGGGGTCATGCCCATTAACGATTGATAGCTTTTAAGCACGCCATTGGATGGCACACAAACTACGTCTGCTTGTTGAATGTGCCAACGATCTAATTGAACCGATGTTTGCAAGTCTTTGTTATATTCCCAATTTTCCGTTTGGATAACTTGCGCTAATGGTGTAACCAACATGAGGGCTAAGGGATAAACCCGCTCGCGTATGAGTGAAATTGATTCAATATCCCAATTTGTAGCGTGGACGACATCAAACTCTATGCCTTGTTGATATAAGTCTTTAAGTTTGTGCTCTATCGCCAAAGAATAGGCAATGTTTTTATTAGTGATGTTAAGATTAGGTAAGTTGGTATAAATAGAGTCAATTTCTGCTTGCGTAATTCCATGAATAACAAAATTAAGGCTTTCAGAAACTCTTGGCGATTCATCGTAGCAAATTAGATGAACTTGATGTCCTAATTCATGCAATCCACGTGCGAGGTCGTAGGTGTAACGCCCGATTCCACCAAAACCTACTTGACCTGGATACGTTTTTGTAATGAGTGCAATATGAAGAGGTTCTTTTGCAGGGTTGCTCTTAAAAGGCAAAAAAGGCGCTGGTGTTGAATTAAAAACACCTAATTTTCTTGGTTGAAAAATACCTATCAACAAACCTGCAAGTAAACCACGCAGCCACTTCCAGCGCAGGCGCAACCAATGAGAACGGCTGATTTCTTGCTTCTGACGATAAGAGTCAATTTCTATAACAAAATGTTTCTGATTTGCAAAACGCAAAGTTTTCAACAAGCGCGTAAAGAAATTATCTCGGCTATTTTTGAGTGCAAAGTAAGTATCGCTCTTTGTAATCACGTCCCAGTTTCGGTCATAGATGCTCTGACGCCGTTCAGAAGATGCAGAAAAATGCCGAATGTTATTTGTAGGGAGGAAAAGCCCTTCGTAACCTGCTTGGTTCAACCTAAAACATACATCGGTTTCATCCAAATAATATTTATAGGCTTCATCAAACCCGCCAACCTCTATTAACTTATCACGCCGAAATGCAAGATTACCACCTGGACCGCGCGCCACCCAAGATGTCCCATCTGGTGCTTTGTCATCAACAGCAGTTTCACGAAAAGATTGAAAAGCATATTCAGACGTGGCACCACCTTGAAATTCGAACCAATCTGTATCGCGGTGTAAAACCGCCCCCCATGCCATGCTGATAAGTGGGTTTTGTTGAAAAGCCTGCAAATATTCAGCCAACCAATTATCATTAGCAGGCAGGGCATCATCATCAATAAACACCACAATATCTCCAGCCGCTTGAGCTATGCCTAAATTGCGTGAGACTGACAAATTTCTGCCTGCGTAAGAGACAACTTTTATAAAGCCTTCGTACTGCTTCAAAATATTTTCAGTTCCATCGGTAGAAGGTCCGTTTACCACAATCACTTCAAACTGAGCATTTTTTAAGTGCATGAGTGCAGGTAACAAACGCTGTAAATAAGGAGCACGGTTAAAAGTATTAATAACAATGCTTGCATTAAGTACAGGAAGCGGAGGTTTCCCAAAAGGCAAAAATGGGGCTGGGGCAGAATTGAAACTACCTAACCTCATTGGCTGAAAAATCCCTAACATAAAGCCAGCCATTAAACCTCGTAGCCACATCCAACGCAGCCGCAACCAATGAGAAAATGTGATCTGCTTCTTTTGTAAATACGAATCAATTTCTATAACAAAATGCTTCTGATTTGCAAAACGCAAAGTCTTTAACAAGCGCGTAAAGAAAGCATCTTGACTATTTTTCAGCGCAAAGTAGGTGTCGCTCTTTGTAATCACATCCCAGTTCCGATCATAGATACTCTGTCCTTGTTCAGAACGTGCGGCAAAATGCCGAATGTTATTTGAAGCGAGGAAAAGACCTTCGTAGCCTGCTTGGTTCAACCTAAAACATACATCGCTTTCATCTAAGTAATACTTATAAGTTTCATCAAACCCGCCAGCCTCTATCAAATTCGCACGCCGAAATGCAAGATTACCACCTGGACCGCGCGCCACCCAAGATGTCCCATCTGGTGCTTTGTCATCAACAGCAGTTTCACGAAAAGATTGAAAGCCATACTCAGAAGTAGCACCACCTTGAAATTCAAACCAATCTGTATCACGCCGTAAGACAGACCCCCATGCCATGCTGATATGTGGATTTTGTTGAAAAGCCTGCAAATATTCAGCCAACCAATTATCATTAGCAGGCAGGGCATCATCATCAATAAACACCACTATATCGCCCGCCGCTTGGGCTATACCTAAATTTCGTGACACTGACAAATTTCTGCCTGCGTAAGAGACAACTTTTATAAAGCCTTCATATTGCTTCAAAATGTTTTCAGTTCCATCGGTAGAAGGTCCGTTTACGATAACAATTTCAAACTGAACGCCTTGCACATTGGTAAGCATGCTTAATAAACGCTGTAAATAGGAAGCCCGATTACATGTGCTAATAACAATGCTGGCTGTTAATGGTTTCTGTGAGGTCATAAGTTAATTCTCTATTTGTTCAGGCTACATATTTTGTTAATCAAATTAGCCTGCTATGCTACCGGTAATATTTAATTCTTTAAGAAAGCGAGCACTAATCTCTTGTGAATAAGAATCTGCCAATTTTTCTAATTGCGTCTCTAATTCAACATCCGCTTCGCTAACAAGCAGATGGCTGGGTGCTTCAATAAAGTCTGCTATTTGGCTGATGATTTTTCGCGGGTCTGCTAACAGGTCTTCGTAATAAAAAGAAAAGGGAGTTATTGCCTGGTCTTTAAAATATCGCTCCCATGCCTGTTCTTCAGCCAAAATAGATACATACATCAAATACAAAGCGCGAAAGTTATATTTCGGCTTTTTTGTTTTATGTGCATGGTCTGGTGAATGCCAACGCCCCGAGTATTCAGCCCGCCAAAGCGATACCGCTTGTGCCACCTTATCTTTGCGTTGCATATAAATCCACCTTGTATTTGGGAAAATATCTTCAATTTCTTGTATATGGGGATCATGCTTTTGCATTTCTTCAATTAAAGCTTGTTTGTGATACCAGAGCATTTTTGCCCCAAATATCCCATTGGGGCTACATTGCTTAATTAACTCTTGCATCATTTGTTTAAAATCTGTCTTTGAAACACCCAGTGCATCATATAACCAAGCATTCTTAACCCCATGAGGGTATTGAAAATACTCAGTAGGGCGACCCAAGCCATTGGCAGTTAAATATTCGCACAAAAGTGTACTGCCACAACGCATGGTAAAAGCAATCATATAAGGTAACACAGGTTGTGTTTTTTGATTAAATAGTTTTAACGGCTTGCCAATCTCTCCCACCCCTGTTGTTACATCAAGTTTCTCAAACAAAGGGCTTTCGGTTTGGTGAAGCAAATAATCTACCGCCGCTTTCAAGCGCACCTGTGCATTTTGGCGCGAAAAGCGGGTTAGGTTTTCTGTTTGTTTATCTAATATTTTTTGGCGCACATTCTGGTCTGCTACAACTATGTTCATCAACTCAGCAATTTTAGGTATATCCCACTCATTAATCAAAATGCCACCTTGTCCCATGGTCTCAGGCACGGCACTGCTGGCTTTCGCCAACACAGGCACGCCAAAAGCCATTGCCTCAATTAATGGCATACCAAACCCTTCATGTTCTGAAGCACTTAAGAAAACATGCGCATTTCGATACAGCGTTCTAACGCTTTCATCGCTTATCTTGCCTGTAAAACAAATCCGCTCGGCTGAAATTAAAGATAAGCGCAATTTTCTAACTCGGCGCGGTAAGCTTTATCACCATTATCATTACCTACCAACCACAAATAAGCATCCCGATTGATATTGCGATAGTAATAATCAAAAGCACGCATAATCTGGTCTTGTCTTTTATTGCGGGCAATGCGCCCCGCAAATAAAATGTTCGTATGCTTACGCCATTGTAGCTCTGTTTGTAAGCTCAAGTCGTAACTAGCCGCAAGAAGTTTATCCACATCAATCACAGGGTGAATAACCAGCCCAGGGCGCGGACTACTAAGATAAGGTGTTAGTTGCTGAATGTTATATAAAGAATCGCCAATTAATAAATCAAACTGATCAGCAATTTTCGCTAATTGCTGATAGCCCTTCTTAATCATGGCATGGGTTTTCGAAGCAGGGTCAAAAAATTTGGCGGGCGTAATATTATGGTAATACAATGCCTTACGCCCCTGCGTTATAGGCAACATCCACGTCGAATTACTATAATGCCAATAATGAAAAATCAAATGGGCTTGTGGGTTAGTCAAAACTTTATGGCGTGGCGAAGTGTAATGCTGAACTGCCCCATGAGCATACCGAGCTAAAATTTCTGCTGGCTGATTCAGCTCTTTCAAAATTTCAGCATTTTGAATTGTGATGGTGCTAACCGCATCGCCATAATCTAACGCTTCCATTACTTGATAAACCTGCCCATCAGGAAGGTTGCGCTTCTTTTCCTGTCTGATAATTGATTCATAAAATTCGGCTGTTGTTTGTGCCATTTTCTTTGCGCCAAACTCAGCCTCAAAGCGTTCTGCCCCAGCCTGTGCAATGGTTTCACGCAAAGCTGGTTCATTAATCAAACGTTCAATAGCCCGAGCGTAGCCATCCAAGTCACCTTGCTCTACCAGCAAAGCGCCATCTTGTTCATCTTGTCTAAATATTTCTACAGCCGCACCCGATTTGAATGTAACAATAGGCAGTTTGGCGCGCATGGCTTCTAAATACACCAGCCCAAAAGATTCGTACAGAGAGGGAATCAGTACAAAATCTGCTTGGTTATATTTCTGCTGAATTTCTTGTTCACTTACATAGCCATCAAAGAAAACACGCTCTTCAAATTGCGGGAATTCTTTTCTAAAATATTCAGGGTACGAAATTGTATAACCATCCGATTGGCTATTATCACGCCCGATAAAGCGAAAACATAATTCAGGATGATTTGTTAGCAACTGCGGAATAATTTGGTACAGCAGATGAGTCCCCTTGCGTTTTTCTAAGCGTCCCACAATGAGTGCGGTGATATTTTTGTGCTTGGTTTTCTTGGGCTGAGGTTGTAGCGAAGATAAGCCCAAATGAGCAATACCAATTGGAATGTCAGGCTTGAGGCGGTAATCTTTTTTGACTTCATCAATAATGCTTTGCGAGTCGCCTAAAACGCCATTGGCAAGTTGTAAAGATAAATTCTCCAATTCTATTTGCGCTAGCTCGGCATTGCAGGGGGTGCGCCCTTGAATGTTAATCACTTGGGCAGTGGTAGTTTGCAACCAAATTACAATAGGGCTGGGGCGGTTTTGTTGTGCAACAATGCCCTGCCCTGCCCATAGAGGAATATCAATAATATCAAGGTTGTTTTGTTTAGTAATTAAATTTATGCCTTCATAAAGTGCTTGGCTTTTGGTAAGAGAGGTGTCCAGTTCGGGATATTTGGGTAAAAAAGAATTTTTTTTTATTATGAAGGTTAATCCGATGAACCCAAACGCCATGTTCGGATACATTTTCGTTTTTAGAGCCGAAGGTGAGGACATGAACTTCATGCCCAAGGTTAACAAGTTCAGTGGCTAATGTAAATCGTTGTCTGGCAATGCCTTCTGAATTTTCAGGGGGATAGCCCGCTGTAAGTAAACAAATTTTCATTTATTTCCCCTTACTTTGTTTTTGTGCGTGATGTTTTTTTCTTATTATTTATATCTCGAGAAGAAGCTGTGCTTTGTTGGTTTTGCATCTCGTTTTGAAGGTTACGCAAAGTAAGCACTTCTTGAGAAAGGATATTGATTAACCAAGTTTGCTTTTCAAAATGGGCTTGATAAGTTTGTAAATCTCCAATGATGGATTGGAGTAGATTCATATTTAGTTGGTTGTAATAGGCTTGTTTGCTTCCAAAAATTTTTACAATAAAGTTATGTGCCTTTTTAATCAATTTGGAAATGATGTTCCCACTTACTACATAATATGGTGCTTTAGAGTTATGAATTTCTTCAAGCAAAATCATATAATTTCGTAAAGGAGGCGGAGCAGATAGGGTGTATAAATCGTTTGGGTTGGCAATGGTTTTGTTTTTTTGAAGCAAAGGACGAGCATGTAAATTTGCATCAATTTGTTGAAGTATTTCTTCTAGTTCTTCAGGGGCAAGTCCTGTTGATGAAAAGATAGAATCTGAAGTTTGGCTCATGTTTTTTCCTCAGTTTTATTTTTTATAAAAAGCAAGTGAAGTTAAGCGTCATTGTACCACTATGCTTACAATCAACAGGCTGAGTGACTAGCGAATTTTGTGGGCTTAGCCACAGAGGGCACACGTATAGCGCAGGCAAAGATTTTTGAGTTTTGAAAACTCTACCTAAGGAAAAGTTACCCCACTCTTTCGCCATTCCTCTGTTTTATTACGCAACTTGAGGGCGAATCAATTTTGCGTGAGAGCGAGCCTGCAAGTGTTTTATAAATTCTGCACGCGCATATTGAGGGACACAATCAGGCAAAATATACACATAAGGCGTCCATTGGTATAGGGCATCAACAGATTCTTCATCCAAAGATTGTTGTGAAACCCAAATCGCTGGGGCATCCTTGGGGCAAGTTCTTAGCCATTGCAATGTTTGTTTGGAATTTAAGTTTGCCACAAACAAATTGCAAGCAGGTAAGGAAGTTCGATAAGCCTGAAGAGGTAGGTTAAGGAAAGGTGTTGGGTTATAAAAATCTCGGTATCCTTGCTTTATTTTAGCAACCGTTGCATCAACATCTTCATATAATTTTGCATTCTTTTTCTTAATGAGTTCAAATAATTTCTCTTTGTTATCAGCCGCACGGTTTGCAAAACTATATCCCATTCTGCGAATATGGAATAATTTTTGAGAAATACGATGTCCTCGAAAACCATGCCCGCTCATCCGAATCCAAAATTCCCAATCTTCAAAGCCATCTCGCATACTTTCATCAAAGCCGCCTGATTTTTCCCACGCACTTTTGCGAAAGACAGCAGGCGGGTTGGTCAAGTTGTAGTACAGAATTTTTTGTAGGTCAAATTGAGGCGCCTGCCAAACGCGATCTTCTGCGCCGAAAACTTTTGTCCATGCCCAAACGAAGGAAATGCCAGCATTTATTTCCATCAATGTAATAGCTTTTTCGATATAAGTTTCTTGGAGTTTGTCATCAGCATCAAGGCAACAGATGTATTTTCCGCGTGCTTGTGCTATACCTGCATTGCGCGCAGCGGGTAAGCCAGCATTATGCTCTAAATGAATAATTCGAGTTTTTTCTTTGTGAAACGATTTTAGAATTTGATTTGTTCTTTCATCACTAGAGCCATCATTCACAACGATAATTTCTAGGTTTTGCCAAGTTTGCGCCAAAATGCTTTCAACCGCTTCCTCTAGATATTCCCCATGGTTATAACAAGGGATAATAACGCTTACAAAAGGGTCAGCTTGATTCCAGCGAGAAGGGATGGATATTGAAATAGGAATATCAGCCCCCATTTTTCTGCTAATAAAAGTTAAAAGCAAAGATATATAAGTATTGATCATCATCTTTTGCCTGATGATTAACGCTTCAAATAGCGAGCGACTGCTTCTTTGGCATCTCCAATAAACATCAATTGCCCATGGTGTAGCCAAGCTGCGCGGTTGCAGGTGGCTTCTACTTCACCCATGCCGTGTGAAACGAATAATGTGGTTGTGCCATTTTTTTGATACTCTCGAATACGGTCTAGGCTTTTCTTTTGAAAAGCAGTATCACCTACTGCCAGGGCTTCATCTACGATAAGGATATCTGGCTTTTGGTCAGTTGCTACTGCAAAGCCCAAACGCGCCTGCATACCAGAAGAATATGTTCGAATGGGAGCGTCAATAAAATCTTGTAGTTCGGCAAATTCAACAATAGAATCAAACCTTGCCCGCATCTGTTGTTGAGAGTACCCAAGCAAGGTGCCATTCAAAAAGACATTTTCACGCCCAGAAAGTTCAGGGTGAAACCCCGCCCCCATCGCCAGCAATGGTGCTACACGCCCCTTTACCCAAACCCGACCGGAGGAGGGTCTCATAATGCGTGCCACTAATTTTAAGAGTGTGCTCTTGCCCGCTCCATTTGCTCCAATAATGCCAAAAATTTCACCTTTTTTCACTTCAAAGGAAACATCGTTCAAGGCTAGAAATTCATCGTTAAAAATACGACGTTGAATCTTACGAATCGCATATTCCTTAAATGAGCCAACATGTTCACGCGGAACAAAGTAACGCACAGAGGCATGTTCAATGCCAATGACAGTTTCATCAAAATTAAGAGTGGTAGGCGATTTCATCAGTCATCCTAGAGAAAATAATCCAGCCTAGTAAAAATGTACCCAATGCAAGTCCTGTGCAAATCGCTAACAACTGTGGATAAAATGGCTCGCCAAAGTAAAGTGCATCTCGAAAAAGTTTAATAAAGTGAAACATCGGGTTAAATTTCATCAAAGATAAAAGCCAATCTGGCAGAACGTCTAATGGGTAAATAATAGGAGTTAAATACATCCAAGCAGTTAACCCAATATTATTGTAAACCTCCACAATATCAGGAAAGCGCACTCCCAAACTGGCAATAATCAATGCTAAACCAAGCGAAAAGAAAGATAATAAAACTAAGGGTATTAAAATAAAAGGGAAGTGAATAGTTGGGTAATAACCATCTATCATCGTCACAATCAAGTAAGGTATTAACGAAATCAGAAAATTTACAATCCCTGTACCAATCGCTGATATTGCAAAGAGGGAGCGCGGTACATAAATGCGCCGAAAGAGGTCTCCTCCCCAAACAATACTTTGAATGCCCGCTACTGTGCTTTGGGAAAAAAAGTTCCACATTAACAAGCCACTCAGGATATATGAAGCATAACCATCAACAGAATTAAAGACCTGTGAAAAAATAATAGTTAAGATGACCATCATCCCTAATGGGTTAATCATAGTCCATGCAACGCCAAGGATAGACCTTTTATAACGGGAGGTTATATCACGGCGTATTAGGTGAAGGATTAAATCCTTATACTTTAAAGTCTCAATTAGTTCCGTCAACCATACGTTTTTTTGTTGAGCAGAGTCATAAAATGGGGTTTCGAGTTCTTCAGTCATAGTTCGGCTCGGTATTCTACACTTGCAATAAATAAACGTCAAACTGACTGGGGTTTACGCAGGAGGAAGAAGAGGTCGTCGGCACGCCCTGTTACGGGGAAGCCATAATCAAGCAGTAATTGATAAATAGGGGCATAATCTGAATATGCTGTGACAGACATACAATGTACATCCCGATGTTTAACAATTTCAAAGCCAGCTTTGGTAACATGCCCAATAATTTCTTCAGCTGTATATTCTCTAACATGGTTAATGAAAAACCAAGGTGGGGCGCCTTGCAATACAGCTTTCAAGTGTATAACTGAAGCGGCATTGGGAGTGGTTAAAAACAAATAGCCACCAGGCTTTAATACTTTAAAACTTTCTTGCAATAAAGCAGTCATCCCATATTGATAGAACCCTTCATTAAAGGAAGGGTTAGGCGGGTCAGCAAGATGTTCAACTGTTTCGGTACAGATAATTAAATGACTTGACTCTGGCGGAAGATTCCAAGCGTAGCGCAAGTCAAAACTTGTATTTGTCCAATTCAATTGGGGCAATTTAAAACGCCAATAATCGCTTATCACATTTTCTGTGCCAAGGTCTAATACCATATTGGTGCTTGGCAAGGTGCCTACCACCTCGTTAATCCATTCCTCGCTTAATAAAATGCGATAAATATGTGTTTCCCACTTTTGTTGTGCATCTTCATCATAGCCACGCAATTTTGAAAATTCACGAAATTTCAACTTGATTAATTCAACATCTGCTTTTTCTAACCGATTCACATCGGCAAATAAATTATTATTTAATTTACCAGCCGATGTGAATCGCATAAAATTTTGTACTTTTGTAATAATTCTTTGAAAACGCCAGAGAACAGCGCGTAAAAATCTATGGAAGCCAAACATATTCACTGTTTTATCTCCCAAAAATAGATTCTATAATCCCTTTAGGTACATACGGTTTATTCTTTTCAAAGATAGCAAAAAGTTGACCATAGCAATCTGGTCCCATCTCAGAGATATTTTCTATGTAATAGAACTGCACATTGAAAAGAGTTGCATTTTGAACAATACGTTTTTGGAAATGTTCCACATCATAATAACGGCTAAAGCGTGCGCCTTTGCCCCATAAGTGCTTCTCTCCGTCACTATCTAGCCAGCCAGCATCCTGCTCAAGACGGTATTGAGGTTCAAAGAAAGTAGGCACAATGATCATCTTTCCACCTACTTTAAGAATACGTTGTGCCTCTGTGATAAAGTTTATATCACTCTCGCCTTCAAAATGTTCAAATGAGTTATGCAAAGAGATTTTGCTAACTGTTTCTCTATTTAATGGAAGATGCGAGGCATCGCCTCCGATATCTGTTCCATGTATGCCTTTTTTCATATAGTAGAGGTCTTGCCGAAACACTTTGCAATGAAAGGTATCACCTATAAAAAGAGCAAAGGGGCAATCTTGTGCGGCTATGTCAATATAAACATCAGAGGCATTAAATTGAAGAAATTGATAACTAATAAAATACTCTAGTAGTTTTTGGTTTTCAATTCCATTGCGTCGATCAATATAGATTGATTTGAATTTTGAAAATTCTGTCGGCTCGAGGCGAACAGATTTAACAGCATTACCTGTAATTTGTTGAAGTTGTTCTAAAGAGGGGTACATGGATTTGTCACTTTCCTTGATTATTTTTTTTTACTAATCTCTAACCAGTTTAACATTTCTTGAATACGGGCAGACCAGTTATTTTTATTCAAAAACGAGTCAATTTCTGTAATTGGCAAGTGTTGATTTTGTACTTCGCCAATAAGGTGAATAAAATCTTGCGCATCTTTTGCAAGAGACACAGCAGGAATATCCCGTAGTGGTATTAAATCGGGTGCTACAACGGGGCGGTGCATAGCAAGGTACTCATATAATTTTAGTGGGCTAGTTGCTTGGGTAATGTTATTTACCTTCCAAGGTATGATTGCCACATTTGAATGGGCTAGATAGGCAGGCAGGGCAGTTTGGGGCTTTAACCCTAAGAAATGCAAATTGCTAGGTGGGTTAGCACATTGATTTCGGTAATCTCCAACAACGACGATAGCAGATTTTGGGTAGTGATTTGCGATTGCTACTAATAAATCCCAATCAAACCAATCGCCCCAGAGAGCACCGATATAGATAGAAACAGAATCAGCTTGAGGCAAGTCTTGGGGGCGTTGATATTTCCGTTGGGCGTCAAATAGACGGCTGTTAACTGCGTTGGGGATTAAGGCGGCGGGGCGGTTTCCTATTTCTTCCACTTTTTGTTTGAGCACATCTGCTGTTGCTATCAAGCTATCGCTTATGCGAATCATTTCACGTTCAATGCTGGAAGAGTATCCCCAATTGCCTAAAGATGAGTCCCAGTCGTCAATCATATCGTACATGAGATGTACGCCATGTTCATGTAGATGCGTGCAAAGGGTAAAAACTCAGGAGCGGGGAAGTCAATTAAAGCCCAGGCTTCATGTTGATGCAATACAGTTGCGAATTGTTTTGTAAATTTTTCCCATGAAAATTCACTGAGCATATAGTCATATAAATTTGGATGGGCAATTTGTATAACGGATGGTCCTTTTTCCCATTTGGGGAAGCGGTAAACGTAAACAACCCAATAATTTTGGCGCAGCAACTCTAAAGCAATTTGAGTACAACGTGCGCCACCGCCAGTATCATCAATTGGAACCCCAGCCATAATAAACACTAAGCCGCGTGTTTGAGCTAGGCGTTTTTAAGTCTATTTTAGATTTTCGTTTAGCACCATCCCAAAATCCTTGAACTTGCATTAAGCGTGTTCCAATATCACCAATAAAAATGGAAAGGGGGCTATATGGAAAAAACTTGATAGCTATCCATGCTAATATTTCAATTAAAAATAAACTTGCAATTAGTATAAGCCATACAGGTGTTTGTAAAAATATATTGAAGGCAGAAATTAATATAATAAATATAAAAATAGTTACGAATATTGCACCAATAATTTTCTTTCCAAGCATACGATATAGCCAAGCATTGTAGCCAATTTCTCCATTACCTGTAGACCAGCTATAGGCTTTCTTCCAAGCTTCTGTCCAATTTTGGGGTCCAATCCAAGACACGATTGCAGAAGGTACAAATGCCCAGTGCAGGCAAAAGCGTTTGAGTTCTAATGCAAAGTAAGTATCTTCGCCAGTTAATGTTAGCCATTCGGGGTAGCCACCGGATTGCTTCCATGCACTTTTGGTAAGAGCAAGAGAGCGAGAAGATGGTACGAAACTTTGTGGTTCAACTTGATCTAATAGAGGAACTCCTTTGAAGGGGTGTTTTTGTCCTTGTGCATCTATTGCTCTATACCAGCCCGCTACAACTTGCGTTTCAGGATTGATGGCAAATGGGGCAATTAAATTCTCTAGCCAATCTTCATCAAGGCGACAGCCACAATCTGTGATGGCTATAACTTCATACTTGGCTTTTTCAATGGCTAGGTTTCGTCCGCGGGCAATATTTGCGCCCTTCTCAACGATTATTTGAAAGGGGATAGGAGATTTTTCAGCAAATGAGTTAATGATTTGGACTGTGTTATCAGAAGAGCCTCCATCTACTAGCACAATTTCATCTGGTAGATGAGTTTGCTTAAAAACAGTCTCTAGCCACTCTGAAACTTGTATTCCCTCATTATAAGTAGTTGCAATTAAAGAAACTTGAGGTCGTTTTTATATCTGTGGATGGCATGGGATGACGGGGCCAATATGTAGGGAAAAGATTGGCGTCATCTGAATAAAGCGTAACTTGGCTATTATCTTCTGGGAAGTATGTATCGGCTAAGGAGCGTGGAGTGCGAAAGAGAGGAAATCTTTGTAAATATGCAATTCGTTCATTTACTTTATAACCAATGCCTCGAAGCAAGCCCCCAAAACCTGATAGTTTCCAAACTTTGACTACTTTTGAAAACACTCTGATCAGTTGTTTAAGACGCGGGTGATTGGGTTGCCATGTCTTTAGCTTAGTGCGCGTCCCTAGTGAATTAATACGTTCTAAAATAGTGCTAGCCCGAGCCAGCCATGAATTTTCCTGACCAATTGCTTGTAACTTTTCTACAAAAACAGAATCTTGGGCATATTCAATAGCTAAGTCTATTTGTTTCAGCCATTCTTCTGGGTTAGAGGCAATCAATATCTGCGGGTATTTTTGAATTTCTTCCATTGCAGAAGCAACGACAGGTTTACCCGCCGCAAAGTATTCAAATAATTTAATTGGAGAGGTGGCGTGAGTAATATCGTTCGCTATAAAGGGAATTGTTCCAATTGTAAAATGGCTGACATAACGAGGCAATTCATTATACGGTTTTGGTCCGAGCCAATGGATGTTAGGTTGAGATAAGATATCACTCGATTGCAATGTTTGGTCGTGATCTGAACCTATTAAAACAAAAGAATAATCTGGTCTTTGATTGGCGATTTGTTGAAGTAAGGTATAGTCGAACCAACGCGCCATTGCCCCATGATAACCAATGATAGGTTTACCTTTGGCAAGAATACTAGCAAGGTCTTCAGGGATGTTTCCAGTAGAATTTTCAAAATGCTGAGCATCTGCCGCATTTGGGCAAAGTAAAACATCGGGGCGTAAAACAATGGCTTCTTGATATAAACGCTGTGCAGTAGTTATGGCTAAATCTGCTTTTAACAAATAATCCCCATGATCGCGCCGAATCCTTTGTGGGTCGCCCTGAAATACAGATAGGTCATCTAAATAGTCGTAAATAATGCGGGGCGAATCAAAATAAGCAAGTGCAGGAATGCTCCACGTCAACACATATACAAAAGCATCAGGTAAGACGCGAAAAGCATCTGCTGGTGTTTGGCATAAAAAAAGTCTCTCTTCAATTTCAGTAAAAACTGGGGGACGAGAACGATCTGGTTGCATATAAAATACCAGTGCCCCGTTTTTGGCTAAGGCACGGGCAAGTTGTTGAGGGCGCTGAAATAACTTATCATCCCAAGGAAGGCTTGGGGCAAAGATAATGCAATGCTGAATTTCAGGGTGTTTAGAAACCGCTTTCAATACTTCTTGTTCGGCTTCATTTTCTGCCGCCAAAGTAATAATTTTCAAAAAATCCTCCACTTAATGTGGCTCTATTTTAGCTGTTTAGTAATTTGTTGCACACGCTGCTTCCAAGTGTTGGCATGTGCAATTGAGCGAATTGATTGTTGATATTCTTGAGAAGTTGCTAATGTATATGCTTGTTGAATTTGTTGTGAAAATTCCAAACTATTTTTTGCAATGAGAACTTCATTATACCGCAGTACCTCTGGCAAGGCTGTTGAAACTACTGGCTTATCACAACAGAAATATTCATATAACTTGATAGGCGAAGTGGCTAGGGTAATGTCATTTATCTTAAATGGGACAATAGCAACATCAAAGCGCCAAACGTAATGAAATAACTCTGTATATTTTTTTTGACCCAGCCAATGTATATTGGCATGTTGAAGGATTGAGCTTGCTTGTAATGAGCCATCATAATCAATACCCAATAGTACAAATTCAAAATTAGGTAAGTGACGGGCAGTTTCTTCAAGCAATGAATAATCAAACCATTCTGCTAACGCTCCACTATAGCCGACAATAGGTTTTTGTAACCTCAAAATTTTCGCAAGGTCATCTGGTGGCGTCTCTTGATTATGTGGCTTAAAGTTAGCAACCCACTCATCATCTACTGCATTAGGAATATACAGTGCATCAGGGCGTGAAGCGTGAACGGCTTCTAATAACAAATGACTGCTGGCTAGCACAATGGATGAATGTTCTAGCAAAAATTCATGGTCTGTTAAAAGCCCGCCTGAAACTTTAAGATCATCGTAATGGTCATAAATACTTTGAGAGCCTTGAAACATATCTAGCATTGGCGCGTGCCATGTTGCACCTATATATAAGATGGGGTTTAGAAGTAAAAAAAGTTTCTGGTGGCACAGCGGGCATAGAAACTAAATAAAGATTTTCTTCAACTTTTTGAAACTCGGCAACTTGATCTGCCACTTCGTTCCGTGTGCCATAGAAAAATAAGTAACCTGCTTTTGCAAATTGGCGTGCAATTTGATGTGGGCGTTGAAACATATTTCCCCAATCATGGGTGGGGAAGTAAAGCACAATGCCTTTATGATTCGGTTGTGCTTTGACGATTTCAGTTAAGTGCCTTTCGGCTTGTTGGTTAAGCAACACAAGCGCTTGTGAGCGCCGACTAACACCAATGCCATAAGCAATAAAGCGTGCGAATGTGTAATAGCTCGATTGCCATATAGATAAGGGACTGCCCATTCTAACTCGCCACCACATAAGCCAAACAAAAATCAATCCAATTCCTAAAAGAAATGGAAAAATGCCCAAGTTGTTCAAAGTGAGCAAAGAAATCAAAGTTATAAAAATCAATAACAAGCCGACTAAAGTTGCTTTAACTTGCTTCCAAATCCAAGTAGCAGAAATCCCTAACTCCCCTTCTGCCTTGGCAATTGAAAAAATATATTGCAGAGCAGAAACAGCAGGCATATCAATGTGAACGTTGCTTTTGAAATAGCCAATTTCTTGCCTAAAAAATTTAGCCAAAAAAATAGACCAGCCCGCAAAATCTGAAACATCTTCTGGAATGCCACCTATACGAGCCCACTCTATTTTACGGAAGGCGCACACATGCCAACTTGCTAATGGCGAGATGTTGTTAGGAGCATAGGGTAACTCTAACCATGTGTAAAATGGAGTCTGTTGAAATGCAGGCGCACAGAACTTTATAGATGCGTTACCTTCTAATGGAGCAACAAGTTCTGCAAACAAATTTGAAGGTATGCAAAAATCTTCTTCAAGTGTAACGATGATTGAATGTTGTGCGGCTGTAATTCCTCGATTTTTTGCCGCCTGAGGAGACAATCCGTCCGCTAAGATGAAGGTGGATGAAACAGCACCCAATTCAACTTCAGGTAGAGGCGCACGCTTCACGACGATGATTTCAGTTGGTTGCCGTGTTTGAGCTTTAATTTGGCTGACAAATGAATCTGATATTTTTTTGTTGCTACAATCACAAGCGAAAACGGCTCAGGAGAATCTGGTTTATTAAAATCATTTATTAGGCTTGCTTTTTGTTCAAGCTGATAGATGTTCCAAAAATTACGATAATAGGCAAGCATGTTAGAAATTAAATTCATTTGAATGTTTGTGTAAAAGACTTCCAAGAATTTATAAAGTTAACGCTTTCGAATTTTTTTCCTATTTGTAGTAGGCTAAGGCTGGCTTCTTCCCAATTTGCACACAACCATAATATTTTTTCGCGTGCTTGAGAAATATCACCTAGCGGATAAAGGAAGCGTTCATCTGCTTCAACTAATTCTGCATGTGCGGGGATATTGGAAAGTAAAACGGGAACACCTGCGCTAAGAAATTCAGCCGCGCTTAAACCGAACGATTCACCTTTGGATGGGGATAATAAAATACCACCTTGTTGCTTTATGAGGCTAATTAGATAAGGGACTTGTTCAAAGGCGATGCGATCTCTTAAAAAAGATTTATGCAGTAATCGTTTGCGCTCAAGCGATTGAATGGTTTGTTTGTCGCTGGCATATTCACCAATGACCCAATACATTAGGTCGTCATGTTCTGTTAAGGTTTCAAATATGCGCGCCGCTTCAATAAAATTTTTTGAGATCTTCTACACGAGCAAAGTAGGTAATGGGACGACGCGTAAAGATATTTTTTTTCAAGAGGTTGAATATCAAAGTATTCATCAGAAACTGGGTTGGGGAGTATATATATTTCAGGTAGTCCTTCATGCTCGGTTTGAAGAAGTTGTTTCAATGAATTGCTAGGTACAATGACGCTCTTGATGTGCTTGGGTAAATTATGAAGGTATTGCCTGCTTTGGGTGTAAAGTGAATGACATTCTACATGGACGTTTTTAGCCGAAGCACTCGCTTCGAAAACTTGTGGCGTATCTATAATAAAGACATAATCGTATTTTGCCCAATCATGTGCAAGGTCTTGAGGAAAAAGAAAAGGCATCACTTGAGCTTGTAAGTTATGGCGTTGAATATAAGTGCTGAATGATTGTAATGCGCCACGATCAGCTAAATACCCAATGGAAATTTTTACATCTACTCCATATTTACGGTAGGCTTGGGCGCGGTTAAGAATTACTCGTTCTACCCCGCCAAAGGTACAGAACTGATAAATTAAAAGGATATCCATTGTTCTTTTTCCAGCAATCGTAAAAGTTCGCTAAAGCGTTGCTTCCAAGTTGAAGACTCTAAAATTAAATCTAATTCTTTTTTACTGCCTAAGGCACTGTTTGGCTGATTTTGAATTTGTCGAGCGGCATCTATAAATTGTGCTTCAGTTTGAATAACGTTAACATAAGAAAATGAGTTTAAGTGAGAAATACCTTTGACAATAACAGGTAAACCAAAAAAGCCATATTCATATATTTTAAGTGGGTCAACTGCTTCACTCAGCGCGTTAGATTTGAAACATATCAAAGCGGCATCCCAATTTTGGGCATATTTCCAAAGGTCAGCAGGTTGAACACGCCCATGAAAAGTTAAGAGATTTTGATATTGCTTAAATTTATCGGCTAAATTGGGTTCTCCATAACCGATCAAATGAAAATGTAAATCTAAATTTTCAGTTTTTATTTGCTCTAAAACTGAAAATAGAAAATCCCAATCAAACCATGCTTCGGTTAAGTGCCCAAAATATCCAATTTGAAGTTGGGCATTTTTTGAATTTCTTTTTGCAATAGCGCGATTCTGTTTTCCTAATAGGGCTGGGTCGTAGCCATTGGGCAAAAGGTGAATATCTTTTCGAATAGATGAAAATTTTTCAATCAATGGTTTGGAAACAGCAGTGAGTACATTGGCGTTTAGCACCACTGCTTGCTCAATATTCTTATTAAACCAAATTGCTTGCCCCACTTTATGAAATTCTTCCCATTCATCTATAATTTCATAAACAATCTTAAAGTTATATTTTGCCAAACTTAATGCACTGGTAAAAAAATTCGGGGTGCGGAAACTGAATAACAAAATATTTTTTTTCAGCCACCACGCCAGACATTTCAATTTGATTCTCTAAAAACATATCTACAGGAATTTGAAAAATATTTTTATAAACTTCCTGCCCTATACCTAGCATCTTTTCATCTTTGGACCAACGCCAGGCAACAAAAATTACACCCCAATTTTCAGCGGAAAGAAATTTTGCCAAATTAATTACTCGCTGATTATAAAATTCATCAAACGGAAAAGCACTTGTGACAACAAAAATCCCCTTAAGTTTTCTGTCGTTCAAATTGCGAATCACTTGTTGCAAAACTTGAGTGGCATCTATACTGCTTTCATCTACATACGAAACCTTAAAAGTTGTTTTTTGTTTAAATTGCAAACGTTTCACAACACCTTGATACGATTTCTTCAAGGCAGAGATAAATCCTTCATAACGCACAACAGTTAAAAATTGATATAAAAATTTTAATGGGCTATCTTGGGCAATACGATAATAAAGTTTTGCTAATTTCCAAAACTTACTGGATTGAATTTCAGCCAACTGAGCCGATTGTGCTTCGAGCTGATGAATTCGTTGAATCGTCGCTTCGTTCTTGACTTGTGCTTGTTCTTGCTCTTCATCTACTTTTTCTAACTGGAGCAGGGTTTGAAAGGCAAAGTCTTGGGCAAAAGTTATTGGGGTGCGTTGAGATTGGTTTAATGTATTAATTGCCAAGTTTACATTTTCTAGTGCTAATACTTTCTTTTGGCTGGCAAAAGTTTGTAATTTCTTTTTCAGGTCGGCACGGTTTTTGATAGCACGATCAATTAATTTAGTTAATTCTTCAGGCTGAGGCGAAATTGATTGACAAGAATATTCTTCTACCCCTGCTTCTTTCATTAGTGAAGCAACTTTGGGGTCGTAAGGCAAGGCAATAACTGGGGTGCCTGTATTTATAGCTAGTATTAATGAATGTAAACGCATACCCACTACTACGTCACATTTTTGTAATAGAGTTTGTGCAAATTGAGGAGAGATGCTCTGTTCAATAAGATGCACACGCCATGTGTTAGAAAGGAATTGATATAGATGCTTCAAAATGGCTAGGTCATCTGTGTATGGGTTGTTTGGGTCTGATTGAAAGGGCAGAAGTATCAGTTGAGAATTTTCATGCTCCGCTAAATAGCGATTCAGTTCTTCAGCTATGCGTGGTAGCCAGTTATCGAGTGAGCTTGTTTGGTCCCAAAATCTTAATGAAAGGGCAATTAAATCTGTGTGATCATCTATATCGCGCTTATATAGAAAACGGGCAACATTCTTTTCATCTTCTTGGCTGGTTGTAAGTGTAAAAACTGGGTCGGCGGTAACTTGGATGGTCTGTTGGGCGTTTTTTGATAAAGCCAGTTTTTTCAAGAAGTTCAAGAGAAGCCTGATCTCGAAGAGTAGCTACCAAACTGCGGTCAAATGCGAGGCGGGTATGTTCAAGTGCTAGGTCACTTTGTAGGGGACCTAATCCCATGGCGTATATCATGCAAGGGATATTCATAATTTTGGCGAGCAATGGAAGGCTGGCATAAGTTGTGATGTCCATTGATGCACGGCGTAGGTAGGTATCGGGCTTGATGCCCCAATAATCTTGGAGTAAGCCCCCACCACCTAGAATGATCATATCGGCGCGTTTGCTGGCTTCGAGTAGGGCGGCAATATCTTTCCAGTGAATCGCTTCAACATTAAATTGTGCGGCGGTTTGTTCTGGGTTCCATGAAGTGACAATAAAAGAGGTGTTGTTATTTTGAGCGCGTATATCTTTTAAGATGCACTGCAAGATGGCTTCATCACCAAGATTTCCTGCGCCATAATATCCGCCTATGAGGATATATTTATTCATGATTGTCCATTTTGTGAGTATCTACCACATTGGGTGCAGTGGTAACCATCTGCTGTTAATAGCCATGCTCCGTTGCAGGTAGGGCATTTGCAATTTGAGGTAGAGATTGTTGTGCCTTTATTTTGTAGTGTCCAATCCCAATGATTAATCCATGTTTGGGCTTGGGTGTTCCATGTCCATGGCATGTTGTAGGCGTGGTGTCTTATATAGGCGCTGTATTCTGGGCTTTGAGTAAGTTGAAGAATGAGTTGGGCTGTATGTTGATGAACTTCATCGGAGGTGTGGCTTCCCTCTACCAGAAAGCCATTGTAACCATTATGAATTATCTCGTTATAAGCACCAACAGGTGAAGCAATAGGAATAGAGCCATGTATCATGGCTTCGGTGACGACCATACCAAAAGGTTCAAGGCGAGCTTGTAGGTGTAAAGATATATTTGCTTGTTGTAAGGCTTGTAGGGTTTTTTGTTGCCCTTGTGTGCCATGGTAAATAACGCCGGGGACATTAATTGCTTTATCTGTGCCTCCCCACAATGCATCGCCGCCAAAGACGTGTAACGTAAAGCGTTGGTCTTCTTTTCTTAGATAATTTAATACCGCGATAGAGGCTTCTAAACCTTTTGAGGGGTGACTAGTGTAGATTAGCGAGTATGGGTCGCGAGTAGGCTTTCGATTCCACCAATTGGGTTTATATTGAGCGGCACCGTTGTAAATAGTAAATAGTTTAGGGTTGGAGAGTCCCCATTCTTGTTGCACTGTTTCGCAAATGAAGTTGCTTGCTCCTACAATATAGTTTGGAGATAATTTTTCAACGCCTTTGATAGGTATGGTGCCTTGTAACCAAACTTCACGCAATTTGGCGTTGATATTTAAGTCAAATGCTGGCTCAAGGCTGAGGTCTCCTCCACTACTGATAAGGATTAAAATATCTACTTGTTTAATGGAGTTCTTTTTCTGAAGTGGTACATATACAACCCCTTGGTGAGTGGTTTCTTCAGTAACATTTGCAATAATAATGGGTTGTTGCCCTAATTGTGCAAGTGCTTGTGCAAGGCGGATGCGCGCCATTAACCCTCCGCCAGCGCCATTTGCTTCAATTGAGGTGGGTTTATAGAAAAAATGCTGGTCTGGGCAGTAAATTGCCACCTTGTATGTCATATAAGCATTATAACACCTAGCTTTAGGTCTCTAATTTTGAGGGGGCGGCTAATATTATGAGTAACCCAAAAGGTTGAGCCACAGAGACCACTAAGAAAACCTTCTGAAAATTTCTGTGAACTTTGCAAATTATTAACCCCATGTCATTACCTATCAATTCTGACAAGTATAAAAAAAAATATATCATATAATTTGAAAATCAAGTTAGGAGTATTAGAAATGAAGAAATTAATTATTATTTTATTGGTGATAATGGTTGTATTGGTTTCAACCACCTCAGTTCAGGCACAACCTGTTCCAGCACAACAAAATTCTGGGTCTCCAAGTCTGCCTATCCTTTTTGGCTCGTACACTAGTTCTAGTTTACAAGCATCAATAAGTGAAATTAGTAATATGGAAAACTGGCTTATCAATAATGGCGCCAGTGGGGTTACATTTGCAGGCGACTTTATAAGCATTACCTTGAATCCATTTTGGAATGTACCTCATGAATTAGATGCCGCTTGGAGTAATGGCTTTGTTCCTTTCGTTAACTTAATGTCAAGTTCTAGCTGGGAAGGCTCTTACTATGATGCAGATTGTGTAACTGCCGCTAGCATCGCCTCTGGCGCATGTGACGATAAGATTGCACTATGGGCAGGTTATTTCAAAGATTGGGCGGGGTCTAATAAATTTGCTTACATTGCACCTCTTCCAGAAATGAATGGGACTTGGATTCCATATCATTCCGATGGAGAGACTTATATTAATGCCTATAAAAGATTTGTGACTGTCTTCCAAAACGAAGGCGTTCCAGATTCAGCTGTCGAGTGGGTTTTCGCTCCTAATGGGTACAATAACCCGCTTTATCCTTATCAAGCGTTTGAGAATTATTACCCTGGCGATACATTTGTAGATGTTGTATCTTTTAGTGCTTATAACTATGGTGGTTGCCCCGTCCCTGCTTATAATTGGGATACTTTTGAAATTGGAATGGAACCTTATTTAGTTCGCATGAAAAACATGGCTCCTGCTAAACCAATTTTCATATCACAAACAGGCGTTTTAGATGTGCCTGTCAACCCGAATGACCCAACACAAAATAAAAGTAGTTGGATTCAAGATACCTTCGATAAACTTGCCGACTATCCAGGCGTACGAGCGATTCTGTACTTTAATAAAATCAACTATGATGAAGGTTCTGTAGGAAATTGTACTCCGCCTGATTACCGTATTTACTATGGAGGCGGAAGTGGTGAAGCAGGCTTCTTAAATATTATGCAAGATAACCGCTTTGGTAAGTGGCAAACTAACTCTTCTAATTGGGACAATATTGCATTTGATGACCCTACCTACATCTTTGCTGATGTTCAACCAACACACCCATTCAGCGGCGCACCCAACTCTTGGTATTATGATGCAGTCATTAGTTTGTATAATTCTGGCATCACAGGTGGATGCTCTACTTCACCTTTAGAATACTGCCCACAAGATTTAGTTACACGGGCACAAATGGCGGTATTCCTTGAAAAAGCAATTCACAGTCAAACCTTTGCCCCATCAGATGTTCCCCCTACCTTTGATGATACAGTTGGGCATTGGGCAGAAGATTGGATTGAAGCCCTAAAAACAGATGGCATTACCAGTGGCTGCGGCAATGGAAAATACTGTCCTAATAGCCCTGTAACACGCGCTCAAATGGCTGTATTCCTGCTGAAATCTAAATATGGAATTACATATACTCCTCCAGACCCAGCCCCTAATACTGGATTTGCCGATGTACCTATCTCTCACTGGGCATCAGCATGGATTAAACAATTAGCCGCTGAAGGTATTACCAGTGGCTGTGGCGGCGGAAATTTCTGCCCTGAGTCATCTGTAACTCGTGCTCAAATGGCTGTATTCCTAAAAGCTACATTCGGTTTCCCCTAAAAAATAATTCTGGTATTTAGTTTTATTGTAATAAAAATATAAAAGTCGACTGTATTTTTATCCAGTCGACTTTTATATTGGCTAATTTACACATTTCATCATGGCACCACTCCCCTAAAAGCATCTCCCTGCACGAATCTAATCATACTGGTAAAATAGAATAAAACATAGGAATGAAGAAAATGATTAAAAAATTTCAATCAATTTTTATCTTGACCTTATTTACACTAAGTTTTTTCCCAAATCTAATTGCACGTGGAGCAGGTTCATTGCCAGTTTTAGTAGGCATTTACCCAACAGATGCTTTGCATTTATCTGTAGGTGAAATTAACACCCTTGACAACTTTTTAAGAGATGGAAGTGGGCCACACGTCATTTCTATAGCAGGTACTTTTCTCGACTTAGAATCGGAATCATCTTATATCTCTAGTGAATTGGATGCTGCTTGGAATAACGGCTATGTACCTTTTATTAATTTAGGAGCTGGCTTTCATACCCCACGAACTGCTTTGGAAATTGCTAATGGTGATATTGATACAGCTATTCGCAATTGGGCAAATATATATAAAACATGGGAACAAAATGGTACAAAACGAGCATTTATTGCTCCATTACAAGAAATGAATGGATATTGGGTCACATATAAAAATGACCCAGCCAACTTTAAGCGTGCCTTTATAAGAATTCGTCAGATATTTGCAGAAGAGGGCGTCTCACCAAATTCTGTCAGTTGGGTGTTTGCACCAAACGGTTGGAATGACCCTGCTATGCCTCAAAATGCATTTGAAAATTTTTACCCAGGTAACAGCGTAGTAGATGTAGTTGGGTTTAGTTCTTTCAATTTTGGTTCCTGCTGGAGTTACACCACATCAGAATCATATGAGCAAATTTACAAACCCTATTTAGATAGAATGTCTGTAATGGCACCAGGTAAGCCAATCTTCATTGCAGAAATAGGTTCTGTCGCCCATGGGTTAGACCGCAGTGCTTGGCTAACTGATACTCTTCAAAAAATTGGAAACTACCCCGGTGTTCGAGCTATCCTATACTTTAACCGCTCCGAAGCTTCGTATAATATCAATCCTAACAGCCCTCCCTCTTGTAACCCTGTAGACTATAGTTTAGAAGCAGAAGGCGGTGAAGGGAAGATGGCTTTCAAAACAGCAGTCACTAACTATCCTTATGGATACTGGTCCCCAACCAGCACTGAAATGATAAACACCGCTTTTGGGCGTCCGAACGCCACTTTTGAAGATGTTTGGCCCGCTTCAGCTTTCTCTGGAAAGAATACCACTGCCTACTACCAACCTTGGGTAGAAACTTTAGCCGATTCAGGCATTACTGGTGGTTGTAATCTCATAACCTACGATTTCAATACCGTAACTGATTACACTTTCCGTTATTACTGCCCAGAAGATTCAGTAACTCGTGCGCAAATGGCAGTTTTTCTAGAGCGTGGCATTCACGGAAGTTCATATTCTCCGCCAAATGTCTCTCCTACATTTCAAGATGTAAATGGGCATTGGGCAGAAGATTGGATTGAAGCACTTAAAGTTGATGGAATTACCGGAGGCTGTGGTGCGAACATCTACTGCCCCGACTCATCCACAACTCGCGCTCAAATGGCAGTCTTTTTACTAAAATCTAAATATACTGCTTCTTATACTCCGCCAGACATTGGCTTTGATACAGGTTTTGCAGATGTAGCTATTACTCACTGGGCAGCCGCTTGGGTTAAGCAACTAGCAGCCGAGGCAATTACTAGCGGATGCGGTAATGGTAATTATTGCCCAGAATATCCTGTAACACGTGGTCAGATGGCGATATTTTTATCAAAAACTTTTAGTTTGCCTTAAAAATAAAACTGTAAATATTTTTGTACTTAATTTCAAAAGTAATTTACTTTTTTTATATAAAGGCAATTCATAATTTGAAATAAGATAAAGCACGTCTACTCATATTTCATAAATCTGTGCCTTTCCATTCCTCTATTTCGATAAGGTTACTTGATGCAAATTTTGTTTTGTCGCTCCAATCCAATTGATCCAGACCCACGTGTGGAGAAAGAGGCAAGAGCATTAATATCTGCTGGGTATCAAGTACAAGCTATCGGCTGGGATAGAAGCGCTGATCTTCCTCTTGTTGAAGAAAAAGACGGAATCAAAATTCAGCGCCTTGCTATCAAAGCAAAATTTGGTAACGGATTGGGGAACTTACCCGCTTTGCTTGCTTGGCAAATTGGGTTAATGATTTGGCTGCTAAAAAAAAATAAAACGTATGAAATCATCCATGCTTGTGATTTTGATACCATTCTGCCAGCACTGATTGCAAAATTTTTTATTTAAGAAAAAAGTAATTTATGATATTTTCGATTTTTTATGCCGCTCATCTCCGCCGCACACCTGAGTGGATAAAAAACCTCATCAGAAAAGTAGATTATTGGGCAATCTCTAAAGCCAATGCTGTTATCTTAGTTGACGATGCTAGGTATGAACAAATTAAAGGTTCCGCGCCAAAAAAAATAATTACGATTTATAACGCTCCTGAAGATTTACCCAACATCAAATTATTGAATCAGAAAGATCCATCAGTTAGCAGAAAATTTCATGTTGCTTATATTGGTTTATTGCAAGTAGAGCGAGGTTTATTTGAAATACTTGAAGTTTTCAAAGTACACCCTCAATGGACTTTAGATATGGCAGGTTTTGGAGGGGATGAAAAAGAAATTTCTGCTAGATGTGCTTCCATGCCCAATGTTAACTTCTTGGGGCGTATTCCTTATGAAAGTGCATTACAACTAAGCATTTCTGCTGATGCATTATTTGCCACATACGATCCATCTATCCCCAATCATCGTTACTCTAGCCCTAACAAAGTCTTTGAAGCTATGATGCTCGGAAAACCCATCATTGTTTGTAAAGATACGAATATGGATATTATGATACAGGAAGCTGATTGTGGTATTGTTATTCCATATGGGAATGTGCTAGCGTTAGAAAAAGCGCTTCAAACTTTAGCGGAAAACCCTACCGTTCGTAAAAAACTTGGAGATAATGGACGCATTATTTACGAAACAAAATATAGCTGGGAAATTATGAAGAAGCGTTTACTTAAACTTTATAGTAGTATTGCTTAGCAAATATGAAAGTTATACTTGTTTCCAACACAGATTGGTACCTCTTTCGTTTTCGGATATCGCTTGCTTCTTACCTCAGGTCTCACAATATAGAAGTAGTAATGGTCTGCCCGAATGGACAATATGTTCAGGCTATTGAAGAACAAGGTTTTCGCTGGGTCAAATGGGAAGTTGGCAGAAAAACAGTAAACCCATTAACTGAACTCAGCAGTCTACTCCATCTAATTCGGATTTTGAAACAAGAAAAACCAGATTTAATACACCTACACACAATCAAACCAGTTATCTATGGCACTTTAGCCGCCCAAATAGTAAACTTTAAGAAGATTGTAAGATCTGTAACAGGGCGTGGCTATATATTTATTGCAACCGATTGGCGTGCAAAAATTTTGCGCCCTTTGGTTAAAGGAATTTATCGCTTTATTCTCCGTAATAGCTATGGGGTAACAATATTTGAAAACAGCAATGATAAACAATTCTTTGAAGAAAACAAACTTATTAACAAAGAAAAATCTTTTCTCATTGAAGGCGTGGGGGTAGATATAAATTATTTCTCAGCACAACCAGAGCTAGACCAATCCCCTATTATTTTGATGGCTAGTCGCCTACTTTGGGATAAAGGAGTAGATACTTTTGTAGAAGCGGCACATATTACAAAGCAAAATTATGAAAAAGTTCGCTTTGTTTTAGTCGGTCAACCTGATACAGGTAACCCCGCCAGTATTCCAGTATCAATAATCAACAATTGGGTAAATAATAAAATAATCGAATGGTGGGGCTGGAAAGCCGATATGAGAGAAGTTTTTGCTACTTGTCACATTGTCGCCTTACCTAGTCTAAGCGAAGGGATTCCAACAGTATTACTAGAAGCTGCTGCATGTGCCCGTCCTTTGGTTGCTACAGATGTACCAGGGTGCCGTGAGGTTGTTCAAAATGGCGTAAATGGTTTCCTCGTCCCAGTAAAAGATGCACAAGCGCTTAGCCTTGCATTTCAAAAACTAATCATAAATAAAGAACTCAGAAGTACAATGGGAAGAGCAAGTAGGCAAATAGTCGAAACACGATTTGCCAGTGATAAAATCAACCAGCAAACTTTTGAATTGTATGTAAGATTACAAAATAGCACTTAACTTTTATCATCTTAACCCAATGCTACTTCTTAATATCTCTCATGAGTATTTTTATCACCACTATTCTTATCAGCTTTGCACTTAGCATCTTAATCGGATACCCCGCTGTACATATAGCAAAATCATGGAATTTAATAGATATCCCCGGCTCTGCCTCTCACAAAGTTCACTCTCGTCCTACTCCCCTAGCAGGCGGCATCCTCATAGCTATCGTCCTACTCCTTATAGCAATTATTTTTAAAAAATCTTTTAACCAAAATATTCTAGCAGTACTTAGCGCCTCCTTAATTATCTTATTCTTTGGCATTTTAGACGACCACAAAAACCTATCTGCAGGTCCTAAACTATTAGGGCAAACACTAGCATCCCTAACCCTCATCTTACTTGGCGTTCAAGTCCATTTCATGGATATCTTTGCCGAAGCAGGCTATATCCCTTTACATTTTGCAAATCTACTAAATTTCTTCATCACATTCGTTTGGTTAATTGGCATTACAAATGCAGTCAACCTGATAGATAGCATGGACGGCATAGTAGCAGGCTTTGGCTTTATCACTTCAGTTTTTTTTCTTGGCGCAACCAATCTTTCAGGGCAATTTACACTCTCACTTTGGTCAGCCACATTAATAGGCTTATGTGCTGGGCTTTATTATTGGAACAGCATTGCCACAAAATTTTTTTCTCGGAGATTCTGGAAGTCAAACAATTGGATTTCTTTTAGCATCATTCAGCATCTTATATAATCCACTCAACCGAGTTCCCGAATCATCATGGATAGTCCCCATTATGTTACTCGGAATTCCTATCTTCGATACATCATTAGTCATACTCTCTCGCCTCAAACGCAAACAACCTATCAGCACTGGCAGAAGAGATCATACTTACCACCGCTTTATTGCTATGGGGTTACGCCCACAATATGCAGTTGGAATTGTACACCTCGCAACCTTAATCGTTAGTAGCCTTGCTTTTGCTAGTCTTTATTTACCACTCGCTCTAGCCTTAATATTATTTATAATATCAATAAGCATTGGAATAATTTTATTGCTATGGCTTGAACCTCAAAAAACTCTCGATGACCAAACAAATTAATTAGCATGAACAAACTCATTGCATATCTTCTCTTCTTAACCTCAGGAGCATGGCTTACTATCTTCTTCCTGCTATCATCTCCATCAGATGTAGAGAACGCAACTATATTAGGGTATTCGATTAAAGTGATCTTAATCAGCAGTTTAATATTTCTATTTAGCCTTGCGCCTCTTTACCTAGCCCTCAAGTTGTTTCATCAACCCCAACAGTGTCAAACTCTGTGGCTTTCAATCTTCCACAACAAACGAATTCCCAATCTCTCCCTCATCCTTAGCCTTATAATCTTTATTGGATCATGGAGCATATTGTTCACCCCTCCCTACCGCACTGCTAACTTTACTTCATACATATCTCGTTTACACCCAATCTTAATCTGGCTCGCCATTGTCAGTGCTATTACTTTTATGATTTCTCTTTTTTGAGCATAGGCAATATTCTTTTACAAAAATATTAAGTACAAATAAAAGCACAATCAAAATTGGAGTCATCAGCCTAAGCCTGATAATTTTATTATCCATCATAGTTGCACTCAGTGGCTTTGGCATTACCCACCCAGAAGATTATTGGTACGGAGCAGGCGTTCCAATATTAGGGCAACAACTATTATTTGTATTTATCATTACGGCGCTTGTAGCCAAACTAGAGTTTAGGAGCAGAATCAAACTTGAGCTACGTCATGAAGCGTTAATCGGATTAGGCATCTTCCTCGTATCCGCATTCTTCTGGATGCATGAACCAATCCGCTCAAATTATTTTCTACCAGATACAATGGATAATCCAATCTATCCATATTCCGATAGCGCCTTATTTGATACGGGAAGTCAATATGCATTAATTGGGCAAGGGCTTTTTAATGGGCAATACTTTGACCGTGCCTTATACAGCGCATTTTTAACTTACCTACATATTTTAGTAGGACAAAATTTTGAGAATCTTTTAAACCTTCAGGCAATATTCTTCGCAATTTTTCCTGTTATTATTTTTCTCATTGGTAAAGAAATTCATAGTTACACGCTCGGTGTTTCCGCAGGTCTGTTAACAATTTTACGGGGAATTAATTCTATTGTTGCTATGGCTTGGATTGATCTTGCAGGACCCAAGATGATGATGACCGACTTCCCAACTGCAATTGGCATTGCATTGTTCATATTGTTTGCATTGAAATGGGTCAAAAAGCCAGCCAACTTACATTTTGCAGTTTGGTGTGGTGGCTTCCTTGGTCTATCTATGATGCTTCGCACACATGTCCTTCTTTTGCTTCCTGCTCTAATTGCTTATATTTTATTTTTTAATGTGAACATTTCTCGGAGCTATCGTTTCATTGGTTCATTCATATTAATTATAGGAATGTTAACAGCTTCTACCCCTTGGGATATAAGGAATCAATCAAAGGGGTATCCCATGTTTTACATGTACTATTCTAGAATTTGGCTTGTTCTAAAAGAGCGTTATCAAATACAAGGGAGTTCCTATCTTACATCGCCTTATATTGAGTTAACCTCTGCCACGACTAATCAAGTATCAAAAACATTGGCTACTCTTCCATCAAATGAAATTCAAGATGGTATTTGTACCTCTGTAATTTGTAAGCTTTCTAATCACATGGCGCACAACCTTATTACGTCATTTGTTTTTTTCCCATCTTCATTGTGGTTACATAATATATGGAATACAGTTAAAGAAGCCTCGCCTTTCTGGCAACCCAACTGGGGCATTAGTGATATTCCCTTTTCTGGTTATGTCTTTCTATTTATACACTTTACTTTATTTTCATTAGGTATTGGGAGTGCTTGGCAAAAGCAAAAATGGCTAGGATTGTTGCCACTGGGAATTTTCCTTGTATATCTTCTAACAAACACTTTAGCATTAACTTCAGGAGGGCGCTATGTTGCCCCTGTAGATTGGGTTGTTGTTTTATACTCTTTATTAGGTAGCCTACAAATTCTTATATGGCTTATGCGTTGGATAGGATATATTCCTAACAAGCAAGAAGAGTATTCTCAAACAGAACAACCTAACACCTTACATGTAAAACAATTCATCAAAATAGCTCCAGCTTTGATTATGTTAGCCAGCATTGGCTCATTAATTCCGCTTGCGGAAAATCTTTTTAAGCCACGTTATCAAATTCAATCCGCAGAACAACTATTAACAAGCCTAAAAGAAAGTGAATTTTTAGAAAAATCTGGCTATACGCAAGAAGAATTGACTCAATTTCTAAAAGATCCACAAGCCGTAATAACTGCTGGCAAAGTGCTTTATCCTCGTTTTTATGAAGCCAATAGTGGCGAACCTGACCGTAGCACATATTATAGAGAATTAGAATATGCAAGAGTTGTGTTTACAATCATAGGACCTTATACAATAGAATCACAAGGTATCATTCTTTCCATTGAAAAACAAAAATTTCAACTCGATCAAAGTGATGTAATTGTACTGGGCTGTAAAAATACTATCTATTACGCCCCATTTATAGATGCCGTCGTTGTATTTGTCACTTCACAACCTGAATATATCTATAAACGTACACCTGCTCCCCCATTACAATGCCCAGTACCGTTTCCATAAAAAACTATATATTTTTTAATTGCGTCTGATTACATTTACGAATTATGGTATGCTTAATTTATGTATATCGCCATTGAAGGAGTCATCGGAGTTGGGAAAACAACGCTGGCTCGTATGTTACAACATTCATTTGATGCAGAAGTTTTATTGGAGGTCTTTGAGGAAAATCCGTTTCTTTCTGATTTTTATGCAGACCGCGCTCGTTATGCTTTTCAGACTCAAATTTTTCTTTTTGTTGAGTCGTTATCATCAACAAAATAATAATGTGCCAAAAATTTTAAGTGATGGAAAAAATTTTAATTTCCGATTACACGTTTGCAAAAGATGCTTTGTTTGCAGAAATCAATTTGAAAGGTGATGAGTTAGATATGTATCATCGCGTGCATGAAGCCTTAGGCGAAAAAATTCCCAAGCCCGATTTGTTGGTTTATTTACAAGCCAGCACCGATACGTTGATGAATCGCATTGCATTTCGAGATAGACCTTATGAACGTGCGATGGAACGAGGTTATATTGATGAGTTGAATCAAGCCTATGATGATTTTTTCTCAAAACCATTTGACCATACGCCTATTTTAAAAATCGATTCGAATGAATTAAATATTATTCAAAACCCTGAACATATTAAGTTGGTTGAAAATAAAATTCGAGAGACGTTAGGTTTGAGTCCTTTTCAACCGAGTTTATTGAAATAAAAAATCGTCATTGCGAGCCTGTTGGTCGAGTGCCATGAGCGCGTGTTGCGAAGGGCGTATCGAGACCATAAAGGCGAAGCAATCTCCAACATAATCATTAGATTGCTTCGTCGGGCTGGTCTCGATACGGCAGAAAAGCACTGCCTACTCGACCAACGCCCTCCTCGCAATGACATGTAAAAGGAATATATGCGCGTTACAAAAGATTCATTACTCCGTATTGCTAAAGAAACCGTACAAGAACGGGCGTATAACGATTCAAATATCATCGCCGCATATTTGACGGGTTCATTATTAACGGAAGATCCTATGCTGGGTGGCACAGCCGATATTGATTTAGTTTTCGTACATAAAACTCAACCAAAAATAAAACGCGAGTTCAAAAAACTAACCCCCGATTTTCATTTGGATATGATTCATCGCGTCAAAGATGAATTCAAATCACCGCGTGAATTGCGTGGCAACCCATGGCTGGGGTATGAAATGTATGCGCCCATGCTTTTATATGAACGCGAAAAATTTTTTGATTTTGTGCAATCTAGTTTGCGCGCAGGTTTTGAATTTGAACAACCTGCACTCACTTTACAACGCTGTAAAAATTTATTATCTACTGCCCGAAAAATTTGGTTTGAATTTTCTGAACACGAAGATGAAGTTACACCTAAAGAAATTAATTTATATTTGCAATCGCTTTATCATGCCATCAATGCCATCGCCGAATTAAATGGCGCGCCCATTCAAGAAAGACGTTTGTTAATTGAATTTCCTGCGCGCGCTGAAATGCTTCAAAAACAAAATATGGTTGCTAGCGTTTATCAATTATTGGGTGCCAACAAAACTAATGCCGAGCAAATCAAAACTTGGCATGCAGATTGGAAATCCGCTTTCAAAATTGCTAGTGAAAATACAAATGTAGATGAACGCATTAACGCCACTCGCTTGAATTATTATGACAAAGCGATTAAATCTATGCTGG
Organism: Chloroflexi bacterium OLB14; assembly: GCA_001567105.1. Lineage (GTDB taxonomy): Bacteria > Chloroflexota > Anaerolineae > Anaerolineales > Villigracilaceae > Villigracilis. The sequence continues at coordinate 42,186 of LMZR01000019.1, forward strand.
ATGGAGAAACGCCTCTTTCTTGCTTATGGTTGCTTCTGCACACTTGGACATTATCCTCGCTGACACTTAGTGGCGACCATCTCAAGTTTTGGCAAAACGCTTGTACCTCTTTAGGCTTAATCAGTGACGGTTTCAACGAATATGTTCAAGGCTTAGATCACTTCCTTGATGAGATTGAAATTTTGCTAGAAGAATTTGCAAACGCCAACGCTTTAGATGATGATTCGACAGGTTTATAATTTTGTGTATAATACCCGCCGATGTTAAGACAAAAACTTTCTACCCCACATTTATACAACTCTAATTTAATTAATTTATTTTTCTCATTCCCAAAACCTGACAAATCATTGTCAGGTTTTTTTTCTTAACTTTGGAGTTAGGGAGCTTGCTCCCGTAATACGCCAGCAAGCTGGCTAACTCCAAAATAATAACGAAAGGTATATGATGCAAAACTTTACAGATGTAAAACTTGAAATCTTTGTGCCACAAGACCATGCTTTGACCATCCGTGATGAATTAGCGAAAATTGGTGTGGGAGTCATCGGCAATTATGACCATTGTGTAGCACTCACACAAGTCACAGGATATTTTCGCCCCACTGAAGGAGCAAATCCATTTGAAGGCAAGGTTGGCGAAATTAGTGTGGTTATAGAATATAAACTCGAAGTCAATTGCAAGCGTGAGCTAGTCAATGAAGCGCTAAAAACGATAAGAAAATTTCATCCCTATGAAGAGCCGTTGATTAATATTTTTCCGTTGGTGAATCATTTGTTTGAAAAATAATCAAGAAAGATGAAAGATAATCTAATCTCTAATTACTATTTATTAAGGAGTAAAAATGCCCACAAATTCTCAATCCCCTCACCTGCCGTTTGGTGAAAATAAAAATGCCGAATGGTATGGAAAGGATATTTTATCGGTCAAACAATTTTCTCGCGCAGACCTTGAATATGTATTCGGAGTCGCGCACGAAATGCGTGGCATGGTAGAACGAGTCGGGACATTTGATTTGCTAAAAGGAAAAATTTTAGCCAATCTTTTTTATGAGCCATCTACCAGAACATCATCATCATTTACAGCGGCAATGGAAAGACTCGGTGGTTCAGTGATTCCGATTAACGAAGTGAAGTATTCATCTGTATCAAAAGGTGAAAGTTTGCCCGATACGATTCGTACCTTAGAATGTTATGCCGATGTGATTGTGTTACGTCACCCAGAGACAGGTTCAGCAGCGATTGCAGCAAAAGCGGCGAAGAAACCAATTCTCAATGCAGGTGATGGTGTCGGTGAGCACCCAACTCAAGCCTTGCTTGATGCGTTCACTATCAGAGAAGAATTAGGCAGGTTGGATAATATCAACGTGACCATGTTAGGTGATTTGAAATATGGTCGTACAGTACATTCGTTGGCGAGGTTGTTATCCACTTTTACAAATGTCAAATTAAATTATGTATCACCTGAAATTTTGAAAATGCCAAAAGAAGTGTTGGATGAAATTAAAGAAAAAAATGTACCACAAGCAGAATTTAATACGCTGGAAAAAGTTTTGCCAGAAACAGATGTGTTGTATGTAACGCGCGTGCAAAAAGAACGTTTTGAAGATCCTGCTGAATATGAAAATGTAAAAAATGCTTATGTGATTGACTCTGAAATTATGAAGCCTGCTAAAAAAGAAATGATTGTCATGCATCCACTGCCACGTGTGACCGAAATTAGCATGGATTTTGATGATGATCCTCGCGCTGCATATTTTCGTCAAATGGAATATGGTTTGTATGTCAGAATGGCGTTATTGGCGATGGTGTTGGGGAAGGCATAAAAAGTATAGGTACACAGGTAAAAATGTAAACAGGTACACAGAAAAATTTGTGTACCTGTTTACTTGTATACTTATTTACTTGTATACCTTAATCTTCTGCCGCTCTAGCAACTTCATCTGCTTCAAAGACCACTTCTTCTTTACCTGTTAATTTATCACTAATTTTAGAAGCAATTAATCGTAAGTGACCATTGTGTGCCACATAATCTAGATCATCGGCTGGCACGGCTAACACTGGGCATAAGGTAAAATTTTCAATCCATGATTCGTATAAATCATTTAAGTTTTGTAAATAATCATACGAAATAGTTCTTTCATAATCTCTTCCACGTTGACTAATGCGGTTTTGCAAAGTCTCCACCGAAGCGCGTAAATAAATCACCAAATCAGGTGGGGGCAAAAATTGAATTGAAGTCTCATACAATTCTCGATAGGTTTGATAATCACGTTCAGAGATATTACCTTGCTTGTATAAATTATGTGCAAAAATTTCGGCATCTTCATACACACTGCGGTCTTGAATGACAGAGTTAGGATGTTGGGTTAAATTAAATTGTGAACGTAAGCGATGACTTAAAAAGAAAACTTGTGAATGAAATGCCCAAGCAGACATATTGGCATAAAAGTCAGATAAATATGGGTTTTGATTAACGGGTTCGTAAAATGGGTCCCAACCTAATTGTTCACAAAGCATTTTGACAAGTGTGGATTTTCCAACCCCAATATTGCCAGCAACGGCTACAAATTTTTTCATAACGCTTCCCTCGCAGAAGTTTTTTTTCTATCTTACCACCAGCGTTTTAAGTTGTGCGGTGTTTTAAGGTAAGAAAATAAAACAGGCATACAAAACTTGTATACCTGTTTACTTATGTACTTATCCACTTTCCACTTTCTATGGAATCTCGCCCGCCAATTCTTTATCAATCAAATTTTGAAAACTAGACAATGGTTGTGCACCAACAATAGCCAAACCATTAATAAAAAATGTCGGCGTAGATTGCACACCTAAATTCAAAGCAAAGTCCATATCTTGTGAAATAAAATCATCAAACTTGCCACTGTCTAAACATGCTGAAAACTTATCAGTATCTAAATTTAATTCACTTGCATATTGAGTATAAACATTTCTGTTCAACAATTCGCCGCTGAACAATTTATCATGAAAATCCCAATACACATTTTGTTCATCAGCACATAACGAAGCCACCGCCGCAGACATAGCATCAGGGTGAATAGATGTTAAAGGAAGGTTACGATACACAAAACGAATTTGTCCTGGATAAGCTTCTAACAAAGCCTGATACGTCTCTTCATGAAAACGTTTACAAAACGGGCATTGAAAATCACTAAACTCGACAATTGTGATTGGAGCATCGGCGGGTCCCAAACTTGGATAACCTTCGGTCTCAATGTCATAGCGGACATAAGACGGTTCTTGCGTCTGACCTGTGGGTTGGTTTGCGGTTTCAGCAGGTTGGTCATAACCCCAAACGAAAAAGCCAGTCAACACACCAACAGCAAAAGCCACTACGACCAGCACAGAAAAGAAATGGTTACGATTAAAGGTAATTTTATTATCATCAGGGGTTTGAAGGATGGGTACTTCTTTAATTTCAAGTTCAGTTTTTTTAGTTTTAGTTTTTGTAGGCATAATATTTTAATTATAGTCTGTCTATTTCTTTTTTATCACGGCTCTTAAGTTATGTTTATCTTTCATGTTTAACTACTTGCCTATCCATTCTGCCTTTCGTTTTTCCACAAATGCTTTCATTCCTTCTTTTTGATCTTGAGTTGCAAAGAGTGGGTAAAAATTCCGTCTTTCAACTTTCAAGCCCTCTGCCAATGTAGTTTCAAATGCGGCATTGATTGAATCCTTTGCCATCCGAATTGCTACTGGCGCACGAGATGCAATTTCTTCAGCAAAAGCAACTGCAGATTCTAAATATCCTTCCACTGGCACAACACGATTGACTAAACCAAATTGCAATGCTTCATTAGCAGAAAGTTTACGATTATTCATAACAACTTCCATTGCCAAATATTTACCAAGAACATGGGTTAAGCGTTGTGTGCCACCTGCCCCAGGGATAACCCCAATAGTCACTTCCGGCAAACCAAATTTAGCCGATTCACTAGCAATAATCATGTCACAAGCTAAGACAAATTCAAATCCGCCACCCAAAGCCCAACCTGATACAGCCGCAATGATAGGTTTTTTGATATTTAGAATCCGCTCAAAAGAAGCAATTAGTTCACTGTTTTGGATTTCAAGAAAAGACAAATCTGCCATTTCTTTAATATCTGCTCCTGCGGCAAAGGCTTTCTCATTTCCTGTTACCACAATAGCTCCAACTGCTTCATCTCTATCAAATACCTCAAAAGCCTGCATGACTTCTTTTAATAAAGCAGTGTTCAAAGCATTCATTGCATCAGGGCGGTTTAATTGGACAACACTAACACGTCCGCGAGTTTCTGTTAAGATGTTTGTATAAGTCATATATATCTCCTGTGGGTAATAAAATTATAGCAAATTCTATATACAGTTCTTACGGCGTACCTGTACATGCTTCATCTCTTAATAAGTTAGCAGGTAAACCAAACGCCTCATATACAGGTATCCCCTCCCATTCAACTGGAATCGACAAATTTAATGCAAAAGCAATTGTGGCGGCTGTATCTATTGTATAGATTTTTGTTTCTAATTTTTTATGATTGATACCTGGTCCACTGATGATCCATGGAATAGTCATATCTTCTGAAGAGTCTGTGCCGTGTGTTGTATCATGTCCACCATGATCTGCACTGATGATAATTAACGTATCAGCAAAAATATCTCTACTTTTCAGCACTTCTAGTAGTAAGCCAAATGCTTCATCATCTCGTTTATAAGCAAATAACTGTTCTTTAGATTTCCAACCATATTCATGCCCAGCCAAATCGCCATCAGGAAAGTGGATGAACATTAAGTCGAAGCCTTTACGAATTTGTTCGATTGCCATAGTTTCAAGTGAAACCTTATCTTCAATCTTATCAGTAGAATCCACAAAGCCGAAGAAGTCTGTGCTTTGCGGCTCTGTAATATGACGAAGTTTTTCTTTACCAACAACCATAATTGTTTTTAACCCAGCCGCCTGAGCCAAATCAAAAATATCTGTGCCGAGGGCATATCCATTTTCAGGAACATATTCATTCCAACGGACAACATGTTTGGCAGGGCAAGTGCCAACTAACATGGAAGTATGTGAAGGTAGTGTTAAACTCGGAAAAATGGTTTGAGCAGATAAGCTGTAGGCACCAGCCTGCATTAACGCCATGACATTACTCATATCTGCGGTTTGAATAACATCGGGGCGTAAACCATCAAATGAAATGATTAGTACACGCGCCACATTTGGCATGGGCATGGATGTAGCGGTAGACATCACTATAGGAGTAAAAGGGGCAGGCGTAAACGTCAGCGTGGACGTGGGTGTAGAAAGAGAAACAGGCTGAGGCGTGGGGAGTGAGGCGTTACTTCCGCAGGCTTGCAAGAATAAAATGATTAATCCGCAGGCAATATAAGTTCTGCTCATTTTCAATGTTATGTTTTGCATGGGTAACCATCATGTATTTTTATTGGTTGTTCACCAAAAAATTTCGTAAACAGGAATGCCTGCCCAATCGGGTTGTAGTGGAAGCCCTAAAGCATAAGCAACCGTTGCGGCTGTATCAAATGTGTATAGCTGACGTGTAATTTCAATAGGTTTTACACCTGGTCCATAAGCGATCCAAGTAATCCGATAATCTTCAGCAATAAGTCCAATATGATTTCTATCATGCCCGCCATGATCTGAAGTAATGATAAACATGGTTGAGTCAAACATATTTTTTTCTTTGAGCGTTTTTATAATTTCGCCTAATACGGCATCGCCTTCACGTAATACTTGAAAATATTCGTAAGACATCCAGCCCCATTTGTGTCCGCGATTATCTGGTCCTGCAAAGTGGATAAACATCAAATCAAAATCTTCTTCCAATTGTGCTAACACGGCACGTTGAATAGCAGGCTCACCGTAAGCAATTTCAAATACATCGGTCGTTTCTGGTTCTGCTAACTGGCGCATTTTATCTTTGCTAACAATCATAATGGTTTGCATATTTGCTTGATGAGCAAGGTCAAAAATATCTACGCCTTTTGAGTAGCCCATAAATTGATAAAATTTATTGTAGATAATGCCTGTATCTTCCATACACCAACCTGAAAGCATAGAGGCATGGCTAGGCAGGGTAGCAGGGTAATCTATAGTTCTTGCTGTTAGCGGGGCTTGTGCGCCATTTTCTCTTAACTCTATTAAGTTTGGCATTGGTGCAAGGTCTATGGCATCGGGGCGTAAACCATCGTAACTGATCACAATAACACGCTCTATATCTGCTTTCGATGGCGTGGGAATAATCGTTGATGTTGCAGTTGGGAGCGGCGTGTTTGTTAAAGTGCTGGTGGGTTTAACCGTTGGCAGGCTTGTAGGTGTTAAAAATATTTCAGTTGGTATGGCAGTTTCACTTGGGGGGATTAATGTAATTTTTGGATGACTTGTAGGTGTAACAGCAATACCCCACACGCTGGGTGCGGGGCTACAACTGATTAATATAAAAATAAAGAATAAAATAAAAAATCGTTTCAGAATAATCTCTCCGATTAGACGATAGACCATAGACGATAGATCATTCATCGTCTATCGTCTATGGTCTATTTAAGCATTGGCATTTTGATTTTATGACGCTTCGCCGCTTCGATTGCAATTTGATACCCCGCGTCCGCATGACGAACTACACCCATGCCTGGATCTGTAGTTAAAACTCTTTCTAATCTTTTCGTGGCTTCTGGAGTTCCATCTGCCACAATTACTTGACCTGCATGTTGTGAATATCCCATACCCACGCCACCGCCATGATGAAATGAAACCCAAGTTGCGCCACCCACTGCGTTAATCATAGCATTCAAAATCGCCCAATCTGAAATTGCATCTGAACCATCTTTCATTGATTCGGTTTCACGATTCGGTGAAGCGACTGAACCAGAATCTAAATGATCACGTCCAATTACAATTGGTGCTTTCACTTTTCCACTGGCGACCAATTCATTAAACATCAAACCTGCTTTGGCACGTTCACCATATCCGAGCCAACATATACGTGAAGGCAAACCTTGAAACGGAACTTTTTCTTTCGCCATCTTTAACCAACGATGCAAATGTGCATCATCGGGGAATAATTCCATAATGGCTTTATCCGTTGTGTAAATATCTTCTTTATCACCAGATAAAGCAACCCAACGAAATGGTCCCTTGCCTTCACAAAATAACGGACGAATATAAGCAGGCACAAAGCCAGGAAATTCAAAAGCATCACTTACGCCGTTATTAAACGCTTGTTGACGAATGTTATTTCCATAATCAAAAACTTCTGCCCCAGCCTTTTGAAAATTTAACATGGCTTGCACATGTTTGGACATTGAATCCATCGCCATCTTTTTATATTTTTCAGGATTCGATTCTCGTAATTGATTCGCTTCTTCTACTGAAATTCCCGCTGGCACATAAAACAACGCTTCATGTGCGGACGTTTGGTCTGTTACTACATCGGGAATGACTCCTCGCTGGAAGAGTTCATCATACACGTCTGCGGCATTTCCAATTAACCCAATTGAAATTGGATTCCCTTTGGCTTTGTTTTCTTCAACCAAAGTCATGGCTTCTTCTAACGTATCAACAACAACATCTACATAACCAATGGCTCTTCTTCTTTCGGCACGTTCTTTATCTACTTCAACAATTAATCCCACACCTTCATTCATCGTAATAGACAATGGTTGTGCGCCACCCATGCCGCCCAAGCCTGCTGTTAAAACAAATTTTCCTTTGAGCGAATCCCAACCTTTGAGTTTTGCTAATGCGCCAAAGGTTTCATAAGTGCCTTGCAAAATTCCTTGTGTGCCGATGTAAATCCACGAACCTGCTGTCATCTGACCATACATGATGAGTCCCTTTTGAGCGAGTTCGTCAAATTTTTCCCATGTTGCCCAATGTGGTACAAGGTTTGAATTAGCAATTAAAACTTTGGGGGCATCTTTATGGCTTTTGAAAACAACCACTGGCTTGCCAGATTGCACTAATAAAGTTTCATCTTCTTCCAAATTTTTTAGTGACTCTAAAATTGCATCAAACGATTCCCAATTTCGTGCGGCTTTTCCACGCCCACCGTAGACAACTAAATCTTCTGGCTTTTCTGCCACTTCGGGATCTAAATTATTTTGAATCATTCTATACGCGGCTTCACTGAGTCCAATTTTTACAAGTCAGTTGTGTGCCGCGTGGTGCGCGAATAATGCGAGGTGATGACATAAAAGTTTTCTCCTATTTAATTCACAACCGCGCCATCTACAAGGCTAAATGTTTCTAGCATGGCATCAAACAATGGCTCAATAAATTCGATTTGAGATTCAGCGGTTGAAAGTGTAATGGCTAAAATACCTTTGGGCAATAACAAAAAGGCTTGCTTTTGAATTACATTAATTTCTGTATTTTCTAAAGTAGTAACAGGGTTTTTGAATTTCACCAAGCCTACTAAAGTTTCGTTTTGTAACACAACTGATTTCGTTTCTAAAATTTCAGCCCCAGGGAAGGCTTTCAGATATTCATTTGCAGCTCGCGCCAATTGTTCTTCAGTAGATAAATTTGTGGCATCATCCCACAGAAAATTGATGTTGGTCACAAAGCCATTCACAATGTGCTCTTCATTAAAATCAAAAACGAATAAACGAAAATGTTGGGGGTCTTGATTTTGAATTACTCCTAATTGATTTTGAATAGCAGGATTTGAGGCGGCAGGTAATAACCAAGCATCTAAATATTCTTGTTGATTAATACGCATGGGTATTAATTCTTGTGGAATAACAATTTGATACCCCCCCGCTTGATCATCAAAAAAGAATGACCCATCATCATTTTTGACTAAGGTGCTACCTACTTCATCCGCTTCAGGTGTGGATGTGACAGTTGGTTCTGCTGTTCGAGTTGGTACTGGCGTTTGAGTCGGTTGTGCTGCTTGCGTTTGAGTCAAGGCGGCAGAAACTGTCAGCGGAATCATCGTTTCAAGTCTAGTATCAGCTGTGGGAAAGAGTGGAGGCGCAGAAGTCGCAGGTGCAGATGTAGCACAAGCTATTGTCACAAACATCAAAACAGAAAAAAGTCTAAGTAAATATTTCATAACATTATCCTTAAATAAAAAAACCTCCCGTATTATACCCATGAAGAGTAAGGCTACAGAGAGGTTTATAAATTTTGTTTGTTTAGTCAGTTAAGGTGAGGTTGCCTGCGCCCATTTCAATCACAATGGTCAATTTAATACCTTGACCATCTTTTCGATAGATGTTTCCATCTTGATTCCAACTTGAATTGGCACTGACGTTTAATGCGCCGCCTTCTACTGTAGCAATAACATTCACACCTTCAGGAACAATGAGGATGACATTACTTAAGCCACTTTCGATTTTTACAGTAGCATCGCGTTGCCATTCGCCAGAAAAGTCTAAAGTGTAATCACCTGCGCCAGATGAAAAATCAAAGACACTAAAATTTGCGTTTGCTAAATTTTCAATTTTGACATTGGAAGCACCAGTATCATAGCGGAAGGTTTCCATTTCACTTTGGTTAGGTGATGAAAAATTAATAGTTACATCTGCTGCGCCGTCATTTATATCTAAATTAGTTAATGACAGTCCGCCGAAATCAAACATACCTTCGTATGCACCAGAGTTAATTTCTAAATTCATAGGCTGGTTGCCTAGTTTAAAATCCCATTCATTTCTTGCGATTTTTTAATGGTGGAAGGGTATCAAAATCGGAATCCAGTAATTTGATTTCGACCTTTCCTGCTTCACTTTCAATTTTTGGTTTAAATTCTTCGTAATTGTAAGTGGCTGTTCCTTCTACTAAATCTGTTGCGCCAGAAGATAACTTCAAATCTCCATCTCCAAAAGATAATTTGAGGCTAATTTCATCGGCATCAGGGTAGGGAATATTAATCTCGTCTATTACATCAGGAATAGGTTCGGCTGGTTGTGGTATGTTAATGTTAAATCCACAAGCTAGGCTAGTAAGGACAAGAATGAGACATGCTGAAAGTATTTTTTTATTCATAGTTACTCCTGCCATTTTATACGTCAGTAAAAAGAGAAAGTTGCAAACAAGATGCTCTGCTTCGTGTAAAATAGGTTTGAATCAAGGAGTTTCTGATGGCACAAATTTTTTTTCAACGGAAAAATGTATAACGACATTGCTGAAATGCCTGCTACTGAAAGGCAAGCCTACGAGCAAATGATGGGCATGTTTGTAGATAAAAACGGCAATGGCATTCCAGATTTTTTAGAAGGTGACATTGTTAAAAATGTTTCGTCTATCTATTCTGGAATGAAATCCATCCAATTTGATGGTAAGACCTATAACAACATGAACGAATTACCTCCTGAAGTGCAAGATAAAGTAAAAACTGCCATGCAAAGTATGGTTAATATTGGAGCCGTGCCACAAGGCGCGTATGAAGAACATGCCAGTAAACATAATGTTCACAATGAGTCGTATATTCAATCCTCGCCATTTGTATCACGCGAATATAAACCAGTTATTCAAGAAGATAAAAAATCAAATATATTTGTTCTCTTGCTGTTAGGTGTGCTCGGAGTATTATGCCTTGGCATAGTAGTTTTTATTATGATGCTAGCTTATCTGTAATCAACTTCATGCAACCTATTCAACTTATTCTTATCTATACACTTATTGCGGGTATTATTTCAGCTATAACCGCACCAATCCCTGCTACTTCCCTGCTATTAACTGCTTTAGAAGTGTATATGCTCGTGCATCTTGCAAAAGTGCATCATGCCAAATTAGAATTAAAAGAAATTGGTTATTCGGCAGTGGCTTTATATGGGCTTTCCACCGTATTGAAAGATACCGCACTTGAAATTTTAACCTTTGTCCCGCTTATTGGTTGGGTGTCAGAGGTAATCGTAGCGATTGTGTTCGTTTTCTTTTTAGGTGTTTTAGCAAATTTATATTTTAGTAAGCCTACTCGCAAGCAAGAGTAACAGATACAATAAAATTCTTAAAAATATTGGAGAAAAAAAATATGACAACTGTTAGAGATAATGTTTTCAAAAATTGGTGATAACTTTGTAACCCTTTTAGGAGATGATGTGAAGGTGGGCGATTTTGCTCCCGAATTTACATCAGTTATTGCAGGCTGGGGGAAGGTAAACCCGCTTCAAGATGACAAAGGAAAGGTTATTATTCTTTCAGCCGTTCCTTCGCTGGATACTGATGTATGTGACCGCGAAACCCGCCGCTTTAATGAAGAAGCCTCAAAACTCGGTGAAGATATTGTTATTTACACCATTAGCACTGATTTCCCAATGGCACAAAAAAGATGGTGTGGTGCCACAGGCGTAGATAAAGTGAAAGTAGTTTCTGATGTTGTAGAAGCAGAATTTGGTACAAAATATGGAGTGTTGATTAAAGAAAGAAGGTATTTCCGCCGTTCTGTTTTTATTGTTGGGCGAGATGGCAAATTAACTTATGTAAAATATTTACCTGTATTGGGCGAAGAGCCAAATTATGATGAAGTGATATCCGAAGCAAAAAAAGCTTTAGGTTAAAATAAAGTTTGCAGAAACAGAATCAAATACAATCAAAAGTGTGAAGCGAAAGCCGCCTCAAGCATGAGGTGGCTTTCTTAATCTAAATGATAAAATGAGTTTATAGTAAAAAAATATCATATAAATTGACTCAATGGAGAATTAATGAACGCTGTACAAAAAACATTTTGGGATGGGGTCAAATCGGAAATCCCATTATTAATTGGAGTTGTTCCATTTGGCATGATTTACGGCGCCTTAGCATTAGATGCAGGCTTATCTAAACTTGCTTCACAAATGATGTCCACCATAGTATTTGCAGGCTCGGCGCAATTTATCACCGCACAACTTGTGGCTGAAGCCGCACCTGCTTTTGTTATCATTTTAACTATTGCAGTTGTGAATCTGCGCCACATGTTATATAGTGCTTCGCTTGCGCCATATTTAAAACATTTATCTATAAAATGGAAAGTTTTACTTTCTTATTTATTAACAGATGAAGCCTACGCCCCAAGTATTTTGCATTATGAAAAAGAAGGGTTACAAAAACATAGTCACTGGTTTTTGTTTGGTGCTGGTGCAACTTTATGGGTTAGCTGGCAAATTAGCACTGCGTTAGGAATTTTTCTAGGCACAAAAATTCCTGATGATTTATCGCTCGACTTTGCTTTACCTGTTACATTCATTGCTATGTTAGTACCTACATTAAAAAAGGCACCAGCAATAGCAAGCGCGTTATGTGCGGGTATTATTGCATTGTTAACTTACAATTTACCATTTAAATTAGGGTTAATTCTTGCCGCCTTAGTAGGTATTACAGTTGGCATAGTTTTAGAAAAGCAAAATCCTCAAAGAGGGCAAGATGGAAAATAATGTTTGGTTTGCTTTATTATGTGGCGGTTTGATTACTTTTGGTATAAGATTCTCTTTAATTTATTTATTTGGTAAATTTGAAATTCCAGCAACACTACAAAAAGCATTACATTATGTTCCACCAGCTGTTTTTATCTGCTATTATTTTTCCAGAATTATTTATTCAAAATGGCGAATTGAATTTTCAATTCACAAATATTCGTTTATTAGCAGGTGTCATTGCCATTGTCACCGCATGGTTTAGCAGAAACACATTAATCACCATTATTATTGGCATGGTGGCATTATTTATTTTAGGTTCGCTATAATTTAGCTATCAACTATAAACCAAAAATACCTGATTGCCCCCTGCTTCTTTTGCCTGAAACATAGCTTGTTGCGCTTGTTGAATAAGTGGCTCTATTTCAGTAGATGTAGTGATTCTGTTTAAAGATGCAATTCCTGCACTGACTTTTACGTTAAGAGTCAATGGCGCATCTTTCTTGACCTCAATTCTGGTTCCACGTACCCCAGCAATAATCCTCTCTGCTATTTTTTCCGCATCCGCGCCAATTACACCAGGCAGTGCCAAAGCAAACTCATCACCCGACCATCTGCCAATGCAATCATACGGTCTACTTTTTTCACGAATCACTTGCGCCACAACTTTTAAAACTGCATCTCCAATTGGAAAGCCATGTGTGTCATTAATATCTTGAAAGTTATCTACATCTAGGATAATTAAACTCAAAGGCAAAGAAGAACGTCTTGATCTTTCTAACTCACCTATAGATTGACGAATAAACGCCGCATTATTGATAAAACCTGTTAAGCTATCAAACACTGCTTGATTTTCAAGTTGCTGACGGGCTAAGCTCAAACTTGCGGTTAAAGAAATAATTCGCTCTGCAATGACTATGCGGTTCTTCAAGTCCATAGGTTTGAACGGACGCTGAAGCATATCGTCTACTTGTGGCAGTAAATCTTCTTCACTCTTTGAAGTAATTAATAGAATATAAACGCTTTGCGCTAAAGTAGACCCACGTACTCGCCCCACAAAATTAGATTGTTTAACATCGCTTGTATCCCAACTAGCAATTACAAAGCGTGCTTCTCCTGCTTGAATACACTCCCAAGCCTCATCACTTGTTGGCACAGGGAGCAAGTGATGCTTTTTGCCATACAAGGCATTACGAATAACAGTTAATTCTTTCGAGTCATTTTCCAGCACCAATATATTCATAGATGCACCTATGCTTCTATTATAGCAGTCAATTGCGTTGACAATTGTTGCTTCTCATAGTAATATTTGCCCGCTTTAGCCACGCCGAGGTAGCTCAGTGGCAGAGCAGGGGACTCATAAGCCCTTGGTCGGGAGTTCAAATCTCCCCCCTCGGCACTACAAAAAAAACCCGCTTGTGCGGGTTTTAATTTTTAAGGTAATAAAGTGGGGAAAGTGATTTAAGTTTATACACTTTCCTTCGTGACCGCTGTGTCCTTTGTGTTAAAAAAACGATAAAGATTTAATTCCCAAACTCAAAAGTTGGCATACCTTCAACATCAGTCACCACTTTGAACAAGCCCCCTGAAAGCGGATATTTTTTTATATCTTCATCACTCATGCCCTGCCGTGCAGAGGTGATGAATAACTCGTTCATATTTTTTCCACCAAACACGCAACAGGAAGTATGTAAAGCAGGCACTGATATTTTTTCTAACAATGTACCCAAATTCGGATTCCATTTTGTAATTTGCGCGCCACCCCACATCGCAATCCATAAATTGCCTTGTATGTCAGATGTCATGCCATCGGGCCAGCCAAAAGATTCAGGGATTGCAAAGGCTACACGCGAGTTTGCAATTTCGCCAGTTTTCACATCATAGTCAAAGGCTTGTACTTGACGTGTAGGCGTATCAATATAATAAAAAGTTTTATAGTCAGGGCTCCACGCTAAGCCATTTGAAATGGTTACGCCTTTTAATAATATCTTTGCTTGTTTACCATCATAAGAATATAAATTGCCCGTTGAATCTTTTTCGTTCATATCCATTGTGCCGAAAATAAAAACGACCAGCGGAATCACATTTGCCATCATTGATGCGGTTGGTAGTAGGCTCATGCAAAAGATAAAGATTCGTTTGATGAGCAGAACCAACTTCAAGGTCAATTAAAGAGGCGCGTTTTCCTAAAATCAAATTTCCATTTTTGCAAGGGGCTAGGCATCCAATCAAATCATCTAACTCAATTAATAAATCATAATTGGCATAGATTTTTTTTTGCAAAATATCAAGCCAATATAAAGTTTGAGTTTTAGAATCCCAAGCACTGCCTTCACCTAATATTGCTTTTGCATCAAAAATTAATTCAACATTCATTAGAACCAATTTCGTTTATAGAAAAATAAAGTTGCCATGGCTGTTAAAAATAGTGATAGTGCCAACACAAATATAAATGCATTGGGCTGCGTTTCGCCTGGTAATGCTACGTTCATGCCATAAAATGATGCCACGATGGTTGGCACGTTGAAGATGATGGTTAATGCCGCTAATGCTTTCATCACTACGTTTAAGTTATTTGAAATGATAGAAGCAAACGCATCCATCATGCTGGCTAAAATTTCAGTGTTGATGTTAGTCATCTGAATGGCTTGTTGATTTTCAGTTAACACATCTTCAAGCAAGTCTTGGTCTTCTTCATAATAATTAAATAGTTGTGTTCTTTGCACACGTTCCATCATCACTTCGTTAGCACGTAAAGCAGTTGCAAAATAAGTTAAACTTTTTTGATATTTTAATAACTCAAGCAACTCACGATTTTGGGTTGATTTTTGTAAACGATCTTCAACCAATTCGGTAGCACGATTAATTTCACGCAACAAATTCAAATAGCGTGCGGCGGTTTCAAGAAAAATATACAAAGCCAAACGATAACGTTTGCCAGTTTTCAAATGACGATGCTTCCCGTTGATTAATGGTTTGAAAATATCACTTTCATAACGACAAACTGTAATCATTTTATTCCCCAAAATCATAATACCCAATGGCACGGTGGTATAAGGAATATCACTTTCAGGTTGGTGAATAGGAATACGCAACAAAATAAACGTGTAATCTTCATCACGTTCCATGCGTGGCATTTCATCTTGATCAAGACAATAATTGATGTAATCCATCTCCATCCCCCAATTTACTATTTTTTCCATTTCCTCATGTGTTGGGTTTATGGCATGAACCCAAACTCCATTGGAAACATTTTCAACGGCTTGCAAACCGTTCTCTGTTGTTTTATAAATACACAACATTGGCAACCTCCTTGCATGATTTAACATCACGCGAGGAATGCCTACAACGTGATGTGTATTAAATAGGGTATCGTAAACTACTATCGTCCATGATGTTTATTTTTTTCCATTTTACGCCCGATGCGGAATTTGCACAACGGCAATTTTTGATAAAAACCCCCGCGCCTCTTTCTTAATGCAAGTTGATTACTCCCCTTCAACTGTTTTCTTAACTTTTAGCTTCTCCTGCCATTCCCGCACTACAGGTAGGTATTTCTGCCAAAAATTATCCAAAGGCGACGAGCTT
>LMZR01000020.1 GCA_001567105.1 Chloroflexi bacterium OLB14
CTGAAAAATTAAATCAAATCACAGGCGTTGAAAAAGTTATTTGTCCGCCCTTTGTTTCATTACAAACTGCATCTGAACTTTTGAAAAATACCGAAATTGGTTTAGGCGCGCAAAATATGTATTGGGAAGAAAAAGGCGCCTTCACTGGTGAAGTTGCGCCGAACATGATTAAGGAATTATGTAATTATGTTATTTTGGGACATTCAGAACGCCGTGCCTATTTTGGTGAGACGAATGAAACGGTTAATAAAAAATTATTGACTGCCCAAAAATTTGATTTGACTCCCATTGTATGTGTAGGTGAGACTTTGACTCAATACGAATCAAACCAGACCTTTGAAGTTGTTTCTGAACAAACGAAATTAGGTTTGGCTGGATTATCCGTTGACTTTGCGCCACGTGTCGTCGTCGCTTATGAACCAGTTTGGGCAATTGGAACAGGCAAAGCATCCACAGGTGAAGCGGCGAATGTAGTCATCAAAGATGTGATTCGTAAATCAATTGCAGAATTGTACGGCGAAGCAACTGCTCAATCAGTCCGTGTTTTATATGGTGGCTCAGTGACGGGCGCAAATGCCAAAGAATTTTTCTCACAGCCTGATATTGATGGGGCATTAGTAGGCGGCGCAAGTTTGAAAGTTGACGATTTTGTTGCTATAACAAGTAGTGCAGTTAAATAATACCTAGCCACAGAGAACACAGAGTTTTAGTATTTATTTTCAAAAACCTCTGTGGCTTATTTTTATGCCTTTCTCTGGGTTTGTTTGGTTTTTCCTTATGCTTTTACCGCTGGTGTATCTCCAGCGGTTTTTGCATCGTGAAATTCAAATGGTGATTTATGTCATCACGCGCAATGAATCTCTCACTATCATCATTTATTCAATTTTATTTTTGCCTGGTGTATTTTTACATGAAGCCAGTCATTATTTGATGGCGAAAATATTGGGCGTACAAACAGGGAAATTCTCTGTCATCCCACAAGTGATGGATAAAGGTCGTTTGCGCATGGGCTATGTTGAAACCGTTCAGTCTGATGTGTTGCGTGATTCATTAATTGGTTTAGCACCTTTAATTGCAGGCACTTTAGTTGTGGCGTATGCTAGCATTGTCAAGTTGCAAATTAATACCTTGTGGGATGTGTTCCAAAACGGGCAGTGGAATTTATTTTTTATGGGGCTTGGTTTGCTAGGTGATATCCCCGATTTTTATTTATGGTTTTATTTAACTTTTGCAGTTTCAAGCACCATGTTGCCCTCAGAATCAGATCGCCATTCTTGGATGCCATTAGGAATTTGGATTGCAGTTTTATTTTCATTGGCAATTTTTTCTGGGGCAGGCGCATGGATGATTAGTTACATTGCTCCGCCATTAAACCATTTTCTTAACTCAATTGCCTTATTGTTTATGTTGAGCAATATCGTTCATCTGGTTTTGTTTATTCCGTTTTATCTTTTGCGTAAAGCTTTGATGTTATTTTTGGTGTAGGTTACGTTTGTAACGTGACTGAATTTGTATTTTCAATTGTCACGCTTCAAGCGTGCCTACATTTTTCTTTCCAATCACTAGCATTTTATTTTTTATTGGAAAAATCAAAAAGAATAGATGCACAAAGGGTAATAAAATTTTCACAAGTAAATTTGATTTGAATAATTTTTTCAAATAAAAACTGTAAGGGAATGAAAGTTCATGAAATCGTTTTGCTTCTAAAACTTGTAAGCCAACCGATTCAAAGGCTTGCTTCATTTCATTCAAAGAGAAAATTTGTTTATGACCAAACGGTTTCGCTGAATACATGGTGTTCAAAAATGTGGGGAATTTTCCACCTGAAAGTTTATAAGTCAACTCTCCAAAGCGGTGATAAAAAGCATCACGGCAGGGCGTATCAATTAATAAAATACCATTTGGCTTGAGCATGTTTGTGGCATGTTGCAATGTAGAAAGTGGAAAATTGACATGTTCAATCACATCCCATAAAGTAATTACGTCAAAGGCATTTTTAAAAATTCCCCAATACGAATCTTCGATAGTGCGTTTGATTACTTCAATATCATGTTTTGTTTTGGCGTAATAGGCGCGAGTGTCACTTAGCTCAATTCCAATTACTTTTGCGCCCGCTATTTTCATTTTAGATAAAAACAACCCGCCGCCACAGCCGATATCTAAAACTTTTTTATTTTGCACATCTACATATTTTTTGACAGCCTGTACCTGATTTTGGATGCGCTCTGGGTTTGACTGTAACGATTTTTCGATGTAATTAATTTCACCAGCACTTAATCCACTACCGTCAATTTCGGGTGAAATTTTTTGCACAGGGTCAAGATAATCTATATAGTGAAATCCATTTGGCGAAACAAAAACATTAGCACTAGGCAGTTTATATTTTGGCTCGCCTTCGGTTTTGGATTTTAGTTTGTCAAAATTTTCCATTTATTTTTTCCATAATGCGTGAAATACTTTTTTGATAATTAATATCTTCATTAGATACATCTAACTTTAAAACTTTTTCTTGGTCAAGAGATTCTATCCATTCGTTGATGAATTTTTCAAGCAACATAGCATCATCACTTGAAGCGATGTTGATTCTATCTCTTGATGCTAGCCTTTGCGTGATAATTTTCGCATCCGCTTTTAGCCAGACGATTAAATCTGCGGGGGGGAGCAGGCTTCGGGCGAAGATGTAAAAGCGGCGGCATAGATCAAGGTCGAGGTCTGAGAGCCAACTATGGGCATGAAAGAGGCGTGTGAATCCATAGAAATCTAAATCTAAGCCGCCATCCATTAAAATCATTTTATCATTTTGACGAAGTTGAACTTCTTGCTCGGCTCTTGTCAGTAAATAATCAACTTGATTAGCCAGTGCGTATTTGGCATCTTCTTTGAAAAGTTTTTGATAAGGCCGTTCGGTATGGCTTTCGTAAGCTACAGCAAATTCATGTTTTTTGAGCAAGGCTTGCATGAGCGTTGTTTTGCCCACACCACTAGCGCCTACAATGATGATTAGTTTTTTTCATTTTCTTTTTCCATTAACGTGAAAATAGGAAGAATAAAGTGTTTTATAAAATTTGTTTCAAGTATAATTGAAGTGCTAGAACATTTACCAATTGTGGAGCATAACATGGCTGGCAAAATTTTTTCTTAGTTATTCAAGGCGCGAGTTGGGGTTTGTAGATGATTTGGTAAGCAAATTAGAAGAAAAAAATATGATGTTTGGCTAGATTATCGCGTGTTAATTCCTGGTTCGCCATGGAAAGAACAAATTGATAAAGGTTTAAATGAATCAGATACTGTCTTATTAGTGGTTTCAAAAGCAGCCTTAGCATCTCAATATGTGGCTTTAGAGTGGCAACATTTTTTGCAGATGAAGAAGCGTTTAATTCTGTTGATATTTGAAGCAGTAGATTTGCCAAAAGAATTAGAAAAATTTGAATGGATTGATTTTCGTGGCAGTTATCAAAAAGGTTTAACAGAATTATTTTCTCAATTACAAAGACCCATTCAAGAAGATCACCCAGTTCCTGAAACTGGTTTCAAAGCGCCTTTTGCAATTTGGGCAACTATTGCATTAAGTGTAGTTGTTGCTTTTATTTCGCTCGGCGCATTTTGGACAATTTTTATTCCCTTCATCTTAATTCCATTACCTTATCAAATTTTCAAACGTAGTTTGATTTTATGCGTGTGCAAGCGGCATTAGCGGCTTTGCCTATCGCTTTAGCCATCGGTCAATTTGTTTATGTTGAAGATACCGAATTGATTGACTCTCTGGTGTATGGTTTTGCTTTAGGATTTTTGTCATGGCTTTTGCTTTGGGTGCTCCGTTCAGCAACGCTTCAACGCTGGGGGAAGCCTGAATCTACAATCCCAAAATTTGCTAACCCTTATAACCCCAACATTATGAATCCTGAACCTGTTCCATTTTTTATTGACTATGCTCCACAGGATTCAAAAATTGCAGATGAAATGTCTGCGATGTTAAAAAAGTATGGGCATCCACAAGCTGAGAATATGCAAAATGCAAAAGCAGTGATGGCGTTAATCTCTCGCTTCAAAAACGATACTGAGGCGGATCCTGTTAAACAAGTTGTATTTCCTGTCTTGATACAAAACAATAATGACATTTCGAAGAAATTATCAAAAGTGCAATGGATTGATTTTCGCCCTGGCGTAAAAGGTTTGAATCGGCTCTCTCAACTTTTGCCCAACCCAACTGCATTGCTCAAAGCCTTAGGAATGCGCCCAGTTAGTTCGCAAACGGTCTTTCCGCCAATGATAACGGCTTTAATATATTTTATTATCCTAATTGCTGTTATAAATGTAGGCGCAGTAATAGATTATTTGTTTTTTTCAGGCGTTACAGGCATGCTTGATGCTGAATCTTTCTCAATTCTTTTGGGTGTTATGGCTGGAAGTGTATTGCTGTTTGCAGGCTTATCATTTTTTATGGTGAAGGGATTAACTTCACGCACTGGATTATTTTCAAGTATTAAGATGTTTATAGCAGGGTTTATTGTGCAAGGATTGCTTGTGTTTGGGATTCGCGCATTTGATGATTATATTTATGGTATTGTATTTGATCAAACAGGAATTGATTTAGGGTATACCTTTACATATTTGGGCATATGGGTCTACTTATTTGGCTTGATTGTGTTGGCGATAATCTATTTCAGAAATCGTTTAGATATTCATCGCTGGTTCCCATATAAAGGAAAATAATTATGGCAGCTTCAATTGTATTAACTTCTGATAGTCCGTTATTAGACCAATTAGATTTCAAGCCCTATCGTAATATTGCTATACGACTTGTCAAGCCTTTTTTGCCTAACGAGGGAGACCCTCAAACAATGGAAGTAAAGACGCCTTGGGGGGCATTGTTAATTGCCAAGAAAGGAGACATGTTGTTAAGTGAAGTAGATAAACCAGAAGATATGTGGCCCATAGACCCCGAAATTTTTGATAAAACATATATACTTATAGAGCCAGGCGTATGTATGAAGAGAGCAGTAACAATGCTTGTGCCTATGGTGAATGTTACGAATGGTAATGAGGACGAAATTGTGACTGTGGAAACATTAGAAGGACCAGAAAATGTGCGGGCAGGAGATTTTTATTTAGCAAAAGGTATTCGCGGTGAGATTTGGGCTTACCCCAACGAGAAGGTTAAATTAATTATGAAGCCTGTCGATTAATTTCAACAGACTTCATAATAGTGTTAGTCCTTTTTCTGATGAACTTTTTTCATCAATGCTTTTGCATCAGATGGTTTAATGGTAGAAACTGGATCACGCATCAAACTTTCTAAGGCACTATCTATAACATTGTAAATATACTTAGATGGATTGATAAATTCAATTACGCCACCTATATCCCGCATGAGCTCAATCATATGCTTTGCTAGGCGTACGTCGCGATCTCTTGAATTGACTGTTTCGTTTGCAACTGCAATTAGGCGCATATTTTCTATACCGCCTCGCCCTAGTGCAGAATACAATGCCCAGCGATTGTTACGTTCGTATAAATCATCCTTCTCTTTGGGTTGTCCTAAAGCTTCAATGTGATTAATCTCATCTACCAAAGGGTGATTTCGAATTTTATAAAAGCGATCTGCCCAACCCTCTCCTGCAGGAGAAATAAATTCACGCACGTAAGCAGACTCTGTATGTGGTAAGTATGCTTTTACTTTTAATCCCAAGTCAATACACACTTCTGCAAAGATGATTTCACTACCAGCAGAAAGCCCGCTTACAAAAGCACGGTCATTATGTGTGGGTTGAATTTTCTCTAATTTTTTTCGTATCTCTTGACGTAATTCGTTTTCATTTTCGGGGGGCAATGTTTTCTTTTCTTTACCCGTGTAATCTACCATGTAGCCTGTAAATAAAATATTGCGTCCACCTGTTAAATGCCCCTTTGCATCTTTCTTTTCATCAGAAGAAATGTTTGGGTCGCCATTATCTACTCGTCGAATTTCTTCTTGAATTAAGTTGATACAGGCATTTACATATGGTGCCCTCATGCCTAAGTCTCTTAGAATCTCCAATTGCGATAAGGAAGAATACAAGAAAAATAAATTTCTCCTTGAAGCAGTGATGGCTTTTCGATATGTTCGCACAATAGCATGTATGTCATTACTAATAAGTAATTTTAATTCGGCGTATGAAATTAGCATCCAATAATTTGTCTTTTCAGATTCGATTTGCATTTTACTTTCTAAGCCAAAGATTAGCGTATTTTGCAGGCTGGTTATATGCTTACGGATGCGGGCAATATCAGGATCTGTGGATTTTCCTTTGCCAAATTTGTTTACCAGATGAATTACGATCATTGAAAGAGTAAAAGCATTAATACCAGGGTAATAATCATTTAAGTCTAGTTGAAAACCTTTCATATAAATATCAATAGACTTAATTAACCAGTGATATGAATCAAATGCATATTTGAGACGTTTATCTTTTTCACGAATTTTTTTCCATGCTGATGTCCACATTTCTTTATAAATTCGCCCAAGGTAAGTGATAGATTCACTATCATTTGGAAAGTCTGTAAGAATATTTTCAATTTTTACAATGGCTTCGTCTACACGCCCAATTCGATTTAAATGAAAAGCCTCTTCACGCCTAAACTCAAGATTAGATGAATTAACTTCAATACCTTTTCGGTATTGTGTTAACGCTAATTCATTCCTGCCTAAATTAGCTAGGGCGCGCCCAACTTCACCAATAGCTTCCTCTCGAATTAATGGGTTGCGAATTTCTTCTGTAAGCAAGAGAATATCGCCAATGTGTTTTTGCCTTTGTGCAATATTTACTTTTTCGCGCCATTCGTTATATTCACGCCAAAAACCTGTAGCTAATGGAGTTTGTAAACTTTTTCGATCTGGCTCTTTTAATCCTGAAAGCATATTGTAAATAGGGCTATGAACTGCATCACGGTCTGATGCCCAAGTATCTTTAACCATGCGTGAAATAGCTTTAATATCACTGCGAATATAAGCAGGGTCTGGCACACCTTCAGGTGTGATGTGATAAGGCAAGGTACGCACGTTGAAAATATCAAATGGCATATAAGCCCGCCCTGCTTGAATATGCACAACACCTCTTTTTCTAAGAGCGTGTCTGATCCCTAATTCGTAGAAGGCGTTAGCATTGTCGATGCTCAAATCACAAATTACCAGATCTGCTAGTAGAAGTTCTTGAAACATGTCGGTTAAAATATCGCCTGCCGAGGTTTCTTCATCAGCCCGAAATGATTCAAATCCTGCTTCTTCTAAAGCAGGTTTGATTAATGTGTTGTAAATAATGTTGAAATCATAAGGTTGATTATCCGCACCTTTTTTCTTTCCGAAAGGCATGACAACAAATGCGTGTGGGCGAGTTTCAGGATGGAGGGCTTTCGACTCTTTATCAGATTGGATGGCTGTTGAATTTTGTTGAACAGGCTTCAGGTCTACTATTGAGGCGCTATTTTTTTGTACCTCTGCTGGGTTGTTGGTTACAGGCTTTATTTCAGATATTGAAGCGTTTGAGACCGATTCAGGTGTCGTGTTTGTTCCTTTTGTCTCTTGGGAGGATAGGGAAACATTGGTGTTTGAGTCGGTCATGGGATACTCCTTTAATAGTAAGCTAACCGTTAATTTTGCTACTTGTTTTTGGATAGCGAGAAATAATATCGTTCAAAACACCTTGCGGAGTCTTGCCGCTTATTTCTACTTCGCGATATTCTTCAGCAATTGAATCTAGTGATGAGGATATGCCCAATTTGGTTGAAATGTTTTCGGCAAAGTTTTGCACTGCTTCGCGCATGGCGGCAAGCTCGGCTTGGACAATTTCAGAGCGGGCTTCTTCTGCTAATTTGCCTAGAGAATTATCAAAAGTTTCTTCTAATTTTTCGGAAGCTTCGTCTATTTTTTTCTTTGTAAAGCGGATGATGGAATCTTCTCTAGCTTGTTGTGAGGCTTGATCTGATTCGCGTTGTTCTTGAATGACACGTTTAATTAAACTGGCTTCGTCATCAAGATTAGATTCTTTTAGTGCTTCTTGCATGGCTTTGATATATTCAACGTTTCTACTCCATAGAATTTCTTCAGTTGAATTTACCATTCTGTATAATTCGCTTGGGGTTCGTTCTTCGGCATCGAGATTTTTCCAATGGTCAGAAATAATGGTAAGTTCGATGATAATTTTGCTGTAATTTCTTACAACTAAATCTAAATTTTTTAATTGTTGCCATCCAAGAAATGCACTGGTAAATGAAGCAGTGAGCGCTACCCAAATTGCTAAGCCACTATCTCCAAATGCTGCTAAGGCGGCACCAGCACCAGCCGAAATATAAATTAAGCGTTGTAAGTTTTTTCTTTCGCGTTGTTTTTCATTAACTTTTTTGATGTGCCAATTTAATTCATTTTCTAAACGAAATTTCAAATATTCATCACCAGATAAATCATGAAAGCCTGTATCATTACCTGGTTCTTTAGGATTAAACCTCGGCATAGGAGGAACATCACCTTTGTAGGTGTCCATTACCAATTCGCCGTTCATGCCGTTGTAAACAGAACGTTGAATTTTCGCCAGTTTCTTTTCCAACCATTCACGTCGGCGTGGATTATCTTTAAGGATGGTGCGGTATAAATAAATATGTTTCAAAACTTCTTCTGCGCCTGCTCTGGTTACTAACCAATCTCCTGCTGAAAAATATTGATTGGTATAAGCTGCTAAGCCTGAAGCAATGATGGGGGATAGCACCAAAAGGATTTTAAGTATAACTGCGCCAGTAGCAGGGAATGTGCCTGGATAGACTGTGGCTAGAATTGCAAAAAGTGTTGCTAAAATTCCTAAAGCTAAAATCCATTTTCTTAAAGCATTGAAAGCAGATGTGCGCTTAACGGACGCCGCATCATATTGAGCAAATTTTTTCCATGCGAGTTCTAAAATAGGGTTTGTATTTTGGTTATCCATATTATGTCCTCTGCTTTAGCGCCTTACAAACCAAGCGGCTATGTAACCTTCATCGGTTGTATCTTTTACTTTAACCCATTCATTGTTTTTACCAATCTTCACTTCATCACCTGCTTTAGCAATAGTAAACTCATAACCTATTGGCACTCGCTTGAGTAACGTTGAATCCATGACAATAGGACGGTTACGCAAAGACACTCCTTCAGCGGTGGTTTTTACTTTAATAGCGCCATCTGACGAGGATACAGAATTATTTGCTTGAGCAGTTGAACCACCAGCATATTTGACATACCACGCCGCCACATAACCTTCTTTACCTTTGCTATCTTTTACCTTAACCCACTGATTTTCCACCCCAATCTTAGGGATAGCTTGTTCAGCAGATTCAAGGCTAATGAGTTGCTCGCTTGGGTCAATGTAACGAATTAAAGTATCACTTGCTACTATGGGCTTCGTACGTAATGAAATTTGTGTGGTGGGGTATAAAGCCAAAGCACCTGCTGGTAATGGTGCAGGAGATGGTGATCTACTAGGCGTAGGAGACGTACTAGGTACAGGCGAAGACGAAGGCTGAGGCACAGAACTGTTAGTCGTTGTAGATGTTGAAGCACTTACTTTTTTATCTACTACATACCAAGCCGCCACAAATCCTTGTTGCCCTGTTGAGTCTTGCACATGAAGCCATTGCCCTTGCACCCCAAGTTTTGCTTTGGTTTTATCTTTTGATTCTAATGAAATCAACTCTGTATTTTTTAATAAGCGTTTCCATAAATAGCCTGTTACCGAACCTTCCGCGCGTAAGGCTAAATCATCTTCTGCGGCATACACCACAAATTTTTCTGCTGGCAATGGAACCTGATTTTGTTTAGGAGGTTCAGGTGAAGCAATGCTGTAATTTTCAAACCATAGCACAGCACTAATTTCAGTTGCTAGTTTTGCGCCATTATATTTATAACGTGAAGTTAACAACACTTCTTTATCAGGTGCATCTCCACCATATTTATAAGGGTCATAAATAGAATAATCGTCACCCTTTTTTTCTTTTACTAAAACAAAATGAGTTTGCAAACCTTGTTGCTTATTCCAATCCACTTGCAAAATAACAGGCTTGCCTGCCGCCACAGCCTCATCAATATAAGCGATCGGTGCAGGTGTCGTTTCACAATTTTGCATATCTTTATACGCACAATTTGCCCAAACATACGGCAACATGCTCGGTATAAAAAGCGCCCCCTGAAAACCGCCAGCCTTTTTCATTTTTTCGTTGACGGTTGCAGGGGTCTCGTTATAGCCAATTCCATTTAGCATCATCGTTACGGACGTGAGCAAACACCCCCATGAGCCTATGGTTTCACTTGAATTTCCTAGCGCAGTAGATTTCCAAGCCTCATCGTTCTGGTACAAATTTTTTGTGACGAACATACAGCCATACCTCCTGCTTCGTTGATTAAGTTGGTAGGCTAATTTTACTCCATTTCATTTTCAGCAGGATTAGCAACTTTTTAAGATTTTTAAGATGTAAATTACGCCTCTCACTTAGGGGATGGTTGGGTACTGTTTCAGCGAGCGAATTTTTAACATGTACCCTTGCGGAGTGCCTGAATCTAACTTAGCAGACTTCCGAAGTCTTTGTTACCTATGCTTGGACTAAGTGATCACTTAAGAAGCAATATATGTTAATAGAATTGAACTTAATGTATTAACAATAAGATGAGATATGATCGACGGGGAAATTTGTTGGGACTCTTTTGCAAGCTTACTTACTGTGTAGGTTAATATTGGTATAGAAATAAAAAAAGTTAGAGGAGATTCTACGAT
This sequence comes from Chloroflexi bacterium OLB14, assembly GCA_001567105.1. Lineage (GTDB taxonomy): Bacteria > Chloroflexota > Anaerolineae > Anaerolineales > Villigracilaceae > Villigracilis. The sequence continues at coordinate 10,770 of LMZR01000020.1, forward strand.
TTTTCCTATATGAGAAACCCAAAATAGACCACCCTGCGTTAAGAAGATTTTAGTAGAATCCCATTTCATTTTTTTAAGTATCCCCATAAAAAAAGCACGAAATAATATCTCCTCAATTGGTGCATTAAAAGAAAGATTATAAATTGTTTTCTGCAATATATCTAAAAGTAATCCATATTTTGATGGTGCATTATATTCATTAACTTGAATGAATATAATTTTTTGTAAGAATTCAATGAGGGTAATTGGTATTAGTATAATTAGTGCGGTAATTATACTAATAGTTAGCCACTTAAAATTTGTTTTAGGTAATCTGCGCCAATTTAAGACTAAACTAACGAAAAGTAGAACCCCTGCTAACCCAATAATAAATAGGAAATACCACTCATTCTCAATGCCTAGTCTTCTTCTAAAAAAAGAACTAAGTATTAAAATGAATATTGATAAACGATCTATATTAAATTCTTGAAGATTTCTATTTTCAATTAGCATTAGTATTGATATTACTAAGTAAACTATTACAGTGGTAACATATCCAATATACAAACTGATACTAGAAAATACAGCTACTAAGCCTGTTAATAGTAAATAAGTAGTAACTATTATTATTAAAGATAAACCCACTTTTTCTTTCATGAAATATCCCTATTATTTATTTTGTTCATAGACTTCGGAAGTACTCACCCAAAAGAATTGACAAGTTACCTCGCAGACTGAATCTAACATAGCAGACTTCCGAAGTCTTTTTTTGAATGAAATAGAGACCCTAAAGGTCTGCTCTGCTTGAAAATTATTTATCAAAGCAAATAGACTTTGCCGTCAAATTACTTGATTTGCAGTGAGACCTTTAGGGTCTGTTTGTGCATAGACTTCGGAAGTCCCAACTGAAACTTGATATTCCGTTTTTTTTATGGCAAGTCGTTGAGAACCAGCGTAATATTATTTGATAATTTTCATAGTTGTTTATTTGTATTAAATGGTTCAGTTTTTGAAATCAAATGATACATAATAAAAACAACTGCTAAGCTAGCTATTTTCATTATGTTTGGCGATTCCGTTGCTGGTAAATTTCTAAAAGGCATAGAAAATACTATAAACAATATTTGGATAAACAATAGTAATATTACAAAATAATCAACCCGATTTTTTATTGAATACAACATTAAACCAATTAAAAAAGTAATGCTGGCATTTGCAATATAAATCAAAATTGTCCCATAATCTTTCCAACTGAATAGTAAATATATTGACGCCAAAATAATATTAATTATAAAAAATAGAGTTTTCATTTTACCTACTATTTGACGAACCAAGTCTTAATTTGCGCATAATCTCCTAAATATCCAAGGCGATTCGTTTTGCGGTTCAGAGCCACTTACATATATCGATGTTTCTTATACCAACATCCTAACTGGATTTTCTAAGAACTCGGCTAGTTTTTGCATAAATTGTGCGGCTTCGGCGCCATCGCTGACTCGGTGATCTACTGAAATGGTGGCTTTCATGCGTGAGCCAATTTTGATTTGACCATTTTCAACAACGGGTGTCTCTTTGGCAGAGCCAATGGCTAAAATGCCTGCTTCGGGTGGGTTGACGATGGCAATAAATTCTTCCACATCATACATACCTAAATTGGAAGTTGAAAATGTTGAGCCATCTACATCATCAGGTTTGACTTTGCCTTCACGTGCACGCCCAGCCATCGCTTTTATTTCTGTTGAAATTTGGCGTAGTGATTTTTGATCCGCATCTTTGACGACAACGGTCATTAATCCGCCTGGCACAGTTACTGCTACGCTGACGTTGACATGCCCGAATTGTGTAATTTCATTGCCTTTGATGGTGGCATTCAAGTTAGGGAATTGACGCAAGGCTAATGCTGTGGCTTTGACGATGAAATCATTAACTGAGACTTTTTCATTATCGGGCAAATAGGCATTAATATCTTTTCGCATTGCTATTAATGCTTCCATTTTGAATTCATGCGTTACGTAGAAATGTGGAATAGTTGTTTTTGATTCGACAAGTCTGCGCCCGATGGCTTGACGGAGTTTGGTGGTGGGGATGATTTGATTTTCGTAATTCGTAATGCGTGATTCGTAAATTGGTTGTGAAGACTGCCTACTGCTTACTGGTGACTGTTCACTGGATAAAGCTGATTCAACATCTTTCTTGACGATACGTCCGTTGGGTCCAGAACCTTGAAGAGAGGCAAGATTTACATTGTTATCTTTAGCAATTTTTTTTGCAAGAGGTGAGGCTTTGATATCAGGCGATTGACTATGGACGACTGACGATGTTTGAGATGAAGCAGAGGTTGATGAAACAGAATCAACTGTCGGTTGAGTTTGAAGCGCAGGCTTTTCATCTGCTTTCTGTTTACTGTTTTCTGACGACTGATTACTGTTTACTGATTCTACTTTTTCACCAGCGACTCCAACAACTGCAATGGGTGCATTGACGGGAACGATGGAGCCTTGTTCAACGATGTGTTGAAGGATAACACCGCTAGCAGATGATTCAACTTCAACGGTTGCTTTATCAGTTTCAATTTCGGCAAGCACATCGCCTTTGTTAATATTTTCGCCAACTTGTTTAACCCAACGAACTAGCAAACCTTCTGCCATGTCGAAGCCAAGTTTGGGCATGTTAATTGTTTCAGCCATTATCTTAAGACCTCCTTTGCGGCAGAGATGATGTCTGCGACTTGTGGTAGTGCGGCTTGTTCGAGTGTGCGATTGTAGGGAAGTGGTACTTCTTTTTGTGCAACGCGAATGATGGGAGCGTCTATATAATCGAATGCTTCTTCGTAAATGCGACTGACGATTTCACTACCAACGCCGTAAGATTTCCAACCTTCTTCAACAACGATGGCGCGATTTGTTTTCTTGAATGATTCTAAAACGGGTTCCATATCTAATGGACGAAGTGTGCGCAAATCTACAATTTCTGCTTCGATACCTTCTTTAGATAATTCTTCGGCGGCTTTCATGGAAAGTTCTAAGCCTTTGCAATAAGTGACGATGGTTAAATCTTTGCCTGTGCGTTGTACTTTTGATTTTCCAATTGGAATGGTGTATTCACCTTCGGGTACTTCGCCTCGCACTTGATACATCGTTGCGTGTTCGATGAAGAGAATCGGGTCGTTTGAGCGAATGGCTGATTTCAATAATCCTTTAGCATCTTCTGGTGTGCCAGGTGAGACAACTTTGAGCCCGGGAAAATGTGCAAAGACCGAATCAGGTGTTTGTGAGTGTGTTGCACCTAATTGACGTCCACCACCACCAACAGCGCGAATGACCATCGGTAAGGTGAATTGTCCGCCGAACATGTAATGTAATTTGGCGGCTTGATTAACAATGTAATCCATTGCAGAGAAAGCAAAGTTAATCGTCATCAATTCTGCAATAGGTCGTTGACCAACCATAGCCGCACCAATTGCGCCACCAATGATTGCATTTTCAGCAATTGGTGTGTCTTTGACTCGTTTTGGTCCATATTTATCATAGAAACCTTTGGTCACTGCATATGTTCCGCCCCAAACGCCAACTTCTTCACCCATAATAAAAACTGCTGGGTCTCTATCCATTTCTTCCATTAGTGCTTGCGAGATTGCCTCGCGCATAGTTATTTTTGCCATAATCAGTTAATTCCCATCTACATAAACATTTGTGAATAATTCTTCCATTGCTGGCTCTGGGCTGTTTTCTGCGAATTCAACTGCTTCATTTACTTCTTGCTCAGCGCGAGCTTCAATTTCATCAAGTTGCTTTTTGGTGGCAATCTTTTTATCTAAAAGATATTTATTGAAAATACCGATTGGGTCTTCTTGTTGCCACTTTTTAACTTCTTCGGCTTTTCTATATCTTTCGGGGTCACCCATAGAATGTCCGCGGAAGCGATAAGTATTAATTTCTAAGAAGTAAGGCTCACTATTTTTGCGAACATAAGCAATCGCTTCTTTAGATGCTTCGTAAACTTTCATCACATCCATGCCATCTACTTCGGCGCTTTTCATTCCATAACCATCTGCTTTTTGACGAATATCTGAAACAGCAGAAGCACGCTCAACGGATGTACCCATGCCGTATTGATTATTTTCACACACCCATAAGACTCTCAATCCCCAAGTCTTAGCGATGTTTAACGCTTCATGGAAGTACCCAATGTTGGTTGCTCCATCTCCAAACATACATATCGTGACGTTATCATTTTCGGCATATTGATCACCAATAGCAAGCCCTGCCGCTACAGGTAAATGACCACCTACAATGGCATGTCCACCCCAAAAATTATGCTCAGTACTCGCCATGTGCATAGACCCACCTTTACCTTTAGATACACCTGTGGCTTTGCCTAATAATTCTGCCATCATTTCTTTAGTAGATATTCCGCAGTTGATAGCCACCCCATGATCACGATAAGCAGTGATGACTCTATCACGAGGTTCGCGTGCGGCGATTAATCCTGTTGAAACTGCTTCTTGACCAATATACAAGTGCATGAACCCGCCGATTTTGCCCGCTTGGTATAACTCTGCGCCGCGTTCTTCCGCTCGCCGAATTACTACCATTTGATAATATAAATCTAGTTGTTGTTCTTTCTTCATTATATGGAAACTCCACTCATTGAAATAAAAATCAGACTTTATGCTTTCAAAATAACACCAAAAATCTGTTCTCGTTGTGAAATTTTGCGCTTTAACTGGAAATTATATCAGAGAAAAAAAGATGGAGATTTTGTTCTAGACAAAAAAATTCAATGAAAATGCAACTTATCAAAATATTGACATATCGTCTTCCTATGCGATAATGAAAGAATCCGTCAGCAATTTATTTTTGTTTTATCACAAAGGAGAATGAAATGAAACTTACCCCCCAACAAAAGCAGTATTTTGGATTTCAGTTGTTCTTGGTTTGCTCGGTTTACTTGGCACTATCGTTACTACTATCCCAGTTGTGAGTGCATTTGCTTTCTGGTTTGCGTTTGCTGGTTTTGTACTCCTTGCACTTAGTTTGATGGTAAAAGGTCTCTAAGAATTACAACTGGCGGATAAAAAAACTCCCTGCACTTGTGCAGGGAGTTTTACATTACTTACATGCTGGAATAATTTGAATTACTTTTATAGAAGTTCCATTCTTATTAAATGCTTCTAATTCGTAAGTTAAGTTGACTTCTAACGGCGCATTGATATCTTTATAATTTAATCGACCCGCTTTCAACTCAATAATACGGCTACCATTTCGATAAATATGGAAACCATCAGTATTTGCACCAACTGTCCAACTAAAAGTGATTTCATTTTTTCTTCGGACCTGGCTGACAAACTTGGTTGGTTACGAAAAAATTACCAGGCGTATCTGGCAACGCGGGACCTTCTTTAATTGGCAAATTACTAAAATCAGAATTAGGTTGAGTATTCTCACCAAATATCCAACATTCCTGACCTGTAGCATTAATTACCTGCCACCAAGTTCCTCCTTCATTTTGCCCAACCACTGGCAAAGAAACTGGCACACCGTCTTTGTCTCTTGCAATCTGGTCAACAATTACATAATATTCACTTGGTCCCCGCCGACAATTTGAATTTTTGTGCAACATAATTTCGGGTGGCAACTCCGCTGTGGCTGTAGGCGCAGGAGTATTAGTCACAGCAATTGTTGGTGTGGCAGTTGGTTCAATTACCACATAAATCACAGTGGTTGGCTCAAGCGTAGGTGAGGTAGGTGCCCCTCCCGCATTTGGGTTTGATAAATTACACGCCAGCATAGCCAAAATCAAAAATAACAGTGCAAAATATTTTCTCATTTCAATCTCCTTTAAAATCATATTCTAATTATAGCCAGTTCCTTTTTCATGTAAAATAGCCCAATGGATTGGTTTCTAAACTCGAAGCAAGGCGAAATTAAAAAGTTAATCAACCAGCTAGCAGATGAATCGAAGCGAGAAACGTCAGCCCGTGAGTTGATGAAACTAGCCCCTGTGTCGATTCCTGTTTTGATAGATGCGCTTCAATCATCTGACCTCAAGTTGATTCTGCCCATTCAACATTTACTTGCCCTCATCCCATCTGCTTCACCACACTTGATTAAATCTTTGCAAACCGCACATCCGCTCATTCGCGGGCGTGTAGCAGAAGTGTTTGGCATAAGCAAAGATAAAAATGCAATACCAGTTTTGCTTGAAGCATTGCACGGAGAATTTTATACAGTGCGCTCACGCTCTGCAATTGCATTAGGGCAAATTGGTGATGCAAAAGTGATTCCAAATTTAATTCCATTATTAAAAGATAAAGAAGACGAAGTGCGAATTGGCGCGTGTGTTGCTTTAGGTTTATTCAAAAACGCTAGCACATTTGAAAAAATAGCAGATGTGTTATTAGATGATCCAAAAATAGAAGTTCGTCAAGCCGCTGCCAAAGCCTTAGGCGATTCTCAACATCCCAATGCAATTCCATATTTGCTTGAAGCTTTACGCGATTCGTTTTGGTGGTTTGAACGTGAAGACATTGTCAAAGATTTATTGAACGCCATTGAAAACATGGGCGCAGAAGCTGTAGAACCGTTAATTGAAGCATTGAGTGATAAAGAAAAAACTGTCCGCAAATATTCTGCGATGTTGTTAGGGAAGTTGAAAGATGCTCGTGCCATTGAAGAATTAGGTATGACTTTATATGATTTGCATGATCAAGTCAGTTTAACTGCAACAGAATCATTAGCACAAATTGGTGAAGCCAGCATTCCAGTTTTAACTGAAGCATTGACACACCCTGAATTGAGTGTGCGAGAACATGCTGTGATTGGTTTGGGAAAAATTCAAAGCGAAAGAGTGATTCCATTTTTGGTTGAAATGCTAAAAGACCCCGTGCGCGATGTGCAAAAACAAGCCATTCAAGCACTTGGGAACTTTAATAATGAATTAGCACGTTCTGCTTTACAAGAAGTTGTGTCAAATAGAAGTGACAGAGAGTTTCATAATTTAGCAAAAAATATTTTGGAGAATCAAAAGTGACAGTCACCTTAAAGGTGACTGTCACTTGGAATTTTATTTTATGAAACGAATTCATACTTTTCTTGCAATTCAATCAGTTGTAGCAATTTTGGTTTCGATTAATCGTTTGGGATCATTTACGCTTGATTATGTTTTACCAAATGAATTTTTGCGCTGGGTAGATTTGAATAATATGCTCATTCTGCCTATGATTAGTTTAATTGCTTTTTATTTTTTGAAGAAAACAGTTGAATACAATTCGCCACAACGAGAAAGCAAAACGCACTTTGCTATCAACTTAACTTTTATCATCGGCATTTACCTACTAGCCGCTGGCTATGGTGACCATGAAGTGACAAATTATCTACATCATCGTTTTTGTTTGGAAGATTCATCCAGTGATTTATGTCGGATTGTGATTTTCAATGACGATGAATTTAGTCACTGGGTTTTCTTTGCAGGTTTTATTTTGATGAATGCGGCGTTGTTATTTTTACAAAATTTATTTCCCCATAAAGAAGAATTATCAAAAACAGATATTGTTTTACTTATTTTCAATTCTTTATTTCTCGGTGCAGGCATTTTTGCCAACTTAGGTTTTGAAGACATTGGCTTGGATTTATATGTGGTAGCAGTTTTGGCTTTGCTTTCGGTTTACTTTTTGTGGAAGAAAGGCAAACAGCCTTTATTCATTTATTACACCTCTGCTAATTGGCTGGGATTGATTGCCAGTTTTGTGGCACAAATGTTTAGGTAATCATAGTACTGCAAGATTTATCTTGCAATACGCTTATATATTCAAAACTTTTGCAATGGCTGGGGCAATTTCTGTTAATTGTTTGATTTTGTTAAATTCACTTCTCAGTTGTTTATCCCCAAACAATAAAAGCGGAACATGATTGGCTGTATGTTTTCTGGTGGATAAATCTTCCATATTGCCATGGTCTGAAGTGAGCAGAATCAATCCATCTTCATTTTTCCAAAGCGATAGCAAACCTTTTAGCACGCCATCGAATGTTTCAAGTTGTTGAACCGCTGAATCCATATTTTGTTTGTGACCAGCATAGTCACTTGCCCAATATTCAAAGAAAGAAAAATCATATTGCTTGGCTAATTCAGCAAGTTTGACTCCTGCTGTATGCGAATCAAATAATGGCGCGTTGGGGAAATTAAGAAAATCATGCCAGCCTTGCCCAGTAAAATCAGCAGATAAGGCTTTGCCTGCAAAATAATCTTCATGTGTAAAAAGTGAAATGCCTGCGTTGGTCAATGCTAGGGGAATGGATGAATATAATCTTTTGCCTGAATCAATGCCATCAAAATATCGTGGCGGATAAGCATTCAGTAAAGCAGTTTTTTTATTGGCATTGAGAACTTTATGGAAAATTGTATTTGTTTCTAAATATTTCGCCGCTTCGGGGTTCGGCTTTGGTCCATAATGATAGCCAAGTTCAGCAGGGATGTTGATGCCAGTCAATAACACGGCTTGACCTGTGGCAGATTGTGGTAAACCTTTGACGCCTAAATTTGGGTCAACAGATAACAAGGTCACTTGATCATTATCAATGGGGACAGATGATTGAATTAATTTTTTATTCCCCAGCAATGATTCCAAATAAGGCATGTTTGCTTTGGCAAATGGATTTGTTTCAGAGTTATCTTCGGCAAGTCCGATGCCATCAAGAAAGAGGAAGAGAAGTTTCATGGTTGGTGTGTATCGCAAGATTTATCTTGCGTTAAATGCGACATAAATGTCGCGGTACTTATAATGTGCCAGTTAAATAAAAAGTTGAAGAGCAGAATCAATTTGAAACTTGTATTGAGCCGTGTCGAAATATCAAGAATGAGGCGTTAGGGGAGGGATAATGAGTCACGCACGCGTTGTGGGTCAAATTCGCCGACTTGTCGCCATACTTCGTTGCCATCTGCATCAAAATAAATAAAAGTTGGTGTGAATTGAAACCCGAAAACAGGTGCTAGTTGTTTTCCAGTTTCATCTTGGATGTTGAGATGAATAAAATGAATTTGTTTTTTATTGCCGTTATTTAATTCTTGTTCTAGCTCGTCAACGACGGGCTTTATGTTGATGCAGGAAATTCAGAATGGTGATTGGAATTCAAGTAGGACGGGTGTGCCTGCGCCAATGAGTGATTGAATTTCTTGCGCGCCTTCTTTTAAGTTTGTTGGGCGTGGTCGTACAGAACTCCATGCTAAGATTAAGGCTAAGACGATGATACCAAATGCAAGGTAGTCGTTCCATTTTGGTTTGTTGCTGAGTAAGATTAGACCGATGATAAAAATAAAGCCAATTGCAATAATAAGGAATGAATAAGCGCTGGGAATTATGTTCATAATGCGATTTTAATGTATAAATTGTTTTTAGAGGTCGTGATGATTGATGAATTTCTTTGACAATTCATTTAAGTTATTTTACAATCATGTAACTTGCCAGACAATCTAATAATGAGGAAGGGTCTTTTTCGATGAAAGAGTATACCACCGAGTTTTTACGCAATGTCGCTTTGGTTTCACATGGGGGTGCAGGAAAGACAATGTTAGCAGAAGCATTTTTACATGCTACGGGGGCTACAACTCGCTTGGGTAAAATTGAGGATGGCGGAACAGCATCTGATTATGATGATGAAGAACACCGCCGAAAGATTTCGATTTATACAAGTGTTATTCCCATTGAACATCGTGACCATAAAATAAATATTTTAGACGCGCCAGGTTACACTGATTTTGTAGGCGAAATGATTTCTGCCTTGAGTGTTGCTGATGGCGCAATTTTATTGGTAGATGCAGTGGCAGGTATTGAAGTGGGAACTGAAATTGCATGGAGGTATTTAGACCAATTCAATTTGCCGCGCTTTGTAGTGATTAATAAGTTAGACCGCGAGAATGCGGATTATGAAAAAGTGTATGCTGAAGTTGAGGCATTCATCCGCGCACATGATAAACGCCCCATCCGAGTTCATTTGCCAATTGGCGAAAAGCATGATTTCAAAGGTGTGGTAGATATCATCGGCATGAAATCTTATATGGGTGATGGAAAAACAACTGCCGAAATCCCTGCTGATTTAAAAGAAGCGGCAGATAAAGCTCACTTTGATATGGTGGAAGCGGCGGCTGAAGGTGAAGATGAACTGATGGAGAAATATCTCGAAAACGGTTCATTATCTGACGAAGAGATGGTTCGTGGACTAGAAGATGTAGTTTACGCTGGAAGTTTTGTACCGATCTTCTGTGCGGCAGGCGGGCATGAAGTTGGCGCCATTGCCTTGCTTAACGACATCATTGATTTGTTGCCACCACCTGCTCATGCTCCCAAACGTGTGGCGCAAGGTAAAGATGGTGATGAAGAATTAAAGTCGCTAGATTCTGAGCCATTAGCCGCTTATGTTTGGAAGACCACAGCCGACCCATTTGTAGGTAAGATGACCTACTTCCGCATTTTTTCAGGTTCGATTTCGGCAGATGCACATGTTTGGAATCAAAATAAAAATGCAGATGAAAGAATGTCTGGTTTACATTTTCAACGGGGCAAAGAAGTTATTCCCGCCAAAATTGTCCATGCAGGCGATATTGCCTCTGTCTCAAAATTAACTGCTACAGGTACGGGCGATACGTTCTGTGATAAAGGACATCCGCTTACAATTGAAAAGCCAAACTTCCCTGCGGCTTTATATCGCGTGGCGGTTAATCCAAAAACACAAGCGGATGCGGCAAAGATATCTACTACATTGACTCGTTTATGCGAAGAAGATATGACGCTCACTTGGCAAAACGACCCTGTGACGCATGAAACTGTTTTGCAAGGCATGGGTGACCAACAAATTGATGTGGCAGTGCATCGTGCTCAAGCGAAATTTCAAGTTGGTATTGCAACACACGAGCCGAAAATCCCGTATCGTGAAGGCATTACCAGAAAAGCTACTGCACAATATCGCCATAAAAAACAATCTGGTGGGGCGGGTCAATTTGGCGAAGTGCATTTGAGAGTTGAGCCATATCACGAAGGCGATTTTGATTTTGTAGATGAATTGGTAGGTATGAATCTATCTCGCTCGTATTTGCCTCCAATTGAAAAATCTATTAAAGCCACTATGGAAAAAGGTGCCTTTGCAGGTTACCCCATGAACAATGTGCGAGTGATTGTGTTTGACGGCAAAGAACACGAAGTTGATTCAAAACCCGTAGCCTTTGAAATTGCTGGGCGCGAAGCTTTCAAACTAGCCGTGCATGATGCTGGACCCGTTTTGTTTGAACCGATTATGAATGTACGCGTCACTGTGCCTGATGCCAACATGGGTGATGTAATGAGTGACTTAAACACCAAGCGTGGACGTGTGCAAGGCACTGAAACTGAACGTGGAAATACAACTATCATTGCGCATGTGCCTATGGCAGAGATGCTACGCTATACAACCCAAATTCGTTCTATTACGGGTGGACGTGGATACTTCTCTATGGAATTTGACCATTACGACACTGTGCCGAATCATATTGCAGGCGGAATTATCGAAGCACATAAAAAGGAATTGGAAGCGAAGAAGGAAGAATAAAAAGATTAAAAATCCCAAGCAATCGAGCTTGGGATTTTTATTTTATGATATGCTCGTTTTATAGGAAAAACAAATATGCTCCCTGAACTTTCGCGTGAAGAAATTTTACGTTACTCTCGTCATCTTTTGATTCCCGAAGTTGGCTTAGAAGGACAAAAGAAATTAAAAAATTCATCAGCCCTCATTATTGGCACAGGTGGATTAGGTTCACCAGTTGCGTTATATCTCGCTGCCGCAGGTGTTGGGCGCATTGGTTTAGTTGATTATGATGTGGTTGAATCATCAAATCTACAACGGCAAGTGATTCATGGCACATCGAGCATTGGCAAATTAAAAGTTGAAAGTGCCAAAAGCAAAATCAAAGATCTAAATCCCGCAACCCAAGTTGAAGTCTATAATGAAGCGTTTACATCCGCAAATGCATTACACATCGCTAAAGATTATGACATCATCTTAGATGGCACGGATAATTTTCCAACGCGTTATTTAACCAATGATGTTGCTGTAATGCTTGGCAAGCCAAATGTGTATGCTAGCATTTTTCGTTTTGATGGGCAGGTCAGTGTTTTTTATGCAAAAGAAGGTCCGTGCTATCGTTGTTTATTTCCTGAACCTCCACCGCCTGGGCTTGTGCCATCTTGTGCTGAAGGTGGTGTGCTGGGAGTTTTGCCTGGCACCATTGGCACGCTTCAAGCAACTGAAGCATTGAAAATTTTATTAGGCATTGGCGAGCCGTTGATTGGAAAATTACTTTTATATAACGCGCTTGATATGTCTTTTGATTTTGTGAAATTAAAAAAGAATCCCAATTGCCGTGTATGTGGAGCGAATGCCGATATTAAAGAATTAATTGATTACGAAAAATTTTGTGGAGTTCCGAGTCACGACCATGAAGATGCTGCGACTGATTCTGTTTTAGATATTTCTGCTTTGGATTTGAAACAACGCCTCACACTTGACCCCAAGTTGATTCTGCTCGATGTGCGTGAACCTCACGAGTTAGCGATTTCTGCTATTCCGAATGCCATCAATATTCCGTTGGGACAATTAGCAAGTCGCTTAGCAGAATTAAACACAGCTGATGATATGGTTGTGTTTTGTAAATCAGGCACACGTTCGATGCGTGCGATTGAGTTATTATCCAGTGCTGGATTCAAAAAAATAAAAAATCTCAAAGGCGGAATTAATGCGTGGGCAAAAGAAGTGGATTCTAATTTGCCTGTTTATTAACGGCATTGTGAGGAGGTTGCGAGGTGATCTCCTTAATTATCAAGGATTAAGTAAACACCTTTATCACTTCCTCAGGCACTGCTTTGGGCATTCCTGTTTTCGTATCCACAAACACCCAATCTGTTTCGCCTCTTACTAAAATTTTCCCATCACTCTTTCTAATAAATTCATATTTTCGTAATGACCTTACACGCCGAATATTTTCTACCCATGTTTTAATTTCAATCTCTTCACCTTCAAAGGCAGGCAATAAATATTCCACTTTATGTTCTCGCACCACCCAAGTGGATTCATTACCTTGTGCTTCAATCCCACCAATAGAAGCATAATGTTCAACAGCAATATCTTGCATCCACTGCACATAAACTACATTATTGACATGCCCATTTTCGTCAATGACGGATTTGGGGATGATGATGAATTTTGAATAAATAGAGGAAATTGGCATATTGGAATTTTATCAGATGAGTTTCTTGGAAAGAAATTAGCTACAAAGTAAAAAAATAATCACCACAGAGAACACAGAGCCCACAGAGATTTTTATTAGATTTACTCTGTGTTCTTCGTGGTCTCTGTGGTTAAATCTTTTAAAACTTATGCAAAAGTTATGATGATAAAATCATCCCATGCCCAAACTAATCCCCGCCGCCGAGCGACTCATCCGCGCTAGGAAATTGATTCAAAATGCCAGAGAGTATCCTGTCCCTACTACTGGGCTTGGCAAAAGTGACTTATCTTATATTGCCAACGTCAAAGATTTATTACGCCAAGCCAAAGATATGATTAAGTTTATATCCATGACGCCATCTGCTACTGCTGAAATGAAAGCAGAAGTCAAAAAGATTTATGCAGAAATTGAACAAGCCGATAAAGAGATATTAAGTAACAATACAATCTAAATTGTAGTAATGTTAAATAGACTTCTTGCATAAGTGTTCTAAACTGGCTGGCTATAATTTTTTGCCACAGATTACACGGATTATCACAGATGTTTTTAAAAGAAATCAGTGTAAATTCGTGTACTTCGTGGCTAAAAGAGGCTTTCACAAGAGGTCAAATAAACTTATTTATAAATTGTATTTTGATGTTTTGAAAATAGATTGAAGTAGTTTAGTGTGGTTAATAATCTCAATAACGATTATTGAACCGATTACACTAGCCAGAAATGTGATAACCCCGATATAAAAAAAATCTTTTTGAATATTCAGCTAATATGCTAAAAAGGATATCTTGAAAGAACGAGTGATAAAGAAGAATGACTATGCTGTTTCGCCCTAAATAGGCAAGTGTTTTTCCAATTATCCTAATATTTTCTATAAATTTTGAAAAGATTAAAACCATTGCGCTACCAGCTAGGGCTAAAATGGTAGCAATGACGGGCATATCATATCGTCTTAAGTTTAGATCTGTGGTGTAATTTGAAATGAGATGCAAGCCAATAAATAGCGTTGAAGCTATAATGAATATTACGAGAGTGTTTTTGGGGCTTTTTACCCAATTTTGAAGGATATAGCCTATTAAAAAGTAAGCGCTTGCTAGTAATGCAATATCTGCGCTAAAGGGCAAGCCATTAATCTTGATCGGCTGATTTTCCCACACAAACTCCATACCCCAAAACATGCGAATAGTTAGCCAACCGATAAGGATGAAAACTGTAACTATGAATACTTGGGCAGAAATTTGCAAATGATAACGTTTGAACAACTGTAAACATCCCCAACAAAGTATGGAAACCAGAAATAAATTAGGCAGAAACCACAAATTAACCCATTGTAAATGTGGTCCAGTTGCATAGATCAGCCCAAAGAGTTCTTTGCTAAGGGCTGTTGTATTTCTTATAAAGATTGCGGAAAATACTAAGGCAAGTATGCCCGTAACAAAATAGGGGATTAATAAACTGGTGAATTTTTCTTTTATGATTAAACCAAATGGCTTTTCGATATTAAAAAATATACCTGCTAAAATAAAAAATAATGGGATGTGAAAAGAATAAATAATCCGATAGAGTTCTCCTTTGCTAGCCAGAATAATCCAATTATGCCCAGCCACAACAAGAAGAATGCCAATCCCTTTGGCGATGTCAATAAAAACAACTCGTTTCATCTGTTATATATCAATACAATATTAAGCGAGAAGGTTATTAATACCTGTAGAACACGCAAAAGGACTGCTGTAAGCAGTCCTTTCCTCGCCGCTATTCAGTGATTAACCACTCCTTGGCTTGAGTTTCGTTATCAAAATAGCGTAATTGCTGACCAGTGATTTTAGAAAGTAAATCTCCCAGCGTTCGCTTCACGCCAGATACACCCAATACGGCTGTTTTATATACATGTGACTTTGTTTTCTTTGAAGATTCATTTAGTAACGGCATTAATGCCGAGGTAATTTCAGTATTAGAGAAATTTGTTAAAACCAACATTGAGTTTTCTGGTTGACTCATGGTAATCTCTTGTACTTCATTTAACTCAGTTATCACAACTTTGTCATTGAAAAAGTTATTAAGAAAAATCTTGATAAAAAATCTTCTTACCTTTATATTCAATCCATTTTGATTTCATTGGAGCCTCCTGTGCTTAATGATGGATTAAGGTTAGTCAAACTTATGCTTTTTTCTTTTCACGATAAACTGCAACCCCAGTTGCAATTGCACCGATAAATTCCCAAATACCAACACCTAAAAATTTTAATGGGGCAACTTGAAGTAGAACCAAAGTAGTGAAGATAATAAAAGTAATCGTGCGGATGGGAACAGTCCAGCCGTAAAAGATTTTTATGTTATTCAAAGACATGAGCATGTAATACACGCCCATCGCAAATGAAGCCATTGAAGAAGCTGTCATAAATACGATGGTGTAATCGCCGCTGGCGCGCGCAGAACGTTCAATCACTTCAAAACCTAAAATGGATAAAAGAATTTCAGGGCGAATTAAGCCCACTAAGCCAAGCAAAAAAGCTAACACCCCAAAGATAAAAATGGTCCAACCAGATGCATCTCGAATTTTCATTAGTCAATATTCTCCTCTTTAAGTGAATTATACATGATTCAGAAAATCATCCCGATGGAATAACTGTCAGAAACAGCACCCAAGCATTCGCTAGGCGAGAGGCGTGGGTTTATCTATAAAAAATGAGATAAAATCAATATATGGCAAAACATCATGTCTTAGTAGCTGGTAATATCGGTGTGGGAAAAACAACACTAACAGAGCGTATTGGCTCGCGGCTTGGTTGGTGGACGGGTTACGAATCTGTTTCGGATAATCCTTATTTATCTGATTTTTATGGCGATATGCATTCGTGGTCTTTTCATTTACAAATTTTCTTTTTAGGTCATAGGGCAGATCAATATTTGGAAGCCTCACGCGATGCACGCTCATCCATTTTAGATAGAAGTATTTATGAAGATGCACATATTTTTGCGCGGGCTTTGCATCATTTAGGAAATTTGAATGAACGTGATTATTTGTCGTATCGAAAATTGTTTGAATTAGTTGTAAATGGTTTGCCCAGACCTGATTTATTAATTTACCTCAAAGCACCTGTCAATGTTCTTATGGATAGAATCCGCAAGCGTGCTAGAAATATGGAAACAGGTATTACACCAGAATATTTAACACTGCTCGATTCTTTTTATGAAGAGTGGCTTGGTTCATTTGACCTGTGCCCTGTGTTAACTATCCAAACTAATAATTTAGATTATGCCAACATGCCCAGCCATTTAGATTTAGTGACACAAAGAATTCAGGATAAATTAGCAGGCAAAGAAGTGATGGACTTACGCGGTGAATAAAATGGATCCAACCATTTCGTTACGCATTCCGCTTTTCAAGAGTTTATCTAAACTTGATTTATTTAAACTTGTCAACGAATTGCCTATGTATAAGTTTAAGCAAGGCGAATTTCTTTTTCGCGAAGGGGAGCATGGTGATAGTTTATTTATTTTGATGGAAGGCAAACTTGAAATTGTATTAGGGGCTGATACCAAAGACGAAATGATTTTGAACACTTGCACATCAGGTCAATGCGTAGGCGAAATGAGTTTGATTATGCCAGAAGGCACACGTACTGCTAGTGCTAGGCTTAAAGAAAACAGCATTGTACGTGTGATGACGCGCGAAAAATTTAATGAGCTATTAAAACAACACCCGCAAATTGCTTATTCAATGGTTGAGATCATGAGCGAACGGCTTGACTCATCCAACGAGACCTCATTCAATGATTTAGTGGCAAAAAATCATGCCTTACAAAAAGCGTATGATGAACTGAAAGCCGCCCAAGCCCAAATTATTGAAAAAGACGCCTCGAACGTGAACTGCAAGTTGCTGCCGATATTCAACTTAGTATTTTGCCTGATGTTTTGCCCGACACAGAAGAATTTAGTTTTGGTGCAAAAATTTTACCTGCTCGTCAAGTGGGCGGTGATTTTATGATATCTTCCAACTCAGAGATGACCGCATTGGAATCTTAATTGGCGATGTGGCTGATAAAGGAATTCCATCTGCTTTGTTTATGGCACGTGCTCATGCTCTTATTATGGCTGAAGCTGATATCGCCATCACCTCTGCAGAAGTGATGCAATTGGTTAATAGTCACATTACGCGCCTACAAAAATCGACTCAATTTGTTACAGTGTTGTACGGTATCTTAGATTTAAAAACCCGCCTCTTTTCTTATGCGCGAGCTGGTCACGAACCTCCACTGATTCTCCACACTGATGGCTCGGTGGAACGAATGCCCTTTTCAGCAGGCATGGCATTAGGCTTATGGGACCCTGTCACTATAGATAAAAAAGAAATCTTACTGAAATCAGGCGACGCAATTATTTTATTTACTGATGGTATGACAGATTGTCGCAACCCTAACGGTGAAGCCTTTGGCTTAGAGCGAATCAAAAAATTTATTAACTGGCTTACCCAAACTTAACGCCCAACAAATTTGTGACACCATGCTAGAGACGTTAATCAATTATCAAAACGGCTCCAAGCAAGATGATGATGTCACATTGGTTGCTATTAAAGCCAAATAAATTTGTAGGTCACGCTAAAAACGTGACCTACAAATTATTTCAAAGCTTGCTCTAAATCCGCAATCAAATCATCCACATTCTCAATTCCAACAGATAACCTCACTAATCCCGCATCTATTTCTAACTTTGAACCTTGTGTGGATAAATGAGTCATTGCGGCGGGGACTTCGATTAACGACTCGACGCCACCTAATGATTCCGCTAATGTAAATATTTTGGTTGATTCTGCAACTTTGATAGCCGCATCTTTGCCATTTTTCATGACAAAGGAAATCATGCCGCCGCCGTTTTTCATTTGCGATTTTGCAACATGCACTTGCGGATGACTCTCGTGGAATGGATAGTGTATTTGTTTAATACTTTTTTGCTTTTCAAGGAATTGAACAATCTTTGTAGCATTTTCAAAATGTCTGTCCATGCGAACAGGTAAAGTTTTAATTCCGCGTAATACTAAAAACGAATCCATTGGACCTTGAATGCCACCAATCGCATTTTGTAAATAAGCAAGTTGCACGCCTAGTTCTTTATCTTTGCCAATGATTGCGCCGCCGACAACATCCGAATGCCCGCCTAAATACTTCGTCATGGAATGGACGACTAAATCAGCACCTAATTCCAATGGACGTTGTAAGTATGGCGTTGCAAACGTATTATCTACAACCAGCAATGGCTTGCTTGGATGATTCTTTATCATTTCAGCCACAGCCTGAATATCGGTCACTGCTAATAATGGATTAGTAGGAGTCTCTAACCAGACGATTTTTGTGGCAGGAGTCAAAGCGTCAGCCAAGTTTTCAGGGTCGGTAGTGTCAGCAAATGTAAAGTCCAGACCGAAGCGACGAAGCACTTTATCAAATAAACGGAATGTACCACCATACACATCATTGCCTGCTAGGACATGATCGCCACTTTTTAGCATGCGCAAAACTGTATCAGTCGCCGCCATGCCCGAAGCAAAAGCCAAACCCCAACTTCCATTTTCTAATTCTGCTAAACAATCTTGCAATGCCTTGCGCGTGGGATTCAACGTGCGCGAATATTCATAACCCTGACGCGGTTTGCCGATTCCATCTTGCATATAAGTGGATGTGAGATAAACGGGCGTCATCACCGCGCCGTTGTTTGGGTCTGGTTCTTGACCTGCGTGAATTGCTAACGTTTCAAATTTCATTTTTTCTCCTGTGAGTACATTATTTCCAAATCTTACCATCTTTCGCAGTCCAAACATCAGTTGCGAATCTTTCAATAAAACTTCTGTCATGCACTACGGCAAGAATTGTGCCTTGAAAATTTTCTAGTGCTTCTTCAAATCGCTCGCGCGATGGAATATCTAAATGATTAATCGGTTCATCTAAAATTAAAAATGTGCAACCGCTGGCTACTAACATGGCAAGTTGTAAACGCGCGCGTTCTCCAAAAGATAATTCACTTGAAATACGCAAAGCATTATCACCTTTGAATAAAAAGTAATGCAGGAAATTTCTTGTATCGGTTTCGTTCATGCTTGAAATATTTTGAATAGTTTGTACCGCATTCAAATTTGGATTAAGCAATTCTTGCTCTTGCGCCATGTAGCCAAGTTTGGTTGCGCCGCCAATGCGAAACGAACCTGCAAGTGGGGGAATTTCTCCAGCGATTGTTTTGATGAAAGATGTTTTGCCCGCTCCGTTAGGTCCAGTCAACACAATTCTTTGACCTGCTCGAATGAATAAGTTGATATTTTCCAACAATGGATTTTCCTGCGTGTAGCCAATTGAGAGCGATTCAGTTACCAACGCATCTTTTGATTGATGACCTGATTTGCCGAAGTCAAGTTTAATCTTCCAACTGCCATGTGGTTTGTCAATCTTTTCATCAGTTTGCAAAGTTTCGATTCTTGCTTCAATGTTTTTCGCGCGACCTGCTACTCGTTTGGTTGCTTTGTTTCCAAAAAACCCTTTTGCAAATTTATCACCGCTATCAGATTTTCCGCCTTTTCTCATGACAGTAAGACTACGGATATGTTTTGCGGCTTTTTTTTAATTGAGCAATTTCAACTTGTTGATCTTGATAAGCTTGAAACTGTTTATCAAATTCAAGTTCTTTTTGTTGCAGATAATCACTGTAATTGCCATCATAAGATTTGATGTTATGCGTTGATGAATCTAATTCAAGAATTTTGTTAACTGTATTATCCAAAAACACGCGGTCATGCGAAACGATTAAGACTGCGCCATCAAAATTGTTTAGCCACTCTTCAAGCCATTCCAACATTTCAATATCTAAATGATTTGTCGGCTCATCAAGTAAAAGCAGATTAGGCTCTTCCAACAAAACTTTTGCCAACATGAGACGAGTTTTTTGTCCGCCACTTAAATGATTGATTGGAGTATCTGGCGATAGATGTGATAAACCAAACGCTTCTAACATACTTTTTGGCTGGTGATTTGTTACTGACAGTTTATTCAACACTGAATCGTATTGCTCTTGCAAAATTAAGTCGTGCGGATTTTGAGAGAGTTTTATTGCCAGCGACTCAAGTTCGAGGGCAGGATCATGTTGAGGTGCAGAATCAATTTTCAGCGTGGCATGAAGCGTTTGCTCGGAATCAAATTCCATGCCTTGAGCGAGATATCCGATTTTTAAGTCGGGGCGAGTCGAAGTGACATTTCCAGAATCGGCATGTTCAAGGTTGGCGAGGATACGCATAAGCGTTGTTTTGCCCGAACCATTTGCGCCGATTAAACCAATGCGCTCGCCTGTGCTGATGTTGAAGTTGATATTTTGTAAAACGGGATGAAGCCCGAAATTTTTTGTGAGATTATGAATACTAAGCATAGAATACCTGTAAATTAAAACGAAAACCGAGGGCAAGCCTCGGCTGGTTAAACGAAAAGTCAGCGGGTTAGTGCCCTAAAATACTTGATGGGTTAAGCGCTGTCTGTCATTCGCAGGGTATCCTTTGCGGTGAAATTATATCATTTATTTTTATGTTCATGGCGCAAAATTGTTAATCCTACTAAGCGTGAAACTACAACGGCGATGTATGCTACGCCTGCGAACTGTTCGAGCATTACTAAGACTCGCGCGAATGGAGTGATGGGTAAGATGTCGCTTAATCCAGTGGCGGAGAGGTTTGCAAAGCTGAGAAATAATAATTCGAGAAATGAGCGTGTTTGATTTTGACTAAAGGTGTTGGTGAAACTATCGGGGAATATAATTTGGCAAGCAAGGTATAAGTAAGCAAATCCCCACGCAAGGACTGTAAAAGTAGCGGCGGCGGCGAACATTTCATCTGTGGTGACGTTATTGTCATCCATCATATAAGCAATCAAACTGCTGGCTGTGTAGAAGTATAAAATTGCTTCGATGATACACGCGCTAATTAACACTATGTCATTGCCAGATGCTTCTGCGATGATAGATAATGTAAATGTTAATACTGCTAACGTCCATGCAATCCAATTTTCTGCGGGACTGCGATTCACAACCCACACTGCTGAAACTAAAATCAAAACACCTGCTACGCTGATGATTGTTCTTCCAGATGGTAGTTCTTCAAAACCTGCGTATAAAATTAAACTAAGGATTTGCGCAAGTAGGAGAAAAGCAGAAGGATGTAAAGAAAGTATCTTTTTTGAATTTATCTGTTTGAGCATGTGAAAGTTGCTATTTCTTTACAAGTGATAATCGCCTGCATCTTCTGGTTGGTAGATGATTTTTTTGATGAGCAAGTGTCTTTTTCCAGCAGGGACATCCCACTCGAACGTGTCGCCGACTTTGTAGCCCAGCATTGCAGTTCCAATAGGTGCGAGGATAGAGATTTTCCCTTTGGCGAGGTCGGCATCTTCGGGGAAGACTAGCGTGTAAATTTCTTCTTCTTTTGCATCTATATCTTCAAGGCAGACAGTAGAATTCATAGTAATTACATCGTTTGGAATATTCTCTGGTGTAACAACTATTGCGCGAGAGATTTCTGTTTTTAATTTTTCTAAATATTCGCTTTTTCGGTATTCGGTAGATTGCGCTTCTAAAAGAAGTTTTTCTAAACGATTACGGTCAAATTCGGTGATATAGATTGGCTTGTTCTCCATTATTACCTTCTTTTTATTTAGGAAATTTATTTTTTTTCAATTCTAACTCATTTGACCTTAGGGGTAAACTTATTTGTAGATTATACGTCTATGCACAAGAGGAAAAAAATATGACCAAAAAATATTAGCAGTACTAGCACATCCTGATGATGAAACATTTGGCTTAGGTGGCACATTGGCTTATTACAACCAAAAAGGTTATGAAACTTATTACGTTTGTGCTACGCGTGGTGAAGTCGGTGCGGCTGATGAAGAATATATGCAAGGCTTCAAAGACATAGCCGAAATGCGCACGGATGAATTAATGCGTGCCGCAAAGATTCTCGGTTTGAAAGAAGTTTTCTTTTTAGGCTATCGTGATTCTGGAATGCCCAACTCGGAGCCAAACCAGCACCCGAATGCCCAAATCAACCATCCAATAGAGGAAGTGGCGGGGAAAGTCGTCAAATATATTCGGCAGATTAAACCTGATATCGTCATCACATTTGATCCAATTGGCGGGTACAAACATCCTGACCATATTCATATTCACAAAGCAACAGTGCTGGCATTTGCAAATGCTGATGATTCATCTTTTCACCCAGAAGCAGGTGAGCCGTATAAACCGAAAGCCTTGTACTATCAAGTTTTCCCAAAGACGATTTTGAAAGTTGCAGTAAAAATATTACCAATTTTTGGTAAAGACCCCACAAAGTTTGGACGAAATGAAGATATTAACTTAAAAGAACTTGTTGAAGTTGATTTCCCGATTCACATTCGTTTGAATGTTCGTTCAGTTTCAAATATCAAACAGCAGGCTAGTGAGCAACATGCTTCACAAGGCGGTAAACAAATGCGCAAAGGTGTTCAAGGATTGGTGATGAAAATCTTTGGCGAACATGAAGATTTTATGCAAGCCTACCCACCTGTTGCTGAAAACTATAAAAGAAAAAAAGATTTGTTTGACGGAATATAAATATCATCGCCCCGCAGGTTTGTTCTTTAGATCAATTTGATTTAAGCAACCTGCGGGACATTTTTTTTAATAGGACAAAAGTACATTTTCGATTATTCAAAGAAGTGGTAGGATGTAACTAATACAAATTTCAACAAATAGGAGTCGAGTATGCCTGAAAAAAGAACTGTCCCTCGCAAGCATGTAGATTTTTATTTGCGCGTATTAAATGATGATACGCAAGAAATACTTGGACACATGGTTGAAGTTAGTATGAGTGGCTTACGCCTCGAAACTTCAATTCAGCTACCAGATTCAAAAGATTATTTTTTGCGCCTCGAACTCACCCCAGATTTAGGAAGTATTCCTTACATTGTTTTCGCCGCACAAACCCGATGGTGCAAAACAGATGTTTTTCAGCCAAACCTATTTCAAGTAGGGTTTAAAATTACTGAAATACTTCCCGAAGATAGAGAAATTTTTGCACGTGTATTACAAAAATATGGCGATTAAATTGAGGGCTTCATGGTGTGCCATGTTGTGGCTTGTTGATAATTAAACCCTGCACGCAACACACCTGATTCATTCCATGCCCGCGAAACAATTTGCAACCCAATCGGCAAATTTTCTTTTGAAAAACCACATGGCAAGGATAAGGCTGGCAAACCTGTTAAATTAAATGGGGAAGTGAATCTCGTCAACAGCCTTGCGCGTTCTATCGCATCTTCGCCCTCGATAAGTGGTGCTGTGATAGGCGTTGTGGGGAGCAACAAAATATCATATTGATCTAACAACGCTTCGCATCTTCTTTTGATTTCAACTTGTTTCCGCCTTGCTAATATGTACTCGCTGGAAGTGTATCCTGCTCCCATCTCCAAGCGTTGACGTACATCCGCGCCAAACCAATCTATATGTTCTCGCATGCGTTCACGATGAAACGCCGCCGCATCGGCTGTGGTCATTAAAGCGTTGGCAAGTGCGGCTTCAAGCAGAAAATCTACATTAACTTCTTCAATGATTGCGCCTTGTTCTTCAAAAACTTTTGCGGCTTGACGAACAGCATCTAAAACTTCTGGGTCGGTTTTTTCTTCAATAAAATTCCCAATACCCAGAGCAATTTTTCTATCTTTCATCTTATCTTTGAGGTGACTAATATAATCACCAGGCAAAGTTTTGATAGATGTTGGGTCTTCTTCATCATAGCCACCCATCACTTGTAACATCAAGGCAGCATCTTCTACTTTTTTTGTGATGGGACCAGCATGATCTAAATTCCAAGATAAAGGCAAAATACCTCGTAAGCTGACTCGTCCATAAGTAGGTTTGAGCCCAACAACACCGCATAAAGAAGCAGGGATTCGAATTGAGCCGCCAGTATCAGTACCTAATGCGGCAAGGCTCATACCTGTTGCAACTGCTACGGCACTTCCACCTGATGAACCGCCTGGTGTTCGTTTAATATCCCAAGGGTTTTTGCAGGCTCCAAAATGCGGATTGTTATTGGTGACACCTAATGCAATTTCGTGCGTGTTTGTTTTTCCATTAATCAAGCCGCCAGATTTTTTTATTTTTTTATGGTGAAGGCATCTTCGTTAGGAATATTCTCCGCAAAAAAATTTTGAGCCACCCGTCGTGCGGATTCCTTTTGTATCATATAAATCTTTTACAGCAATAGGAATTCCAAATAAAGGCATACTGCCATTACTAGAAATTTCATCTTTTTCAGGCGGAATGATGGTGATATAAGCATTAAGAATCGGGTTGAGACGCTCGATGGTGCTGTAGCAAGCAGAGGCTACGTCAGAGGCGTGAACTTCTTTACTCTTAATCAAATCGCGTTGGATAATCAAAGATGGGGTTTCATCTGTTTTCATTAATCAAATTATATAAAGAAAAGATAAATTCCCCATAGCCTATATGTACTGAATTACAATTTTGTAGGGACACAGCACGGCTGTGTCCCTACTTTTATACTAGAACAATCCTAATACTTTGCCTGTTTTTGTATCTAAATCAATATCAAAAAAGGCGGGGCGAGTACCAAGACCAGGCATCGTGCTCATAGTGCCGAGAATGGGATACAGAAAACCTGCCCCAACTGAAGCGCGAATTTCACGCACGGTGATGCGAAAGCCCGTAGGCGCCCCTTTGAGAGTTGCATCGGTGCTGAATGATAGATGTGTTTTCGCCATACAAATAGGCAGTTGAGTGAAACCAAGTTTGGTATAACGTGCAATTTGTTCTTCGGCTTCGGGTGTGTAATCTACACCATCGGCACGATAAATTTCTTTGGCGATGGTTTCAATTTTTTCTTTGATGGAAGAATCGAGCGGATATAAAAAGTCGAATTTGCTTTTTGCTTCTGCGGCTTTCACTACTGCTTCGGCAAGTTTCTTTGTACCTAAACCGCCATCTGCCCAATGCGTGCATTTGATAGCATCCATTGCCCCGAAACGTAAAGCGGATTTGCGAATCAATTCCACTTCGGCATCTGTATCGGTAGCGAAAGAGTTAACTGCCACAATGACTTTCACACCGAACTTGGTTGCGTTTTGAATGTGACGTTCAAGGTTTTCTAAACCTTTTTCTAATAAACCTAAATTTTCATCGGTATATTCTGAGGGGAGTGGTTTACCTGCTACAACTTTTGGACCACCACCGTGCATTTTTAATGCGCGCACTGTGGCGACCATCACCACTACATGCGGAGTTAAACCTGAATAACGGCATTTGATGTTGAAGAATTTTTCCATGCCAATATCGGCACCAAAACCTGATTCGGTAACGACGTAACCATCTTTGCCGACAAGTTTTAATGCAATCATATCTGCGATGATAGAAGATTGTCCGTGTGCGATGTTTGCAAACGGACCTGCGTGCACCATTGCAGGTGTACCTTCTAATGTTTGCATAAGCGTTGGTTTGATGGCTTCTTTCATAATGACAGCCACAGCACCTGCTACACCTAAATCTTCTACTGTAACGGCTTCACCTTGTTTGCTGGTGGCTACTACCATTTTGCCAAAACGTTCACGCATATCTTTAAGCGAAGTTGTAAGTGCCAGAATTGCCATAATTTCAGAGGCGACTGTAATATCGTAACCTGAGCGATGTTCAAAACCTACTTCGTCTTTGCCTAAACCAACTTGAATTTCACGCAAGAAGCGGTCATTGATATCAACTACACGTCTCCAAGTAATTGTAGATTCATCAATATCTAAACGAGCAAATCTTCTTTTTTCTTCGGCAGTTAAATCATCTGGATTGGTTTTGTTAATGCTCAATTTTTTCAAACGGCGTAACATCGTGGGGGAGAATTTTCGCTTGCCTTTTTTATCAGGCGGGCAAAGAGCATCAAATAATTTTTCGTCATCTTGTTTCTTTTCGTGCATCACACGCGCATCTAATGCGGCAGACACTAAACTATGCGCGGCAGTGATGGCGTGAATATCACCTGTTAGATGTAGGTTGAAATCTTCCATTGGAATCACTTGCGAATATCCACCACCTGCCGCGCCACCTTTAATTCCAAAGATTGGACCAAGCGATGGCTGACGAATACAAGCAACTGCTTTTTTACCAAGATGCGCCCCTAAGGCTTGTGCTAAGCCAATAGTAGTTGTAGATTTTCCTTCACCTAATGGCGTTGGCGTAATGGCAGTTACATCAATATATTTTCCGTTAGGTTTATTTTTGAAGCGTTCTAAAATTTCTAATTTGATTTTGGCTTTATATGCGCCGTAAAGGTCAAGTTCATTTTCGCGAATGCCATACTCGCCTGCCATTTGAGTAATAGGTTTCAACTTGGCGGCTTGTGCCACTTCAATGTTTGATGGCACGGGGCGTAATAATTGTATTTTCGTAGGCTTAAATTTGAAACTTGCTTTTGAGGGTGTAACTTTTTTTGCTTTTGAAACTTTCTTTTTTGTTTTCGTAGCCATTCGCTCTCCTTGAAAATTATATATAATTTTAATTTTATCAGATTGTCAACAACGTGCCAACATTTTCACCTTGCAAAGCACGCGTTAAAAATCCACTTTCTTCAGCAGAAAAAAATTTGCACGGTTAGGTTTTTATTTTTTGGATTAAGGAAAACATCTCTTCGACTTTTGCTTTCATACCGCCAGTTACATCGGTGCTGACTGAACCTTTGATACCTGCCCGCTTCTTTTCATAGTCGGATAGTTGGATCTGTTTCATCAGCCTTGTCCTCGCTGGGAAATCCTCCCATACCCCAGCCTCAATGCCTGCTAACAAAATTCGGGTGCAATTGAATTTTTCGATCAAGAAACTAAACACATCTTCAGTAGATAATATTGTGCCACCCAATGATTCATCAAATGCTACATCACCTTGCACAACGGGTAATAAGTGATGTTCTAATGCCTTTTGAATTGTAGCTACATTATGTTGAATCACTTTTCTGTTATCCGAAATCATCGAAGCGGATGGTGGAAATGGAATAGCGGGTAAACCTGCTTCAAGCAATGACTGCACAACATAGCGATTCAATTCTGCGGCTTGATAACGCACCTCAGCGAATCCCTGCCATCCTTCTTTTGTCTGGACTCCATCTCGCGTGCCATGCTTTTTTGCGGCAACGTGACCAAACGAGCCAGAACCATGTCCCAGAATCAAAGACCAAGTTGGACGTCGCCCTGAGCCTGTCGAAGGGTTAAGGTCAAGAACCGTTTTTATCTCATTGGCTAATTCTTTTAATTTGTCTAATCTAGGGGTATAGGCGATGTCTTTGTCTGTAATCAATGAACCGCCCAATTTGAGGAGGATGATTTCGTTTGTCATATCGCATGTTTTAACACAGAAATCTAAAAAAGGTAGTGCAAGATTTATCTTGCGCTTAGCAACATGAATGTTGCTGTACTTTTTCACATGCTATAATTTCGTTATGGATATTCATGCTGGCATTATTGTGATTGCAATTTTTTTCTGTGATTGGGGCATATTTGGTAGTGCGTTCTGCTGTGAAGAATTATCAAACTGCCCGCAAGATTTCTTTTTACAGCCTGCGAAAACGATACAATCGGAATTCAATTTATTTATTTTTGTTTGCTATCTTTTTGGTGTTTTTTGCGTATTGGTTACCAACTTCTGGTGAGCAGTATGTTTTTCAAGTTTTTTCGCCATCCCCAACCGCTTCATTGACTCCTACCATTACACTAACGCCAACGATCACTTTATCCCCAACGATTACGTTAACACCCACACAAACCTTAACGCCCTCCGTTTCGGATACACCCACATTAACACCAACGCCATTTTTGCCCTTAGCCATAGAAGCATTATTTTCTGGACCTGTAACGCCAAACCCCGATTCAATTTTCACTGCTATTCAATTTTCAACGGAGTTTGATGGTACGAATCCTGTTAATCCGCGTGCTTCGTTTGTGTTACCTATCACCACCATGTACGGTGGCTTTGATTACAACAACACATTGCCTGGCGTGCAATGGTCTGCGCTGTGGTATCGCAATCGTGAATTGGTTTGCTACGAAACCGAACCGTGGAGAGAAGAATGGGGAACAGGTGGTATTGGCGGTTATACAGAATGTTCAGACCCAATTGGCGGCTGGTTGGCAGGTCAATATGAAGTGGTGATTTTCATGGGTTATGAGTGGAAAAGTGTTGGGCGTTTTGTTGTTTTAGAAAGCCTTGTGACTGAAACACCGACATTGGAAAGTACGCCGACTTTTACAGTTACGCCGTGAGAATACAAAGTAGAAAGTGGAAAGTGGAAAATAAATAAATGAAAAGGATAAAAACATGACAGAAAAAGCATTTCAAGATTATTACCCCGATTATTTCGCGCATTGTTATGGATGTGGCAAGTTAAATGAACATGGTCATCAAATCAAAAGCTATTGGGATGGTGATGAATCAGTTTGTTATTTTATGCCCAAGCCTTATCACACTGCCATTCCTGGTTATGTGTATGGCGGATTATTGGCTTCACTGATTGATTGTCACGGCACAGGGACAGCCGCCGCAGTTGCCTATAGAGCCGCTAAAGAAACAGATCCAAACGCTGAACCTAATACAAGATTTTTAACTGCTTCATTACATGTGGATTATCTCAAACCTACACCATTGAATGTGCAATTAGAAGTTCGTGGCAAGGTCAAAGAACATAAAGGCAGAAAAGTTGTAATAGAAGAATGGTTATTGGCAAATGGCGTTGTGACTGTGAAAGGTGAAGTTATAGCCGTGCAAGTGCCAGAGGCGTTGGTGTTGGAGATGTTGAAGGGGCAGTGAGCAGTTGTCAGTGATCAGTTGTCAGTAGGCAGTGTGCAGGATTGGTAATTGGTAAATAGTAATTGGAGTGTGTGAAATGCCTGTGAAAAAGACGAAAAAACCAAATAAGCCTGTTGTTAAGAAAAGTATTTCTGTTAAAAAGAATATTGATAGAAGTAATGTTGTGGTTGGTGATAAAAATCAAATTAACTTAATCGTTAATGAATACGCTCCATCTAATGATGCACAGGCAAAGAAAAAAACTAAAAAAGCAATTAGAAGAATATTTGGATTGGGTGCAAGAAAGTTTTGGCACAATTGTTTTGCGCGGTATTGAACGAGGCGGGGAGCAAGTTGTTAACATCCCGCTGGAAACGATTTATGTGCCATTGCAGGCTGAAATACAGGTGTTAGATAATGAAGATGACACTGAAAAAATAAAATCAACCGAAATCAGTGAAATGATGATTCGTGAAAAGATGGCAAGTAAAAGAATCAACCTGAATGAGATTCTTTCTTTTGGAAATCGCCTCATCATCACGGGTGGACCTGGAAGCGGAAAAACAACCGTACTTTTACATTTGGCTTGGGCGTTGGCGGCATCTTTGCGCGGTTCATCAAAAATTGCAAAACAAAGGCTGGGACTCAAGGGCGCATTGCCTTTACCAATTTATGTACCGCTGACACGCTATGCAGATTATTTGAGAAAACTCCCTGCTTCTGCAACTGCCGAACAAACATCATTACGGACTTACATTTTAGAATATTTGAATGAACGCGGTGCGAATTTTGAAATGTTGCCGCCAGATTTCCTGAACTCTTTGTTAAGAGACGGAAAAACAGTTTTGCTTTTATTGGACGGGCTAGATGAAGTACCTAATGAAGATGAAAGAATCTTAATTCGTTCGCGCATTGAAGATTTGGTTTCTGGCAGAAAGAACTTGCGTGTGGCAGTTACTAGCCGAAGCGCCGCCTACAAAGGGCAAGCCGTGCTAGGCAGAGACTTTCAACATATTCACGTTTTGCCTTTAGATGATGAACAAATTGCTAAATTAGTAAAGCAAGCCTACCATGCTATTTACCCAAAAAGCGAAGCCAAAGCCAAAGTGCAGGCAAGTGATTTGCTTGCCAATATTGACCAATTAGAAAGTGAAAGACGCGCACGTTTAGGTGACAATGTTGAAGCGTTGGTAGATTCACCAATTATGATTCGCATGTTGTTAATCGTGCATTACAACGACCGTAAACTGCCAGATCAACGCGCGGATTTATACCAAAAAACAGTAGATGTAATTTTGCGTCCCGATAATGCGCCAGACCAGCGTGTAACTGATGAAATTGAAAAACGTATTGGTGGAAGTTTAGCCATGAATCGTGAAATGTTGCAACACCTTGCTTTTCACATGCACAAGCAAGGTGACGAACAAGGGCGTGAAATTGAAGAGGATGCATTGCGAGAAATTTTAGAGGCGGAATCAATTTATAAGCCTTATGTGAATGACTTAATCTCACAAACCCGCCAACGCGGAACTTTGTTGGAAGAACGCGGTGGTTTGTATCGCTTTATTCATTTATCGTTTCAAGAGTTTTTAGTGGGGCGTTATTTGGTGCAGAACTTCCCTGACCCAGAACAACTTGTTTTATTTCTTGAAGATGGCTTATGTGCAGACCCATGGTGGCGTGAACCGATTCTTTTAGCAATTGGCTATCAAGATATTAATGCGCCCATTCAAGCCCGTAGAATTTTAACGCGTTTAGCAGGTTTGGATGAAAACGCTAACCAAAGAGAAAATAATTATTCCTTTGACTTAACCCTTGCCTCTTGTGAATTAGCCACCATTGCGTATCTTGAAAGCAGAAATCAAGCCGCAGATTTTGGTGAGCAATTAAAAAATCGCCTGAAAGAATTACATCAGCAATCCCAATCCAAAACATGGACGCCCACTTTACTCGCCTCAGCCATGGATGGCTTAGACCGTTTGGGATATGCGCCAGAAGACCTACATCACTTCATCCAACTTCCTGATTCGCACATATTCATCTCCAAATATCCTGTTACCAACGCGCAGTATGAACGCTTTTTACAGCCTTGAGAATTTTCAAAATAAAAATTTGTGGATTAACTTCCCAAAGTTTGATAAAAACAGCCAACCTATGGAAGAGACTTGGCGAAACGCAGGCTGGGACTGGTTGCAAAAAGAATTAAAAGATAAAGATAATGAAATTCAAGATGGTGTTTTATATCCACGTTACTGGCGTGACCCGCGCTTTGGCGCCAACCGCCGACATGCCCCCGTAGTTGGCGTTTCGTGGTACGAAGCCAACGCCTATTGCAATTGGTTGAAAGAAAATTATGAAAATTTACCTGAATATACATCTCTTTCCTCTTTCATCTTTCCTTCTAATGAATTTATTTTCCGCCTGCCCCTTGGCGCCGAATGGACTCTCGCCGCAGGCGGTGAACAAAATGATAGATTCGCGTTTGGCGAATTAAAAAATATTAAAGAGGAGTTACCAAAATATGCCAATACAAGTGAAAGCAATATAAACAGAACTACGCCTGTATGGATGTACCCGCAAGGCAAAAGCCCGCATGGATTAATGGATATGACTGGCAATGTTTGGGAATGGCAAGCCAACTATAATAATGTTGGAGATAATTGGCTGGGTCTGCGGGGCGGCTCGTGGAACCTCGATGGAGTCCTCGCTCGTGTTGCTTTCCGTAGCAACCGCTTTCCGCACTACTGGAGCAACGTTATCGGTTTTCGTGTGTGTGCGTATTCCCTCCCCAACGGGTGATTTTGTTTTCTGTTCGCATAGCGTGTTTTCTGCGTTCTGTTGGTTTTGTTTTTAGGATTTCCCGCCGTTAGGCGGGAAATTTTTTTAGAAAAAAAACATGTCATTGCGAGCCTGTTGGTCGAGTAGCGAGGCGTATCGAGACCAAAGGCGAAGCAATCTAATGTAAATATAAAATAAAAAGGAGAGAATATGAAAACATATAAAAATCTTTATAACCAAATATACGATTTTGAAAATATTTATCTTGCCTATCGTAAAGTGCGTAAGAGCAAGCGTGGCAGAATGCAACCAGCCATGTTTGAACGTGTGCAAGATGATGAATTGTTAAATGCAGACTTCCGAAGTCTATAATTACCAATTACCAATTACTATTCCCTGCCCTTATATCGCCCATTCCTTCTTTCGCACATTCATTTCTTTTGCAATTTCGGCGGCGAGGCGGGCGTTATTCAATAGCAATGCCAAATTCGATTTTAATGATATACCTTTTGATAATTCACTGATGCGACTTAACAAAAACGGAGTCAATGCCTGACCATGAATGCCTTGCTCGATGGCTTCTTTGGATGCTTTTTCAATCATCGGTTCCATCTCGGACTTTGGAATTGATTCTGTTTCAGGAATTGGATTCGTAACGAGGATGCCACTTTTGAGTCCCATGCTCCAATGAGCTTTGGCGAACTCTGCAATTTCTTTTGGTGAGTCGAGTCTTGCGCTCACTTTCAATCCGCTTTCACGAGAATAAAAAGCAGGGAATTCATCAGTCTGATAACCAATCACAGGTACACCTAAAGTTTCTAGCGTTTCTAGTGTGGCGGGTAAATCTAAAATTGCTTTAGCACCAGCACACACAACAATAGTTGGAATCTCTGCTAGTGAATGTAAATCAGTAGATACATCAAATGATGATTCTTTATGTACGCCACCGATTCCGCCTGTGGCAAAAACTTTAATGCCTGCCATGTTTGCCGCCAGCATAGTGCCTGCCACGGTTGTTCCGCCGTTAACTTTTTTGACGATAGCCGTTGCAAAATCGCGGTGACTCACTTTCAGGCTAGTATCCAATTCACTGAGCCGAACCAATTCTGGGTCAGATAAACCGATGCGGATTTTTCCATCAAGTAAAGCAATGGTTGCAGGAGTCGCTCCAATATCACGAATCGTTTTTTCCATATCACGGGCGAGTTCTAAATTTTGCGGGTGAGGCAAACCATGCGTGATGACAGTTGATTCGAGTGCCACAATGGGCGAGCCAATCATAATGGCGCGAGAGATTTCAGTTGAAAGTTGAATGTGAGGATGTTTTATCATTTGACCTTTTGTTTTTATTTTGCTCTTGGTGGTGTCTCATCGTCGAGGACGGCGGCAAAAGCGTATGATGTGGCAAAATTACTTAATCTTTCTAAAAATAAAATATTCGATGTGTTCAATAGCACGCGTGATGCGATCTATTTCTTGCTGTTTTTCAACGGGCGAGGTGTGATCTCGTTGAATTAATTCAATGGCGGCGATTAATTCTTTGCGAATGATTTTTAGAATATCAATCGCTTTAGCGTTGGCATTTTTAGGCTGTATCCATTTGCTTTCTGGTTGTTGTATACCTTTCATAAATTGATAATTTGGGTCGTTCGCTTGTGTTTTTTTCGAAATAGCTTAATATCAATAATTCTTCATAATCTAAATTTTTTGGCAGTGAGGCTTTATCATAAGGGTCAATGATAGAGATTTTTATTAACTCTAGCATCTTTTCTAATTCAATCTTTTTGGCAGATTGCTCAACAGCCAACTTAGACTTAGCGTTTTTCTCTTTAAGTTCGTAAGCATTTTTTTAAGCTCTCTTGAATAGCAGGGGATGGTAAATACCACGTACCAACATCAATCCATTGTAGGGCAATGCCTAGTTCGGCGGCTTTGTTGATAAACGCTTTTTCAAAGAAGCGATTTGTAATTTCGGGGCGTGTTTCAAAGGAGCGCAGTTTCATTTTGCTTTCTGAAGTAGCACGCGTTAGTTGCCCTGTAATTTCCACTCGCATTTGAGTATTACTGGTTTCATCTTCTTTAAGATAATCTAATTCTTTTTGGCTAACACTGGAAAGGATTTCACTTAGAGCTTTAGAAGAAATTAGTTTTTCCATTTCGTCTTTGATTAATGGAATTGCACTCATATCCCATGGGAATGAAACACCATAGTTTTTTTCAGGCTTTGGTGTAATGAGTGTTTGTTTGTAAATCAAACTTGCTACCGCGTCTCTATCAAAAGAATAGGGATCGTTTGATTGTGGGTCTCGTACGACATGGAATATAACTTTGATATCGCGCGCTTCAATCGGGATGCCATCTTTGGTGCGCGATTTGACCTCGATACCTGCTACAAATTGTTCTTGCAAATTGATGGTGGCATATTCGCGCTTTTCAATTTCATCTTCTTCGCCAATTTCGCGCAAGCGTTCAAAAGAATTGACCTTCCATGTTTTATGGCTGGCTGAAATAACTCGCGGGCTACCGTCAATTTGTTCTAGTAAGGCGGCGCTACCGAGATTTACTTTAATATAGCCAGGCCCGCCAATCAGAATAAGAGGCGATTTCTCATCCTGTTTAATCACCTTGCCTTCGTTGATAATTATTTTCCCATCGCTACTGCTTTGTTTTGCTTTGCTTTGAGTAGCGAAATCTTCTTCCTCTTCGACGTCTTCTTCCTCTTCGTCATCCTCTTCATCTGTGCTTTTCTTCATAAAATTGAAAGAAAGGCTTTCTTCCTTGCCTCCAAAAGCAACATTTTCTATAAAAGATTCTGCCAGGCTGACGTCGTTTAATTCGTAAATATCATCTAAATATTGTGCGGCTTGATTTTTGGCAGTTTTGTAAACAGCCCAAAGCAAAGGCAAATATTTAACGGCATTTAATACCAGTAAGGAATTTTTTTGAGTGGGTGAATTAAATTGATTATATGAAATTAAACTTGCTAGCAGGCTTAAACCCAAAAATAAGCCAATGGCAACAATACCCCTCCAAAGGCGTCTAAATTCAACGCTTTTTTTGCTAAAGCCATAAATTGTATCAGCGCGGCGTTCACTAAGGCGTATCATCGAACATCCCCTCCATCTTGACGACGTTGCTGATCATGTTTTAACACCAACAGTCTTTTCAAAATATCATCTAATTTTTTGAGTGTAGCATCCACTTGATTTTCAGGATGATTCTGAGGTAGTAAATTTTCTTTAAGTGGTTCAACTAAATCTTGCAAAGTGGTGTAAATATCTACAGGTTTGGCTAAGGTTTCATTAAATTTTTGAGTGGATACCCTTGCAAAACGTTTGAGGGCTTCATTGCGCGAGGCTGTCTCTATGAGTGCTGTTTTTTCTTTAATCAGTTCTTCGCCTCGTTTAGCAACCAGCAACCAATCGTTTTTCCATTGGCTGACAATTTTTTCTTCCATTTCACTTTTGAAAGAAACATAATGAATGCGAACTTCAAGAATTTCAAGCCCGCGTGCTTGCAGTTGAGCATATTCACGGCTTATTTTTTGCCTGCCTGCACCACCTGGTGAGCCAATATCATCTAATGGATTAACGCGTTCCTTTGTGACGTGTTGATTAATTTTATATTCTATGTTTTGTAAATTGCTAAAGTTATCTTTTTCTGTAAATAATTCTTCTAACTTGAACTTGCGCACATATTCACGCCATAGATTCACCACCAAATGTTCTGGCAATTCTTTCCATGAAATGCGTACTTTTTTATTTTCAAATGTATTTAATTCAATTACTTCGCGTGTAATCGCATTTGTCACTGCTTGTGAATTGTATCCAAAACGAGTTAATACATCACTTTGTGTAGGTTCGTTATTTTTTCTCGTCTCGTTTAATCCTAAAACGAATACTAATATAAGCATATACATCAAAGCCATCACGGGTTAAGCCTGCGGTTTGACCGCGTAATTTCTCCATTTCAAGTAACGCTCGTTGATATCCGCTGGAGTTCGGGTTCGGAAGTTTATAATCTGGTGGTAAGCCTAAAAACCTCCACTGTGTTCTTAAATCTACACCAATAGATTCGAGTTTATTTGTTTTAGGGTTAACACTTTTGATGATGTATTCATTTTTCTTGGTAAAGCGAATACCCGGACCAACCGCCCCGACAATGTTTGCATCGGTTCGTAGCACCACAGCACTGGCAGTATCTAACACCAAAACGCCCAGCCCTTTTTTATTAATTTCATTTTCGTGTTCAACCACTTGCCCGTTTTTGATAAATAAAATTGGACCGCGCTTGCCTGACTTAAAATCTTTTATACGCGTGTAAATTTCTTTGCGTTCTTGAGGTTTATGAATTGGTAAAACAAATTGAGCAAAAAAATAAGTGAGCCAATTAAATAACAAAATGGTGACAGTAATATCAACAATTAAAGTTGCAATTGTTATACGATAATTAAACTCAATTCCTAAAGCCCACTGTACGATATGCCAAACTATTACAATCCCTAACAAAACTCTGTAAGGGATGCTAAACATTAATTTGAATTTCGAAAATGCCTTTTTGAGCATATTCCTTGATTCTAAATCAAAATTGAATGAATTGGTAAAATTGATTTATGCTCAAACTTGAATTTCACTGCCACACCAACGCCTCAAAAGATTCGCTCACCAAGCCTATTGATTTGATAAAAACTGCTAGGAAAAAAGGCTTGGACAGAGTAGTGGTCACTGACCATAATTCGATTCTAGGAGCAGTTGAGGCTCATTCGCTTGACCCTCAGTTGGTCATTGTGGGCGAGGAAATTATGACTACTCGTGGAGAGCTTTTGGCGGCTTATGTGCAAGAAGAAATTCCCGCAGGCTTAACACCGCAAGAGACCATTAAGATATTAAAGGAACAAGGCGCGTTTATTAGTGTGTCTCATCCATTTGATAGGTTAAGAAAAGGTGGTTGGGATGAAAAAGATTTGCTTGACATTATTCATCAAGTAGATGCGATTGAAATTTTTAATGCCCGTTGTATGAATCCCATGTTTAATGTGCAGGCGCAACAATTTGCCGAAAAATATAATCTTGCTGGCACTGTCGGCTCGGATGCGCACGTGGCGTTTGAAGTGGGGACGTCGCTGATGGAGCTGAACCAGTTTGACGGTCCAGATGAGATGCGGAAAGTCATCAAGCAGGCAAAGTATAAAATGAAGTTATCGCCGTGGTGGGTGCATCTGTTTTCGAGATATGCATCTATGAAAAAGAAAAAAACAATTGCCTTAGGCTTTGATTGATATAAATTTTTCTTGTTTGCCGATTTTTATATGTAGCCCATAAAAAGCACAAGCGGCGATGATGCATAATATACCGCCAATGTACCAAAGTAAATTTGGGTTGAGGTTATCAAGTACTAAGCCTGCTAAAGTGGGGGCGATGGTGGATGGTAATAACCATGCCATACCAAAGATTGCCATGTAACGACCACGCATTTCAACAGGTGCAAAATTTGCCGCTAATGTTTGGCTGGTTGGCACAACGAACATTTCGCCAATGGTGATGATGAAGATGGCTAATATAAATAACCAATATAAGGATACAAAACCAAACATACTAAAGCCAAGCATATAAAATAGTGAACCAAATGCCATGATTAAGAATGGTGGGCGATGTTTGATTTTGCGTGAGACCCAAATTTGAAATAGGATGACGGTGATAGCGCTGGTAGTCATTAGAAAACCATAACTTTGTGGATCCATGTTGTGATTATCACGCAGGAAGATAGACAGCGAGTTATACATTTGCTGATAAACCATGTTCATCAAAATAGCGGCTAACACAAAGGCTGTAAAGCCAAAATCTTTGAAGACTGTGCCATAACCTGCAATGGTTTGTAAAAGAGATTCTTTTGGCTTGTTTTCTTCATGCTGATTTTGTGGTTTTGTTTCAGTCATAAATTGATAAAAGATAAAGGCTACAATGCAACTGACGACAGCATCCATAATGAAGAGCAACATATATGAACGACTGGCAAGAAAGCCGCCAATACTTGGTCCGATGATCCATGATAGATTATTAGTGACGCGCAATAAGCCAAAACCTTCTTGACGTTGATGTTCATCTAAAATATCTGCCATCATGGCTTGGTGCGCTGGACCCGCAATGCTAGATAATATGCCGATAAATATTGCTAATGGATATAGCATGGCTAATGAAGTTGCGAAGCCGAGACTAAGCGTGCTAAAAGCACTAAACACTAAGCCGAAGATGATTAATTTTCGGCGTCCAAATTTATCGGTTAATACTCCGCCGATGATGTTGCCAATTACCCCGAAGATGGAAAATAACCCTAGTACCATGCCTGCTTGAGTCATGCCGACGTTAAAACGTTCTGTGATGTACAGTGAAAAGAAAGGGAAGAGTAGTGTTGAGCCGATGCTATCAATAAAAACGGCTAGCAGGATAATCCAAAATTTTGAGGGGAATTGGTGATAGAGTGTTTTTAGGCTTGTGAACATCGTTTGATTATAGAACAGATGTTTTACTTGTCAAGCCCTTCTAGTATGGTTCATTACTCAGGTTGAAGCATTCCTAAAATAGAAGTTAAACCTTGCACGAATAAACTTCCGCTAAATATTAGAAGCGTCAGTTTAATATCACCACTAGAAATTGACCAATGAATTCCCCACATTAGAGCAGAGACGCTAATAATCACAATCAATAAGGCATTTAATACCATGCGACTTTGACTAATCGGTTGCACTGCATCTTTGAAAGTGAGAATCCCAAAATATAAAGCCAGAATGCCTGCGCCTGTTTTGGTTGTGACCCAACCCAATGTTTCACTAGCGGATATGCAAGAGAGAATCAGCAACGCGCCAAAGATTGAATTGAGAAATGCCAAGAGAATGGAAATTACTTTCATGCCCCAACTTTACAAGGTGAGGACTTGCAAAGTCTCTTGAGAGTCTGTCAAAGGCTATAAAAAATAAATTGACATCCGCTCTTTTTTTTGCTAAACTCAATTTGTCAGACAACTAGACTAATTCAACCGAGCGACTACTCAAACCACATGGCTACTCTATTAATCAAAAACGCGCACATCGTCACGGTGGATGATAAGCAAACTGAAATTCCAAATGGCGGAATGTTTATTCGCGATGGAGTGATTGAGCAAGTTGATTTTATTTCGCAACTGCCAACCACTGCCGATGAAATTTTGGATTTGAAAAATCATGTCGTTTTGCCTGGGCTTATCAACACGCATCATCATTTTTATCAAACCCTCACGCGGGCTGTGCCTGCCGCACAAGATGCAAATTTATTTAACTGGTTAAAAACTTTATATCCCATTTGGGCAAAGATTCAACCCGATGATATTTTTATTTCGACTCAAACCGCATTAGCCGAACTCGCCCTTTCAGGATGCACTACCGCATCTGATCATTTATATCTTTATCCAAACGCCTCAAAACTTGACGATGAAATTGATGCGGCACTTCAACTTGGTCTTCGGCTACAGGCTTCGCGCGGCTCGATGAGTCTGGGTGAGTCACAAGGCGGGTTGCCACCAGATTCGGTTGTCGACACGGAAGAAGCGATACTCAAAGATTCGCAACGGCTGATAGAAAAATATCATCAAAAAGAACATGGCGCTATGACGCAAATCGTGCTTGCTCCATGCTCACCATTTTCAGTGACAACTGATTTGATGAAACAATCTGCAAAATTAGCCAGAGAATACGGCGTGCATTTACACACTCACTTAGCAGAGACCGAAGATGAAGAACAATTTTGTTTACAGAAATTTGGTCATCGCCCAGTGGGTTATATGCAAGCAGTGGATTGGGTGGGTGATGATGTTTGGTTTGCTCATGCAATTTACGTTAATGACGAAGAGATAAAAGTTTTTGCAAAACATAATTGCGGTGTCGCACATTGTCCAACATCAAATATGCGTTTGGCTTCTGGCATTGCGCCAATTAAAGAATATAGAAAAGCAGGTGTGAATGTTGGCTTGGGTGTAGATGGTTCTGCTTCAAATGATGGTTCGCATTTATTAGCCGAAGTGAGAAATGCGATGTTGGTTTCAAGAGTTAAAGAGGGGATAACTGGTTATTCCTTATCAAATGACCCGAATAGAAAATTAATGACTGCCCGAGAAGCGTTATATTTAGGCACACGCGGCGGCGCGAATGTATTAGGACGAAATGATATTGGCAGTTTAGAAGTTGGAAAATGCGCCGACTTTTTTGCAGTGAATCTAAATCAACTTGGTTTTG
The DNA here is from genome assembly GCA_001567105.1 of Chloroflexi bacterium OLB14. GTDB lineage: Bacteria > Chloroflexota > Anaerolineae > Anaerolineales > Villigracilaceae > Villigracilis. Next base: position 50,878 of record LMZR01000020.1, read on the forward strand.
CAGGGATGCATGATTCTGTTTCAGCAGTTGTATTTGGTCAACCTGTGCGCGTGGATTACACAGTAGTCAATGGAAAGTTTGTGGTTAGAGAAGGTCAATTAGTGACAGTGGACGAAGGTAAATTAATCGAAAAGCATAACAAAGCGGCAAAGAGATTGTTGAGTTAGAAAATTGAAAGGTAAAAGATGGATTTTCTGCCCCTTATAATTTTCTGGCTTGCTACAATACTTTCGTTGGTGTTGTCTATCATTGGTCTTGTAAAAAACAAATTCTGGTTTCTTATCATTGGCGCAGTTTTATTCTTGCCATTTGTGTATTATTTTGGTGGTTCACCAAACACAAGAATTATTGTTGTTTTACCTTTGTTGCAACTAGGCTCGGCTTATGCAGTTTATAAGAATAATAAGATGATGGCTTGGAGTTTGTTTTCACCAGTAATTATGTTCATCCTGTTTATTATTGGAATTATTTTAGTTAATCAATAGAAACTTTGCTAGTAAATTGGAGAATTTATGACATCTTCTACCAAACTCACTAAATCACTAATTGATGTTGCTATGGGGAGAGAGCCTGCCGACCTTGTTATCAAAAATGGTAAATGGGTCAGTGTGCAATCTGGAGAAATTATCCCAAATACAGATATTGCTATTATCAATGAAAGAATCGCATTTGTTGGTAGAGATGCAAGCCATACCATTGGTAAGAAAACTAGAGTAATTGATGCCAATGGAAAATATTTAGTGCCAGGTCTTTTAGATGGTCACATGCACGTTGAGTCTGGCATGGTAACAGTCACCGAATTTGTGCGAGCAGTGGCAGTGCGTGGCACAACAGGTATGTTTATTGACCCGCATGAAATTGCAAATGTGTTTGGGCTCAAAGGTGTGAAGTTAATGGTAGATGAAGCACTCAAACAACCAATTCATGTTTGGGTACAAATGCCTTCATGCGTGCCATCTGCGCCAGGGCTTGAAACACCAGGCTCATCAATTGGACCAAAAGAAGTTGAACAGGCTATGAAGTGGAAAGGCATTATCGGTTTGGGTGAGATGATGAATTTTCCAGGCGTGTTTATGAGCGATAAAAAAATGTTGGATGAAATGTCTGCTACACATGCGGCGGGCAAAACAATTGGAGGGCATTATGCTTCGCCAGATTTAGGTATCCCGTTTCATGGTTATGTGGCAGGTGGCGCAGAAGATGATCATGAAGGCACGCGCATGGATGATGCTATTGCTAGAGTTCGTCAGGGCATGAAAGCGATGTTGCGATATGGTTCGGCTTGGTTTGATGTGGCGGCACAAGTGAAAGCGATTACTGAAAAAAGATTGGATTCAAGACACTTCATCCTTTGTACTGACGATTCACACGCCGCAACCTTAACTGATGAAGGGCACATGGACCGCGTCCTTCGCCACGCTGTTAGCGAGGGATTAAACCCTATGACTGCCATCCAAATGATGACGATTAACACAGCAGAACATTTTGGCGTCAGTAAAGAAATGGGCATGATTGCGCCAGGCAGATATGCAGATATTTTATTAGTCAATGATTTGATGAACTTCAAAGCAGAGACTGTAATTGCAAAAGGCGTTGTGATTGCAGAAAATAATGAATGGCAAATCAAATTACCTGTTGTGAAATATCCCAAGTGGGTGACGAATTCTGTAAAGGTTAAGCGAAAATTTGTCAGCCAAGATTTTGTTTTACGAAGCAGAGCCAGTAATGGGTCAGAGATTGAAGCGCATGTGATTGGAGTCATTGAAAATCAGGCTCCGACTCGTCATCTAAAAATGAAAGTGACAGTGGAAGAGAATCAAGTTAAATCAGATATCAAAAATGATTTAGCAAAAATTGCATTAGTAGAAAGACATAAAGGTACTGGAAAAGTTGTAGTTGGCTTGACCAGTGGATTTGGCTTTACTAGAAAGTGTGCCATTGCTTCAACAGTTGCGCATGATAGTCATCACATGCTTGTGGTGGGAACTGATGATGAATGTATGGCGCTGGCGGCGAATGAATTGGCAAAATGTGGTGGCGGGCAAGTGGTGGTGTTGAATGGGAAGGTAATTGGTTTGGTGGAATTGCAAATTGCGGGGTTGATGTCTAATGAACATGCTGATGTGGTTGCGAAGAAAACAGCCACTGTGTTAGATGGTTTCAAAATGTGCGGCAGTGAATTGAATAACCCAAATATGCAATTGAGTTTGTTAGCGTTGGTGGTGATTCCTGAATTAAGAATTTCAGATAAAGGTTTGGTGGATGTAACCAAGTTTGATTTTATAGATGTGTTGGATGACTGAGTTTTTATAAGGATATATTAATATGCCAAATAATTTTCCTTTTCAGCGTCTGCAAGCAGATCTTGCTGAATTAATTGACAAGACTCCAGCTGGACAGCGTTTGTTGAATGAGCCTGAACTTGCAAAGCAATTAGGTGTATCCCGTGCCACTTTACGTGAAGCCATTCGCACGTTTGAAGTGCAAGGGTTAATTCGTCGTAAACAGGGCTCTGGAACGTATGTGGTTGGAAAAATAAAAGCACTTGATAGTGGCTTGGAAGTTTTAGAAAGCCTTGAAACGGTTGCGAAACGTCAGGGCTTGAAAACAACAGTTAGTGATTTAGTGGTTGAAACTATTGTTGCAGATGATGAAACAAAATCGGTGTTAAAAGTTCATGCGAATACAAAATTGACTCGCGTGCGTCGCATCATCCGTGCTGAGGGCAGACCTGTTGCTTATTTGATTGATATTCTGCCTGAAAGTGTTTTGCACCCCGATGATTTGCCTGCTAATTTTAACGGCTCAGTTTTAGACTTCTTGTTGGCACGTGGCGATTCACTTGTCTCTTCTCGGGCGGATATCAGTGCTATTGATGGAACTGCTGAAGTATCAAAGCAATTAGAAATTCAACGTGGTGATGTGTTGCTGCATTTCAGTTCACATTTGTTTGATGAGAATAACAAAGTGGTTGATTATTCTTTGAGTTACTTTATCCCTGGTTATTTTCATTTTCATATTGTTAGACGAGTTGGAAATGGATAGAAGAGTTGAAAGATTGAAGGTTGCAATTCATAATTATTAGGAGCTAATATGTCAGATAAAGTTTTAGAAATTCAAAAAACGTGTACAAGCCGCGCGCGAAGATATGATTCAATTCATGTTGGAGATTTGCGAAATTCCCAGCATGGATTCAAAGATTGGTCCAGTGGGTGAACGCGTGCAAGCCGAAATGAAAAAATTAGGTTTTGACGAAGTTCGTTTTGACAAAATGGGCAACACCATTGGCAGAATTGGAAACGGTAAACGAGTCATTGTCTATGATTCGCATATTGATACAGTTGGCGTTGGTGACCCAAGTGAATGGAAGTGGGATCCGTTTAAAGGAAAAATTGAAGATGGAATTTTATATGCGCGTGGTGCGTGTGACGAAAAAGCCTCAACGCCTGGCATGATTTATGGTTTGGCTATGGCAAGAGATTTAGGTCTATTAGATGGCTGGACTGCTTATTACTTCGGCAATATGGAAGAGTGGTGTGATGGCATTGCTCCTAACACATTTGTTGAAGTTGACCCACAAGTTAAACCTGATTTTGTGGTGATTGGCGAACCAACGAAAATGCTGACATATCGCGGTCACAAAGGGCGTTTGGAGATGAAAGTTACCTCTAAAGGAAAATCTGCACATGCGGCTAGTAATCACTTGGGCGATAATGCTATTTATAAATTGTTACCAATCATTGCAGGCATTAGAGATTTAGAACCAAAACTAGGCGACCATGAATTTTTGGGTCATGGAAAAATTACAGTATCAGATATGCACGTCAAGACTCCCTCTATCAATGCTGTGCCTGATGAAGCAGTTATTTATATAGATAGAAGAATGACCTTTGGTGAAACAAAAGAAGTTGTGAAAAAACAAGTGGAAGATTTAATCCCTGCTGAATATAAAGATACAGTTAAGTTAGAAGAATTATTTTATGATGAACCATCTTATACAGGTTTTGTTTTCCCTGTGGATAAATATTTCCCAGCATGGGCGTTAGAGGAAAATCATCCGCTAGTACAAGCTTCACAAACAGCACGCCAGCAAATCGGCCTGCCTGAAGCGAAAAGCGGAAAATGGAACTTCTCCACAAATGGAATCTATTGGGCAGGCAAAGCAGGCATTCCATCTATCGGTTTTGGTCCAGGGGATGAAGAGACTGCACACACCGTCAACGATTCTGTTTCGTTGGATGATATGGTCAAAGCGACTGAGTTTTATGCAATCTTGCCGAGTTTGATTAAATGAAAATTTTAGAAATTCGCCGACATTCTATTCGCTCCAAACCTAGCGTACATTTGAGTCAGCAAGGTTTGAATCTTGCTCGCTTGGTTGGGCAGGGCTTGGGTCCATTTGATTATGTTGCTACATCAACATTAACGCGTGCGTTAGAAACTGCTATTGCAATGGGCTTTGCTGTGAATGAACAAACTGAATTAATGAGTACCTATGGCGCACTTGTAGAAGCAGAAGCACCTTGGCCCCAGCCTTATTTTCATTATTCTGAAATTGTTAAACGAGATGGGCATGCCACGAAATATGCTTATCAATTATTTGATTATTACACCAGCATTCTCAATAAAATTTCAGATGGCGGTTCTGCCTTGATGGTGAATCATGGTGGCGTAGTTGAATTAGGTGTAGTGGCTTGTTTGCCTGATGAAGATTATTCCACTTGGGGTGATGAAGCCAGTCATTGTGAAGGTGCAAGATTGTATTGGGAGAAAGATAAATTTGTAAAAGGCGTTGTACTTCGAGTTTCAAAGTAAACCCGTTGGTTGAGTAGCCCGAATGCTTTTTGAGGGCGTATCGAAACCAACATGAATAGGTAAAAAATAAATTTAACAATGTGGTCTCGATACATTCCTCATTTCATTCGGAATCACTCGACCACCGTAAGAAATAAAAAAAACAAGGAGACTAAATATATGCAAACAAATTTTAGAGGACGTGACTTCATCGGTGATTTAGATTTCACTAAAGAAGAAGTCGAAACAGTTTTAGATGTAGCATGGGATTTGAAACGTAAACGTGCCTTAGGCGAATCACATGCTTTGTTGCGCGATAAAGTTTTGGCAATGCTATTCTTTTTCACATCCACGCGCACACGCGGATCATTTGAAGCAGGCATGGCACAACTTGGTGGTCACGCCGCATTTATTGACAGTGAAACGACTCAAATTTCACACGGTGATACTGCTAAAGAAATTGGCGAAATTTTTGGCAGATATTTTGATGGCATTGCCATTCGTCAATGTGATTGGCAATTTGGCAATCAATACATCAACGATGTTGCTAAAGCCAGTCGCGTGCCAATTCTCAACATGCAATGTGATGTGTATCATCCTTTTCAGTGCTTGGCAGATTTAATGACCATTCAAGAAAAAAAGGGACGTGATTTGAAAAAGAAAAAAGTTGTCGTCTCTTGGGCGTATGCCGCATCATATAGCAAACCGATTTCTGTACCTCAATCTTTGATTTTACAAATGACCCGCTTCGGTTGTGACGTGGTCTTGGCTCATCCACCTGAGTTTAAGTTAATGCCTGACATTATGCAACAAGCCAAAGACAATGCTAAAAAATATGGCACTGGTTTTGACGTGACCGATAACATGGACGAAGCCTTCAAAGATGCTGATGTTGTTTATCCAAAATCATGGGGACCGTTGTTAACTACAACAGGTAAAGAAGAAGGTAAAGCCTTGATTGATAAATACAAATCATGGATTACCGATGAACGCCGTATGAAATTAACCAAAGAAGATTCTATTTACATGCACTGTTTACCAGCAGATAGAGGTTTAGAAGTAACAGATGGCGTAATTGATGGAAAACATTCTGTCGTCTATGATGAAGCCGAAAATCGCTTACATGCTCAAAAGGCAGTGATGGCATTGACAATGTCTTAAGTGGCACACAAGAAAATAAGTAGACAAGTAACAGAATTAAACACCTGTGTACCTGTCTACTTGTTTACCTTTATAAATAAACATAAGGAATAATTATGAGTCAAACCAAACTCGCAGTCGTCGCCATTGGCGGTAATGCTTTAATCAAAGATGATAAACATATCACAGTAGAAGATCAAGAAGTTGCGCTTCGTGAAACGGCTGTTCATTTGGTAGATATGATCGAAGCGGGCTGGGGATTAGCAATCGGTCATGGAAACGGTCCCCAAGTTGGGTTCATCTTGAGGCGTTCTGAAATCGCCGCAAAAGTTGAAGGCATGCACGAAGTCCCACTCGATGTGTGTGGTGCGGATTCGCAAGGCGCAATCGGTTATGAATTACAACAAGCTTTGCGAAATGAATTTTTCAAACGCAAAATAAATAAAAAAGCCGCTACGATTGTGACGCAAATGTTAGTTGATTCAAATGATAATGCTTTCAAAAAACCAACGAAACCGATTGGCTCGTTTATGGATGAAGCCGAAGCAAAACGCCGTGAAAAAGAAATGAATTGGTCGGTGGTGGAAGATGCAGGCAGAGGCTGGCGTAGAGTCGTTGCATCACCACTTCCAAAAGAAATTGTAGAATTTGATTCGGTTAAATTATTATTAGATGCTGGGCAAATTGTTATCACAGTGGGTGGTGGTGGAATTCCAGTAATAGAACGAAGCGATGGCGAATTGCAAGGTGTGGCGGCAGTGATTGATAAAGATTTTGCCTCGTCATTACTTGCACAAAAAATAAAAGCAGATTTATTTTTGATTGCCACTGCTGTTGAAAAAGTTGCCATCAATTTCGGCAAACCAAATCAACAATGGCTTGATAAAATTACAGTGACTGAAGCAAAAAAATATTTAGAAGAAGGTATTCATTTTGCTAAAGGTTCAATGGCGCCAAAAATTCAAGCCGCAATTTGGTATTTAGAAAACGGCGGTAAAGAAGCCTTGATTACCAACCCCGAAAATATTGGGCGTGCCTTGAAAAAAGAAACAGGTACTTGGATTGTCCCGTAAATTTATATCCGCTAATCTACGCCGATCTTCACGAAATTAAAAGATTAGTGCAAATTAGTGATGATTAGCGGATTTTTATTAATGAAAAAATTTCTCAACCAATTAAACAACATCACATTCACAAAACACACCACACCATACTTTTTATTTTTCATCGCCATCCTCGTGTACGGATTATTTTTCTGGCAACGCGGTTTTTACTGGGATGAATTTCCATGGATGTGGACGTATTTTCGTTTGGGCTCAGATGTTTTAACAAAAACATTTTCAACTAGTCGCCCGTTTTGGGGCATGATTTATCAAATCACCATGCCAATTATCGGCGCAAATCCATGGGCTTGGCAATTGCTTGCAATTTTTTTTACGTTGGCTGACTGCATTTTTATTATGGAAAATTTTATGCACCTTATATCCAAATAACCAAAAACAAAATTTATGGGCAAGTTTGTTTTTTTCTTGTCTACTCTGGCATGGGGCAACACTTCATCGCTTTTATGTACAGCCATTTTTATATTGTGCTTTCCGCACTTTTATTTTCGTTTTATCTTTCCTTGCTTGCTTTGCAATCTGAAAAATATCGCCTGCCATTATTTATCGCCTCATACTTTTTTTCATTCGTCAATTTGATAACGATGGAATATTTTTATTTTTTAGAATTTGCTAGATTGATTATCTTCTATCAATTTTTTATCTGGGGATGTAAAACAACGCCTCATTACGACCATCAAGTTGTTTCTGCCATACTTCGGCATTTTTCTTGGCGTGACGATTTGGCGCACATTTTTCTTCACTTATCAAAACGCAAGTTACGATTATGTTTTGTTAGATGCTTTCAAAGAAAACTTTTTCTCAGGCGTTATGTTGTTTATCAATAACGTATTCTTAAGTTTTTGGCGCACAGTTTTTCAAGCATGGCTTAACCCATTTTTGAATGTTGGATTAACGGGTTTTGGTCCACTTACATTGACGTTGATGCTTGTGTTATTGATTGTCACAATTTTGATTGTCGGCATTTATCTCTTCATCCTTTCCGCCGAGGACGGCGGAAAGAGCAACGCCACCGCTAGAGCCGCCGTCCTCGGCGGCGACTTGAGTCATAGCAATATAAATAATATGGGTTTGCTCGGCTTAATCTTGTGGGGGTTAGCAGGTGGCGCAGTTTGGGTGAGTGGTAACATGCCTCAATTTAATTTTTCAATGGATAGATTCATGCTTCCGTTTATGTTGGGGTCGAGTATTTTGTTGGCATACTTAATTTCATTGATTAAGAATCAAAAGACTCAAATTATTTTAGTTGCTTTATTAGTTGGCTTTGCAGGTAGCAGACAGTTTCAACTAGAAGATGCTTATCGCCGTGATTGGTTAACTCAAAAACAATTATTCTGGCAAATGACCGAACGAATCCCGAATTTTGAAAAAGGGACAATTTTGTTAGTCAATGATTTTCCCGTCACATATTTTTCAGATAATTCATTATCAGGTCCACTCAATTGGATTTATTCACCACCCCAACAAATGAATTTGATTTTGTATTACGCTTCATTTCGCGTTGGCAAAACTTTGCCAAGTGTAGAACCAGGTCAACCACATGAGTTGTATTATATTGGTCCAACATTTTATGGGAATACAAGCAACATCATTGCTGTTTTATTTTCAGCCACCGAGTTGCTTCCGTGTATTAGACCCCGAAGTGGAAGAGAATAATCGTTTGCTTCCACCTGCGTTAAGAGATGTGGCAAAATATACAAATCAAAATGTGATTTTGTTTGATAAAGCGTATGAATTGCCGAGTCAGTTATATGGAACTGAACCTGAAAAAGATTGGTGTTATTACTTTTCACAAGCCGAGTTAGCACGCCAGAGAAAAGATTGGCAAGCAGTAGTTGATATTGCCGAAGAAGCATTTGCATTAGGTGATACGCCCAACGATCCTGTGGAAAGATTTGTTTATATTGAAGGTTATGCACATGTCGGTAATTGGGAAAAAGCGGTAAAATTATCAAGAGAAAGTTATAAAGTTTCAAAAAATTATGTTGCTCCGTTGTTATGCAAATTGTGGAGCAGAATTGAAAGAGAAACCGAAAGCTCGTTGGAACAGTCAACAACTATAAGTCAAGTAAGAAGCGAATTTGAATGCGAGTAAATTCTCCTACAAGTTTGTATCAAAAGATGGTTTGTATAAGTTACATTCTTCACAAATTGAGGAGATTCTGATAAACTTGTTTAGACAATTGAAAGGAGGCTCAGTCTGGAATTGAGGTTACTTTGTTTTTGTCGTATCCAATATTTTTATAAGGAGAAGAAGTATGCGTAAAAATTTTGCTCGGTTTGTCAGTTTGTTGTTTGTTTTTGTGTTTGTGCTTTCGGCTTGTGCACCATCAGGCGAAGCTACAGATATGCCTGCTACAGATGCACCTGCCACGGAAGCAGTGACTACAGATGCACCTGCTACGGATGCACCTGCTGAACAGCTTGTGTTTGGCTTGTTGATGGTAGGTCCTTATAATGATGGTGGCTGGAGCCAAGCCCATTATGAAGCAGGGCAATATTTGGAAGAAAAGCTTAATGCTAAGATGGTTTATTTGGATAAAGTAAACCCTGCCGATAGACCAGGTACTACACCTGATCAATTGGCTGAAGAATTAGTTGCGCAGGGTGCAAAATTAGTTATCTTTAATTCAGATGATATGAAGGACGCCTCCACAGCCTTTGCTCAGGCTCATCCTGATGTATTTGTAATTATGGCTTCTGGTGACCAAGTATGGCCTGATGGAAAAGCGTATCAAGAAATTCCTAACTTAATGAATATTATGGGGCGTATGGAATATGGAAAGATGATGGCAGGTTGTGCCGCTGCTCTGACTTCGGATACTGGTAAGATTGGTTATTTAGGACCATTGATTAACGATGAAACTCGCCGCCTTGCCGCCTCGGCTTATTTGGGCGCAAAATACTGCCATGAAAAATCAGGTGCTGAAACTACTTTGGAATTCAAAGTCACTTGGATTGGTTTCTGGTTTAATATCCCTGGGGTTACACTTGACCCTGTTCAAGTATCTAATGATTTTTATACCACTGGTTATGATGTGGTTATTTCAGGCATTGATAATTCGGTGAATGTAGGCGAGGCACAAAAGTTAACTGCTGAAGGCACGCCTTCTTTTGCTATAGCTTATGATTATGTCAATGCTTGTGATGCCGCTCCAGAAATTTGTTTGGGTGTTCCATATTTCAACTGGGCTCCTGAGTATTTGAAAGCCGCGCAATCTATTATAGACGGCACTTGGAAATCTCAATTCGTTTGGGTTGGACCAGATTGGTCTGATATCAATAACCACGATACATCATCAGTTGGTTGGGTGAATGGACCCGCATTAAGTGAAGATGCCGCTAAGATGGTGGATGAATTTGCTACTGAATTAGCAGGTGGATTGAACTTGTGGACAGGACCTCTTAATTTGCAAGATGGAACCGCGTATCTTGCAGATGGGGAAGTTGCTTCTGATCAACAAGTTTGGTACTTGCCTCAATTGTTGGAAGGCATGGAAGGTTTAAGTGCCGCTGCTGCTCCATAAGGTTTGATGTTTTTTAGGGACACAGCATAGCTGTGTCCCTACTTTTATATAGGATGACAT
>LMZR01000021.1 GCA_001567105.1 Chloroflexi bacterium OLB14
TCCGCCTTTTGCGGGAAAAATCCAACAAGAGAGCATTCTCGCTGATTTAAAACCTTGACACTCGCGCTACAGAGTTGTTGTTTTGTAAAGTGGTTTATAGACCATCTCTCAATTACAGGTCGCGCAGGTGTAATTGTTCCTAATGGTGTATTGTTTGGAGGAACCAAAGCCGCAATTAAGGTTCGAGAATTACTTGTGAATGAGTATGGGTTGCAAGCTGTGATAAATCTTGCTTCTGGGGTTTTCAAGCCTTATTCTGGAGTAGGTACTGCTATTCTAATAATTGACAGAAGTAAAGCAAAACGGAAAAAAGATGATTTTATTTGGTTCTATGATTTGACTGCTGATGGTTTTTCACTCGATGATAAACGAGCTGAAGTGCCAGAAAATGATATTCCTGATATTGTTAGTAAATGGCAAAACCGTGAAGAAGGAAAGAATTCATTCAGAGTGCCAGTTATAAAGATATTGGAAAACGAAGACCGCTCGCTGGCACTGAGTCGTTTTAAATCAATTATCCCTCAGGTTATTGAGCATGAAGATCCTAAAAGTATTTTGAGTGATGTAAATAAAATAGAGCAAGAGATATTAATTCTCACGAATAAATTACTTGGAGAATTAGAAAAGTGAGCTTTTCTACCAAATATCGACTTGTTAAATTGAATGAAGTTGCTGCTGTTACGAGTGACCGCGTATTACCATTTGATGGGCTAAGAGCTTATATTGCAACAGCCGATGTTCAAGATGGTGATATTGTCGGCAAAACTGACATCACATTTGAAGGCAGACCGTCCAGAGCGGATGTTTTAGTAAAAACTGAGGATGTAATTTTTGCGCGCATGCAGAATACGCAAAAGGTTTTACAAATAAACGCAAAGTATAGCGATTATGTATTTTCAACAGGTTTTGCAGTGTGTAGACCAACGAAACAAATCCTTCCAGATTACTTGAGATATTGGTTCTTGTCTGATTATTTCAACAACTTAAAAGATTCTTACTGTACTGGCTCTACCCAGAAAGCCATTTCAAATTCTGGAATTGAAAAGCTAATTATCCCGCTCCCTTCGTTGGAAACCCAAAGAAAAATAGTGCTTTTATTAAGTGATGTTGAGCATATCAAAAAATTAAGGCTTCAAGCAGAGTTCCGAATGAAGCAATTTATCCCTGCCTTGTTTAATAAGATGTTTGGAAATCCAGCTTTTAATGAAAAGCCAATGGAAAACGCTAAAGATCAAAGATATTGGAATAGTAAAAACTGGAAACACTCCCCAACTAATCGAAGAGAGTTTTATGGCGACGAAATTGAATGGATAAAATCCGATAATATTTAATACACCGTCGCATTTTCTCACTCGTGCTGAGGTTTATTTATCCAAAGAAGGTAAGAAGATTGGACGCATAGCTGCCAAAGGTTCAGTTTTGGTAACCTGCATTGCTGGAAATTCAAGCACTATTGGGAATGCCGCAATCGCTGACAGAGAGGTAGCTTTTAATCAGCAAATTAACTCTATAACTCCCCATGAGTTTATAGATACATTTTTTCTGTATGCGCAAATTCTTGCGCTGAGAGAAAAAATTAAAGGTTCTTCATCTGGTGGCATGAAGGGAATCGTAAGTAAAGGTATTTTTGAAAAAATAACCAGTTATCGTCCCTCCTTTAGATATCCAAAGAAAATTCTCGAATTTGGTAGAAACTTCGCAGAATTTGCAAGAATATCAAAGCCTGTCTTTTCAAAAAATTGAAGATTTCTTTGCTAACACTATGTCGAAGTTATTTGAGGGAAGTTTATGATAGGCGAAATGCAAAATAGTTGGGCGCATACTTGGAGCGATATTTGGGAGCCGCTAAATTCTTACGAAATGACTCCCGCTGATTTTTTTGTGCAAGTTTTATAGCACAGCCATTGATTTTTGTTTTTGAGAAACCTACCCAAAGTGAGTACGAAGAGATAGTTAATGACCCAGAAAAAGCTGAGATTGAATTCAAAGGACTTCAAGCCAAACATTTTCGGGGTGAGTTAGCAATTTTGAGATTCCTTGAGCAGGTTTACTTTACCCTGAAGGAATATGATATTAATGAAGTTACAGCAGAGTATAAAAAATTAATTAATGTATTTGTTGCTAAATACAATTTGCGGTATAGCCTTCAAGAACCATTTCGGTTTCGTTTTCGAATCCATGGAACTTTTGCGGATTTATATACTTCAGCTTCAAGAGATCAACGAAGAAAATTCGCACTTAAAAGAGTTGATGACAGATTTCGAGGAATCATATTCGGCTTTTGTTCTTGATCTCAAATCAAATAAAGATTTTAAAAACCTGTTATTTGCCACCAAAGCAAGTAATTATGCCGAAGGTGTCGCATCGTTTTCTTTGAATCGTAATGAAACATTAGGCAAAGCATGTGAAGCCCTATCAATATGGCCTCATGCAGCAATTAAAGATTCCATAAAAAACCTATATAAATTTTGTTCAGATTATCCATCACTTAGACATTCAGGCAACCCATCCAGCAAAATTAGAGATTTAGAATCAAAAGACACGATGTTGGTTTCTTTGCTACTTATTTCATTTTCGGGTTACCTGAATACGCAAGTTGTATTTGAATAACTTTGTTTGAAGTGAGGGAGAGAGGCGTACTGAAAAATGAAATTGGGCAATACCTATCCCATGGGCGTCATCAGTTGAAAATAATTACCATCAGGGTCTGCCAAAGTTGCAATCCAACCGCCGCCCATATCATACGGTTCTTTAATCACAACCGCCCCAGCAGATTTAATCCGTTCAAATTCTGCTTTCACATCAGCCGTTTCAAAATTCATCATAATTCTGCCTGGGTCTTTGGTCTTACCGCCCATTTCAGAATGATTCAAAATTCCAAAAAACGCACTACCCACTTGCCAACCCCAAAAACCATTTTCTTCGTCAACCATGTCCGCAGGCTTGGCTAAAACCTTTGCATAAAAATCTGCCAACACTTTTGGTTGCATTGTTCCGAGCATTACTGAATTAAGATTTAACATAAGTCACATCCTTTCGATTTTTATTTTAGAACATAATTTCTATTTTGACAAGAGCCTTTGTTTTGCGAGAGTAGCGAATCTTGTGGGCTTAGCCACAGAGATCACTGAGACCATTGAGTTTTTTTCTCAGAGAACTCTCTGACCTCTGTGGCTAAGAAAAAGATTTAGTCCATCGTTTTATCCACTCCCCGTTTCGCAAAATACAAAAGCAAAACAGAATAGATTTGATGGAATCCTAACAACAAGGTGAAGATTAACCCCAAGCCCTCGCCTCTTGACTTGGGGACAACTGCTGACCCGAAGTATAGTTTTGTTTTATCTTCAACTTGGTGAATCATAAACCATGAGTGTGTGCGAGCGAGCATGTCACACATCAACAATTCGTTTTCGCTACGCGCCTCAACAGTCCATGCCGCGAAGTGATCAATCTCAGCACTTGCTAACTTCTTCGCCTCCGCATCTGACGATGGCTTCTTTACAGTATGTTTCAAAATAAATGCTTCTATTTTGAAAAGCCAAGTGGTATAAAATGCAAAAACAAATTCGGGGAAAGCGATTTGCTTGTCAATGGTTGTGACGTAACAATCAACATAATTTCCGTTTATCAAATAATTATGTAAAAATGTATTTTCAGGTGGAGAACATTTTTCAATTGAAAGCATATTTTTTCTTTTTATTCGTGAGATAATTACATAAGGATTATACAGTGAATATATCCTAAAACTTATCATCATCTTCGATATAATTGGGGGGTTATGCAAACAAAACATCACACACTAGCAGGTTTAATTTCAGGGCTAACAGCCGCCGCTATTTGGGGCGGTATGTATGTCGTCAGCAAAGTGGTATTGGAAGTGATTCCGCCCTTCTCTTTACTTACCATACGCCTTGCTATGGGCGCATTGGCTTTATGGGTTGTAATTTATTTTCAAAAAACAAATCACACAAAACAACAAAATAGTCAAACTATAGGTTCAGTAGTAACTCCAAACTTTATCACAAGTAAAGAATTTTTCTGGAAAAGTTTTTGGGTTGGTTTTGTTGGCTATGGAATTTCTTTAGGCTTTCAATTCGTTGGCACAAAACTGTCTACCGCGTCTAACGGGGCTTTAATAACATCATCCACACCAGCTTTTGTTTTGTTGTTTGCTCCGTTCTTACTAGGTGAAAAAAACACGTGGCAAAAAATTATTGCTTTAACAATTGCAACCTTTGGCGTCGTAGCCGTTATTGACCCACGTACAGCGGAGCTATCACCTACTTTGTTTTGGGGAAATATGAGTCTCTTGGCGGCAGGGTTAACTTGGGCGTTATATTCTGTTTTAGTCCGTAAAGTTTCTCAGAATACTGATGTGTTAACATCTAGTATGATTATGTTATTAGGAGGTTTACCTACCAGTATTACATTCGGTATTTGGGAAATTTACACACAAGGTATTGGTGAAATTACACTAGGCATTATTGGCGGATTATTGTTTCTAGGAATCATTTCAACTGCAATTGCTATGTTTTTATGGAATTACGCTTTTGCACAATTGCCCGCCACGCTTGCTTCGCTGACCTTTTTTGCTCAACCTGTAGTTGGCACATTGCTAGGTTGGCTCTTTTTATCCGAAAGAATCACACCCTTGTTTATTTTTGGTGGGGTGTTAATCACAATTGGCATTTTAATTGCGACATTTGAAAAATAAACTTCTAGCAAATGTTTCACCCTTAAAGTTAGCCACTCCCCAAAAGTCTTTTTAGCCACAGAAATCACTCAAAAGAAAAATGTTTTATTTTTCTCAAATGACTCTGTGGCTTTTTGTTATATATTTACACAAAATGTTTTATATTAAAAAAAACGTTCGAAACAAAACAAAGGCAGTTGAAACAGAATCAACTGTCAGCGCTGTAGGAGGCGTTAATTTCCAAGATGACTTTGTGCCAGCTTACGAGCCAGTTGCACAGTGGCATCTGCTCCTACTTTATGTAGTAACGCCATGTTAGGCGGGCGTTGGTCGCCGATGGGGTATCCGCATATTAAAACAACTTGATGACCCGATGCAATGCCCGAAGTCAGCAAAACTGAATCGACATCTGAAATCATATCATCCAATGTGCTGGCATATCCTACTAAATATGGCTGTACGCCCCATAAAAATGCAAGCTGATTTAATGTAGCTTCATCTGGTGTAAAGCCGAGAATGCGTTTGGGCGGGCGGGCTTTTGCCATTAACCAAGCTGAACTTCCGCGCATGGTGAAAACTGCAATAGCTTCCACATCGTCATCGCTGGCTAAAGTGTTAGCGGCGCGCGCCATAGATGCGGCATCATTTCTTTCTAAGCCCGTACGATTAGTATCTTGCTCATTGCCCCATTCTTTATAATGAGATTCCGCTTCCACCACAATGCGCGACATGATAGATACTGCCTCAACAGGATATTTGCCTGATGCTGTTTCAGCCGAGAGCATCACTGCATCTGTACCATCGAAAATGGCGTTGGCTACATCAGATGCTTCTGCTCGAGTAGGAATTGGGTTTTCGGTCATCGATTCAAGCATTTGTGTAGCTGTAATAACTAATTTTGTTTTTGCATTTGCTTTTTGAATAATTCTTTTTTGTAACGATGGCACTTGTTCAGGTGGAAGTTCAACGCCTAAATCGCCACGGGCAACCATTACGCCATCTACTACGTCTAAGATTGCATCCAATTCCTGCAAGGCTTCTGGTTTTTCTAGCTTAGCAATTAGCATTGGTTCACGTTTGCCATTTGAAAATTCTTTGATTGCCGCTCGCACAGTTTTAACATCTTCTGCACTACGCACAAACGAAATAGCAACTGCATCTACATTTTGTGAAATACCAAAAGCTAAATCAGCTCTATCTTTTTCTGTGAAACCCGCAATGCGCAGTTTTACACCGGGTAAATTAATTCCTTTATGAGAAGATAATATCCCACCCACCAACACTTTAGCATGTACTTCTCGCCCCCGAGCCGAAATCACCTGCAAGGCAACTCTGCCGTCATCCAACAGCAATTTGTCATCTACCTGCACCGATTCAAAAATTTCACGAAAATCTACAGGAATTAATTGGCAATTTGTATCTGGTTTTTGGTCATTAGTGGCGTATAAGCAAACTTCTTCTCCAATTGAAAGTTGCATGGGTGTATCCAGTTTGCCTACACGAATTTTAGGTCCCTGCAAATCTTGCAAAATCCCCACTGGCATTTTTAGACGCTTAGATACTTCACGAATCAGGCTGACTCCTTTAGCATGTTGGTCATGTGTGCCATGTGAAAAATTCAAACGTGCTACATTCATACCTGCTTTTATTATTTTTTCCAACATCTCTTCTGACCCAGAAGCGGGCCCAATAGTTGCTACAATTTTGGCATTACGCATAAATATTCCTTAATACTTAAAATTTATTTCTTTTAAAGGAAAAGAAAGATGTAAAACAGCCGTGATGATAAGAACAAACAGGAAACCTGTCAAGATAAAGGCTGTTATGAAAGTGAAAACATTAGGTTAACAATTGAGTAAGTATGAAGTTACGCTTATCTTTACTATTTCACAAAAACCTGTTTTATCGTTTCAAAAATAATTTGTGGAACAGTCTCAAATGAATAAGGCATATATACTCGCTCATATAAGCCGTGTGCATCACTACCAAAGGGGCCGATATTAATCACAGGGCAATTCAATTTTTCAATTTCATTTAGTTTATACGAATCGAGTAAATAAACTTTATTATCTGCACCTAACAGAGGCATAAACTTCTTCAAGCCTTCTAAACCATCGGCATGGTCGAAACGCAAATAGCTTAGATCTGAAATATATGGATAAAAAGGACGGAATTGAATTACATCATCCAGCCCATGTAAAGCAAATGACACGGCTTTCGACAATTCATCATCTTGTGGAAGCACCGAGGGGTAATAAGGCGGCGAAAAAAATGTCACAACAGCGGGCCCGTTTATTTTCGCCAGTTTGGCTAATTCTGCCACCAGCAAACAACTTAACTCGCGGCTATCTTTAGCATGAGTTCGAATTGCATTTATTTTTTCTGTTATCCAATTAGATAGATTCTTATTTTGCAGTTGAGCAGATGCCAGTGAGCATAATTCCGCATAAGTAATAACTTGCGGATTCCATTTCGGCGGCTTTTGCGATTGACCGCCTAATTTTTCAAAGTGCTGATAACTTTCTTGCACTCGCTTCACCACCCGACCTAAAGCCTGTTGTGCGGCATTCGTCATCATCTTCATCGCTTCAAGCGGATTGATTTGCAATGTCAACCAGTTGACATATACAAAAGCATCGCCAGCAGTCTCAACATTGTATGAAGGTTTCAAATCTCGCATTTGTAAAGCCACAGGAGGCACAGCAACTTCGCTCACATCTTTATTCCCCAACTTCCCTTGCCAAGTATCTAACCATTGCGGGTTAAGATTAATCTCGCTAACCAATTCCGCCGCAATTTGAGAGGCATCTACCCCACGAAAGATTTCCCCAACATGCGTGCGCACGCCGAGAATATAAAAAAGATGGCAACAACTTCCCTACTGTGCCTGAATAAATAAAAACGCGCATTTTTCATTTTCATCACGCGGAGCTGTGTAATCGGTATTAATTACGCCGATATAATTTAATTTCTCTTGCTCGCGCAGTTTCAACAAATTGGATACAGCCGATAACACCCCTACTGATTCTGTTTCTTCATCTGGGCAGGCAAGTAACAATAAATTTCCATTTAATTCATCAATCAAACGCTTGCCTTGCTCGTCAGGTTTGGCAAAAGCTCTCAACACAGCAATATTCACCGCCACGCCAGATTTCATATCCACACTGCCGCGCCCAAAAAGCCAATCTCCACTTTTAAGCGCATTCCATGCAGAATTTTCTGAAATATCTAAATCTCTTTTGGCTTCAAAATATTTTTGCATTTCTTCAGCTAATTTCGCAGGTTGAAAGGCAACGTTCACATCGCCGTAACGCGCAAAATCATCCACACCTACTGTATCAAAATGCGCCATCAAAATCAGCGTTTTATCCGTTGTTTTTTGCTCCTCAGTAAACAAGTAAAGTTTTTTCTGCCGTCCTCTGCAAGCCAAAAATCAGCAAACACTTCGGGAGTTTTGCTATCTTCGTATGGGGCCAAGGTGAAATGCCGAATAGCATCGGCGCATTGATTTTCATCAGCAACATTGGGGCTAATGCTGGGAATTGCCATTAATTGTTTTGTTAAAAGTAGAATTTCATCGAGCCATTTATTATTTTGCATCTTTATATTTTTTCCAATAGCGTAACAAACCATCGGCGCTCATACCAATTGGGTTTGAAATTGTGTACACTTGAATCACTTCTTCACTTAAACCTTGTTCACGGCTTTGTTCTTCCATCCATTTTGTAAATTCTTCGCGCAATGTTTCCAATGTTGGTTGGCTGGGCATAATCTTTTCGAGCCATACTTCGGTTGCATTCAAATCTTTTTCCAACGTATTCAAATGCCATTCAACATCGTCGTATATTCCAAAGTGAGTTGGGGCAATATGCTTGAAATTTAATGTTCTCAATTTGGCAATACTTTCACGCCATTTTTCAAAATGAAATTCTGGCGGTGGCATTGGCACGCGCAAGTATGGATAGTTAGAAATACGTACACCACCTACATCACCACTAAAGCATATATCTTCAAATAGATATGAATAATGATGTTCGGCATGACCTGCTGTGTGCAGGGGAAGGAATTTTAAATTACCAATTGAAAATTCTTGCGCATCAGACGGAACTTCAAGTTGGTTCTGCACTACGGGCAGAATTTCTCCCCAGAGTTGATTCATCCTATCACCATAAATGCGTGAGGCACTAGCAATTAATTTATCTGGTGCTACTAAGTGTGGTGCGCCCAGTGGATGAACATAAATTTTTGCACCAAGTTGAGAGAGTTGCCCCGCCGCGCCTGCGTGATCTAAGTGGATGTGAGTTAACAAAACATGGGTGACGTCTTTTGAGGTTAAACCAAAACTTGAAAGAGCAGTATCAAGTGCGGGCAAGGTAGAGGCGGGTCCACTTTCTATCAAGATAACGGCATCGTTGCTTTTAATCAAGTAAGATGCGATGGCTTGTTTTTTGTTTTGGAAATTTAAATCTAAGGTGTGGATAGGGGTGTTTGCCATGAATGAAAGTCCTGAATTTTGGAAGTGGTTTGTGTATTAGATAATACAGTAGGAAGGTCGGCATCGCAAGTGATGTTGCAAAGTGGAATGTGTTTTTGGCGCAGGGTATTGATTAAATTTTCTGTGCCTTTGGGTCCGCCAAATGTTTGTGCATCTAACAATACTACAACGGGGTAGAGTGAGCGCAATAGTAAATCATCTACTGCTTGGATTAAATTATTTTGGGTGCTGGATGTAATGAGTATAACAGTTGAGCGGCGCGGGAGTTGCATGGCTTGGGTTGAGACTAAGCCTGCGATAGAAAGGTTTCCATTTGCTTCTACAAAGGCAAGGGTTTCTAAAAATTTTTGCTTCTTGTCGTTCACTTCTATCAGCGGGCAAAATTGTATATGTTTGCCCCACGCTGGCATACCCTACAGCACGGCGTTGACGAATAAAATAATGTGCAAGTGAGGCGGCAATACTAACGGCATATTCTATTGTAGCAGGTGGCAGTTTTGGTTTCGGTCGGCGGGCAAATAGGATGTCTTGAAATAGCACTTCTTCTACATCACGTGAGAGTTGATAATGTGCTGTTTTTTGGGCATCAAGGTAAATCCATACTTCAGCTTGTGGGTCTTGTTCAAACTCCTTGACCATTAATTTATTTCTTTTGATACTGCTGCCCCAATGAATTCTTTTCATGGCATCGCCGTGAATATATTCCCGTATACCTGCGGCATGAGGGGTAATCTCTTGCGATTTTCTTTGAATCACATGCCCGCCTGGTAATAAACCTGGTGATGATGGGAAATGTGTAATGTCCTGAATCATGGGAAAAACAATAAGCGTTTCCTTAGCAGGAAATGTTCTTTTTGTGGAAAAAATTCCAAACAAATCACCAATGTTAATGGTCGTAGGTCCAAGTTGAAAACTGCCACGTTGAGTAAGCCATGTGCGAGCCGTGTAGGTTCGGTTTTGGTTACCTGAAATTTGGGTTAATAAACGTGAACCTGCCGAAAATGGTAATTTGGTTTGGTTAATCACTTCTACCCATGGGGCAAGGATGCGGGCATTATTTGAAATTTTATAATTTTCTTCAAGTGTATCACCTACATTGGCACGTAATTCACGAGTTGTCCGTTCAAGTGAAATCTTACGAGCAATTAAGAATGTCCACATCCAGGAAGTAATTGCCAATAGAGCGCTAAAATATAAAAAACGTGAATACAATGGTGCGCCATTTACATATACACCAATTATGCCAACTAGAAATAGAATGGCAATTAGAACGCGCCCTGCCTTCATTATTTTTTCCCTGAATCGGAGGTAAAAGTTCCGCCCGGGGCTGGCGTGGCGTGCAAAATTTCTTGTACAATTTTTTCTGAACTTAAATCACGTAACCGTGCGGCTGGGCTAACGATAATACGGTGCGCCAAAACAGGAACAGCTAAAGATTTTATATCATCAGGCAAGACGTGATCACGCCCCATTAAAGCGGCTTTTGCCTGCCCTGCCCTAGCAAGCGAGAGACTCCCTCTTGGGCTAGCACCCAAATAAACTTCTTGACTTTGGCGTGTACGAATGCTTAACTCAACAATATAACGTTTAATTGCATTGGAAAGATACACTTTCTTTACAGCTTGCATAGCTTGCAAAATATCTTCTACCTTTACAACTGCCTGCAAAGACGCAAGAGGGTGAGCCAATTGCTGGTCGTCCATAATACGAATTTCATCTAGGATATTTGGATAACCAAGTCTCATACGCAACAAAAAGCGATCTAATTGCGCCTCAGGCAATGGGAATGTACCTTCATATTCAATGGGGTTTTGAGTTGCAAGCACCATAAAAGGCTTGGGTAATGGATGTGTAACCCCATCTACAGTAATTTGATGCTCTTCCATTGCCTCCAACAATGCGGCTTGTGTTTTAGGGGTAGCGCGGTTAATCTCATCTGCCAAGATAATTTGCCCAACAATTGGGCCTGCACGAAATTCAAATTCCTGCTTATGCTGATTGTAAATTGAAATGCCTGTAACATCACTTGGAAGCATATCAGGCGTAAATTGGATTCTATTAAAAACACAATCTAATGAGCGAGCCAAACTGCGAGCCAACATAGTCTTTCCTACGCCTGGCACATCTTCAATCAAAATATGTCCTTCACAAAGCAGTCCAATTACAATCATTTCTAACGATTGTCGCTTCCCCACAATTACCTTTTCTAAATTGCTCATTATTTTTTCGCCAATAGTTTGAATGTTCAACATAAGTTATCCTTATTATTTGATAAGTGAATTTTAAGCGTGTTTAGTAGGATAAACAAGCCTTACTTTACCCTACTAAAGAATATTTACCTCCCCCCACTCTAGGAGGGTACAAACACGCAACGCATTCGCACAATAATCGTGTATAATCGCCTTCACGCCTCAGTAGCTCAATGGATAGAGCGCCTGACTTCGGATCAGTAGGTTGTGGGTTCGACTCCTGCCTG
>LMZR01000022.1 GCA_001567105.1 Chloroflexi bacterium OLB14
ATTGGCGCGAAGAAGTTGGCGGATTTATTACAGGTGGTTATGAACGTCAGCCTGCAACATTTGGCATGAATGGTATTCCAAGAGATTTCAAATTCAAATTGCTTGAACCTGATTGGGAGCGTTTTACTCCGTTGATGGAAAATTCGATTCGTCGTGTGCCTGCTATTGAAACTGCTGAAGTAAAAATGTTATTGAATGGTCCTGAAGGCTTTACACCTGATGGAGAATTTTTATTAGGTCCAACATCTGTTAAAGGATTTTGGGTAGCTTGTGCATTTTGCGCGCATGGACTCGCTGGTGCAGGTGGCATGGGTAAAGTGATGGCAGAATGGATTGTAGACGGCTCACCTGAATGGGATACATGGCGATTGGATGTGAGAAGATTTGGTCCGAACTATAACAGTTTGGAATATGCTCGCGCACGAACATTTGAAACTTATACACAATATTATGATATTCACTATCCTGGTGAAGAACGATTATCAAAACGAAATGTTCGCATGTCACCTACTTATTTTAGATTACAAAGTTTAGGTTGTAGTTTTGGTGAGAAGATGGGTTGGGAAAGACCGAACTGGTTTAGAAAATA
Organism: Chloroflexi bacterium OLB14; assembly: GCA_001567105.1. Classification (GTDB taxonomy): domain Bacteria; phylum Chloroflexota; class Anaerolineae; order Anaerolineales; family Villigracilaceae; genus Villigracilis. The sequence goes on from LMZR01000022.1 coordinate 590, forward strand.
TGAAGAACTTGCTACACATGGTCACGAACCACGCGGTTGGATGCGACACAATTGGAGTCGCGCGATTGGTCACGAACATTTGATGACTCGTGAACATGCAGGCTTGTTTGATGAAACATCATTTAATAAATTTGAAGTGCGTGGCAAAGGTGCATTGAATTTCTTAAATACAGTTTGTGCCAATCAAATTGATGTGCCTATTGGTCATCTCGTTTATACACAATGCTTAAATAAACGTGGTGGCATTGAATGTGATTTCACCGTCAATCGTTTGGCAGAGGATAGATTTTTCATCGTCACTGGAACTGCCTTTGGTCAGCATGATATGTCTTGGCTTTCACTCAACATGCCCGAAGATGGAAGTGTCACAATTGAAGATGTCAGTTCTAATTATGCTTGTATTGGTATGTGGGGTCCCAAAGCCAGAACGATTCTTGAAAAAGTTACAGTGGATGATATTTCAAACGCTGGCTTCCCATATATGACTTCTAAACGAATGAGCGTGGGTGATGTACCCGTTATCGCTTCACGCGTGACTTATGTTGGGGAACTGGGCTGGGAGTTTTATTGCCCCATGGAGTATGGTCTACGACTCTGGGATACATTGTGGGAAGCAGGTCAAAGTGAAGGTTTGGTAGCAGGTGGATATAAAGCCATTGAATCTCTTCGCCTTGAAAAGGGTTATCGTTATTGGAGTGGAGAAATTTCTCCTGATTACACTCCGTATGAAGCAGGTTTAGGCTTTGCAGTAAAGTTGGATAAAGAAAACTTCATCGGCAAAGATGTTTTAGTAAAACAAAAAGCAGATGGAATCAAAAACAAACTTTGCACAATCACTTTAAGTGACGATAGAACAGTTGTGATGGGCAAAGAACCGATTCGCGTTGGAGATAAATTAGTCGGTTGGGTGGCTTCGGGCGGATTCGGTTATTCGGTCAATAAATCTATTGCTTATGCTTACTTGCCGATGGAATATACAAAAGTTGGTACGAAGTTAGAAATCGAATGTTTTGGTGAACAAGTTGGTGCTGAAGTTGCTCAATCCGTTTTGTGGGATGCAAAAGGGGAAAGGATAAAGAAGTAAATTTGACAATGGACAATAGACCGTAGACGATATGGTCAATGGTCTGCGGTCTATCGTCAGATAAATAAAAAGTTTTTGAAACAGAATCAAGTTGAAGTCTAGTAAGAAGCGTTGTTCGTAAATCTAAACCAAACAGGAGAATATTTATGATGGCTACACTTGCAATAGATAAGGCAATCGCGAAAGTCCCGTTTTTGGCAAAGTCGAAGAATGTTAAAAAGATTCCGTTAACTGGCGGAATCACAAACTTGAACTTTAAGATTGAAGCAGATGGCAGGGCTTATGTTTTGCGTTTGGCTGGCGAAGGCACCGATTTGCTGGGCATCAAACGCGATGTGGAGTGTGCCGCTAACAAAGCCGCTGGTGAATTGGGCATTGCGCCTGAGATTATGTATTTTATTGAACCTGAAGGATATATTGTCACAAGGTTTGTAAATGGTAAACATATTTCACCTAAAGATATTGTGCAACCTGATTATTTAGCGCGTGTTGCAAACAAGTTGAGATTGTTCCATCGCCGCGCACCAAAATTAAAAAATGAATTCAATGTATTCAAACGCGTTGAAATGTTAACGAGTGTTTCAAAAAAACATGGTTCAACTTTCCCAAAAGATTGGGATTTCATTATGCAAAAGACAAATGAGGTGCGCAAGGCTTTGGAAAAAGATCCATATACACCAACGCCCTGCCATAATGATTTATTAAATTTGAATTGGCTTGAAGAAGAGGTGCCTGGTGAAATTGGCGAAATCCGTTTGTTGGATTGGGAATATGCAGGCATGGGTGATATTTTCTTTGACCTTGCAAATTTTTCTCATCATCATCGTTTGAACGAAGATCAAATTGAAGATTTCTTGTATTACTACTTTGGTGAAGTGACAGATAAACACTATGCCAGGTTACGTTTGATGTGGCCCATGTCTGAATTGCATGAAGCCATGTGGGGTACAACTCAAACGGGTATTTCTAAATTAGAAGAAGATTTTCAGGGCTATGCTGATTTGTGGTTTGGGCGTTTTCGTGAGCATGTGACTGATTTCAGATGGGAGCAGTGGTTGAAAGATGTAGCGAAGAAGAAGTAGGTAAGTACACAGCGAAACCCGTTGGTTGAGTAGCCTCAAATGTTCTTTGAGAGGCGTATCGAAACCAACAGTTAAACAGAAAATAAAAATTTTTATAAACTTGGTGGTCTCGATACGTCACTCGCTTCACTTGTGACTACTCGACCACCAAGTAGAAATAAAAGGAGACCTTATGTCTATCGTAAATGCAAAAGAAATTATGATCGAAGGTGCAAAGAACGGATATGCTGTCGGGGCGTTTAATGTCACTGACTTGTTGCAATTCAAAGCAGTGGTTGAAGCGGCAATTGAAAAGAAAGCGCCTGTAATTGTGCAAACATCTGTCAAACCATCTCAATTTTTGGGGACTCAATTGATGGTAAATATTTATCGCACATTGGCTGAGTCTGCGCCTGTGCCTGTATGCTTACATCTTGATCACTGCACAGATATTGAATATTGTAAAAAATGTTCAGATGCAGGCTATACCAACATTATGATTGATGCTTCCAAGCACCCATTTGAAGAAAATATTCGTCAGACCAAAGCAGTGGTAGATTATGCTCACAGTGTCGGCAATATTTCTGTTGAAGGTGAATTGGGAACTGTGGGCGGCGTGGAAGACCAAATCAAAGTGGCGGAAGATGAAGCGCAATTAGCAAACCCTGAGCAATCAGTTGAATTTGTAGAACGAACTGGCGTGGATATTTTTGCCCCCGCCATTGGAACTGCTCATGGTGTTTATAAAACCAAGAATCCAAAAATTGATTTTGAGCGCATGGCGACAATTCACAAGATGTTAAATGGTAATGGAATCAAAACCCCTCTCGTTGTCCACGGGGGAACTGGTCTGCCAGACGATTACATTGTCAAACTCTTACAGGCAGGCGGCGCAAAGTTTAACGTCTCTACTGAATTGAAACACACGTTGATTGACGCGAAATGGGAATATATCAATGCTCATCGTGATGAATATGACCCAGGCAAATTAGATGTCTTTGTGCGTGATGCCACTCGCAAGGCTGTGATGGGCTGGATGGATAAATTAGGCTGTAATGGAAAAGCGTAGAACCCGTTGGTCGAGTAAGTCGAGGCGATAGCCGAGACCGTATCGAGACCAACAGTAAATAGAAAACAGAAAATTATTATTAAACTGGTGGTTTCGATACGTCACTCGTTTCACTCGTGACTACTCAACCACCGAGTAGAAATAAATTAGGAGAAAAAATGAAAAATATTGAAGATTATTACGCCCCGTGGGTAAAAGGGATTCCGATGTACATTTCGGAGCATATTGAATTAGCATGGCGCAGACCTGAATTGCATCGCATGATGTCAAATGAAAATCCATTGCCACCTTCTGATAAAGTTTTGGAAGCGATGTTCAAATACGCCAAGATGACGAATCGTTATCCAGATCAAGGTTTGGTTGTCCGCAGCAAAATTGCTGAAATCAATAATGTAGATGGTCCGCAAAATGTGATGATTGGTAACGGTTCCAGTGAAGTGTATGACAACATCTTCCGCATGTTCCTTGAGCCAGGTGATGAAGTGATTCAACATACTCCCTGCTTTGGGATTTATGGTCTACGCGGAACATTGCTCGGTGCGAAGATGGTCTCTGTGCCGATGCTTTACGAAGACCATTTGCTAAAGTTTGACCATAAAGGTTTGATGAATGCCATTACTGATAAAACAAAAATTATCGTCATTCCTAACCCCAATAACCCAAGTGGCAACTTTATGGATCCTGAACACTTTATCCCATTTGCTGAAACAGGTATTCCATTGATTGTTGATGAAGCATACATTGAATATGCAGGTTTGGGAAAATCTCAAGTGCAATTAACCAAGAAGTACAAAAATGTATTGGTCACTCGTACATTATCAAAGGCTTATGGTTTAGCTGGTATGCGCTTTGGATACACTATCGGTCATGCAGATGTCATCAAACAAATTGCTGGTTCATTATTACCTTGGAATGTCGGCACAATTCCAATGTGGGCGGCATTAGCGGCATTTGAAGATCAAGAAGGTTTGGCAGAACGAGTCAAATTTAATAATGATGCAGTGGATTACATCTCCGAATCTTTAAGTGTAATCCCTGGTTTTTACGTCATGCCTTCTAAAGCAAATTACATTCTCTTTGATTGTGGTGAAACAGGTAAAACTGGCAAACAAGTTTTGGAATATGCCGAAACCAAAGGAATCATCTTACGCGGTGAAAGCAAAAAGTATGGAAGCGATGGCTGGTTCCGCGTGACGATTGGCTCAAAAGAAGAGAATGAGTTGTTTGTCAATACTATTCTTGAGTTTTTTGGGGTGAAGAAGTAAATAAGTAGACAAGTAAACAGGTAGACATGTGTTCTTGTTTACCTGTTTACCTTATACGGAGCAGACTATGTCCAAAATAAAAGCAGTGTTCTTCGACCAAGATGGGGTGATTATTGATACCGAACGTGACGGTCACAGAGTTTCATTCAACATGACCTTCAAAGAATTTGGCTTCACTGATGAATGGAGTGTTGAGTATTATCACGAACTTCTTCAAATTGCAGGCGGAAAAGAACGCATGAAACATCATTGGAAGACTAAAGGTTTTTCTAAACCAATGACCGAAGAAGAGATTGATAACCTCGTCAAAGAAATGCACAAACGCAAGACAGCCTTGTTTGTAGAATTAATTGAAACTGGCAAGCTTGCCCTGCGCCCTGGCCTATATCGCTTTATGAAAGAGCTTATGGATGCAGGTATCAAAATTGGCGTGTGTACTACCTCAAATGAACAAGCCGCCAAAGCAATCACAGAAGGCGTTTTGAAAGATATTAAATTTGATGTGGTACTAGCAGGTGATGTGGTCAAAAACAAAAAGCCAGACCCTGAAATTTATAACCTCGGCTTATCCACGCTTGGCTTGCAACCTGATGAAGCCTTTGTAGTTGAAGATTCCAAAAACGGCGTCAAAGCCGCCAAAGCTGCAGGCATGAAAGTCATCGTCACTACCAATGGTTATACCGAAAAAGAAGATGTTGAAGCAGGTGATGTCATTGTCTCTTGTTTGGGTGACCCTGATGGTGAAAAAGCTAAAATAAGAAAAGGTGATATTCCAAACTTTGATGGTGTTGTCTATGCTAAGCAATTGATGGAGTTATTTGGATGATATATTAACGAAAACATTTCCGATTTCGACACGTATCGGTTGAAAATTGCAAGTGTTTTGTTATATAAACTTACATCACAGCGAACGTTTCCTTGTGGAAGAGGAGGCAACTATAAGATGGATAACAAAATAATTTCGTAACTTCAAGCTCTTGATGATTTGTAAATAAAAACAAACTAAACTCAAGGAGATTTACGAATATGTCTAAAAGTAGTGAGCAAGATAAGAAAGTACTAAACAGTTTAGGTTACGCACAAGAACTCTCGCGTCGTATGGGCGGGTTTTCCAACTTTGCGATTTCCTTCTCGATTATTTGTATCTTAGCGGGCGGCATTTCTGCATTCCCACTTGCCTTTAATTCCACAGGTGGAGGTGGAGCGTTCATCGGTTGGTTTCTAGGAGGTTTGTTTTCACTGCTAGTTTCGTTTAGCATGGGACAAATCGCTTCAGCCTACCCGACAGCTGGTGGTTTGTACCATTGGGGTTCCATTCTTGGTGGAAGATTTTTGGGCTGGTTAACCGCTTGGTTTAACCTTTTGGGCTTGCTGTTTGTAGTATCTTCAGTAGATGTAGCAGTATATCAAGTCTTCTTTAGAGACTTACTACTCGGCACTACATTTGGGGTCGATGTTTCAACTTTCGGCTTCTGGCATCAAACAGTGGGGTTGTTGATAATTTTAATTACACAAGCACTGCTCAATCACTATGCATCAAAATAACAACTTTGATTACCGATTTAAGTGGTTACCTAATTTTCGCCCTAACTGTTATTCTAATCATCTCATTGTTTGTCTTTTCACCTGTTGCCATAGATATTTCTCGATTGTTCACTTTCACCAATTACACAGGTGATGCAGGTGGTGGCGTTGTGCCTGCAACTGGTAGTGTAGGTTTAGCCTTCTTCTTTGGTTTGATTTATGTGATGTACACCATTACAGGCTTCGATGCTTCAGGTCACACCTCAGAAGAAACGCATGATGCACAAACCAACGTACCTCGTGGTATGTGGACATCTGTATTTTATTCATGGACATTTGGCTTGGCTTTAGTAGCCGCCTTTATCTTAACCATGCCAGATTTAGATGCCGCAGCTGCTTCAGGCTTTGGTGCCTTCTTCGTACATGTTTGGGAGGCTTCACTGATGCCACCTGTTCTAAAAACGATTTTGGCAATTGGCATTTTCTTGGTTAACTATGCTTGTGGTTTGGCTTGTGTTACCTCAGCTTCTCGCATGATGTATGCCTTTGCTCGTGATGGTGGCTTACCTGCTTCAAACTTCCTCTCCCATGTAGATTCGAAAACTCGTACACCTACCTATGCAGTTTGGGTGTCGGTTGCATTGGCATTGCTAACATCATATACAGGAAATATCGGTAAAGCGTTTGGCTTACAAGTTGATATTTTCCTTGTACTTGCAACCGCTTGTGCAGTCTTCCTTTACATTTCTTACGTTATCCCCGTTGTTGCTGGGATATTTGCAGAAGGCAAAACATGGACAAAGAAAGGTCCGTTTAATCTAGGTGCTTTATCTAAGCCGATTGCGGTTGTTGCTTCCATTGGTGTATTCCTCTTAGCTACAACTGGCTTCTTCCCACCCAACGTCCCTGTATTTTATTTAACATTGGCAATGGTCATCATTCTGCCTATCCTTTGGGTAGCAGGCATCAACAAATCATTTGAAGGTGTGCCCACTGGTGAAAAAATCAAAGAACGCCAAAAGATGATTGCTGAGATCGAAGCTAAATTCCAAGATTAGTATCGACTTTTTGTTCGTTTTGGTATATAAAAGCGATGTCACAGACGTGATATCGCTTTTATTATGGAAGAATTTCTTGATATCGTTAATCAGCAAGATATAGTTATCGGAAAAGAATTTCGCACTAAAGTGCATGAGATTGGATTGTGGCATCGTGGTGTGCATGTGTTTTTATTTAATCAACAAGGTGAAATGTTGATTCAGAAACGCAGTGCAGATAGAGCGTCTAATCCGCTGAAATTAGATTGCTCGGTCTCTGAGCATGTGCAGGCAGGCGAAAGTTATTTAGATGCGGCTATTCGAGGCATGAAAGAAGAATTGGGATTAGAAAATATTCAAATCAAAAAAGTAGCAAAATTCAGAATGAATTATGGGGTTAATGATAATGAAATTAGTGAATTATATGAGGGGATTGTTGAAGCAACGCAGGTAAAATTTGATACAGTAGAAATAGATTCTATTTTCTATTTGAGCATGAATACACTACAAAAAATGCTCAAAGAAAATGAAAAAGAATTTTGTGGTTGGTTTATTGAGTTATTGAAATTATATTGGGGTGATAATAATGTGAATATGGAAATAATGACGCAAGGCTGGGGGTAAAAATAAATGCCTGTTGAAACAGAACCAAGCCAAAATAAGGGTGAGGCGTTTCCGTCTCACCTTTGTATTTTCTATTCGCAGTCTTTCAAATATGTAACGAGGCGTTCTATCTTCTGGGTTCTATCTACCACTGCACCACCTTTATTCACACCGATGAATTGAAAATCAATCCATGCTTTATCGAGGCGTAAGTTAGGATGCACGGTTTCACCTTTGAAGGTAAAAATAAAATTACCATTACCATCTTTCTTCATTTCACCTAAATTTTGCCATTCAGATGGGTATAAACCAGCAGGGTTATCAATTACACGATAGTAAATCACAGCTGTTTTGATATCTGGTAAGTTTGGCGTGATGGTGATTTGCATTTCACGTGGGAAACAGCGCAATGTTACTAAGTTACTGGAAAATGTGATGTTGGTAAAAACGCCTTTGCCTAATGCATTATCTACATTTACAGCGACAGTTCCGCTGTTGTTACTTGCGGCAGGGTCAACTGTAGGTAAAGATTCAGTGGGCAAAGGTACTGCAGTTGGTACCAAGGTTTCGGTTGGCGCGGCAGTTGGTGGAACAGATGTGATAACAACAGTTTGGACAACAGGCACGGTTTGAACAACTGGTACAGTTTGAACGACTTCAACAGTTTGAACTACCGATACAGTTTGGATGACTGGTGTTGGCTGTTCTTGCTGAACAGGTTGGACGACGCCACAGGCCGCCAACAAAAGGGATAGGGTTATTAATAAAACTTTCTTCATGTTTTCTCCTCTTTAAATGTGGTGCACATTGTAATGCACTTCATTTAATAAAGCCTCAAACTTTGGGGCTATTTAGGCTATTTTAAGTTATCAATTCTGTAAGAATGTTTATTTATGCTGGCAAAGTGGCAATTCGTTGTTATTTTTATATCAGGTATAATAAAAAAATGTTAAGTCCTCAACAAATTGAAAGCAAGCTCAATCGTATTTTGTTACGAGTGCAAAAACCTGGTCGCTATGTGGGTGGAGAGTTAAATTCTGTTGTCAAAAATTGGGATGATGTAAAAACTAAAGTTGCTTTTGTCTTTCCTGATATTTACGACATCGGCGTTTCAAATGTGGGATTAAAAGTTTTGTACGACCAAATCAATCAACGAGAAGACGCGCTTGCCGAACGGGCTTACTCGCCATGGTTTGATATGGAAGCGTTAATGCGCCAACATGAGATTCCGCTCTACGCGCTCGAATCAAAACGACCTTTAGCCTGTTTCGACCTTATCGGCTTTTCGCTTCCCTACGAAACTTTATATACTAACACGCTCAACGTGTTGGATTTATCTGGCATTCCAATTCACTCAGCAGACAGAGACGATTCGCACCCCATCATTATCGCTGGCGGACACGCCGCTACTAACCCTGAACCGATGTATAAATTCATTGATGCCTTTGTAATTGGTGAAGGCGAAGAAGTGATTCATGAAATTGTGAATGTGATTCAAAGAGTCAAAGGTCAAAGGTCAAAAGTCAACGGCGACCTGCGACCTGAGACTTGTGACCGAAATGAAATTCTACATGAATTAGCAAAGATTGATGGCGTGTATGTGCCTAAATTTTATGTCACCAATTATTTAGAAGATGGCACAGTTGCATACACTGAGCCAACTATTCCCGAAGCACGAAAATTAGTTAATAAAAGAATCGTTGCTAAGTTACCTCCCCCACCTACAAAATTCCTTGTGCCAAATATTGACGTTGTGCATAATCGTGTTTCGGTTGAAATTATGCGTGGATGTACGCGTGGATGTAGATTCTGCCAAGCAGGTATGATCACCCGTCCCGTGCGTGAAAGAAGCGTTGAAGAAGTTGTCGAAGCGGCAGATGCCGCCATTCGTTCATCAGGCTTTGAAGAATTAGCATTGTTATCATTATCATCTTCTGATTACACTTATGTCAAAGATTTGGTAGATGCCATCAGCAAAAAATTTGAAGGCAGAAAATTAACCGTTTCATTACCTTCATTGAGAATTGAATCTGTTTCCATTGACTTGATGGAAAAATTAAAGCAACGTCGCTCAGGTGGCTTCACCCTTGCTCCCGAAGCCGCTTCTGAAAAAATGCGTCGTATCATCAACAAATATATTCCTGATGAAGATATCATCAACACCACCAGAGAAATTTACGCCCGCGGTTGGACGACTGTTAAACTGTATTTTATGATTGGTCACCCCAGTGAAACGCTTGAAGATGTGCAAGCCATTGCAGATTTATGTAAACGAGTCATTGCGGAAGGCAGAAAAGTTGCAGGCTGGAAAGTTAAGTTAAATGCAGGCGTAAGTACATTTGTACCCAAACCACAAACACCATTTCAATGGGTTTCATCTGATACACGCGAAAGCGTTTTAGAAAAACAAGCCTTACTTAAACGTGAACTATATAAAGATAGAAGTATTAAATTGAGTTTAACTGAACCCGAAGATGCCATTTTAGAAGCATGGCTCTCACGTGGTGATAGGCGCATGGCTGATGTGGTTTACACGGCTTGGAAAAACGGCTCAAGGTTTGACGCGTGGAAAGAAGGTCGTAAATACGATACATGGATGCAAGCCTTTGCAGAACATGGCTTAGACCACGCTTTTTATACACACCGTCAAAGAAGAACTGATGAAGTTTTCCCATGGGAACATATCGGCACAGCATTGAGAAAAAATTTCTTATTCCAAGATTTCCGCATGTCATTGGAAGGGCAAATTCGTGTGGATTGCCGTCTGAATTGTTTTGCCTGCGGAATTTTGCCCACCTTTGCAAACTTACGCCGTGAAAACCCAGGCAAAGGTTGGATGTGCCCAGACGTAAAATCACCTGCAACGAAAGTTAAGAGTGAAACAGTAAACAGTAATCAATTACCAGTGGTTGGTGATTAATTTGTTGTACTGCAAGATTTATCTTGCAACTCTTATGCGCGATATAAATGTCACGCTACTAAATTTGTAAAATGAATAAAACCCAATTCCTCAATAAATTACAAATCGAACGCGATAAATTTGAGTTGTTACTCAACCGCGTTGGCTTCACACGCACCATGACCATTAAGGGCGTTTCAGGTAATTGGTCTATCAAAGATATCATTGCTCACATTTGGGCGTATGAACAATACATTGCTGACCGAATAAATGAAATCAAGCATGGAGATATTTATTATCCATGCAAAAAATTCAACGCTTTAGACGCTTTCTTGATTGAATTCGGCTACCCTGATTTTGGATCCCCGTTATTAGACGAAGAAGAATCAAATGCGTGGGTTTATGAAAAATATAAAAATATTGCCTTAGAAGAAATTGTAGCGCAAGAGATTCAAGCCTATTCCGCTATTATTTCTGCCATCGAGTCTATGCCTGAATATGTATTGAAACAACATAATTTATTTGAACGTATAGCAGATAATACCTATCATCACTATCACGAACATACTAAAGCCATTAAAAACTGGCTGAAAACTCATACTTCAAAATCGAAAAAAATATAATGCGGGTTAGAATCACTTTTACAAAGCAAAATGCTTTACGATATATCGGTCATTTAGACCTACATCAACTATGGGAGCGCACCATCCGCCGAGCAGATTTGCCATTGGCATATTCGCAAGGCTTTCATCCACAGCCGAAGATTAGTCTCGCCGCCGCTTTGCCACTGGGATTTTCTTCACGCGGTGAAGTGCTAGATATGCGTTTGAAAGAAAACATGTCTGTTGAAGATATATCAAAACGATTAAGTGACAATTTGCCTGTTGATGTTAAAATTATCAATATAGAAGAAGTGGAAGAAAATTTGCCAGCCTTGCAGACTCAGGTACTGTCAGCCAGTTATAATGTTCAATTGACAGAACCAGTTGAACGGTCCGAATTGATGCGCAGGGTTGAATCGCTGATGATGTCTGAATCCATCATCCGTGAACGGCGTGGCAAGCAATATGATTTGCGTCCACTAATTGAGATGTTAAGTGTTATAACTGAAGCCAATGGAAACGTTTGGTTAAAGATGACACTGGCGGCGCGTGAAGGCGCAACGGGTAGACCTGAGGAGGTGTTACTAACATTAGATATTGAACCAGAAACAACTTTAGTTGAAAGAACTCGCCTAATTTTTATTACATAAAAGGAGTAATGTATGGGTCTTATCGTTTCGTTATTTTTGGGGTTTGTGCCAATGTTTTTGTTCGCTGTATTTGTCTACTGGCTAGATAGATATGAAAAAGAACCAAAACTTTTATTAGGTGCAGCGTTTTTTTGGGGAGTGATTATTGCAGGCGGTGGCGCATTTATCATCAATACTGTTTTAGGTATTGGCGTATATGTAGTCACTTCGTCTGATGCTGTTACAAATTTTGCTACAGCATCTATCATTGCGCCCATTGTGGAAGAAACCCTCAAAGGCTTGGCAGTGGCTGTTGTGTTCTTTATGTTCCGTAAAGAATTCGATTCTGTTTTAGATGGAATCATTTACGGTAGCATGGTGGGGTTAGGTTTTTCTGCTATTGAAAATACTTTATATATTTATCGTGATGGTTACTCAGCTGGCGGTTGGGGAGGCTTATTAGCTCTGGCTTTCATCCGTGTTATCTTAGTCGGTTGGATGCACGCCTTCTTTACAGCCTTCACAGGTATTGGCTTTGCCATTGCCCGCTTAAATAAAAATATCATTATAAAAATTTTTGCTCCAATCGTTGGTATTGGTATCGCAATATCGGCACATGCTTTCCACAATACATTTGGTAGTGTGGTTGGCTCAGGTGGTTTAGATTCTCTAGGCTTAACCATCCTTGCCGATATGCTTGGCTATTCTGTAATGATTGGCATTATCGTTTGGGTATTAGTACATGAGCGCAATGTAGTCAAACGCCAACTAGCCGAAGAAGTAGCCAGCGGTTTAATTTCACAAGCACAATATCAAAAAGCGCAATCACCTATCACACTCACCACTGCTGGCTTAAGTGGTCGTGCCACATCACAGTTTTATCTTTTACTTGGCGAGTTAGCGCACAAAAAAAGAGCAACTACAGAAACATGGTGATGAAGGTGGTAACGCCCTCACTGTTGAAAAACTACGTACACAACTAGCAACTTTAGCACCACAAGCAAAAGCGTGATGTTAAAAAAACGCCTCTTTCTGATTTTCAGGCTGGTGATTTGTTTCATCAGCCTTTTTCTTTGCTGTGATAAAATTTCGCTCATCGCCCCCGTAGCTCAGTGGATAGAGCGTCAGCCTCCGGAGCTGAAGAGCGCAGTTCGAGTCTGCGCGGGGGTACAAAACAACAGCTACTCTCCAATAAACACCCCAAAATGATTTGCCACTGGGCGCTCTTTGCCAGGGATATAACTGTCAATTGGAGAATTTAATATTTCGGTTTCACCATCTTCATTTTGAATAACCAAAGTAGATGAACCTCCCCCATCCAAAGCCATTGCATAATGAGCGCCTAAAGCCTTGAGCAATTCTGCTAATTCTTGAAAACTTGCGCCAGCACTATAAAACGGCTGACGACCATCCACTACTACTAAATAAATATAGCGCCCATTTCTATTGACTCCAATTGCAGTGCGCGGGTGAAGCGTTTCATCATCTAAACCCTCTACAATATTTCCACCTAAAATTAACATTCTATCGCCTGCAATTGCCTGAAAAATTTTATTAGGAGGTCTGTTAAATGAAATTTCATTTCTTCGGCTCACATACAAAATCGGCTCGGCACGCGGGTCTTGCAAACCATCAGCATAGATATCTTCATTCGATGCCGCAAAACCATTTGGGGTAACGGGGTCTCCTACATGCGGATAATAATCTGCTATACCATTTGACCACCAAGGGAAAAACCCATCCCCATTGATGGCAATTTGCAAATCAAATTCTTCTAAAAATTGCGAAGTTGTTCTAGCAGGCAATATTCCGTTTTCTAAAGTTCGGTCTGGTGGTGTGACGAAAAATTTTGGCTCGGCTGTTTTTCTATCAATGATGATGACGTGGGCAATCATGGCGTGAGGAACATAACGCACAATTCTTTGATATTTCACGCCCTCGTAAATTTCATATTTCGTAGCCACAGGCGCAGGGCGATCGAATGTAAAAAGAAAATACAAGCCCGCCACCAGCAAAATCAAAACAGGAATAGACCAAATGATTATTTTCTTCATCGTTGCATCGTAACAAAATAAAATAAATATAAAATAAAAAGAGACAGGCTTGAACCTGTCTCTTAATCTACGAAAAGCCTACGAAGTTATATAACCACTTCCGATTCTGCCTTCCGCATAGATTGAAACGACTCAATCGCCACTTCTAGCATTGAAAGGTCAGGGTCGCGAGTGGTGAGGTGTTGTAAGGCTAAATTTGGTTTAATCAATAATTTTACAAATGGATTATTTAAGTGATTCGCCGTCCAGCGGATGTATTCAAGTGAAATGCCAGCCAAAATGGGGATGAAAATAATTCTTGAGGCAATGCGCAATAAAAGATTAGGCATGGGTCCAAGCAAGGAAAAAATTAAGATTGAAAATAACATCAAGGTCAGCAAAAAGGCTGTGCCACAACGTGGATGTTCAATAGGGTATTTGGCTACGTTTTCAGGAGTCAACTCTGCGCCTGCTTCGTAAGCATTGATGGTTTTATGTTCTGCACCATGATATTGAAAAACACGTCGAATATCAGGCATAAACCCAATGCCCCACATATACGCAATTAATAAAATTAATTGAAAGACACCTTCAGCAACATTCCCTATCCAATATGATTTAATGCCATTTTGAGCCAACAAATATTCCACACCACCACCAACGCTGGTGGGAAGCAAAAAGAAAAGCCCAATGCCGAAGAGCAGAGACAAGCCTAAAGTCAGATAAAGAGCCGGTCCCTCCAGTTTTTCATCTTCACCAGTTTGCGTATTGGCAGATAAAGTGAGAGCCTTCATGCCAAGTCCTAAAGCATCCCACAATAAAATTACGCCACGCAAAAAAGGAATTTTAGTAATTTTTGAGGTATAAATTTTGGCAAGTTTTTCAGTGTGAACAACGATGTTGCCATCAGGTGCGCGCATAGCAACTGCAAATGCTTTTTGACCGCGCATCATCACGCCTTCCATCACTGCTTGCCCGCCGTATGTAATAATTCTATCTTCCATAATCATTAAGACCTGACAGGTTTTTAAAACCTGTCAGGTCTGTTTCCTTTATCTAAAAATTATTGAAAAAATGTACAAAAGCCTCAATGCCTTTATACCAAGTTGGTAAATGCAAATGTTCATCGGGTGAATGGATATTATCGTCAGGCAAACCAAAGCCAGTTAATAACGAATCAGCACCGACATATTTTTGTAACAACACTACCGAACCAATTGAGCCACCTTCGCGTTTGAAGTAAGGCTTCTTACCCCACACAGTTTCAAAGGCTTTGGCTAATGCTTGCACACCAGCGGAATCACTATCAACCAACGCCGCACCAGAACTATTTAATAAAGTCAACTCCCATTTAATTGTTTTGGGCGCATTCTTTTTGAGGTAAGCACGCAATTGTTTTTCAGTTTGTTCGGGTGTTTGGTCTGGCACTAAGCGACAAGAAATTTTTGCCATAGCATAAGCAGGTAAAACTGTTTTCGCGCCTTGACCCGTAAAGCCAGAAAGTAAACCGTTTACTTCTAGTGTTGGTCTTGCGCCAACTCTTTCAGCAGGAATAAATTGTGGTTCACCCCATAAGGCTGGCACACCTGTTATTTCTTTTAATTGTTTATCAGTTACAGGTAGGCGTTTGAAATCTTCACGTTCTTTTTTGCTTAACTTGCGCACTTTATCATAAAAACCTGGCAATGTAATTTTTCCATTTTTATCGTGCATCCCTGCTACCAATTCAATCAATGCTTGGGCGGGGTTATGCACTGTACCACCAAACAAACCTGAATGTAAATCTTTGCTGGGTCCGAAAACTTTTAATTCAAAATATGCAAGTCCGCGCAAGCCTGTTGTGATGGTTGGTTTATCTGCGCCCATCATACCTGCATCAGGATTCAAACAAAAATCACAGGCTAGTAATTCTTTATTCTTGATGATAAATTCATCGAGGTGCATCGAGCCGATTTCTTCTTCGCCTTCGATTAACCATTTGATATTGACTTTCGCTTCACCTGTGCTGACAATTGATTCTACCGCTTTGAGTGATGCTACTACCTGACCTTTCATGTCCGATGTGCCGCGCCCGAAGAGATAATCTCCGCGCACTACTGCATTGAACGGGTCTGATGTCCACAATTCGATTGGGTCAACAGGTTGCACATCATAATGTCCATAAATCATAATGGTGGGAGCATTTTTCCCAGCGCCAAGCCATTCACCATACACAACAGGATGCCCAGCAGTTGGCATGATTTGTACGTTATTCATTTTGATAGAACGCAGTTGATTCGCTACCCACTCTGCCGCGCGTTGCATATCAGGTTTGTTTTCATCTAATGTTGAGACGGATGGAATGGCAGAAAATTCTTGTAGATCAGTCAAGAATTTTTCTTTATTGGCACGAGCGTATTCGATGGCTTTATTTACATCAGGCATGTGAGTCTCCTTTAATGATTGTGATAACTCCGAAGGAGTGGAATGATTATAGATTTATAAATTGTGATATGCAAAACCCCGTAGGGGTGTAATTGATTTTGAAATTATGTCATCCTTCGGGATTTAGATTCTGTTAACTCATTTTCTATAATCATATCATCCCTACGGGATTTGAATTTATGGCTGTGCTGTTGCTGGAATAGCAGTTGATTCTTCTAATACGCGACGCGTGACTAAATACCACTGATTGATGAGTGCCAATCTATCGCTAACATCGTATAACGGGGCAACTTGCACGCCTTGTACTTGTGCATCTACTCCATAAGAATAGACAGGATAATATAAAGGTAATGACGGAAGTTCCTTAGCAAAAACCACCTGAAAGTTACGATAGAGGCGCGCTCGGTCATCAAAGTTTGTTGAGGTGCGGGCAATTTCTAAAAATTCACTAGCAGAACGGTTATTCCATTGAGAATAGTTTTGTCCACTAGTAGCTTCAGATTGATGCCAAAATAAGTAAGGGTCAGGGTCTGGGGTGCGTGTTGTATTCAAATCTACTAATGTGGCTTCGTAGGTACGTGGAGCCAGAAAATCATTGAGCAATGAATCATACGTCACAGCTTGTAAGTTAATGCGCACACCAATTAAAGTCCAATCGGCTTGAATAGATTGTGCAATTTTGGTGTGAATTTCATCATCAGGATGAACAAGTGTAAAAACTAACTGCTGGCCTTCTTTTGAGCGCACATCACTACCCGCAGGGAAAAGATAGCCTTCTTCTTTTAGTATCTGATTGGCACTTTCAGGATCGTATGGGAATTTTTCAATCTCATCGTAATAAGCCCATGAGCCCGGCAAGATGGGTCCATCAGCAATAATGGCTTGACCTTGCAAAATATGCGAAACGATCACATTGCGATTAATACCCAACATTAAAGCTCGACGAACTTTTTCATTTTGCATAAATGGCACAGTGGGATTGTTTAGATTGAGAAATACGATTCCCATCTGAGGCAAACGGCTAGAGTAAACAGATAGTGTTGGCTCCTGTAGTGCAGATTGTAAAACGTCGTTACTAATTTGGCTAACACCAAGCACTTCCCCTTGTTCGTAAGCATCAAACGCGGCGACAGAATTTGGGTAAAAGCGAAAAACGACTTGTTCAACAAAGGGTGGTGTTAGGTAGTAATTTTCATTAACAACCAATGCCACACCAGTAATTTGCCCTCCACTGGTGAGCAAACGTTCAAATTTATATGGACCAGAACCAATTGGTTTCAAATTAAAATCTGCACTGGCAAGTTGATCAACAGGGACAGATTCTAAAATATGTTTTGGTAAAACGCCAAACGTTGCATAATCTAAAAATGGCGCAAATGGCTCAGGCAATAATATTTGTAGCGTTTTATCGTTAAGGCGAGTTACGGTTATTTGTGACCACAAATCTTTTATATCTTGCGGGTATAACGAAGCACTACTTTTGATTAACTCAATTGTAAAAATGACATCATCACTGGTAACTGGTGCGCCATCATGCCAGGTTGCGTTTTGGCGAATTGAAAAATTATAAACAGTCCCATTTGCAGAAACACCCCATGAATCAGCCAAATCTGGTTGAGGTAAACCACGCGCATCAAATTTTATTAAGCTACTAAAAATTAAGCGGTTGATATCTCTATCAGCAGAATTATTCCAATCCAAGAGCGGGTTCAACCTACCCATCGAGCCTATCAATGCTTCGGTGTAAATTCCGCCAGGGGCGGCTTCGGGTAATGTAATAACACTTACAGGTTGTTGGCTTAACAGCAACAAAGCCACAATCACCAATGTGACGGCAACTACAAGAATCTGCCAGCGTAATCGTTTCATAAAATTATTTTGTTTCGTCTTACCCACAAGCTAAAGAGTAAGAAAAAAAGAAAAAACCTGCCACGCCTGTGTTTACATCACAACGGCACAGCAGGCATTTCAAATGAAAAAAATTATCGTCCAACAACAATGATGGCAATTACCAAAGCAAAAAAACACCACGCTTAATATAATTGTCACCCAAAAGAGGACACGCTCAATACCACGGCGAGCAGTAAAAAACGCCACCTGTGTCAGCGCCTGTTAACCCGCCCAAGCCCGCGCCCTTACTTTGTAAAATAACACTAAGGATTAAGCCCACCGAGGTATAATTAAAGCAATATTTAAAACATTTTCCATTCTTTATTTCTCCTTAAATTTAGCGGGCAAATTATACCTTAACTTGCCTTCCATACCTTAAGAGACTGTTTAATAACTTATTTTCATCCACTAATCTCTGTGAATTTCCACCAATCTGTCTTTTATTCATGAAGATTAGTGTGGATTAGCGGAAAGTGTTCTTTTTTCATTATATAAGAAAGAGGAAAGAAGAAAGATTTATCTATAAAAATGCAAGAACTTATCATCAACCTTCACATGCACACACGCTACTCGGATGGCAGTGGTTTACATAAAGATATTGCCGTTGCCGCTTTCAAAGCAGGCGTAGATGTCGTCATCGTCACTGACCATAATATTTTAGTGAGCGACTTTGAAGGTTACTACAAAGAAAAAAATAAAAAACTGCTTATGCTCATTGGCGAAGAAGTGCACGACCAAGCTCGCAACCCGCAAAAAAACCATTTGCTAGTTTTTGGAGCTAATCGTGAGTTGGCAACATTTGCAGAAAACTCACAAAATTTAATCAACCAAGTCCAAAACGCTGGCGGAATTTGCTTCCTTGCTCACCCCGACGACCCTGAAGCTAAAGCCTTTCGAGAAATTGATATTTCTTGGGAAGATTGGTCAGTGCAAAATTATACAGGCATCGAACTATGGAACGCCCTCAGTGAATTAAAAACTGTTGTACCAACAAAATTACATGGTGCGCTTTATGCTTTCTTCCCGCATCTTGTGGCACATCATCCTATTCCAAACACAATCAAAAAATGGGATGAGTTAACTGCCACTGGAAATAAAGTGGTTGCCATTGGCGGCTCTGATGCTCACGCTTTAGATATGCACATGGGATTTATTCACAAAACGATTTTTCCTTACGATTTTCATTTTCGAACTGTGAACACACATGCGCTTCTTCCTGACCCTCTTACTGGTGATGTGAACCTCGACAAGAATCTTATCTACAAGTCCCTTGCCGCTGGACATTGCTTCATCGGCTATGATTTACCTGCACCCACAAAAGGCTTTCGTTTCTCAGCACAAGGTAAAGATACATCTGTCATTATGGGTGATGAAATTTCAGCCAAAGGTGGCGTGACCCTACAAGCCAAACTTCCGCATAGTGCCGAAATCGTTTTAATTAAAGATGGTCAAGTGATACAAACTTGGAAGAATCAAACTGCTTGCACACACATCACTACCGAAGCAGGTGTGTATAGAATCGAAGCGTATAAAAATTATTGGGGCAAAAAACGTGGCTGGATTTATAGTAATCCGATTTATTTGAGATAGCGATTAGCAATTGGCAGTTAGCGTTTAGAAGCAAAAATAAAACTTGCTGAAACAGAAACAACTATCAGCTAGGTAATGAGGCGAGATTCTTGGCTACGCTCAGAATGACATGAAATAAAATCTGTGGTAAACTTCGCCCGCTTTAATAATCTAGGTACATTTGTATATGTTCCTTCCGCTCTTGGCAAGTCTACGATTTGAACTTGAGCAAACCCATGGAAAGGAGGTTTTCCCAATGCGTAAATATGAATTGATGTGCATTCTCCAACCAGATTTGGATGAGAACGCTTTTAATGGCGTGCTTGACAAGGTAAAAGGTTGGATAAGTGACTCTGGCGGTAGTGTAGATAAAGCTGAGGTGTGGGGCAGGCGCAAGCTTGCTTCTTTCATCAAGAAGCAACGTGAAGGTCAATATGTGTTATTAAATGTGACCATGAATCCTGCCGCAACTTCAGACCTTGAACGTAACTTGCGTTATCAAGAATCTGTTTTGCGTCACATGCTTTCGGTGGTTGGATAATTGATTTGAATCGTTAATCTATCAAGGAGATTGGTATGAGCAGAGGTCTTAATAAAGTTCAAATTATTGGTCATCTTGGAAAAGACCCTGAGATGCGTTACACCCCGTCAGGCAAGCCAGTAACTACATTTACTGTGGCTGTCAGCCGTACTTGGAATAATGCTGAAGGCGAGAAACGTAGTGAAACCGAGTGGTTTAATGTAGTAACGTGGGGCAACTTGGCTGAAATTTGTAAGCAATATCTTGTGAAGGGTAAGCAAGTGTATATCGAAGGACATTTGAAAACTCGCTCATGGGATGATAAGGAAAAAGAAGGTGTAAAGCATTATCGGGTTGAGATTGTTGCCAATGAGATGATGATGCTCGGAGACCGACGCGATTCAAACAATCAAACACACGAAGCAGAAACATCTTCGGCAGATGCTTTAAACACTGCTGTAGAAGATGATTTCCCATTTTAGTTTTATTTTGGAGTAACCATGTCTGAAGAAAGATCAAAAAATACATCTGGTGGAGAAGGTGGCGAACGCGGTGAGTGGCAAGTTTTTTGCTAAACCAAAGTTTTGTCAATTCTGTGCCGATAAAAATTTGAATATTGATTATAAGAATGTTGAGCTTTTGAAGAAATATGTTACAGAAGATGGCAACATTCGCCCACGCCGCCAAACTGGCGCGTGTGCTAAGCATCAACGTGTGGTAGCGGCAGCTGTAAAACAAGCCCGCCATGTTGCATTACTGCCATTCAGTGGTGCTGAATCTGTTCGTTAATAAATTTTATACTGGGTATGAGATAAATCTCCATACCCACATAACTGAATAAAAAACAATCATCCCGCAGGTTTAGGCAGTGATACTATGTAACCCTGCGGGCTATTGATTAAGGAAATACTCTTATGCCGAACGAATCGGGCAAAAAACCTGCCCCTCAACACAAAAACATGTTGCTCGCTTGCAACGTGAAAAAGAACAAACCCGCCTTATTCTTTATGCTTTATTTGGGATTTTAGGCGTGGTGATTGTATTGCTTGTTTATGGTTGGCTAGATACTGCCTACTTTCAAGTAAACAAGCCTGTAGCCAAAGTTGGAGAGACTGAAATTCTACTTAAAGATTTTGAACCTCGTGTACGTTTAGAACGTCAGAACTTACTCAATCAATCTTTACAATTGCAACAATATGTGCAAATGTTTGGAAGTGCAGAAACAGCTTCTCAATTTTTTGGTTACGATGTTAGTTCTCAAATCCAAAAAATTAGCGCTCAACTTAACAGCCCTGTTGCAATTGGCGAAAGCGTGCTAACCCAAATGGTTGATGAAGAAATTATTCGCCAAGAAGCCGCTAAGCGTGGCATCACCGTTAGCGAAGAAGAATTGCAAAAATCAGTAGAAGAATTTTTCGACTATTTCCCCAATGGAACTTCTACTCCAACCATTACGCCTACAACATTCAACACCCCTCAACTACCTGCCGAAGCGTTACTCATTATTACGCCAACCATTCAAGCCAGTTCAACCCCAACTGCCACTGCTGTTGTAGTTGATGGAACACTTCAACCAACTTTGATGCCTACAATGACAAGTACGCCTCTCCCCACTTCGACAGTTGGTCCCACATCCACACCTTCACCTACAGCCACAGCTTATACTGAAGAAGGCTTCCAAGAGCAAACTGCTAAACTCGATGAGGATTTAACAAAACTTGGTTTTAGCCCAGAATACTACCGCTCCTTTTTAGAGAATCAACTTCTTCGAGAAAAACTCACCGATGCAATAGCCGTAAATGTGACAACCAACCAAACACAAGTTTGGGCACGCCACATTCTCGTAGCTGATGAAGAAACTGCAAAAGATATCATTGCTCGTCTCCAAGCAGGTGAGGATTTCGCTCAACTCGCTTCAACACTTTCTACAGATACTGCCTCGGCTGTGCAAGGTGGAGATTTAGGTTGGTTTGGGCCAGGTCAAATGGTATCTGAATTTGAGACTGCCGCTTTTGCTTTAGAAAAGCCTGGTGATATTACAACTACTCCAGTTAAAAGCAATTTTGGGTATCACATCATTCAATTAGTAGCCAAACAAGAACGCCCCATGAGCGCAGACCAAATTACGTCTGCTAAAAATCAGGCTTTCCAAGAATGGCTCACCAATGCGCGTGAAACCGAATACACTGTTGAAAAATTTGACTTCTGGAAAAACCGCGTACCTGATGAACCTAGCTTTGTTAGCATTGCAACCGAATCTGCTATTCGAGAGCAAACTGCTCAAGCAGAACAACGTGCCACTTACGAGGCTGTAACATTAACGCCAATTCCATAGAATAAACTTCCTATAAAAATTAGCCACAAAACGCTTAGAGGACGAATGAAGTTTTTTTCAAAAGCACCTCTGCGCTTTGTGGCTTTCTTTATATAAACTAATACAAAAGAATCGAGCTGGTTACATGAGTAAAGTTTTATTTGCACCCCGTTTAGGCAAACAAGGTCAACTTCGCATTGGTTGTTGCGCTGTGATATTTGACTCAACCCGCCAAAAAGTT
The DNA here is from genome assembly GCA_001567105.1 of Chloroflexi bacterium OLB14. GTDB lineage: Bacteria > Chloroflexota > Anaerolineae > Anaerolineales > Villigracilaceae > Villigracilis. The sequence goes on from LMZR01000022.1 coordinate 23,354, forward strand.
TTGCTCACACAAAGAACAGATAATGGTCGGTGGTGTTTGCCTGGTGGCGCAATGGAATCTGGTGAATCAGTCAGTGAAGCATGTGAACGCGAAGTGTTAGAAGAAACCAATTTGAAAGTAAAAGCAAAAAGATTAATTGGGGTGTATAGCAACCCAGATCAATTGGTGATCTACAATGATGGCACAAAAGTTTTTATGGTTGTGTTAAGCTTCGAGGCTGAAGTCATTTCTGGTGAGTTAAGTTTAAGTAACGAAACAACAGCCTTTGGATATTTTTCTCTAGCTGAAATGGCATCTATGCCTATGCATGGCGAGCATAAAGCCCGTGTAGAAGATGCCTTTTTAGGTGGCGAAACGTTAACAAAGTAACGGTATAATAAATAACGTAACAATCAAGTATGTTATAAAACTATCACTTCTAACCAGAGGAGGCAATATGCTAAACAATTTTTCAGAAAAGTTTTACAAATGGGCAAATGGTTGGCTAGTACTTATTTTCATCGCCTTAGATATGTTCTTTGCTGGCTTCGTCATGCCGATGATGGGCGCATTGATGAAAAGTGGCACAGGTTTAGAACAACCTCTTGATTTAATGGCATTTGCCCCACCTGAAGAAATCTTTGCAATGATCGAACTCTATGGTGACGCAAACCGAATGTTTTATCGTCGAGTAGAACTTACAGCAGATATTATGTATCCGATTGTTTACACTTTTGCATTCGGCTTATTAATTTCATGGCTATTTAAGCGTGGCTTTAATAAAAATAATTCCATGCGAAAATATAATGTAATCCCATTATTTGCATTTGTGTTTGATATTCTTGAAAACCTAAATATTGTTACCTTACTTTCAATTTTCCCCTCTCAGCCCATTATTTTAGGCTGGACATTGTTTATCTTCACTGCTGTCAAATGGCTATTTGCAGGGCTTTGTATTATTCTTATTCTGCTTGGATTGGTAATGGCAATAAAAATAAATTTAAAGTGCAAAATTAATTTGGGTAGGGATATGGCGTCGCCGTATCCCTACATTTTTAACCACCACACACCTGTACATTCAGGCAAAATTACCCAATTATTTTTCATCACTTTATCACCTAATTCATCACCGAAGAAAAAGCGGGAAAGTTCTTCGGCTTCTTGAAGCGATTCAAATTTATAATCGGTGCGGATAATTTTATTTTGGAATCCGACCTCATCTAGCCAGACATAAAAATCTGTTAGATGTTCCAACTTAACAGGTGACTCATTCCCCGTCCCTAACGATTCAAACAGAACAATATAACTGTTTGCTGTTAGGACTCTTTTCATTTCCCTCAGCCATTTTTCTAATTCTTCTTGCCATGTGTCTTTATTCCACACTGCCAAATAACTGACACTCCAACCAGAGACAACTAGATTCGCAGAATGATCATCTATTGGTAATTGACGATGGTCAGCCACATCAACTTTCCAATTGGTTAAATCCGTTTTGGATAATTTTTCTTTACATACACGTAACATTTCTGCTGAAATATCAAAGGCGTGAATCGAGTGGACGATTGGGGCGAGTAAACAGGTCAATCGTCCAGTACCAGCCCCAAGGTCAAGGACGCGATGCGTTGAGCCCGTCGAAACGAGGCGGTTTTGTAAATCAGTAATTTCTTTCAAGGCTTTGAGTATGTTGCCTTGATAATCTTCTCTAGCAATCAAGCTTCGTATTTGTCGCCTTCGGTTTTGTAAATTTCTTCTTGTGTAGGCATAGTTTTATTAACACGTCAACGTAATAGACTTACTGCTCGTCTCTCCAGCACCATTGAAAGCCACAATATAATATCCAACACTCTGACCAGCCAACAATGTAATCGTTTCACCAAAAGATGTTGAGTTGGCTGGCAATTCAATAGCTAACTCATTGTTGCGAAAGACGCGATAGCCTGTCTCGCCATCTTTGTCAGACCATGCAATGGTCACATTGGCTTCATTGGTGGCGTAATTGCAAGAGATGTTCCAACTTTGCAAACTGACATCATCAGGTGAGCCGCCTTGTGGAGTTGCTGGGGCTGTGACGGTTGGTACTGCCGCTAAACTTCCTGAAGGTGTTACATATTCACCTGAGACCCAACACTCACCTGCACTGGTTGAAACAATCCAATAATTAGGTGGATAAAAACCAACAATCTTAACTGATTCATTTGGCACGATTTGTGTCACGCGCTGATAATTTACACCCGGACCCATTCTGCAATTGGTCACATCTTCGAAACTGGCAAACGGTTCACCTGACGAGGCGGTTGGTTGGGCAGTGCTATTTGAGTTGTTATTTTGCCCTGACGATGTTGGGCTAGCCAGCGGGGTTTGATTGCTACTGTTGATTGCCGCTTCAACGGTCAATGCAGCGGCGGTTTGAATATCTACTGCTGATTCAGGTGATGTTGAAGCGGGTATGTTGCAAGCAACGAAGGTTAGTAAAACAATGATAGAAGTAAATGTGAATATAGTTTTCGATTTCATTTAATCCTCAAGTGTGCGCGCCCGCCCACACGAAAATATTTTACGCGCTGTTTTTCGTCACGCAGGATGTCGGCAAGTGCGCCATTGAATGGTTCATCTAAACCAATGAGTTGATCGCGGTCAAAAAAAGCAAAGCGCACTGGGGGCAAAGCAGGACCAGGCGGAGTGTCAGGCATGGGGAATCCGCCCAAGGGGATATGATGAAATATCAGTTGAGTGCCTTTGGTTGTGATGTCGAAACATTCAGTGCCAATTTTATATCGCCCAACAAATTCTTTGCCGTCTTGCGGATTTTTCATCGGTTTGGGCGATTTGAGTTTGATACCAAAATACAAATCGAGCGCCCAACCAAACGTCTGTGCAGTGATAATGCCACCATCATCACTGTTAGTGAGGATGGCAAGTGCGAAATCTTCTTCAGGGATGTAAAAAAAGTACGCCTGTTGTCCATTTGTTGCGCCACCATGTGCGTATGCCTTGAGGCGCTCGGCATAACGAATAAACCATGTAATACCCATGTCACCCCGTCCGCCTGCATTCACTTGCTTGATGCGCATTGCTTCGAGATTTTTCTTTTTGATAATTCGATTCCCGTTGCCCATGTGGAAACGAGCATACTTGAGCAGGTCACGAACAGTGGAAACGACTCCGCCTACCCCGTTGCCTGCTCTGCCAATTGCCCACGGACGTGCCACCTGAACCTTCCCCTTTACTATCTGATGACCGACAACAAAGCGATGTGTAAAAAGAATATCACTAGGATATAGAAACGACATGTCTAAGCCAAGAGGGTCGAGTAGCATTTCTTGCAATGCTTGCTCGTACGGCTTTTTTGTGACTACTTCAATCACGCGCGAGGCGATATTAAAGCCAGTGTTGTTATAAGACCAAATCTTGCCCATCGGTTGAATTTGCGGAAGTTTGGCAATATCATCCACCATTTTGGCGAGTGCATCATCTCCATTCCCGAAATCGTTGAAGTAATCGCCGACCCAGCCGCCAGTGTGCGTGAGCAAATGTCTAATCGTAACTTTCTTCGCTACACTTTCATCTTGCAGTTTAAAATCTTTGATATATTTTCGCACAGGCGCATCGAGATTTACTTTTCCTTGTTCAGCCAACATCATCAATAGCGTGCCAGTGAAGGTTTTGCTAATGGAGCCTATTTGAAATAGCGTATCAGATGTGACTGGCAATGGATGCTCGACGTTTGTAACGCCAAAGCCTGTTGCCCATTCTTTACCTTTGTGATAAATACCAATGGAAACGCCAGGAACCTGCAGACGTTTCATCTCTTTTTGAATGCGAGAGGAAATAATTTTGAAGTTTTTAGTATGATTAGTTTTCATAAGCAAAGTATTAAAAACTTCGGAAGTTTTTTAAACCTCCGAAGTTTTTTTAATCTATTCTCCGTCCCCTTCTAGCCAAGTAGCCATATATTCTTTTTCCATTTCAACGGCTTGCTTGGTCAAATGTAATGGATGGAACGTATCTACCATCACTGCTAATTCTTTGGTTTCTTTCACGCCAATACTTGCTTCCGTCATGCCAGGTTGCGGACCATGAGGCAAACCGAATGGATGTAAACTAATATCACTGCGGTTAATGCCTTTGCGACTCATAAAATTACCTTCGGCATAATAAATCACTTCATCGGATTGGATGTTAGAGTGATTATATGGCGCAGGGATTCCTTCGGGATGATAGTCAAACAAACGTGGCACAAACGAACAGACTACAAAATTCCAGCCTTCAAAAGTTTGATGAACTGGTGGTGGTTGATGAACTCGTCCAGTAATTGGTTCAAAATCTTCAATGTTAAATATCCAAGGATATAAATATCCATCCCAACCAACTACGTCAAATGGGTGATAATCCAAAATATGTTGTGAAATATGATCGCGTACTTTCACGCGCACATCAAACTCACCTCTTTCAGTATGTGTTTCTAACTCTTCAGGCACGCGAATATCACGCTCACAATAAGGAGCATGTTCCAGTAATTGACCATAATTATTTCTATAGCGTTTGGGCGGTTCAATTTGGCTTGGGTTTTCAATGGTGAAAAATTTCGTCTCTTCATATAGTTCCATTTTCCAAGTTGTAGCAAATGGAATCACAATGTAATCACCTTTGCGGAATGGTAAATTCCCAAATTGACTTTTCAACACACCACTGCCATCATGTACCCACCAAGTTTCGTAGGCTTGTGAGTTGCGATAAAAATATGGCATTTCACCTTTTGGTGCGCGTGAAACGCCGAGGATGACGTCATTGTTTCCAAGTAAGGGGATTCTCGCTGAAACGGCATCAGCCCCAAGTGGAGTCTGAGCCGTTTGTAAGGCACGATGACGTATGGGTCCAAAATCCACATATTCAGGTTTGGCAGGTCCACAATCATTTGTTTTCATAATACGTGGCGGCAAAAAGTGGTGATACAAAATAGATTGTAACGATGAAAAACCTTCTAAGCCCATTAGTTCTTCACGATACAATTTGCCATTTGGTTTTTTGAATTGCGTGTGACGTTTGTGAGGGATTTGCCCAAGTTTATGATAGAAAGGCATGTTATTCTCCTTGTGTTTCTAACGAATACACGATCACAGATTCTTGTTCGTTGGGGTCGTTGCGTGCTACGACTGCAATGACTTCTTCTGTTTCACTTAAGTTGATGGGTTGATGTGGCAAATTAGGCGGGATGAATAAAAATTCTCCTGCCTCGTTAATGGTTGAATGTTCTAAATTTTTTTCCGTATTTTGTTTCGGCTTTGCCTTGAATAATATAAATCACAGTTTCGTAGCCATCGTGATAATGCGCCACTGCTTTTCCGTTAGGCGGAATTACAACCAAGTGCATACATAAATGTTTTGCACCAGCCGTGTTAGCAGAGATGCCTTCAAAGTTTGGCAATTGTTGTTTGGTGATGTGTGTGCCTTGCGGACGAACAGTAATGATTTTATCCATTATGGAATTCCAGTTACATTGATGGATTGTACGAAGGAATCTAAAACTAGTAAGGATGGTGTAAATGACTCGGGTTTTGAATTATTGAGTTGTTGCGTAACTGTATCAATTTCATTTTGAAGTATGACAGGATCGGGCCAGTCTGTGGGGGCTGTTTTCCCTACTAAGAATCCTATATTTACGGCAAAGGTAGCTGAAACATAATATAAGCCATCATTTGTTATTCCTTGGAATGTATACAACATCAAGTTATTTAAAATTGGGGCAGGAACTTGCGAGAAGGCTGTGAGGTAGCGAATCCCTGAGCCGTTTTGAAAACTGACAGTTGCAAAGTTGGAATAAAAATAGGCATTGGCATTAAAAGTTGGCAAAAAGGGTAAATGTTCTGGCAAAGGTTGGTTTGGATTGGCAATTAAAGATTTTAGCGTTTCAACTCTAGTGGCAACATCTTCATTCATAGCAACATATTCTTGAATTGGGTACAAATAAACTGCTATGCTACGAAATCCATCCGTAATTGAATAGCCTTCCAAATTGTATATGTGATGCTCAGGGTAAGTTCCCCACCAAGGTAGGCCTTCTCCAGCTGGCACTGCTGGGATAATTTCTTCCACAGCAGAAGTTCCAATTCCAGTTGGAATCACAAATGAGATATTATCATCAGTAAATGATATGCCATTAACTGCTGTAGGTTCAATAGGAGCAGATGCAGTTAACGCTTCTAAAGTTCCAGCAACAATTGTTTCTACACTTGATTGTTCTTGTGCAGGTGAACCACTACAAGCAGTTAAGGCAATTACTAAAACAATAAAATATATAAAATATTTTTTCATTTACAAGTTGCCGCGTTTTTCTTGTTCTAGTTCAATAGACTCAAACAAAGCTTTGAAGTTTCCTTTACCAAAACCTTGTGCGCCATGCCGTTGAATCACTTCAATGAACATGGTGGGGCGGTCTTGAATGGGGCGGGTGAAAATTTGAAGTAAATAACCTTCATCATCACGATCTACTAAAATGCCGAGTTCGTGAAGCGCCTTCATATCTTCTTTGATTTTGCCCACACGGTCTGGCAACATTTCATAATATGTATCTGGTACACGCAAAAATTCTACGCCACGTTTGCGAAGTTCAGTGATAGTTTTGATAATGTCACCTGTGATGATGGCAAGATGTTGCACACCAGGCGATAAATAATAATCCAGATATTCTTCTATTTGACTTTTGCGCTTGCCTTCGGCTGGTTCATTGATAGGGAACTTAACGCGTCCATTTCCGTTTTGCATGACCTTGCTCATGAGGGCTGAGTACTCGGTGGAGATGTCTTTATCGTCAAAATGTAATAATTGGCGGAAGCCCATCACTTGATGATAAAAATTAACCCAGTGATTCATTTTGCCAAGTTGCACGTTGCCTACCATGTGGTCAATGGCGGCTAAGCCTGTTGATTCGGCTTCGTAGTTAATGGTTTTATAAGTTGGAGCAAACACGCCTTTGTAATCGCTACGATCTACAAACACATGCAATGTTTCGCCATAGGTGTAAATGGCTGAGGTTCTGTAAATGCCGAAATCATCTTTTTCTTCGCGCGGTGCCCAAGCGGATTTTCCGCCACGAGCAGTGGTTTCTTTCCATGCTTTTTCAACATCGTCTACTTCAAGTGAAACCATTTTCACGCCGTCACCATGCACCATGTGATGTGATGCAAGCGGGCTAGATGGGCTGTATGGCGCTGAAATTACAAAACGGGCTTGCCCTGATTCAAGGACATACGATGCAAACTCGCGGTTGCCTGTTTCTAACCCTGAGTATGCTACTGGCTTGAAGCCAAATGCTTTCCACCAGTAATACATGGCATGTTTGGCATTGCCAACGTAAAAATGAACATGGTCAACTGATTTGATTTTGAGGAAGTCCGCTTCCTCTGTCATAGGTCGAGATTCGGATTTTTCTTTTGTTACCATTTCTACTCCTTGTGGTTGGGTTAATTTGATTCTACGCCAAAGATGTTTTGTGTGCAATATAAAAAAGCAGAGCAAGATGTTATCTTGCTCTGCGAGGTTAAATCAAAAGTTGTGCCAGAATAATTGAATGCAAAATATTCAGGCATACTGTTCCTTATAATAAAATTCTAAAGATCTTTGAAATCTTTAGGATTTTATGTATTACTTTTGAAGAGTTGGTTGCTTTCTTGTAGTCAGGTAATAAAGCAATGCCCCAAACAAAAAGAATATTGGACCACAACACAGAGTCCATATTACCGCATCACTCAAAGCATCACTGTAATTTGTATTCACCAATGATTCGCTTGGATCTTTGGGGTTGTAATAGACTGTAATTGTTTCGCCTTGAGCAGGTGGTTTACTTACGCTTGTTCTTGTTCCATGGTCACCATCACTACCTGTGTAAGTGACTCCATCTACAGTATATTCATAGTCATAATAAGAACTAGCTTCATCACTAGCTACACTTTCAAAGTAAGTTAAATTTGTAACCTTGCCTTTGGTTTCACTCCATGAATATTTTTCAAATGATCGATAAGCTAGAAATCCAAAATAATGGTAATGATTACCGAGCCGATCATAAACAAAATGCCAATTTTTTTTACCTCGTTTGTTTTTCTCAATTTCGTTTTTTCGTAAAAATTCTTCACTGGGTACTTGGTACATAAAATTCTCCTGATGATAATTTTAGATATTTTATGGTTTAGGATGTGTTACAAAAAATTTCCATATAAGTTCAGTAGCCGAAATGGTTTGAGTGGCTTGGTCGCCTCCTAGCCATGCTGGGGCATTACTTCCAGGCCAAGCATGTTTACCGCCGATGATGGTGTAAAGTTCGATAGATATTCCTTGTTTGCATCCTAAATAGATATCATGTTGAATATCTGAAAAAGCTTCAGTTTGCGGATTTAATTGGCATTCGTTTTGACTTAGCCAGAAATTAACAGAGGCTTCAACTGATGTATAGAAACTTGCGTTGTTGAATCGTCTCCAATTCCTCCGTTGTAAGGCAAATGAGTATCATCTGTACCGTGAAAGTGAATCAAGGAGACAGGTTCGCTTGGTTTACATGCTTCAAAATTTTGAGTTCCTGAAACAGGTGCGATTGCAGCAAATAAATCTGATGCTTCGCAGGCTAGCCGATAGGACATAATTCCGCCGTTTGAAAAACCTGTGGCATAGATTCGCTTGGAGTCAATGTTATATTGAGTTTGTAATTCTGTTACTAATGCACGAATAAAACCAACATCATCAATTTGATTTTCGCTAGCATAGCCACAACAGATTCCACCATTCCAGGTGAGAATCTTATCGCTAAATTTGCCCGTTCCATTTGGATAGGCAACAATAAATCCCTCTTTGTTTGCAAGTTCATTGAATCCACTTGTGCGTTGTTGGTTTTCAGCATTTCCGCCACCGCCATGAAATAACAAAACAAGTGATGTCGCTTTATTTTCATCATAAGAGCTAGGAACATGTAATAGATATGTTCGTTCAAGACCATCATGTTGCAATGTGCGAAGTTCGTCTGTCGAATTATTGATGTTTCGATTGCAAGCCATCAGGCTGAAGGTCAGCATAAGAAGCGCAATTAAAATTCGTTTCATGGTTTAACGCGCACAACTTTTCCATTTGTCATTTTTTGTAAATCATCAGTCTTTAATTCAAAAATTGCATTCGGTGTTCCAGCTGCCGCCCAAATGGTTTGATAATTTAAAAAATCTTCATCTAAATATGTTTCCATTTTTTGAGCGTGACCAATCGGAGGCACACCGCCAATAGCAAAGCCTGTTACATCACGTACAAAATTTGCATCGGCTCTGCCAATGGATTCGTTTGCATATCCGCTGATTAATTTTTCATCCACACGGTTTGCACCACTGGTTAAAACTAAAATTGGTTTTTTACTTTCTTTCCCCATAAAAATTAATGACTTTACAATTTGACCTAATTCACAATTTGCGCGGTCTGCCGCTTCTTGCGCTGTGCGCGTTGATTCGGCGTGTTCAATTACTTGATACGAATAACCAAGCGAATTTAATAAATTTTGAATTTTTTGGGCGGAAGGTGAAAGAGTTATCATGTTCCTATTATAATAGGGAAAGAATACTTATTTTTTTGCAAACTCTGCTACCCTCTTATACCTACAATTCACCAATGAGTACTATATGTCAATATAACCTTACTTAGTATTATTCTCTAAAATTCTACAAACAAATGAGGATATTATGAAAAAAAGCTCTCTAACTTCTAAAAGCATCTTCGTTATCTTCACCTTACTGCTTTCTTTATTTTTAACTCCATATTCTACACAAGCTCTAGCACCAAATATCAATTTAGGGCTTGAAGAAATTATCAGCGGGCTATCATCACCTGTTGGAATTGTAAATGCTGGCGACAACTCAAATAGGTTGTTCATCGTGCTATCAGGTGGAGAAATTATGGTTTATGATGGCAGTCAAGTTTTAGCCACACCATTCTTAGATATCTCATCCCTTACCTCATCTGGTGGCGAGCAAGGTTTACTAGGGTTAGCCTTCCATCCAAACTATGAAAACAATGGTTATTTCTATGTAAATTACACTCGTGTTTTTAGCGGGCAACTACAAACTGTAATTGCAAGATATCAAGTTAGTGGTGGCGACCCAAACATTGCAAATCAAGGCAGTGCCAGCATTATCATGACAATTGATCAAGACGATTCAAATCACAACGGTGGACAAATTGAATTTGGTCCCGACGGGTATTTATACATTGGCATGGGCGATGGTGGTGGTGGCGGAGACCCCCACAATCGTTCTCAAGACCCAATATCATTATTAGGGAAAATGTTACGTATTGATGTAGATAGTGGCTCTCCGTATGCTATACCTTCAAGTAATCCATTTACATCAAACGCAAGTGTCAGTGATGAGATTTGGGCACTTGGCTTACGAAACCCCTGGCGCTTTTCATTTGACAAGCTAACTGGCGATTTATTCATTGCAGATGTTGGTCAAAACCAATGGGAAGAAGTAAACATACAACCTGCTGCCAGCACTGGCGGAGAAAACTATGGTTGGTCTTGTTACGAAGGCAATCACACCTACAACTCAGGCAGAGATTGTGATGACTACGGAACATTAACACCTCCAGCCATAGAATACAACCACGGGCCAGGTGAATCCACTGGCTGTTCAATAACTGGTGGCTATGTTTATCGAGGCACCAAATATCCCCAAATTTATGGAATGTATATTTATGGAGATTTCTGCTCAGGGAAAATATGGCTAGCATCCAAAAACGTTTCTGTCTGGACCTCAGAACTGGCTCTTGATACCTCCTACCTTATCTCTACCTTTGGGCAGGATGAAAATGGAGAAATCTATCTTGCTTCATACGGGGAAGGAAAAATATATAAAATCTCCGTTTCCACCTTTGCCGATGTACCTGAAACCTACTGGGCACATGACTGGATTGAACGCTTGTATGCCGCAGGTCTAACAGGTGGTTGTACTACCAGCCCACTCAATTACTGCCCTACCTTGCCTGTCACGCGGGCTGAAATGGCTGTCTTCTTAGAACGAGGCTTGCATGGTAACTCATTCACACCTCCCAATGTACCTGCTACCTTCGGCGATACTGCTGGGCATTGGGCTGAGGATTGGATTGAAGCCCTAAAGGCTGATGGCATCACTGGTGGTTGTGGTGATGGTAACTACTGCCCCAATGCTCCTGTCACTCGGGCTGAAATGGCTGTCTTCTTGCTGAGAGTCATGCACTCTGCCAGTTACACTCCTCCGAACCATGCTCCCACCTTTGGTGATTCTGCTGGGCATTGGGCTGAGGATTGGATTGAGCAGTTAGCCATTGAAGGTATCACCAGTGGTTGTGGTGGTGGCAATTACTGCCCCAATAGCCCTGCTACGCGTGATCAGATGGCGGTTTTCTTGGTCAATGCTTTTGGTCTGCCATAAGTTCAACTTATAAAAAAAAGACAGCAAGGTTATTTTCCTTGCTGTCTTTTTTTAGAATAAACTTACTCCCCAAACTTAATCCCTTGCGCCAAAGGCAAATCTTTAGACCAATTAATTGTATTCGTTTGACGGCGCATGTAAACCTTCCACGCATCGGAGCCTGATTCGCGTCCGCCGCCTGTTTCTTTTTCACCACCGAATGCGCCGCCAATTTCTGCGCCCGATGTGCCGATGTTGACATTGGCAATGCCACAATCTGAACCACCGACTGACAAAAATGTTTCTGCTTCGCGCATTGAATCGGTGAAGATAGCGGATGATAAACCTTGTGGCACATCGTTATGGATATGAATTGCTTCTTCAATAGTTTCATATTCAAGCAGATATAAAATCGGTGCAAATGTTTCAGTTTTGACAATATCCGTTTGCTTAGGCATTTTGACAATAGCAGGTGAAACAAAATTTGGACCGAGATTCGATAACATCTCACCGCCTGTTAAAATTTCACCACCATCACTCTTTGCTTTATTCAAAGCATCCATCATCTCTTCAACAGATGTAGCCACAACCAAAGGTCCCATTAAAGTATCAGCTATCAGCGGGTCACCGATGCGGACTTGTTGATAAGCATTCGTCAGTCGTTGAGTCAAATCTTTTGAAATAGATTTGTGCATAATGATTCGTCTAGTTGAAGTACAGCGTTGACCAGCAGTTCCAACTGCACCAAATAAAATTGCGCGAGTCGCCATTTCTAAATCTGCATTGGGCGAGACGATAATTGCATTATTACCGCCGAGTTCCAAAATTGTTCTGCCGAATCTTTTAGCAACAGTTTCAGAAACATGAATACCAACTTTTGTTGAACCCGTAAACGAAACCAACGGCACACGTTTATCATTTAACATCAACTCACCCACATCACGCCCAGAGCCAATTGCTAAATTAAAAATTCCAGATAAGCCATGATCTGCCATCACTTGATTAGCAATATGCGTGACAGCAATTGCAGTGAGTGGCGTATAAGATGAAGGCTTCCAAATTACAGTGTCACCACAAATGGCGGCGAGTGCTGAGTTCCACGACCAAACTGCAACAGGAAAATTAAACGCAGTTACTAATCCCACAATTCCCAAAGGATGCCATTGCTCATACATTCTGTGCGAAGCGCGTTCACTGTGCATCGTCAAACCATACAACATGCGCGACTGCCCCACAGCAAAATCACAAATATCAATCATCTCTTGCACTTCGCCATGACCTTCCGCGCGAATCTTTCCCATCTCTACTGTGACTAAATCACCTAACGGCTCTTTGAGTTGACGAAGTGCCTCACCCAAATCGCGGACTACTTCGCCTCTTTTCGGAGCGGGAAGTTGGCGCCATTTCAAGAAGGCTTGGTTCGCCTCTGAAGCCACCTGCTCATACGTTTCAGCCGTTGCTTGAATCACTTTAGCAATTGCTTCGCCAGTGCTTGGATTATATGAAGTTAATTCTTTTCCATTTTTATCTGAATACCAATTGTCCACGCCAGTGGATGCACCTGCGTTAACTGGTTTGATATTTAATCTATCTAAAAGGGATTTCATGGGAATCTCCGTTTGGTTTGTTTTTTATGATTCTACTCCATGTTTCTGCTTATGTTGAGGCTTTACCCCAACATAAGCGACATTGTGGTTAAATTGACTTTATGAAAACTCAACTCCCTTATCATGGCTGGTGTTTTGTGTGCGGGAATGAAAATCCGCATAGTATTGGACTCACTTGGTTTGTAGAAGATGGAATCTTAACTTCAGAGTTTGTATTAAATGAATCACAGCAAGGTCCGCCCAATCATGCGCATGGAGGCGCGTCTGCGGCGATACTAGATGAGGCTATGGGCTTGGTCGTTTGGGCGGCAGGGCATAAAGTGGCAGCAGTGAATTTGAATATCAATTATCACAAACCTGTGCCGTTGAATCAAAAACTATTTGTCACGGCAAAAATTGCTCGAATGGAAGAGAGAAAAGTTTTCAGCGAAGGTGAAATTCGATTAGCAGATTCAACCGTCGCCGTGAGTGGAAGCGGAATTTATGTTGTAGCGAATCGCCTGTTTGAAAATATCAAATTAAACGAGTCTGGTAAAGTATGAAAAAAAGTTTATTATTATTTTTCGTTTTCATTAGCGCCTGCTCGGTCATCCCCACGCCTAAACCAACAGCCAGTGCCATTTTGCCATATCGCATCACACCAGATGAGAATATCTACGCTTCGCGCCCAGATGATTTGGGTAAGCAAATTGCAGGTGCAATGATTACCGCGGTGAGTTTATCTGAAAAATTTGAGTTTACGCCTTTACGAGCAATGTTAAATATTTTAGGATACATGCCCAGTGTGTGTAACGAATTACGGATTGATGTTTCTGCGCCCGATGAAAATTATCGTATATTTGTTGAGGTTTATAGTTTAATTAATAAAGATATCAATTGCGATAATGTTTTTCAGCAATTTGAAGCCAATATCTTATTTGGCTACTATTCCACTGGTAGGTATACAGTTTGGGTTAACAATGCTTTAGCTGGAGATTTTGTTTCGTATTAACAAGCTTAACAGTTCTTACTGTTAGGTATATTTTATATATTGGAGACTAAATGAAAAAATATCTATTTGTATTCTTTGTAATTGCGTTCGTTCTTTCAGCTTGTGGAGCAAGCCCTAATGATCCCGCTAATTTAGACCCGTCGTATCCATCATATCCAAACACATCAAATCAAAATGAATATTTGCCTAAAGCCGAAGATGCAAATTTGATACGTGCTGATGCATTCGTTGATTCAACCGAATTATTGATTTTAGAAAGTTATCCTTTACAATTTACGCTTTCGATAAAAGGTAATTTACCGACACCTTGTCATCAATTACGAATTACTGCCAGCCTGCCAGATGCTGAAAATAAAATTTATGTTCAGGTATATTCAGTCGTTAGTGCCGACCAATCTTGCGCGCAAGTGTTGAGCCCATTTGCAGTGAATCATTCACTGGGCAGTTTTCCCACAGGGCATTACTATCTTTTTGTAAATGGAAATCCAGTAGCAGAATTTGATGCTTAAATAAATAGAAAGTAGAAAATGGCGAATATAACCACTTTCTACTTTCCACTTAAGTCTTTTTTTCTAATGACTCAAAATTTGCGAGAGGAATAATTTTGTGCGTTCTTCTTTTGGAGATTCAAATATTTCTTTCGGAGTGCCACTCTCAACAATTTGACCTTGATCAAAGAAAAACATTCGGTCTGCTACGGCGCGGGCAAAGCCCATTTCGTGCGTGACCACTAACATGGTCATACCTGATTTGGCTAACTCAATCATTACATCTAGCACTTCTTTAATCATTTCAGGGTCAAGCGCAGAAGTCGGCTCATCAAATAACATAATTTTTGGTTGCATTGCCAAAGCACGTGCAATGGCAACTCGTTGTTGTTGCCCGCCCGAAAGTTGCCCTGGAAATTTATGAGCTTGGTCTGGAATACCAACCCGCGCCAATAATTGCATAGCCACTTCTTCCGCTTTTGCTTTTGCCATGCCTCGCACCTGAATAGGCGCCAAAGTAATATTTTGCATAACAGTTAAATGCGGAAATAAATTAAATTGCTGAAACACCATACCTGTTTCTGTACGAATTAATTCAATGTTGCGCACATCGTGTGTTAATTCAATATCATCCACAAAAATCTGCCCGCGTTGATGTTCTTCTAACCTATTGATTGTGCGAATAAAAGTTGATTTACCTGAACCAGAGGGTCCAAAGATCACAATCACTTCACCTTTTTTTACTTCCATATTTACATTTTTCAGGGCGTGATATTCGCCATACCATTTATTCACATCTTGTACACGGATAATAACTTCACCTTCTTGTGCCATCATGCTTCTCCTTTATCTTTTTCCAACACCAAGTTTTATTTCTAACTGCTGACTTAGATAAGACATACCATAACTTAGCACCCAATAAATGAGCGAGATGAAAACGTACACTTCTCGTTGCAAACCTAAAAATTCTGGTTGCGACAATACAGTTTGGGCAATGCCTACCAAGTCAAACAAGCCGACAATAGCCACTAAGGATGTATCTTTAAATACGCCAATAAATTGCCCAACTAAAATCGGGATGATTAAACGTAAGGCTTGCGGCAAGATGATGAAATACATGGTTTTGAATCCACTCAAGCCCAGTGCCTGCGCCGCTTCAAACTGACCTTTGGGTATGGCTTGTAAACCTCCACGTACGTTTTCGGCTAGATACGCTGCACTGAACAGGATGACTGCAACCATAGCCCGTAAAACACGGTCAATTGTCACTCCTGTTGGGAGGAACAGTGGCAACATCAATTGCGCCATAAAAAACAAAGTAATTAATGGAACGCCGCGAATCAACTCAATGTAAAGCACGCTGGTAATTCGGATGGCAGGTAATTCAGACCTGCGCCCTAAAGCCAGCAACACGCCCAATGGAAATGAAAAGATGATACCCACAATAGTCAGCAAGAAGGTCAGCAACAACCCACCCCATACATTGGTTTGAACAATGGGCATGAATCCTTCTTGAGGTGTGAAGCCGCGCGTGAGTAAGATAAAAATCGGCAGGCAGATAATCCAACCAATGATGACATGCCGACTTAAGGCTTGGGGTTTGGCGCGCCCAATTAGCCAGCCAATGACGCCAACCACTGTTAAGATAATCATCCATTTGCGAGGCTCAACACCAAAAGGAAGTAAGGCTAGCAGAAGTGGGAATGCAATTAATAAAATTGTTATAAGGTAGGATTTACGTGCCCAAATAGCAAGTGAGTTGCCAATTAGGAACATGATAAAAGCCAATGCTAGCCATAATCGCCAAACTTGTTCTAAAGGATATTGCCCTACCATGAATAAGCGCAAGTTTGTAGTTACCACTTGCCATTCTGCAACGGTGAAAACCCAAACTAAAACCGCTTTAACCACCCAGAAAATAATCAGGGCACCAACAACCGTTAAGATGGAATCGACCCATGAGCCAAAGAGGTTTTTTCTTAACCAACGGAGAGCGCCAGAACGTTCAGCGAGCGGGGGGAGAATTGTATTTTCAGCCATGCTATCTCTCCACTAACTTGATTTTGGCGTTGTACCAGTTCATCAATATAGATGTGATTAGGCTAAAGATGAGATAGGTTAGCATTACCATTGAAATCATCTCTACTGCACGCCCTGTTTGATTTAGAACCGTGTTGGAAACGTAGAATACATCGGGGTAGCCGACTGCAATGGCAAGTGATGAGTTTTTGATTAGGTTTAAGTATTGGCTAGTTAATGGGGGAATAATGACACGCAAGGCTTGGGGAAAGACGATTAGACGCAGTGTTTTGAATTTACTTAATCCTAACGCATGGGCGGCTTCTACTTGTCCTTTTGAGACAGATTGAATGCCCGAGCGAACTACTTCGCCAATAAAAGCAGAGGTGTATAAAACTAAGCCAGATGTTAATGCTAAAAATTCGGGGCTGAGAATCTTTCCGCCAGTGATTCTTAAACCTTCTACACGAGTTACATCTAAGGTAAGTGGTTTTTCGGGTAAAACGTACCAACCAATGACTGCAACGATGATGAAGGTTAGTAAAGTCCACAGTGTAGTGAGCGGAGCTTTGCCCGTGCGCTTGCTATAGGCACGCAGGGCGAAGAAGACAATAACCGCTAAGATGATGCCGATGAGCAGAATCAGGCGGAAGGTCGGGTAAGAGGCGGTTGGGATTCCCCATGGAATTCCAACGCCACGATTTGTCAAAAATATATTTCCATTCCAAATAATTGCCTCTTTAACTTTTGGTAATTTAAGAAAAACGCCTAAGTACCAAAAAATTAAAAATACAAGTAATGAAAGGTTGCGCATTAATTCGAGGTAGAATGCGGCGAGGCGATTGATAAGGAAGTTCGTTGAGAGACGCGAAACACCAAGAATAACGCCTAACATTGTTGATGCGATAACTCCTACAATGCTAACTGATAATGTGTTTAGTAAGCCGACTTGATAGGCTTGCCAGTAGGATGATTCGCGTGTGTATTCGATGAGCATTTCAGATATATCAAAGCCTGCAATGCTTTTTAGAAATTGAAAACTAAGTGTGATGCCTTGTTTGGCTAGCCCCGCTTGCATGTTTTTCCAGATAATTGAGCCTGCGAAAAGAAGCCCAATAATAAAGACCACCTGACCTAAAATTTTCAGGATGCGTTCGTCTCGCCAGAATGGAATTGTTGTTTTTTGCTTTACGCCTGCTTGCATTGACAAACCTCCGTCATTCTAGGATGAATAAAGGGCAGGTTTGCACCTGCCCTTTTTTTAACTTATTAGCGTACAGGTGGAGCGTATAGTAAACCACCATCTGTGTAGAGGCTGTTGAAGCCACGTGGGATGTATGTTGGAGTGTCGGGACCAAGATTGCGGTTGTAAACTTCTTCGTAGTTACCGACAAGTTTAATGATGTTATATGCCCAGTCGTCACTCAAACCGAGTTTCAAGCCCATACCAGGTTCAACGCCTAATAAGCGTTTAACTTCTGGGGCAGTGGCGCTGGCTTTGATGTCATCTACATTAGCAGAGGTGATGCCAAATTCTTCGCCATCAAACATGGCAAAGACTGTCCATTGAGCGATGTCGAACCATTGATCATCACCATGGCGTACCATTGGTCCGAGAGGTTCTTTGGACATGGTTACATCAAGGATAACGTGTGCAGAGGGATCTGCTAAAACTGTGCGGCGTGATACCAAACCAGATTTATCAGTGGTGACGGCGTCACAGCGTTCTTCAGCATAAGCGGCGAATGTGGCATCGGCATCGTCAAACACTGCAGGAGTGTAAGAAACGCCTTCAGCTGCCATTACGTCGGCTAAATTTAATTCAGTGGTTGTGCCTGTTTGTACACAAATGGTGCCGCCTTCTAAATCTTTTAAGGTGGTAATTCCACTATCAACAGGAACCATTATGCCCTGACCATCATAGAAGGTGGTGTGAACAAAGTTGCCTGCTAATTCAGTGTCACGGGCAAGTGACCAAGTTGTGTTGCGGCTGAGAATATCAATTTCACCAGATTGTAAAGCGGTGAAACGTTCTGAGGCTGTTACAGGGCGAAATTCTACTTTGGAGGCATCGCCAAAAATTGCAGCGGCAAGAGCGCGGCAGTAATCAACATCGAAGCCAGAAAAAGCGCCATTGGCATCTACGTAACCAAAACCAGGTACTTGTGAGTTGACACCGCAAATTAAATTACCACGTGCTTTGACTGTTTCAAGTGTTACGCCAAAGCCAGTTGGTGCAACTACTACAGGTGCAGATGAAGTTACTTCAACAACAACTGTTTCAACGACTGTTACTGTTTCACCGCCATCAGTTGAGGTTGTGGCACCACCACCGCAGGCGGCAAGTGCTAAACTTGCTATCACTACTATAGATATAAACCATAAAGTTTTACGCATGTTCTCCTCCTTAGAGAGAAATTTAGTTTAACAAACAAGATAATGGGGGATACAAAATGTGAAATA
Organism: Chloroflexi bacterium OLB14; assembly: GCA_001567105.1. Lineage (GTDB taxonomy): Bacteria > Chloroflexota > Anaerolineae > Anaerolineales > Villigracilaceae > Villigracilis. Next base: position 42,315 of record LMZR01000022.1, read on the forward strand.
TTTTTATATGAGATAATGCAAATCTCCTTTCTAAAAAAATAATAGTTTGTCATTATACACTATCTATAACAGATTATTTGTATTTATCTTGGTGTATTTATAATTCTTTACTAATTGCACCAACTTTTGCGTTTACTAATTCAATTAAATCTCTGACACCGATTTGAATATTAATCCCACGTTGACCACCTGAAATAAAAATTTTATCAAAAGATTCGCAAGCGGAATCAATCACAACTTGAAAACCTTTATTGATTAGTGCTAATGGAGAGATGCCGCCTGCTTGCAAGCCTGTTAATTTTTCGGCTTCGTTTTGGGTGGTGAGAAAAATTTTCTTTTCATTGAGAAATACTGCTAGAGATTTTAAATCCACGCTTCTATCTGCGGGGATAACTGCCAGCACAGGTTTGGCTTTTTCTCTGGCTGTGACAATAGTTTTGAATACCTGCGCTGCAGGTACATTCAATATTTGTGCAGCTTCCATACCTCCAATCTTTTCGGCGGGCAATTCGTGGGCTGTGTATTTTATCTTACGTGAATCAAGAAAACGAGTGACGTTGTTCGTGGGCATGGAGGGATTATACAATTTATCAGGAAACAGAAACAATCCTAAATCAAGAATGAAGCGAAAGGGGTAAAATTAGAGGATGAAGCCTAGCACAATCGCTTTTGAAACATTATTAGAGCAACTTCCCGAAACGTATACACCCGCCGACCGTGAACTCGTGATGAAGGCTTATGCAGTGGCAGAAGAAGCACACCGAGAACAGAAGCGTCATTCGGGGGAGCCTTATATTAATCACTGTATTGCAGTGGCGAGTATTTTAGCGGAGTTGAAAGTACCTGCCGAGGTGATTGCGGCAGGTTTGTTACATGATACTGTTGAGGATACTTCTGTAACGTTGGCTGATATTCGGCGTGATTTTGGAGATACCGTGCGATTGTTAGTAGATGGGGTAACAAAGTTAACGCATTTGCCTCGTGTTTCACATGATGCGAAAGATGTTGGAAAAGGCAATGGAGCAGATGAAAAAGTAATTCAACCCACTTCTTTGGGGCGTAAGGAAGATATGGTTTCTGAAACATTGCGCAAAATGTTTTTAGCCATGAGCGAGAATGTGGACGTAATGTTAATTAAGTTGGCAGATCGTTTGCATAATATACGTACGCTGGGTCACATGCCAGAACATAAGCAAAAAAGAATTGCTCAGGAAACACTGGATATTTTCGCACCGCTGGCAAATCGGCTTGGGATTTGGCAATTGAAGTGGGAACTGGAAGATTTAAGTTTTCGGTATATAAACCCAGAAAAGTATAAAGAAATTGTGGGGCAATTGGCAGAACGCCGCCCAGACCGTGAACGTACACTGGAAGAAATAAAAGATAAGTTAATCAAATTACTTGAAAAAAATAATATCAAAGCCGAAATCAGCGGAAGACCTAAACATATTTATTCGATATATAAAAAAATGCGTGATAAAGACCGCACCTTCAATATGGTATATGATGTGCGAGCAGTACGGCTGATTGTGCCAGATGTGCCATCTTGTTATGCCGCATTAGGATTAATTCATACTTCATGGAGACCAATTCAAGGCGAGTTTGATGATTATATTGCCGCGCCAAAAGATAATTTTTATCAATCACTTCATACAGCTGTGAAATATGATGACAAACGCCCACTAGAGGTGCAAATCCGCACACCCGAAATGCACTTAAGTGCTGAATATGGGATTGCCGCGCACTGGCGTTATAAAGAAGGCGGAAAGCAAACCGACAAGAATTTTGAGAAGCATATCAACTCATTACGCTCAATGATGGAATGGCGCACAGATGTGAAAGATGCGGCTGAGTTTGTCGAATCAATGCAAAGTGACGTATTCAAAGATAGGGTTTATATCCAAACACCGCGTGGCGATATTATTGATTTACCCTCTGGCTCTACACCAATTGATTTTGCTTATCATGTGCATACTGATATTGGGCATCGTTGCAGAGGTGCAAAAGTCAACGGAAAACTAGTGCCTTTATATCAAGAATTAAAAACAAATGATAGTGTGGAAATCTTAACTGCGAAGCGTGGAGGACCAAGCCGTGATTGGGTTAATCCAAGTTTGGGGCTAGTAAAAACACAACGCGCTCGCTCAAAAATAAAAGTGTGGTTTAAGAAACAAGAAGATGAACAAAATTTAGCCCAAGGACGAGCTACTCTAGAGCGCGAATTACAAAGGCTCGGTATTAAAGAAACAAATTTTGAAAACCTAGCGCACAATTTAGAATATAAAACTACTGATGAATTATTTATTGCACTCGGCGCAGCAGATCTTTCCATTAGCAAAGTTATTAAACAATTTGCAGAAGCCGAAGAAATTAAAGATATTCTTGAACCCAATGCACCAGCCACATCAGATAAAAAATCTAGCGGCATTGAAGTAGTTGGCTTAAAAGGCATGTTGGCTAACATGGCAAAATGTTGTGCGCCTATGCCCGGTGATGAAATTGTTGGCTTTGTAACGCGTGGGCGTGGCGTTACAGTTCATCGCCACGATTGCCCAAATATCCTAAAGATTCAAGACCGCGAACGCTTTCTAAAAGTAGATTGGGGACACGCAGAACGAACCTACCCCATTCCTATTGCCATCAAAGCATACGACCGACAAGGCTTAATGGTAGATGTTTCAAAATTACTGGCTGATGAAAATATTAATATCACCAACGTTTCGGTAAACATAAATCGTAGTATCGCTGATTTGCGTTTGATGATAGAAGTGCGAGATTTAACTCAACTAAGTAAAATTCTGAACCGCATTGAAAATTTACCTAATGTAATGGAAGCACGCCGCACCAATCCAGGTTAATTAAATTTAAGTTACGTTTTCAACATGGCATTTTAATTTGCGTTATAATCTCGGCGCTTATGCTTTCAGTTCACGAAGCGCGTGAGCGCATCCTCACCCATTTTCAAAAAACTCATACAGAAAAAAATTCCGCTCATTGCCTGTGCCAAGCGCATATTAGCCACTGATATTATTTCAGATTTAGATTTTCCATTATTTGATAACTCCTCGATGGATGGATTTGCCATTCGGGTTGAAGATTCAAACACCGCTTCTTTGACTACCCTGAAAGTTGTCGCAGACATCCCAGCAGGCACTTCCCCCCAAGCTACTACTCAAAACTGGCGAAGCCGCGCGTATTATGACAGGCGCACAAATGCCACAAGGTGCAAATGCTGTCATCCCAGTGGAAGATACAAATACAAACTATCATGAAGTCGGCTCACAAATTCCCGAAACTATTTCATTCAACAGAAAACTAAATGCAGGGGACTATATCCGCCCTAAAGGTTCAGATATAAAAAAGGGTGAACTGGTTTTGCAAAAAGGTAAACTCATCAAAGCGCAAGATTTAGGTTTACTAGCCACTTTAGGAATTGCCAATATAGAAGTGTATAAAAAGCCCCGCGTGGCTTTATTATCATCTGGCGACGAGTTACTAGATGTAGATGTTCCTTTAGAAGAGGGCAAAATTCGCGATTCGAATTCGTACATGCTAGCAAGTTTGCTAGAAAATGAAAATGTAGATGTGCTTCGCCTAGGCGTTGCAAAAGATTCAAAAGAAGCGGTAACTAATTTATTCGAGCAGGCAGTAAATCAAAAAGCAGATTTGATACTCTCATCTGCTGGTGTAAGCGTAGGTGCGTATGACTTCATTAAAGAAGTGATTGAATCAAATGGCAAGATGGAATTTTGGAAAGTAAATATGCGCCCCGGAAAACCTTTGGCATTTGGCAAATATAAAGGAATTAATTTCATCGGCTTGCCCGGGAATCCAGTCTCTGCTTTTGTGGGCTTTCAAGTTTTTGTGCAACCCGCTTTACAAAAAATGAAAGGCTCGATGGAGCAAAACCAAGCAAAAATCAAAGTAAGAAGCGAAAAGGAAATCGAGTCTGATGGTAGAGAAAGTTATTTACGGGTAAATATTCAAATAACAGATGGCGTAACTTGGGCTAAATTAACGGGAAATCAGAGTTCTGGGAATTTGCTATCTGTAGTACAGGCAGATGCTTTACTTATTATTCCCGCTGGTGTAAAATGCCTGCCTGCTGGCTCGGAAGTGGAAGCCATTTTGTTATGAGGTACTATGGATAAGTGGTTAAATCGTGTGCTATATCTGGCTTTGATTGTGGGGTTAGGAGTGGGAATTTATATGAGTATTTTTAAAGCCACTGGAAATGAAGCCATGTGCTTAGGAAATGGCGACTGTGCCATTGTAACTGAAAGTCGCTTTTCCAAAATCAATGGCATTGCGGTTCCACATATTGGCTTAATTGGAAATATTGCTTTATTAGCTGTTTTATTTTTTGAAAGTAAAAATTCATTCTTACGCAAAAATGGCACATTATTATTTTTTGCTTTAGCCTTAGGTGGTTTTCTTTTTACTTTGTGGCTAATTTATTTAGAAATTTTTATCTTACAAGCATTTTGTCCATTTTGTATTACTGCGCAAACCTGCATGGTAATTGTATTTGCCTTAGCAGTGACGCGCTTAATAAAAAACCCTAACCTTTAGGAGGATGTTGCAATGCCCCGTATTAAATGTCATTACGCTGATTGTGTTTTTCTGGATGAGGGTTTTTGTTCTGCCGCCGCTATCGAACTAGACCCCGACACTGGCTGTGTGACCTACTCACCTGCTGATGGCTCAGCCGCCAAAGATGACGATTGGGATGACGAAGATGATGTCGACGAGTGGGATGATGAAGATGGCGATGACGACGATGACGATTGGGACGATGAAGACGAATTTTAAAATTTTCATCTCCACATTAACTCTTATTAAACAAACAGCCTGCTCGGTAAAGAGCAGGCTGTTTGTTTAATTGAATAAGCAAATCTTAAAAATAAATATCAAGTATCATGTAAAATAATCGCATGACATCAAACATCCAAACTCAACTACAACAACTCGCCGAGCAATGTGATAAACGCACTTCGCTCTTCGATATAAACGTACTTGAAGAAACAAGCACCAACTTGACGCTAGGTGGAAGCGTGCTCGAGCAAAATCAAATAGATGAAGTTCAGCGCCTCTTTCCTGACCTGCAAGTTGATTCTGCTTCCGTCAACATTTTGCTTCGCCCCAACTTACCACACTTATATGTCGCCACAAATCTAACAGGTTTGTATGAGAAGCCAACTTTTGGAATGCCATTATCAAGTGAGTTGTATTACGGCACACAATTAGAAATTTTAGCAGAAGAAAAAAAATTGGGTCTTCACCCGCCAAAGTGATGGATATTTAGGTTGGGCGTATAAACCATACCTCACAAATATAGACATCAAGCAAGCCACACATTTTGTGATTGCGCCTAGCATTGAAGTACATACTCAACCACAAGCAAATAGTGAAGTGCTTTCACGCATAGTCAGTGGCACAGGCGTAACAGTGGATGATGTGCAAAATGAATGGTCTTTAATTTCGGCAAACAAAACTGGCTGGGTGTTAACTTCTGCCTTACGAGCCATAAAAGATATTCCGCAATCTGTAAATGAAAAAAGAAAAATGATGTTAGAAGATTCTGCTCGCATGATGGGCGTGCCCTATTTATGGGGTGGCACAAGTGCAAATGGGATTGATTGTTCAGGTTATGCGCGTTTGTTATATCGTTGGGTAGGGATTGAAATTCCACGCGATGCAGATATGCAAAGTTCAGCCTCTCAACGAGTGACAGAACCTTTTGAAATAGGCGATTTATTTTTCTTCGGTGAAGGTGATAGTGATAGAGATGTGACTCACGTTGGCATGAGCCTCGGCGGCTGGAAAATGATACATTCCTCACGCAGTCAGAATGGTGTGTATATAGATGATATTCAGCAAAAAGAATCGCTACAAAAAATTTTCATGCACGCAGGCTCGTTTTTGAGATAATGAAAATTACCCAAACAATCTCCCCAAGCCTTTGCCACCTGTCTTTTGAATCATCTTCATCATCTTTTGGGCTTCGCGGAATTGCTTAATTAACTTATTCACATCTTGCACTTCCATGCCAGCACCTGCGGCGATTCTTCGTCGGCGTGATGCGTTTAACAAATCAGGATCACGGCGTTCTTTCAACGTCATGGAGTTAATAATCGCTTCCGATTGTTTGAAAGATTTTTCAACTAAAGTTGGGTCAACATTTCTGGCGGCTTGCCCCATTTGCCCTGGCAACATTTCCATAATTTGTGAAAGCGGTCCCATCTTTTTCATTTGCTTCATTTGGTCAAGCCAATCTTCTAAAGAAAATTCACCTTTCATCATTTTCTTGGCTTGCTTTTCCATGGTTTGAGCATCGTACATGGCTTCGGCTTTTTCAATCAAGCCAATCATGTCACCCATGCCCAAAATGCGGGATGATAATCTCGATGGGTCATAACTTTCAAGTGCATCTAACTTTTCACCCGTACCGATAAATTTAATCGGCACACCAGTTACCGAACGAATCGAAATCGCTGCACCACCACGCGAATCGCCGTCCATTTTAGTCAGCACAAGCCCAGTCAAATTAATTGCAGATTTGAATCCTTGTGCAATGTTCAAGGCTTCTTGACCAATCATCGAATCAATCACTAGCAAAGTATCAATCGGATTTGTCGCAACAGAAATCGCGCGCAATTCATCCATCAAATCTTCATCCATTTGCGAACGCCCAGCAGTATCCACGATGACTAAACTATAGCCACCTTTATCTGCTTTTTCGACTGCTCTTTTAGCCAGTTGCGGTGGTGTGATGGAAACATCCGCTTCAACCTCGACGTCGAGTCGTTCGCCGAGTTGTTGCAATTGCTTAACTGCGGCAGGGCGATATGGATCACCTGCTACCAGCAAAACTCTCTCACCTTTTGATTTCATCAAACGTGCTAATTTACCTGAGGCAGTTGTTTTACCCGCACCTTGCAAACCGACCATCATCACAACACGTGGTTTTGGACCTGTTAAATTTAATGGAGTAGGTTCACCTAATGTAGCAATCAATTCTTCATTAACAATTTTTATAACTTGCTGACCAGGATTTAACGCTTTCGATACTTCTGCTCCAATAGCACGTTCGCGCACTTTAGCAATAAAAGTTTTGACCACGCTAAAATGCACGTCGGCTTCGAGCAATGCTAAACGGACTTCTTTCATAGCGGCATCTACATCTGCTTCTGAAAGTTTTCCGCGCTTGCGTAAGTTATCAAATATTTGGGTTAATCGTCCAGTTAGGTTTTCGAACATCACAACTCCATCATTACAAACATGATTATAAAAATTAATTGCTCTTAAGTTAATATAAATTTCATAATCCCGTAGGGATGACAAGATTATAGAATATGTAGATTATCAATCACAATCCCGTAGGGATGACAAGATTATAGAATATGTAGATTATCAATCACAATCCCGTAGGGATGGCATAGCGATTCAAATCTATAACACCTGCGGGGTTTGAATCAAAATCATTGTTAATTCTATAATCATTTGACCCTACGGGATCATCGTTATTAACAATATCAATGACTATATTCAAGTTAAGAAAAAAGCATTTTAGCGTGTACCAAGTTGAAGGTCAAGCACAGAGGCGGTGCTTTTTATCATCACAAAAAAAGTAAACTAGCATATAATCTCATAAAATAAAAATCATCTTTTGGAGGAATCATGGCAAATGAAACGATGGTGAACGACCGAAGAGAAATTAATGGCTGGGCAATGTATGATTGGGCAAACTCAGCTTTTAGCACCACAGTGGGGACTGTATTTTTAGGTCCGTATGTTGCAGGTTTAGCCAGAAGTGCGGCAGAGGCAATGGGGAGCGAAACAGTTTCATTTTTAGGAATTCCAGTTGCACCTGATTCGTTTTTGCCATATTGTATTTCGCTTTCAGTAGGTTTGCAGGTTTTGTTTCTTCCAATTTTAGGTGCAATAGCAGATTACTCTCATTTACGAAAAGCAATGATGCGTTTATTCGCAACCATTGGCGCTATTGCTACAATTTTATTATTTTTTGTTACTGGAAATTTATGGTGGTTAGGTGGCGTGTTATATATGCTGGCTAATTTATCTTTCGGTGCGGCGATAGTTTTTTATAATGCTTACTTGCCCGATATTGCTAGTGAAGAGGAACGTGATCGCGTTTCATCGTATGGTTGGGCAATGGGTTATTTAGGTGGTGGAATTTTATTGGCGTTGAATTTAGCCTTTTTCATTTTCAGTGAAGACCTTGGCGTGCCTGCGGATTTAGCTGTGCGCATTAACTTAGCATCGGCTGGGTTGTGGTGGCTTGGGTTTTCATTTATCACATGGAGCCGTTTACGCTCTCGTAAAGCGGCGCGTGCTTTGCCTGCTGGTGAAACTTATGTAAGCATTGGGTTTAAGCAACTGAAGAAAACTGTAGGTGAAGTAAAAAAATTTCCTGAAACCTTGAAATTTTTACTAGCATATTTTTTGTATAACGATGGGATTCAAACCGTGATTGCAGTTTCTTCCACTTTTGCCGCCGCGCCTCTAATTCAAGGTGGGCTTGAGTTACCCCAAGATACTTTAATTGCTGTGATTTTGATGATTCAATTTGTGGCATTTGGCGGAGCATTGTTCTGGGGTAAGTTAGCCCAGTGGATTGGTGCCAAGCAAGCCATCATCGTCAGCTTGGTGATTTGGTCTGGCGTGGTGATTTATGCTTACAGTGGCATGAAGGGACCAAGTGCTACGACAGAGTTTTTTATACTTGGTATGTTCATTGCCATTGTGTTGGGTGGGTCACAAGCTATCAGCCGAAGTTTATTTGCGCAAATGATTCCGAATGGCAAAGAAGCGGAGTTTTTCTCTTTCTATGAAATTAGCGAGCGTGGCACCTCATGGATTGGTCCGTTGGTGTTTGGGTTAGCAAATCAAATGTTTGGTAATTTGCGATTTGCCATTCTTTCTTTGATTTTCTTCTTTATATTGGGGTTGCTGTTATTACCTCGCGTAAATGTATCCAAAGCAATTGCAGATGCAAAAATTACAAGGCAGATTAATAAAAAACGACATGCACAATAACCAATTAACAGAAAAACTTATTCGAGGGTCGGACCCTCTGGCTAAAATATTTTTTGATGTTTTCAAGTTCAAATATTACAGCATGGCATTGTTTTTTGTAGTAACAGGCTTGCTGTATGGATATCTTATTCCTATTTTATTCAAAGTTCCACCCGTTTCAGATTTGGTTAGTATCATCAATATTGTTTTAGTTTTCCCAGTGGCAGGTTATTATTACAACTATCAACCCAAAAGTATTTTGCGGGTGTATCAAAGCATTACGCGCTTTTTCAAAGAAGAGAATGAAGCAAGTATTCCGTTTGAAAAAATTCGAAATTGGCATGCCAAGCCTATTTGGTGGCTAGTTGGTATGTTAATTGGCTTAATCAGCGCAGGGTTTGGGGTATTGGGCGTAATTAATGGCACCAATTATGTATGGCAGGGAATCAATCTAGTGCAAGTGATATTGGTGTATGGCACACGCTTTCTGGCAATGAGTATGATTGGCATCATCGTCATGCGTCACATCGCTACATCTATTGCTTTGTATAGTGTATTTCAGCATACAATTTTCCCGCTCACATTAAATACCGACAAAATAGAAGTATTCAATAACACCAAAAGATTTTCACTAGAAATTATTGGTGTTGCGGCAGTTATTGCTCTTAATTTAGGTGTTCAACCATTAGTGATTGATGTCCCTATTCTTGAATATTCATTTTATGTGGCGTTATATTTTATATTCACACCTCTCTCTTTTTTCCTACCGCTTTTACAAGTTCATCGCCGCATGGTGGTAATAAAGAACAACATGCTTGATAAACTTCACAAAGATTATCAGGAAGAAGCAGAAAAGCTACATGATTCACTCGCCAAAGACCAAAAGAAAGATTTATCTAGTTCCTATTTGAAGCAAACTGAAAGCATGGCATCTATCAAACAAGCAGTTGAGATTATTGAAAAATCGCCAGACTGGCCCTTTGAAGGTACAATTTTTTATCGGCTCATCATCACTATTCTTTCGCCGTTTTTTTTAGTCATCTTTGAAATATTTATCAACATTATTAGTAATATACTAACTGGAAGTTAAATAAAAATGGCTCACGAAATTTCGTGAGCCAAATTTTTTATTGTAAGTGTGAATTAAATAAATTTCTAAACTCATCTGCCGAAATAGGACCAATTAATTTTTGAATCAAATTTCCATTTGCATCTAAGAAATAAAATTCGGGTTGATACACAAATCCTAATTCGTTTTGAAAATTTTTTGTAGCGGGGTCGTCGGCATCTAAGTAAGTAAATTTCACGCGTCCAAAATATTCTGCTTCGAGCCCATGAACCATGGGCGCCATTTGACGGCAGGTACTTCAGGTGAAGCGAAAAAATTCGACTAACTGTAACTGACCTGATGCCAACGAAACAGTAGATGGATCTGTGGCTTCGAGGCTATCTCCGCGAGATGTAGCGACTGGCAAAACTGCTGGAATTTGAGTCGCTTCAACTTGGGGGACGGTTGATTCTGTTGCAGGAGCAGAGTCAATGCCTGAGGTTGCGCTCGGCTGGACAACAGGTGCTTGTGTTTCTGTTGCAACGGCTGGGGAACAAGCAAAAAGTAGTAGTGCGGTCAGCAAGCAACAGGTCAAGAAAAAGAGGCGCTGGTGTTTTTTCATCTTATCTCCATTTACTTTTTAATGATACTTATTTATGCTAACATCTTACGAAATCTCATAAAACTCTAACCTCTTTGACGAGGCACACATCCTACGCTATACTTGTTTTATATCGCTCAAAATAAAGGAGATTTTCTTATGGCTTTTAAATTAACTTACTCGACCATGTTCAACCCACCCGAAGCCTTGCACACAGGTTTTGATAAAGCAATTGCTACCTTGAAAAAAAATATGGGCAAAGAACATGCCATGTTTATTGACGGTAAAGATGTTTTTGCCGATGAAAAATTTGAAGACCGTTCACCTGTCAATCAAGATTGGGTTTTGGCAGTGATGCAAAAAGGTAATGCTTCACACGCAAAGATGGCAATTGATGCGGCGCGAAAAGCATTTCCAGCATGGAGCAGAACTCCATGGCAAAAGCGTGTGCAATTGGTTCGTAAAGCCAGTGCATTAATTGAAAAAAGAATTTTTGAATTAGGCGCGGCAATGTCTTTAGAAGTTGGCAAGAATCGTATGGAGGCTTTGGGGGATGTGCAAGAAACCGCAGACTTGATGTATTTCCCAGCACAAATGATGGAAGAAAACAATGGATTTGTAAAACCGATGTTGAAAGACCCATTAATTGGTTTTGATTCTACAAATACATCTGTGCTTCGACCTTATGGTGTGTGGTTAGTTATTTCTCCGTTCAATTTTCCATTTGCATTGACTGGTGGACCAACTGGCGCGGCACTTGTGGCTGGCAATACAGTTGTGATTAAACCCGCTTCAGATACTGCTTGGATTGTGCGTTTGTTTGTGGAATGTTTACGTGATGCAGGCATTCCAAATGGTGTAGTGAATTTTGTAACTGGACCTGGCTCTACGTTAGGTCAAGCCTTAGTAGATAGCCCTGAAATTGACGGGACAACTTTCACTGGCTCATTTGATGTAGGTATGAAGTTGTATCGTGATTTTGCAAATCGCAATTACATTCGCCCTGTTGTTTTAGAACTCGGTGGTAAAAACCCTGCCATAGTTTCAAGGAATGCAAATTTAGAAGATGCTGCAACAGGTATTTATCGTTCTGCTTTTGGTTTGCAAGGACAAAAATGTTCAGCCGCATCTCGCATTTTAGTTGAAGAACCTGTTTATGATGAATTGGTTGCTAAATTAAAATCTAAAGTAGATGCTTTAGTAATTGGTGACCCAACTGAACGCGCAACGTATTTAGGTCCAGTGATTAATCAAAATGCTTACAACGAATTCAAAGGTTATACAGAAGAGATTAATCAAGCAAGTGCAACCTTCTTGACTGGTGGAAATGTCAAATCTGGTGGCATGTTTAACAAAGGCTTTTACTGTGAGCCGACGCTTGTGACCAACTTGCCATTTAGTCACCGCTTGTGGAAGCATGAAATGTTCTTGCCAATTAGTATGATTGGCAAGGTCAGCAGTTTAGATGAAGCCATGCAAATTGCTAACGATGTCAATTATGGACTCACTGCTGGCTTCTATGGCAATCAAAAAGAAACTAACTGGTTCTTTGATAATATTCAAGCAGGTGTGACGTATGCGAATCGTCCACAAGGTGCAACCACAGGTGCTTGGCCTGGTTATCAACCATTCGGTGGTTGGAAAGGCTCTGGCGCAAGTGGTAAAAATGGTGGTGGATATTATTACGTTCAACTTTACATGCACGAGCAAATTCAAACTTCAGTTAAACATGCAACAGCCAAAGTAGCGAAGAAAAAAGTAGTTGCTAAAAAGAAAGTTGCTAAGAAAACTGGGAAGAAAAAATAGTCCGTTGATAATGGACGATAGATAAATATAAAAACGCTGACTTTGATGGTCAGCGTTTTTATTGTGTGCGGTAAAATTAAGACGAGGAATCAAAACTATGGAAAATGAAGACTCTTTCACTGTACGCGTGGGAACATTTTTCTTGATGATTGGCTTAGGTGCCTTTGTCTTATTTGTTGTATCTGACATTGCTGAAAAAGTGAATTTTGATTATCTATTTGTAGCAGTGTTATTGATTGGTATTGGCTGGTATATGCGCCGAGGAAAACCCAAACCGCCGCCAGCAGGTAGATTCGCTTGGATTAAAAAGAAATTTGGCAAGGGTAACAGTAAACCCGTTGCGAAACCAAACTCAGAAGAAGAGTAAAGAGAAATTTTTTATGTCAAAACTAATATCGTTAAAAAAAGCAATTGAACAATTTGTCAGTGATGGTGATGTAGTCTATGCCGCTGGCTTCACCCATTTAATCCCATTTGCGGCAGGGCATGAAATGATTCGCCAAAAGAAAAAGAATCTCACCTTAGCCCGCGCCACGCCAGATTTAATCTACGACCAAATGGTAGCCGCAGGTTGTGCAAAAAAAATTATCTTTTCTTACATGGGAAATCCTGGTGTAGGTTCATTGCGAATTGTGCGCAAAGCAATCGAGCAAGGTCAATTGGAATGGGAAGAATATTCTCACTTCGGTATGATCACTCGTTTACAAGCAGGTGCATCAGGTTTGCCGTTTTTGCCTATGAATCAAACAGGTGCAGAAGATTTAGAAATTGCCAATCCATTAATCAAAAGAATCGAAGACCCTTACGGTGGTAAAGATGTTGTGGTTGTGCCAGCATTGAATCCAGATGTTGCTATTGTACATGTGCAACGTGCAGATAAAAATGGTAACGCTCATTTGTGGGGCATCATTGGTGAACAAAAAGAAGCCGCTTTCGCCGCCAAAAAAGTTATCGTCACTGCCGAAGAAATTGTAGATGAATCAGTTATCAGGTCAGACCCGAACCGCACAATGATTTCAAGCATTATTGTCAATGCAGTTTGTCATGTGCCGTTTGCCAGTCATCCATCTTATTCGCAAGGGTATTATGATCGTGATAATGAATTTTATTTAGCATGGGACAAAATCAGCGAGTCGCCTGAACTCACAAAAAAATATTTAGATGAATGGGTGTATGGTGTTAAAGATAGAAATGCTTACTGGAAAAAACTTGGCGCGAAAACACATAAACGTTTGAAAGTCAAAGCGAAATATAGCGACAAAATAAATTATGGAAGTTATTGATTATCCACTAATCTTCGCCAATCTACACTAATTTTTGGAGGAATGATGACAGAATTAATTTATAAAGATGAAGTTTACGCGATTATTGGTGCAGCTATGGAAGTTTATAATCAACTCGGACCTGGTTTTAGTGAAGGCATTTATCAGAATGCTCTAGAAATAGAAGTTGATATTCGGAAAATTCCGAACAACCCACAACAAGATATTCTTATTGAGTATAAAGGTCAAGTTTTAAAAAAGTTTTTCACACCCGACCTCATTTGCTATGAAAACATTATTGTAGAAATAAAGGCTTTAGATAAATTAACTTCTCGTGAAGAATCACAATTACTAAATTACTTATAAGTAACAGGTATGAAAGTTGGTGTGCTGATTAATTTTGGAGCAGATAAAAAATCTCGAATGGAAACGTATGGTTTTCACATCTCAAAAATCTTTCAAGAAACCTAAAATTATTATGAAACCTCGTCTAACAGGAATCAATGACCCAAAACCTATTAGCGAAGATTAGTGCAGATTAGCGGATGAAATATTTTCAATTCAACAACAACGGCGAGCCATTGCATTTTTTACACGCCAATGGTTATCCGCCAGAGGTTTACAAAAAATTATTTGAACTTTTACAAAATCAATATCATCTTTTTGGGATGAAACTCCGCCCGCTTTGGGATGATTCGAAAACAGCAGATGTAAAAGACTGGAAGATTTTTTCTGATGACTTACTACGCTTCTTATCTGACCGTCAATCTGATTCTGCTATTGCAGTTGGTCATTCCATCGGAGCGACTGTCACCTTACGCGCGGCTCTACGCGACCCGAAAAAATTCAAAGCATTGGTTTTGTTAGACCCTGTTTTATTCGTTCCATCTTTTATTTATGCGTGGACAATAATTTATTCACTTGGTTTAGGAAAAAGACTTCACCCCAGAGCAGAGAGTGCATTGAGAAGGCGAAAAACTTTCGACAATCTCGAAATTCTTTTCCAAGGTTATAGAAAGAGAAATGTTTTCAAATACATGAGTGACGAAAATTTGAGAGATTACATTGCAGGCATTACCAAACAAACACCTGATGGCACGTATGAATTGGTCTTTTCACCAGAATGGGAAAGCCACATCTATTTGACAGGTTTACGCGATTTGGATATTTGGAAAAATTTGCATAAATTAGAAATTCCAACTTTAATCATTCGTGGCAGTGAATCAGGTACCTTTTTAGAAAAAGCACAGAAATTAATTAAAAAAGAAAAATCCAAAAATTCAAATTGAGGTATTAGAAAAAGCAACACATATCTTCCCGTTAGAATATCCGCAAGAAGTGTTTGAGAGAATTGATAAATTTATTAGTACAGCGACATTCATGTCGCTTGCGGGAATCGCAAGATAAATCTTGCGGTACTTGATAGGAGAATTATGCCCGAAATAAAATATTCATCTGCCGAGTTGATGATAGTCAATGCGGCGAGGCTGTTGAAAGATGGCGATGTCGTTTTTGTTGGCGTGGGTCAACCGAATTTGGCTTGTAATTTAGCCAAACGTACTCATGCCCCAAATTTAGTAATGATTTATGAAGCAGGTGTGATTGGGGCTGAACCAGAACGCTTGCCTCTATCTATTGGTGACCCAACTTTGGTGAGTGGCTCATTATCTGTTGTGAGTATGTATGATATTTTTTCAAATTATCTACAACGTGGCAATGTGGATGTCGGCTTTATGGGTGGCGCACAAATTGATAAATTTGGAAATATCAATGCCACAACGATTGGTGGATATACGAATCCAAAAGTGCGTTTGCCTGGTTCGGGTGGTTCGCAAGAAATTGCGGCGTGGGCGAATCGTTGTTATATTATGACGCCACATCAAAAAAGACGTTTCCCTGAAAAGGTTGAGTTTATGACATCGGCTGGGTTTATTCACGGCAAAGGTTCACGCGAAGCGAGAGGATTAAGAGGTGGAGGGATGTTGGCTGTTGTGACGGATATTGGAATTATGGAGCCAGATGAATCAGGTGAGATGATATTGACAGCACTGCACCCAACTAAAAGCGTGGAAGAAGCGGTGCAAAATACAGGTTGGAGTTTGAAGGTGGCACCCAAAATCCGTGTGACAGAATCTATCACAAAGAAGGAATTAAAAATTTTAAGAAACGAATTAGATCCAACTGGTATTTACTTAAAGGGTGCAGGGTAATGACATTTGGTTAGGAGAAGAGAGTATTTATGAAATCAGATAAATTCAAATCTTTTGTGGCGGTGATGGTAGCAGTAGTGACTGTATTAGGTGCACTGACTGCATGTTTGGCATCGGTGGCGGTTTCGGAGGCGAGTGATATGGATTTTGCTGGGGTGGATGCATTAATCCGTGGGCAACGAGCAGAGATTATCAATTATGTTAATGCTTATGAGGAATATCGTGCATTTACCAGTTATCGGCGTTATTTGCAACTTGGTTATTATTTAGAACAGCCTGATGAGGTGTGGGGTATAGCGAGCGGGATTAGTTTTTATTTTTTTAAGCCTCGTTATATCAACCCTGAAGATAGAAGTGAGTATGATCTTGAACGTCAACTGCAGGAGGCTTGGGCAGATGATGCTCAGAGTGAAGATTTGAATTCAACTCCTTATTTTTTAGAGTCAGATGTAGAACGTGGACGCTCATCATTCCTGACTGGTAATATGATTGTGTTTGCATTGGCGTTCTGGTTTTTTACGGTTGCACAAACTACTGAAAAAAAGATTAAATATTTTTGGGCTGGGTTAGGTATTTTGTTTGGTTTATTTGGTATTATAGGCATTGTGATTGGGAGGTATTTCTTATGAGTGACGAACATTCTACTAATAAACGGTTTGATAATGCTATAACAATTTTAATTGCTTCTGTAGCAATTTGGGTTTCGATCACTGCTTTTTTTCAAAATCATGCTTCTAATCGTTCTGATCAAGCGCGCAGAAGGGCAGAGCAGTTTGCTATTGAGTCAGTTAAGAGCGAAGTAAATGGCACAATTCAAGCCAGTTATGAATGGCAGGGGGCTTACCAAACTTGGTATGAGTTGGATTTACAAATTACAGCCGCCGAACAAATTGGAGATTCAGCGGCGGCAGAACGTTATGCTTTGGTACAACAAGAAATCATAAAGTTGAGCCACCTGTTAGGTCCACAATATTTTGATGCCAATAGCAATTACCCGCCAAATTATAGTAAATTTGTTTCTGATTCTTTCTTAGTTAAATCTACGCGTTTATCTGAAACATATTTAGCAGAGGCAAAGCTTGGGAATGAGACTAACGACATTGCAGATGCGTTAATTGTACAAATTACAATGCTAACTGTGGCATTGTCTTTATATGGTCTTTCTCTGGCTTTGGCTGGTAGGGTACGTTGGTTGTTTGTAATTGTCGGTTCTGGAATGGTGGGGTTTTGTATGCTATGGTTAGGTTGGTGCTCCATTTTATGGCTTGGGTTATCTACCGTAAATGAAACAGCTATTAATGCATATGCAGAAGGTTATGGGCTTGCATACCAAGCTAGGGATGAAGAAGCAATTGAAAAGTTTACTGCCGCTATTCAGGCAGACCCTTATTATGCTGCAGCTTATTATCAACGCGGGCTGGCACATTATTACACTGGAGATATTTCCACAGGCATTGCAGATGTAGAATTAGCGCGCACTCATGGGCTTGATGATGCATCTGTGAACTGGAATCTAGGTTGGATGTATTATTTGAGCGGGCAGTATGATAAAGCAATCGAAACGAATAACCGTATTCTCAATAGCAAGCCAGAGGTAATTGGTGTACGTTCAAATCAGGCTTTGAATTATTTAGTACTTGGCGATTTACCCAATGCACAAATTCAGTTTGATTTATTAATTAAAGAAGTGGAAAAGCAAGTAATAGATGCACGACAAAACAATTCGGAACCTCCTGCTTCTTTATGGGTTTATTTGGACGCAAGTGCAATAGATTTGACAAATTTACTTGATGAGTTAAACAACAAATCACAAAACATTAATCAAGCCCCACCAGCAAATTTAATCACAGGCAACCATGAAAGTATTCGTGAATTCGCTTTAGCACAAGCGGCGTATATTAAAGAGGTTTCTACTTCGCTAGAATACTTAGGTCAATTGCCAGCTGCACAAGCTAGCACTCAAATTACCTCTATGAAAGTTGGAAATGCCACAATAAATGCTGAAGGTTTTATAGACAGTTTCACACCTATTCAAAATGGGGTATTGCCTTATGGCAATGCTTCATTTGATATTGAATTCACCTATGCAGGTGCTGTTCCTTCGCAGTTGGTTTGGAAAGTTTACATAAATGGACGTGAAGACCAAGCGCTACGAAAAATATTCAAACAAGATATTAGCCAAAACAATACTTGGTATCAAAATTTTGGCTATGACTTCACCAATACATTTATTCTTGCTGATGGCGAGTATCTAATAGAAGTATATGCAGATGGGAAACTCGTTGGGCGTACAGCCTTTTCTGTTCGCTAATTTGGAATTTAGTTAACCCTTTACGAAAAGAAGCCATCAGCATATAAATAAGCCTGATGGCTTCTTCGATCAAACACATTCTCTTTGATTTAGGCGGAACGTTGATGTATTCACTTGATGATTCAAGTGCAGTAAATCAGCAGGGTGATGAAGCATTAACTAAAGCGTTGCAAAAGTATGATATTCAACTAGATGCAAAATTATTTCGTCGGCGCTTACATGAATATTATGCACAACGTGATAAAGATTATTATGAAACCACCTATCACCTTGTGTTAAGAGAATTACTCAAAGATTTAGGTTATGCCGAAGTAGCAGAATCAGTTATCAGGTCGGGGTTAGATGCGTTGTACGCCATCACACAAACCAATTGGCAATTAGAAAACGATGCGCTTGAAACATTACAATTGTTAAAATCCAATCAGTATCAAATGGGTATCTTCTCAAATGCGGGAGATGATAAGGACGTTCAACAACTTGTAGAGAAATTTGGTATTCGTAGTTATTTTGATTTTGTGTTAACTTCAGCGGCTTGCTATTATCGCAAACCACATGCACGCGCGTTTGAAATTTCGCTAGCACAATGGAACATCACGCCTAAAGAAGCCATAATGATTGGCGATAGTTTAACAGCGGATATTTTTGGAGCAAATCAATTACACATGAAAACAATTTGGATAACACGCCGCGCAACATTTACTACGGAAGATATGCAACGCATCAAACCTGATTTCAGCCTGCGTAAGCTTAGCGAACTTTTGCCTACCCTCGATTTAATCAATATGAAAACCGCGAGGTAAGTCTCGTTTTCAGTATGAGATTTATATCAACGAAACGTCGTCATGCTACAAACATGACCTACCAAATCAAATTTGCAATGAGGTACAATTCTGCCTCATGCCTTCAAAAAGATTCTTCCCTTATATCGCGCTCGCTGTTGGAATTACTGCCTTAAGTCTCTCTGCCATGTTCGTGCGCTGGGCAGATGCACCAGGTCCAGTTACTGCTTTTTACCGTGTATTAATTTCTACAGTTTTGTTTATACCATTTTTCATCCAACGCCAAAAAACATCTGCCCCATTACAAATAAATTGGGCTTGGCTTCCATTGTTAGCAGGTTTCTTCACAGCATTAGATTTTGCTACTTGGAACACGGGTGTAAAATTTACTACCGCTGCTAAAGCAACATTACTTGGAAATACTTCGCCTCTTTGGGTTGCTTTAATAGCGTTATTGTTTTTACAAGAAAAACTACGTGGCTCTTTTTGGCTCGGGCTATTACTATCACTACTTGGAGCAACATTAGTCGTCGGTGCAAACTTTACAGAAGATTTAACTATTAATATTGGTGATGTTCTTGCTAGCGCCGCCGCTATTTTCTACGCTTTATATCAACTCACTACCCAACGTGGCAGAAAATTTTTAGATCCATTTAGATACACATGGCTGGTCGGTTTAAGCGCCACCATAAGTTTGTTTATTATCAATTTAGTTTTAGGTAATCCCTTTACTGGCTACACGCAAAATACTTGGCTGGTATTTTTGGCAACTGCCATCGTTTCTCAAATGATTGGATACCTTTCTATTTCTTATGCATTAGGTCACTTACCTGCTTCAATTGTATCGCCAACGCTCATTGGGCAACCGATACTAACTGCTGTTCTTGCCATTCCCCTACTTAATGAAATCCCCACATTAATGCAATGCCTAGGTGGTGTAATTGCATTAATTGGTATCTTTATTGTTAATCGTTCACATCAAAGTACAATACAAGAAGAAATTCCAAATGCTTAACCAAAGAGGAAAATTCCATGATTGAAATTAATTCAAAAATTGAAAATGCTCGTGTGCCTGTTACTGTCATCACCGCCAAAGGTGAAATTGATGCTTCAAATTATGATGTATTCCAATCTCAAACTGAAAAAATTATTTCAGAGGGCGCGAAATATTTACTTCTAGATTTACAAGATGTAGATTATATGAGTAGCGCAGGGTTAAGAGCCATCCATACTTTATTTAACAAACTCCGCCAACTGCATCAGGATGTGAATGATGATGAGCTACGCAAAAAGATGAGTGTAGGCGCATACAAATCACCTTATATTAAAGTAGCAAATTTAACCCCAAAGGTCAAAGAAGCATTTGAACTCGGTGGGTTTGAAATATATCTTGAAGTGTATGATAATGTCGCCAGCGCAATAAATTCTTTTTAAAGTTAAATCATTATGCCCGATCTCTTTGACCATGCCATGCAAGAACGAATGAAAAGTGAAGCGCCATTGGCGGCGCGCATGCGTCCGCGCGTGTTGGAAGAATATATCGGGCAAGAACACATTGTCGGTGCAGGAAAACTGTTGAGGCGCGCGATTGAAGCGGATCGTTTATTTTCATCTATCATTTTATGGGGTCCGCCTGGCACTGGTAAAACTACGTTAGCGCAAGTCATCGCAAATACTACCAAAAGTCATTTCGTTACTATCTCTGCTATTTTAGCGGGCAAAGCAGATTTGCGAATCGTAATTGATGAAGCACTTGAAAGACGAAGATTGCATAACGAGCGAACAATTTTATTTGTAGATGAAGTGCATCGTTGGAATAAAGCCCAACAAGATGCTTTGCTTCCGCATGTTGAAAATGGCACATTTACTTTAATTGGTGCAACAACTGAAAATCCATATTTTGAAGTTATCAAAGCGTTGATTTCTCGCTCGCGTGTTTTTCAATTAAGAAATTTGAATCAAACTGAAACAGGAATTTTGCTAGATAGAGCATTGACTGATAAAGAACGTGGCTATGGAAACAAACGCATCACACTTGACCTTGAGGCTCGGTCGCATTTCATTGAAGTTTCATCTGGCGATGCGCGGAATGCTCTCAATGCTTTGGAGTTAGCCGTAGAGTCGACTCAACCGAATCAAGATGGGGTTATTCACATCACATTAGATGTTGCCCAAGAATCAATTCAACGCCGTGCAGTTTTATATGATAAAGATGGTGATGCTCATTACGATACGATTTCAGCCTTTATCAAATCTGTGCGCGGCTCAGACCCTGATGCGGCTTTGTATTGGCTCGCCAAAATGATTTACGCTGGTGAAGACCCTAAATTTATCATCCGCCGATTAATTATTTTAGCAGGTGAAGATATAGGCTTAGCAGACCCAATGGGTTTGGTGGTTGCTTCATCTGCTATGCAGGCTTATGAATTTATTGGTTTACCTGAAGGGATTTATCCAATTGTAGAAGCAACTTTATATTTAGCAACTGCACCAAAATCAAATAGAGCAGGGGCATATTTCAAAGCCATGCAAAAGATTGAAGAAGAAGGTCAAGTTTCAGTGCCACGCCATTTACAAGATGGAAATCGTGACCGTGCTGCAACAGGTCAAGGTAAAGAATATGTTTATCCACATGAGTTTGAAGGTCACTTTACACCACAGCAATATTTACCTAAAAGATTATTAGGCACATATTTTTATTCACCATCACAAGAGGGTTACGAATCACAAGTAAGTGCGCGTTTAGAAATGTGGCGTGAAGCACAACGAAAAGCATTAGGCATTACCGAAGTGAAGCATATCCCCGATATGAGTGAAGAACAAATTATAGAAATGAAGAGAAGAATAAAATAATGCCAACATTATTATTAATCCGTCACGGTGAAAATGATTACGTCAAAACTGGAAAAATGGCAGGGCGAATATCAGGCGTGCACCTGAATGACAAGGGGCAGAAACAAGCAGGGGCGTTGGGTGAAGCGTTGAAAGATGTGCCAATCAAAGCCATTTATGCAAGTCCGCTTGAAAGGGCGATGGAAACTGCCAAGCCAATATCTGAATCGCATAAATTAAAAATAAATCAAGAACCTGATTTGATGGATACATTGATTGGAAAGTGGCAAGGAAAATCTTGGAAACTTTTACGATTAACAAAAGCATGGAAGATTGTGCAGAATGCGCCATCACGTTTTCGTTTTCCTGATGGTGAATCTTTTCCTGAATGTCAGATGCGCATTGTGAATGTGTTGGAGCGTGTGATTCAAAAACATAATAAACCACAAGATGTGATTGCAGTTGTGTTTCATGCAGACCCAATCAAGTTGGCAGTGGCGCATTTTTTGGGAATGCCATTGGATCATTTTCAACGACTTTCTTGTGATACAGGTTCGTTAACTGCTTTGCAAGTTGGTGAAGCGAGTGCAAATTTAATTAAATTAAATCAACGCCCACCATTTGATTTTTTAGTAAAGAAGAAATAAATTATGGCAAAATTAAAACTTGACTTACATGATATTTATAACAAGGGACATGAAATTGATAAAGAATTAAATCGCATTGTGGAAGAAGCACTTGAGAAAAAAATAAATTTAGTTGAAATTATTCCAGGCAAGGGTAGTGGGCAACTTAAAAAGAAGGTGCTGCGATTTTTGAATCAAGGTCACATCAAAAAGTTGTATCATCGCGTTGAGAAAGATGATAAAAACTTTGGGCGAATTTTTATTCATTTTCGGTTTTGAGGCTTATGTCATTGCGAGTCGTCGCACTTGCTTTATGACGGCGAAGCAATCTCCAATTTTTATAATGAGATTGCTTTGGACAAAGAACAAGAACGTCCTCGCAATGACATAGAAAATTATTTCCACAACTTCGCTAATTCATTCAACGCTTTGTAATACGGCTCAATGCTGGGGATGTAATGCCGTTCATCTTTGGCATGTGGAGCTAAACCAGATTGACCCCACACAACTGCTTGACCATTGGGTGCGAATCTTGCACTGGTGCCTGGAAGTTTTTTCCCGATTCGCGCTTCGACTCCGCCTGAGGCTTGTTTAACTGCTTGCTTCAACATGGTCAATGCCTGATTATTTGGGTCACAGGCTACGCCGTTTTCCATGACAGAAAATTTTGCTTCAAGATTATTTGCAGAACAATATTTTTCAACTTCATCTTTCAATTTGAAAATATCATCTTGCGGAATGGGGCGAATCTCAACGCCTAAAATCCCTTCACCAGCAGTGACGTTATACACGCCCACCTGACCAACATTGATAAATGGAAATTTTGCTTGTGATTGCCAACCATCTGCTGATTTCAAAAGTTAAATGTTTTGCAAAAATTTCATTCAACGCAGTGCGTGCAGAAATTAATTTCTCACTCAAATCACCTGTGCCTGTTACGCCTGAATGCCCTTTTGCACCACGAGCAATGACATCAAGCCTCATCACGCCACGATTTTCGACACAAATTTCACCAAAGAGTTCATCACCCTTTTCACCTGTGCGTTCACCAGCGATGAATAAGGCTGGGGCATAGACTTCCGAAGTCTTTAAGACTTCGGAAGTCTGAGCCAGTGCTTTCAATACATGTGGTGTTCCCCATGCTTCGGCTTCGCCGTTTTCTTCGTTACCAACGAGTAATAAAGCAATGTTGGGACACGGCGTCGCCGTGCCCTTACGCATCATATCTTTCATCCAAACCAAATAAGTTGCGACAACCGTTTTCATATCGGCAGAGCCGCGCCCCCATAAATAATCGCCTTCTATTTTTGGAATGAATTGCGAATCATCGGGTTCGGGTTCGACAACGTCGAAGTGACCAGTTAGCAAAATTGGTTGAAGGTTTAAGGACGAAGGTTTGAAGGTTGCGTAAATTGCTGGGTATTTTCCGTCAAAGAATTTGACATCTAAACCTGCGTTGTGAAGATAATCATCAATCAATGAGCCTGCACGGTGGACTTCGTCTAGCCTTTCGTTGGGTGAAGCAGTGACTGATGGAATGCGAATCAGTTGTTGGGCTAAATCTAAAATTTCGGCAGTTTTGTTGGGATATGAAATTTCAATTACGGCTTGTTGTTTAGGTCTAAACTGAATGGGTGAGTTTTGAACTTGACGAGAGGCATCACGTCCGCGTTGGAGGTATTCAGCAATTTTGGACGATTCATTTCCAATTGAAGCATATTCGGATGCAATTCGCTCCGCGTCGCTTTTGACTTGGGCTTCACGTTCAAAATGAATGGCTTTCAGAACATCTAACGGAACTTCGTTGCCTGCAAGTAAATCATTTTGCAAACGTGAACGAATTCTTTCGGCTGTGTTTTTTCCACCTTCAGACATTTCAACTAGTGGTGTTAAATCTTCCCACATATTTAATGCTTGGGCTAAAGGTTTAACTTCATTCAACGTCCATTTGAGAAAATCGCGCATAGAGATTGGTTTACCTGTAAACGGATTTTCAATTTCAGCACCTAAGCTTTTTTTAGCGGCAAGGTTTTCGTTTTTTTCTAGCACGCTGTATATCTTCAGAATCATATCGAAATGCTCGACCAAATTCAAGGTCAGAATAGAGGCGCAGTAAAAGTAAATGTTTAAGCGTCAGGTTAGCAATATCAATATCTAAACTATGTCCACCATCATCCACACGAACTTCCACGCGACCCATTGGCAAATTAATGCGCGCCATCAAATTTTGTTTTTCAATTTGTAATGCCATTTCTTCGGGAGGTGGCGCTTCACCAACAGAAAACAAACCGCGTGTATAAAGATGCGTTAACTCATCGCTGGTGGTAGAAATTAAACGTTCAACAGGTTCAGCAAACGAACGCGCACGCACGGGCGTCCAATTGTTATTTCCAAAACGCACGCCACGCCGAACAAGGTCATACGAAATTTGCAAGTAATCATTATAAGAACGATATAGATCGGGCAAATCAACTTCGCGCGGATTTGGAAACGTGAGATTACGCACCGAATCATTTTCAGTGAGGATGACAACCGCGCGTCCATCTTTGACTTGAGCCTGCATTGGGGTGGACGCCGCAGTTGCTATAAATAAACTTGCGAACGCACGAAGCAAACGTGTGGCGGTGATATAAAATTCGGATTTGAAATCATCGAGATGTTTATCGCCACGTTGATTGGCAGGCAAGTGCATAAAATCCCATGCAAAAAGTGGATCGGGTAATGACATGTTGGTATGAATGCCAGCAGTTGCTAATGTGTTCCCATATAAATCAACACATTTTTTCGAGATAACGTCTTTTTTGCAATTGACCAATTGCCAGGGATGGAATGATGACCAATATCAGTTAGAAATAAAAGATTGCCATGCCAATAATGTAAACGTTCACCAAAATTTAAACCTGCTCGATGCAAAGCATTGATTAATGATGCTTCCATTAATCGGGCTTCATAAATTGCGCCGCGTGGTGTGTAGTATGGACGTGTTGCCCATTCAATCATCCAATGAAAAACTTCGAGTTGACTAAATTGCGTTTGCCATTGTGGAATCGATTCGGCGCGCAGATAATCTACAAACGATTGTTGATTGGGTCCAACACCTACAGTTAATAATGGACGCAGTTCTTCATCCAAAAGATTCCATTCTTGTTCAAAGCCGTTGAGTCCGCTGAGTGGTTTTTCTTTGAGAGATTGTTCGAGAGATAGAAGGTATTTGTCGGCGAATTTTTGAGGAGACATGATTGATTCCTAATTTGGGTATGAGGTGCAAATGAAAGAGGAAAGAAGAAAGATGGAAAGTGGTGAGTGGAAAGTGATTTTGTACTTTCTACTTTCCACTTTTCAAACTCATTAATCCTTCCATCAGCCTCCCAAATGCACCTTCCACTTTTTCAACGGGAGTTGCATATGAGAAGCGAATCCAGTCATTGCCGAAGGAAGAGAAGAATGCACCAGGCACAATTGCTACACCGTAATTTTCTGCAAGATATGCGCCAAGTGGTTCGCTATTATCCCAACTTTTGGATTTGAGAAACTCAGCGACATTGATAAAAGCATAATAACCTTTGCCAATGATATGTTCCATTTCATTTTTCAGCAACAGAGATTTCAATGCTTTACGGCTGATATTAGTCGGCTCAATGATGGATTTTGCGGCTTGGTCAAATCCCATTTCATAAGCCGCCATTGCCACCGCTAAAGAATAAAAAGGTGGAATAATTCCATGCGAAGCACGCGCTGTAATAAATTTGATGACGTTTTCATCCGCAATTAAATGACAGTTACGAATGTTTGAGCCACCTAATGATTTTGTGATGCCATCTAAAAACATCAATCGCTTGCGTTCTTCAGGTGTAAAAAATTTGAGGAATGAATTCAAATCCATTGGCGCTTCGTCAGTGACGTAGTGATACATCCAATCAAAAAGCACGAATGCAATCCCTGCTTCTAAAGCAGCTTTGGCAAGTGAAACTTGTTTTTCAACAGTAATTGTCAAACCTGTGGGATTATCAGGGTTGGTGATGATAATGCCTGCAATTTTTCGTCCTTTAGATTCTGCAAACTTAACGCTTTCACGAATCGCATCTTCTGAATATGCCCAGCCTTCAGCAGGGTCACCTGGACTCCATAAAACATTTGCACCAACATTATAGGGTCCCCAGTTATATGAAATCCATGGCACACGAGAGACCATGATTAAATCACCTTGACGTCCATGCCCTAATGCCAACATGGCTTGATATGCTTTGACTAAAGCATCGCGTCCGCCAGTTGTAGCCATCACATTAGCAGTTCCCCAACCTGATGATGAATCTAATTTCCAATATTGTTCAATGACTGACTTGCGATATAACTCCGTGCCAAAAGGCATATCATAAGCAGTACCATGTTCCAGTTGAAGTTGAAGCGCGCGTTCTAAAATCGGTTTAGGCACACCAGGTAAAGACGCACCTCCGTCGCCTTGTGAAGCGTCAAATATTTTTGAATTAGGATTATTCTCTAAAAATGTTTTCAAAGATTTATTAATCAAAAACATGCGTGATGGCGGAATATCCGCCATGTGCTTTAGATGGTCACTGACGGGGATTAAACTTTTTTCGTCAACGGCAAGAACTGGTGTGGTATTAGATATTGGCATAATATTTCCTTATGTTTTAATTTAAGAAAAAACGCCCCGAAATTCGGGGCGTTTGGTGTATTAGGTTAAACATGAACTTATTTGTTCACACTGCAACCACCAACGCCCAGTCACATAATTAGTGACGGTATTATTATTGCCGTTGGTAGTGAAGTTACAAATAAACATTGGGCGCAAGCATACCATTGTGGTTATGTTGCGTCAAGCGAATTTTTTTATGGATTCGGATTTCTCAATTCACACACACCGCCTGCTTCATTCCATCTACACGACGTATTAGCCACACAGCGTGACTCAGAATCAATGGGCGCGCATGTATTATCTTCAACTGTTGAACATTTGAATGTATTTACTCTCACAGTAATACAACCTTCACCCCCTGCGGATGTTTCAACCACTGGCACACAAGCACCTGTTTGTAAATCAAAAGATGTCCCTGCGGCACAACCAATCTGAGTATTGCCTGCATTGGCTTGGCAACATTGAAATCCATCATTATAGGTATAGCCTGCCGCGCAACCTGCAAAGGTTTGACTTGCTAAGGCTGAGTTGTTAATTCCAAATGGTGCATTGGTCTGACCATTTGGCGGAACACAAGCACCTGCACCATCATCAAAATACAAACCGATTGGGCATGAACCATCAGCACCTAAACTGGTAACACAAAATTGTTGATCACCACTTTGTATGGTTGCATAGCCTAATGGGCATCCACCAGAGTTAGGTTGCGCTGAGATTGGGGAATACACACAAGTATTGGTATTAGAGTCAAAGGTATAACCAGAATCACAAAGTGGAGTCAACCCGCTGACGTTAGTTTGAGGCGAACAGGCTGGGTTACAAACCACAACTTCATTAGTCGATTCAAAACCACGTGGACCTAAACAAGTCAAGGTTCTTAATCCACCTTCAATTGATTCTTGACATTGAATACGTGTACCTCGCTCTTCCCATGTGGCGCCGAATGAAATTTGTACAGTAGCATATCCATCCCCTTGCTGACAATATTGATTCGTGACGAAGCCTTCGGGCAATGTGCAAGAAGTTATTGCGTTTTGATTTGTGATAGCAACATTGGCATTGAGTTGACAATAAGGCGCAAATGGTTGCGGATTATTAACCGCACAACGAAAACCAATATCACGTCCGCTATCTGTTGATTCATTGAAGCGCCGAATGGTAGATGTAATTTGATCTGCCGCAGTTTCAAACGAACTTCCACGAATCACTTTATATTGACCGCTTTGCGGACCCGCTGGATCACTTGTAGGTGATTGAGCATAATAATTTGCATCGTACCAATCAAACGCCCATTCAAACACATTGCCAGCCATATCAAACACACCAAAAGGGCTTATACCATTTGCATACGTTTTTACATTTGTAGTGCGCCCTAAACAATTTGCAAAATTTAATAAGTCACAAGTTGGTTCGGCATTGCCCCATGGATAAGCATTGCCATTTGATGCGGCTTTTTCCCATTGCGCTTCAGTTGGCAAACTTCCTTGAATCCAACCGCAATAGGCTTGAGCTTGCTCCCAGTTAACTCCTACAACTGGGTGATTTGCATATTCAGGATTGCCATACACGGGTCCACCTAATTCTTGATTTGGATTTGTGCACGCGCCCGATTTTACACACTGTTCATACATACGATTTGTAACTTTAGTTTGTTGAATCCAATAGCCACTTAAATTTACAGTATGTTCTGCACCGTAGATATTATCTCCCATAGAAAAATCACCAGCGGGGATGTAGACTAGCACGCTGTTGTCAATCCATTTCATTGTTTCGCCACTTGCCGCGCCCGAAATTGGTAATGGCTCCATTGTAGCGATTGATTCGGCTGTTGGTGATTCTGTAGAGGCTTCACCTGTGGCAGTTACCACTACAACTAACGTTTCAGGTGTTGGCGAGCTACATGCCGAAAGAATTATGATTAATGTAAGTGTCAAAGCAAAAATAATGTATCGAACCTTTTTCATTCAATCTCCTTTTTAAATAGCCTTAACATTATAAAAGAAAAACGCCCCGCATATTCAGTTCACATGCAAGGCGTTATGATTTTTATATTTTCTTATTTTCAATTAATACAAAAAGTTTCGCGAGTAAAATCCTTCATTTTTTGGTCAAAGTTAATGGTTTTTGGTAAGTTTTCACAGGCTTGTAATTGTAAAAATGAACTTTTCTTAATAAAGCGTGATAACTGTATTGCTACATCATAATCACTCAATAAAATAGAGGCTTGTAAAAAAGGCATCCATTCAACAGGGTCTTGTGGGGTGAAGCCCGCTTCTTCAGCATTTTGTTTTAGTTCTAAAACTTTTTCATAATCACCTTGTTGAAAAGCAAGCGCTGCTTTTTGATAATAAAAGCACCACTCATGCTGAGGTTCAGAGCCAAAAACAAGGTCAGGTGGAGGCGCGTGGGTTTCATCTAAAACAATATTATTTTGATTTGATTCGCTGGCAACAATTTGAATGTCGTATTGCTCATACTCAGAAACAATAGGCGATACGCCATCAATCACTTGTACACAAGAGGATGCAGAAGGTTGCGTAAGAATCAAAATGTTATCGTAGCCAAAGTAAGTGATAATAGAACGTCGATTTACAAACTCAGGCTGAGTATGATTGAGGATGGAAATTGTGCTCTCACGGTTTAATATTAATCCCCATAGTGATGGTTCAACTCTTTGGTGATTTTTACTTTCAGGATAATAAATAAAATTAGCTGGACCCCAAATGAAATAATCTTCTTCAATTGCGGTATGTGAATAATTAACCACCAATGTTGTACTTTCTCTTATTTGCGGAATTCGCCAGCTGACTTGCCACCAAAAATTTTGCATGGCTTGTGATGATCTTTTCCAAGATAATCCATTTAAATTGTGCATCAACACAGAGCTTACAATCAAAAGGCAAGCGATGCCAACGTAAACTTTTTGTGATTTGAGTTGACTAAGAAAAGCAGAAATTAAGATTACAGACCCAACTGAACTTGCCAACATATAGCGTGAAAGTCCATAAAAATCGGCATCACGATTCGACAAAATAACTGGAGCAAAACCTGCCATAACAACTATCAGCCCAACCCAAAACATTTCTTTAGAAGTATTTTCCGAATTTGCATATTCAGTAGTTGATATATTTTTTAGAACAAAAATTACTGCCCAAGTGATAATGCCAGCGATGAGAACCAGAAACAAAACTTCACGTAAACGCAGGGAAATATTCCACAAGTTAGATAAAGGCATCCACCAAGCAAGAAGCGTGACCTCAAAAATATCTCTCAATAATATTCTGCCCCACTCTATACTTACCAATAATGGAGATTGCATCCATGTGCCAAGCTGCGATCCTAAATCTGTGGCTTTGCGCTCCGAATCAAAAATAAAAAATCGCCATAGCACAAACAATATTGAACCAATAGAAAATGGAAGCCAATTTAGAAAAGCACGGCGAATTTTTTGAAAAAAAAGTTGAAACAGACTTACGATATGAAATTAAAAAAACAAGTCCCAAGCGGAATACTTCTAAGCCTAGAAAATATTCAATTAATCCCAAGTAAAAGAAAGATAACAAGGCAATCAAAATAACATTTAGTATTTTGATTGAAAGTCGAGAATCTAAAAGTGTTTTAATGCTTAACGCAATAGATAAAAGCGCCAAAAACAAACTCAGTTGTTGAGATTGGTAATCAATAGCATTTGGGGTCGAAAGAAAGCCAGGAAAAATCAATAACAAAACTGAAGCAACCAGATTTATTTTCCTTTGTTCTTTCCATATCATTTCAAGGGTATAAAAAAATGCAACACCACCTAAGAAGCGAAATAAATATGCGGATAAATTGTAATATAAAGGGTTTAGACCAAATAACGAGTACGCCAAAGACATCACATAAGCACGAAGAGGTCTATCGCTTGCATAAATTTGATGAAATACATCACCGCCTAAAGCATTGGCAGAATACATCAAATACCAATCATCGCGGTAATATCCAAATTGAGCAATGAAAGGCAAATACGTAATTGCAGAAACAAACAGCAAAAATAAATATGGATAATTTTTTTCTCATTATATTTTCTTATATAAAGCCATTTCCCAAATAAACAATTGTTTATTCGCCACCCTTGAAAATCCATGCTCCTTCATTAAATTTTCTATTTGTTGAATTGGATGAACAAACACACGAAACGGGTCATTGCGGAGTTTTTGAAAAAAATTAACAATTCTTAAAATAATTTTGAAATACCAATTTTCGCGCGGATACGTCAGCACTACGGCATGTTTAGCATGTTCTGCCGCCGCTTTTAACAAATTTTGATAATAAGGATAACAACAAATCACTCGGTCAAGTGTAACAATATCTGCTGGTGAAATATCTTTTTCTACATCTGTAAAATCAGCATGGATAAATTGAATCGCTTCAGCATAACCACGCTTGGTAGATTCTTCTTTAGCAACTTTCAAATAAGCAGATGAAGCATCCACATGCACTGCTTTATTAATTACATCATTCATCAACTCGTGATAAATCATGCCAATACCGCCGCCAATATCTAACAAACTTACGTTCTTTAATTTCAAAGAACGAATCGCCTCTAAAATTAATTTTGTTTGCTTAGCAGGTCCTTTTTTAAGATAATCTTTTAAATTTCCTTTAGCAATACTTTCATCAAACTGCGAGTTTGTAATTTCACAACAATTACAAGGCATGTTATTCCTTCGCGTTCTTTATTTCATCTACCGCCTGCGGATTCACTAACGAAGATGTATCGCCTAATTCCAATCCAAGATATGCGGCGCGAATCATTCGGCGCATCACTTTGGCGTTGCGTGTTTTTGGTAAATCAGAAACAAAGATGATTTCTTTGGGAGCTAATGGCTTGCCCATTTCAGATATCACCATTTTGCTTAATGCTTGACGAAGAGCAGCGCTTCTTTCTACTTTCGGCTTGGTGACTGCAAACAGAATCAGTTCACTACCTTTGACTTCGTGTGGTACCCCAATTGCGGCAGCTTCGACAATATCTTTATGCTTCACTAAAATTGATTCAACCTCGGCGGGACCTAAACGTTTGCCTGCAATTTTTATCGTATCATCTGAACGACCGAGAATGTACCAAAGCCCATCATTATCTATTGCAGCGAAATCTCCATGTACCCAAACATTTTCCCAACGTGACCAATAGGTATCAAGATACCTTTGTTTATCTTTCCAAAAGCCTCGGGTCATGCCTATCCATGGGGATTTAATCACCAACTCGCCGACAGCGTTTCGAAGCGGTTTTCCATCTTCATTTACAACATCAACATTCATACCAGGGCAGGGAGCAGAAAAAGCACACGGCTTGAGTGGCATCAACGGATTGCCCATGACGATACCACCAGAAATTTCAGTGCCACCAGAATAATTGATGATGGGAATTTTTTTGTTACCAACTTTTTCAAACAACCACAACCATGGATCTGGATTCCATGGCTCACCAGTGGAGCCAAAACATTTTAACGAAGTTAAATTATGTTTTTTGAATTGTTCTTCACCATGTGGAATTAATGAACGAATTAAAGTTGGTGACACACCCATTTGATTTATTTTATGTTTTTCAGTCATTTCCCATATTCTGTTTGGCGCAGGATAATCTGGCGCGCCATCATATAAAAACATGCTTGCACCTAAAATTAAACTTCCAAACACAAGCCATGGACCCATCATCCAGCCCATGTCGGTCATCCAATAAATAATATCTGGTCTCGATACGCCTTCATTATCATTCAGGCTACTCGACCAACCATGCACATCAGTGCCGAAAGCCATATCTTGCGCGGCTTTGATTGGGAAACCACAATGTGTGTGCAAAGCGCCTTTTGGTTTGCCCGTTGTGCCTGATGTATAAATAATCATCAAAGGGTCTTCGGCATTTGTAATTTCAGTTTTAGATTCGTCACTTTGTTTATTGATTAATTCATCCCACCAAAAATCTCTGCCTGCTTTTATTTTTATATCTTGATTTGTGCGCTTCAAAACGATGATATGTTTGAGTGTTGGAATTTGTTCTGCCGCTTCATCTGCAACGGATTTCATTTCTACAGGCTTGCCACGCCGAAATGCACCATCACATGCGAACAAGGCTTTGGCTTCGGCATCATTCATACGAGAGACAATAGCACCTGCACCATAACCAGAAAATAAAGGCAAAATAATTCCGCCAATTTTTGCAATGGCTAATAATGCAATCACAATTTCGGGAGTCATGGGCATAAAAATTCCAATGGCATCACCTTTGCCTAAGCCTAAAGAACGAAGTGCATTAGCAGTTTTGTTTACTTCTTTATAAAGTTGTTCATAAGTTAAAGTTTTTGTAATACCCTCTTCACCTTCAAAGATGACTGCCACTTGAGACTTATGACTTGTGACTTGATATTTATCCACGCAATTATGCACGATGTTCATTTTCGCATCCACACACCATGTGGGGAATTGAATGCCAGCAGATAAATCTACAACTTTGGAATAAGGTTCGTAAAATTGAATATCTAAAAATTTCAGCACCGCATCTGTAAACCAAGCCACATCACTGGTTGATTTTTGCATGAGTTCGTCAAAATCTTTAATATTGTGCAAACGCATAAACTTGGTCAAGTTGGCGTGTTCAATTTGTTCAGGTGAGGGTCTCCAGACGATTTCTCCACCAAAAGTAAATTGTTCGGTCATTGTAAATCTCCTAAAATGGGCTAATCTCTATTCTACCAATAGTATAGCAGTACAAAAGGAGGTTTGTGATAAATCTTGTTGCGCGTATAATAGGCTAAGAATTGGAGCAAACCTATGACAACATATTCTATGAAGTTATTGAAATGCCCAGCCTGTGGCGGACCTGTTGACCCACCACAAGGTGAAAGCACAATGAAATGCCCGTATTGTTCTAATGCAATTATGATTCCTGAAAGTTTACGGGCAAAAGAAAAGTCTGGTGAATCTCAAAGCATTTTTAGTGGGATCGAATATAGTTCAATGGTGGGGTATGGCAAGCAATGGGGCGAAGTTGTATCGTTAGCACAAGCAGGCAATAAAGATGAAGCAATAAAAAAATATGTAGCCTTAACAGGTCAAAGCGAATCGGATGCAAAATACACAGTAGATGCGTTAAGCAGTTCGCAATCTTATTCTTATAATTCGAGTGGCGGAGTGTATCAAGTCTATCCTGATATGATGAAAGATGCCATGAGCATGAGCAAGACGTATATGAAATGGTCATTGTGGTTGGGGTGTGGTATCACTGCTTTTGTGATGGTGATTATCGTATTGACCATGTTGCCAATTATTATCGGTGTGTTTGCTAGCATTTGGGCGGCGTTCAATTCGTTTTAGGAAAAATAAAAATTGATGAAACAGAATCAAGCACAAATTAAGAACGAAGCGTTGTAATTAAATCAAAAAAATTTTGGAGTAATGATGTCAAACGTATATGAATCGAAACATCCGTTGGTGGCGCATAAACTTTCGCGCTTGCGAGATAAAAATACTGAGCCGAAAAAATTCCGTGAATTGGTGAGAGAGATTGCTGGTTTGCTTGCTTATGAATCGACATTGAATTTGCAAACCGAAGCAATTGAAATTGAAACGCCATTGCAAAAAATGCCTGCACAACAACTTAAAGAAAAAATTGGTTTGGTGCCGATTTTGCGCGCAGGGCTTGGGATGGTGGAAGGCATTTGGGAGTTGATGCCATCGGCTGAGGTTTGGCATATTGGTTTGTATCGTGATGAAAAAACTTTGCAACCTGTTGAGTATTACAACAAATTACCAGTTGATCCGCGCGTTGCAGTTTGTTTAATTCTTGACCCAATGTTAGCAACAGGTGGTTCTGCTACAGCAACTGCAAGTATTTTGAAAAAATGGGGCGTGAAAAAAATTAAATATGTTGGGCTAATTGCCGCGCCTGAAGGAATCAAAGCCATGCAAACTGCTCATCCTGATATTGATATTTATGTGGCGGCGATTGATAGTCACTTAAATGAAAAAGGTTATATTGTGCCTGGTCTTGGTGATGCAGGTGATAGGCAGTTTGGGACAGGATAGTTAGCGAGTAGCAATTAGCGATTGGCGGTTAGCGTTTAGCAATTCGTTATTTAGTTTGTTTTGTTTGAGAGGAATTTTCGATGGCTAAAAATGATCTTAAAACCAAAGTCAATGATGCCAGTGTGGAAAAATTTTTGAATGCAGTCAAGGATGAAGAAACCAGAAGTGACTGTTATGAAATTTTGAAAATGATGAAGCAAGTGACAAAGGAAGAGCCGAAGATGTGGGGACCAAGTATTGTTGGCTTTGGTAGTTATCACTACAAAGGTAAAGGTGGACGTGAAGGTGATTGGATGTTAACTGGCTTTTCTCCGCGCAAACAAAATTTGACGTTATATCTGATGGGCGGGTTTGATGAATCGAAAGATTTGCTCAAAAAACTTGGCAAATATAAAACTAGTGTGGGCTGTTTGTATATCAAGAAGTTGGAAGATGTGGATAAAAAGGTTTTGAAAGAATTGGTCACTGCTTCGGTAAAACGGATGAAGAAAGTAACGAAATAATACAAAACCTGACAAGGTTTAAGAAACCTGTCAGGTTTGTTTATATTATGTCTCTTCAAAAAGACCCTGAAAACAAAGAAGGCAAAATTCTGCATCAGTTTGTTGATTTTGCAGACAAGACTGTGCTTGAAATTGGCTGTGGCGAAGGGCGATTAACTTGGAAGTATGCCAAACATGCTAAGCAAGTTTTCGCATTTGACTACGACCTTGACGCCTTGAGAATTGCCCGTGCTGATTGCCCTGCTGATTTAGATAAGCACACCCATTTCATAAATGTTGATTCTGCACATATCCCCTTTACAAAAGAAAAATTTGATATTGCCATTCTGGCTTGGTCGCTTTGATGTATTGAACATGAAAGCATGGTTCATGCTTTAGAAGAAATTTATAGAGTGTTAAAACCAAACGGCATGTTAATTGATTTGCGTCCAATTGAAGAAAATTGGAAGGCAGAGGTTGTAACTAGTACAAATTATCAGACATGTGGAAGTTTAACAGCACTTGCTAGAGGCGTGGCAGATGATGAAGCGGCGAATCAGGCTGTCGGTCAGGTAGAGAGGCGCGGGCTTTTCATCAAAGAAAGAGAAGAAATGTTTAGTTATTTTTATATGTGGGATACGCCCTCTGAAATGAAAGAATTTATGGAAAGCGAGTGGGAAGAGTTTGAAAAGATGGAAGATGATCTATATCGCAAGGTCGGCACTGCTTGGGCAACTTCAAATGCTGATGCAAATGTGCGTGTGCGCGTGCATATACTAATATCCTTGTGGAAGAAGTTATAATCTATTTATGACTGCAAAAGTTATTTTAAATCCGTATTCAAATCGCTGGAATGCAAAGGCTCGCTGGCCTGAGGCAAAAACTGCATTAATAAACGCTGGGGTAAATTTTGAAGTTGATGTTTCAGAGAAAAAGGGTCAAATTGTTGAATTGGCAAAGCGCGCAACGCAAGATGGTTTTTCACCCCTTATTGTTGCTGGTGGAGATGGTTCTATTGGTGATGCTGTCAATGGCATGGCACTTGCGGCGAAATCGTTAGATAAACCATTAGGCGTACTTGGCATTATGCCGTTAGGTTCTGCGAACGATTTAGCAGACACGCTTGGCATTCCTAAAGATTTAACTGCCGCCGCAAATGTAATTGCCTCAGGAAAAGCTGATTTAATTGATTTATGCAAATGTAATCAACGTTATTTTGCAAATAATTCTGCGGCTGGGCTAGAGCCATATGTATCTACAAAGCAGGAAAAAATTCAGTGGTTAAAAGGTATTCCAAGATATTTACTGGCGGCAATTCAAGGCATTATGGATAAGCCTGAATGGAACGCAAAAATTGAATGGGATGGTGGTTCATTTGAAGGGGCATTGTCATTAGTTTCTGTTGGAAATGGCGCACGCACAGGCGGTGTATTTTTTATGTCACCTCATGCAGATCCGCGTGATGGAAAGTTGACTTTTACTTATGGGTATCGTCATACACGACTTGGCTTATTTCAGGCTTTACCACGTGCAATGAAGCCAGATAAGGGTAAT
This sequence comes from Chloroflexi bacterium OLB14, assembly GCA_001567105.1. Classification (GTDB taxonomy): domain Bacteria; phylum Chloroflexota; class Anaerolineae; order Anaerolineales; family Villigracilaceae; genus Villigracilis. The sequence goes on from LMZR01000022.1 coordinate 79,586, forward strand.
TTTGTTGAAATGGAAGGTATAGTAGAAGTTCATACTACTAGAATTTCTATTGAATTAGATCGCCCATCTCCCGTTCATACAGATGGAGAGTTATTCCCTGAATATTTACAATCGCTCCAATATGAAATTTTCCCGAAGCGTTTGCAAGTTTTATTACCTGCTTGATATGACACTTTCTATTTTCTTATTATTGCTTGTATTAACAATTTCATTAATTTTATTTTGGTCTGAATGGTTATCACCTGATGTGACTGCTTTAGGGGCGTTACTCACATTAATTATTTTCCGCCTTATCCCTTTAGAAGAAGCCTTTTTAGGATTTGGCAGTGATACAGTGATGGTAATACTAGGGTTGCTAATTATGACTGCGGCATTTATGCGCACAGGAGTAGTTAATGTAATTAGCAGTCGTTTTTTTCAATTCACCAGTAAGCACCCCAATAGCTTGCTACCAGTCACTATGATTGTGGTAACAGCATTAGGAGCATTTATTAGCAATACTGCCTCGGTGGCATTTTTTTTACCGATTATTCTAAGTTTAAGTCAGCAGACGAAAATCAGCGCCTCACGCTTGCTGATGCCTATGGCATTTGCCTCAATCTTATCAAGCTCTGTTACTTTGATTAGCACCTCAACCAATGTGGTTATTAGTGGGCTAGTTAAGCAAGCAGGGTTATCTCCGCTCGGTATGTTTGAGCTAGCGCCAGTTGGCATTCCAGTGATGGTGATTGGCATACTATATATGCAGTTTATTGGTCAGCACCTCATCCCAGAACGCTCTGCCGAAAAAACATTAACCGATTCTTTTGACTTACGCCCCTACCTTGCAGAAGTACACGTCTTAAAAGAATCTCGTTTAGCAGGCAGTACATTAGGACAAGCAGGCTTTGGTCAAAACTTTGACTTGATTGTTTTAGCAATTATTCGAAATGGAAAAAAGAGATTTGACCCTTCTGCTAACACCAAGCTACAAGAAGGAGATACATTGTTGGTGGAAGGCTCTTCTGAATCTATCCTTAAAATCAAACATATGAAAGGGGTAGATATTCAAGCAGACGCAAAATTTTCAGATGCAGATTTTCAAAAGGAAGGCCTTGGACTTGCTGAGGTTGTTTTATTATCAGGTTCACCATTTTTGGGGCGCACACCTAAAAATTTACAAATGCGCGAAAAATATCGAATTCAAATATTAGCTATTAATCGGCGCGCTGGTTATATCCACTCAAAAATTGCAGATACTCGCTTGCAATTAGGAGATGTGTTGTTGGTGCAAGGTAAATCAGAACAACTTACTGCTTTACAAAACGAAAACGCATTTGACGTATTAGGCATGATGAACGCACCTCGATTCAACCGCCAAAAAGCATTGTTAGTGCTTGGCATTTTTATCTTGGCACTCCTTCTAGGAACATTTGAAATTGTCTCTTTATCAGTAGCAATGTTAATTGGTGCATTTTTGGTGTTTGTGACTCGCACCATTTCCCCTGAAAATGCTTACAGGCAAGTGGATTGGAAGATAATAATTCTCATTGGTAGCATGTTAGCGTTTGGCTCTGCTATGCACAGCACAGGAACCGCTGAATTTCTTGCCAACAGTTTAACAAACCTTGTAGGTACATGGCACCCATTATGGTTATTGACTGGCTTCTTTGTTTTGACTGTTTTATTAACACAGCCAATGTCAAATCAAGCTGCAGCGGCAGTAGTAATTCCGATTGCACTGCAAACTGCTACTCAGTTAGGATTAAACCCAAGAACATTTGCAGTGATGATTGCCGTTGCCGCTAGCACCTCGTATCTCACTCCGCTTGAACCTGCTTGCTTGATGGTTTATGGTCCTGGGCGGTATCGTTTTATAGATTTTCTCAAAGTGGGAGGATTGCTAACTCTTATTATTTATATCCTTGCCATTATTATTGTTCCCCTTGTTTGGCAATTATAAAAAAAGGTCTCTGATTTCTCAGAGACCTTACAAATTTTTAGCTTGTAAATTTTTTCTTTGATACGAGCACTTTTGCCAGTTCGTTCACGCATGTAGTAAAGTTGAGCACGGCGCACTTTACCGCGACGTTCTACAGCAATTTTATCAATGCGTGGTGAGCGGAGTAAGAAAGTTCTTTCTACACCAATGCCGTTAGATGCCATGCGACGAACGGTGACAGAAGCATTGTTGCCACTGTTACGTAAACGAATCACCAAGCCTTTGAACTCTTGAATACGTTCACGTTCGCCTTCTTTAATTTTCACATGCACACTAACAGTATCCCCAGGGTTGAGTTGGGGGATTTTTTCGTTATCTTTTGCTTCTACTGATTTTAATAGGTCTGCCATTTTCGTTCTTCCTTAACTTTCTGATTATTTTTCTAAGCGCGAGGGCGGATTATAGCACGCAATTTCACAATCTACAAGATGAAAGAGCCATGTCATTCTGAGCCACGCTCTTGTTTTTCGTGGCGAAGAATCTCAAAGATTATGGTAGAGACCCTTCGCCTGGTCTCGATACGGACTTCGTCCTACTCGACCAACGGCTCAGGGTGACATTTTTAATACTTCCTCACCGCCAACACAGCATTATGCCCACCAAACCCGAAAGCATTACTAATTGCTAAAGAAATTTTGGCTTCACGCGCTTTGTTGGGGATGTAATCCAAATCACATTCAGGGTCTGGGGTTTGATAATTAATAGTCGGAGGCAAAATGCCTTCTTTAATAGCATTCACGCAAAAGACAATTTCTAACGCACCAGTAGCACCCATCATGTGACCCGTCATTGACTTTGTAGATGAAATTGGAATTTTATATGCCAATTCATTACCAAACGTGGCTTTGATGGCTCGCGTTTCAGATTGATCGTTCAACAATGTACCTGTTCCATGTGCATTGATATAACCAACTTCATCAATATTTGCGCCAGCAGAATTTAACGCCATGCGAATCGCCGCTGAGCCACCTGCCCCATTTTCATGCGGAGCAGTGACGTGATACGCATCAGCCGTTGCGCCATAACCTGCTAATTCCGCAAAAATATTTGCACCACGTTTTTTTGCATCACTTTCACGTTCCAAAACAAACACAGCCGCGCCTTCACCCATCACCAAGCCATCACGATTTTTATCAAATGGTTGCGGAGTCGAATCACTTCGTCGTGATGTAGCACCAACTCTATCAAACGCCGCCACACCTGTTGAAGTTAAAGTACATTCAGCCGCCCCCGCGAAAGCGGCATCAATCATCCCCGAGCGTAACATCATCAGTGCAGTACCAATTCCATCCGCGCCAGAAGCGCACGCCGAAGCCACAGAAAAACATGGTCCCTTAATTCCAAATTCAATTGCAGTCATGCCTGCCCCACCATTTGCCATCAACATCGGAATAAAAAACGGGCTAACTTTTTTAGGTCCAATTTCATGATTAGTAATAATTGATTCTTGTAAAGAAGTTAATCCACCAATCGCAGATGAAATAATAACGCCAATTCTGCCCGCGTTTGATTCGTTAATCTCCAAGCCCGAATTTTGCAACGCCTCTTTCGATGCCGCAATAGCAAACTGTTCAAAGCGATCACGTCTGCGGGCTTCTTTTGCATCCATATAATTTTCAGGATTAAAATTTTTCACCTCAGCCGCAATGTGCACTTGCAATTTTGCCGCATGTGAATCAAACACCGTAATTGGTGCCACGCCTGTTCTTCCTGCAATTACATTTTCCCAACTTTCTTTTACACTCAACCCAAGTGGATTTACAGTCCCCATCCCTGTTATGACTATTTTTTCTTGCATTCGTCCTCCGATATTTTTTTAATAAAACACCATGATATTAAAACCGTCACGCCTCATACTTGACTTTTAGTTGGTTCTGTTTCATCGAATTTATTTTTAGCTTTCATCCACCGACCCCGTAGGGGTCAAATGATTATAGATTATGTAAATTGCAAATCTAAACCCCGAAGGGGTGTCATAGACGCTATATCAT
>LMZR01000023.1 GCA_001567105.1 Chloroflexi bacterium OLB14
CACAGAAATAAAGACACAGCCATATTCTTCGGTCTTTTTGCGAATCAATTGCAAAAATCCCTCCTGCGGGTTGATCGCCGCGCAATTGCCCTGACATGGTTCTGTGATGACTGCCGCAATTTGCTCACCGTAAGATTTCATCACACGTTCAAAGCCTTCCATATCATTGAACGGCAAAGTGATAATAAACTCGCGCATGGACTTTGGAATGCCAGACGATGCAGGCACAGGAATTGGACTGCGCGCATTTCCATAAGATTCAACAGGCGCGTATGTTGACCATAATGTATGATCATGAAAACCGTGATAATTACCTTCAAACTTTAAAATTAAATCGCGCCCAGTATAGGCGCGAGCGACTCGTATAGCGTGCATAGTGGCTTCTGTTCCCGAACATGCCATGCGAACCATATCAATAGCAGGTGACATTTCAACAATCATCTCAGCCACAGCAACTTCAAGTTCACCCGTCATGGCAAACAGAACGCCTTTTTGAATCTCTTCGATTACTTTTGTATCCACTTCATCGTATGAATGTCCCAAAATAATTGGACCAAACGCCATACGATAATCAATATATTTTTTATCATCTGCATCCCACAGATAAGCACCTTTGGCTTTTTGAACATACGGCGTAATGCCATCGCCCCAAAAACGAAAATTAGAATTCACCCCCAACGGAATAACCTTCTGTGCGCGATTCTGTAACGCTTGCGTCTTTGAACCAAACATACATTCTCCTCTATTATGTTATGTTATTGCCAGCCGCGTTTTTGATACTAGCGGCGAAGCAATCTCCTAATAAAATAAGATCACTTAATTATCTGCGTCCATGTGCGTGTATCAGCGTCCCAAATGTTTTCATTTAACAAATCAAATCTGCGTAATATTTTCAAACTCACTTACAATTTTTTCTGGCACACGCCATTGATACACATCCTTAATCACAACTGGCACAATAGATGTAGTCGTCTTACGCACCCCAGCCACTTTACGAATCACTTCCGTCACAAAATAATAAACTTCCGATGTATCCTTCGCCACCACCTGAATACTGATGTCATTCTGCCCAATACTACAAGCCACATACGTCACATTTTCAAACGAAGCCATCTTCCTAGCCACTTCCAAAACCTTATCCGCCTCCACCTCTAACCACACATCCGCCTTAATATTCAAACCCAACGCCTCAGGGCTCACCACCGCACTAATCTGAATCACCCCCTCCTCAATCATTCGGTCAATGCGATAGCGAATCGCCCGCTCCGAAATATCCCCCATACGGCGCGACATCTCCGAAGCAGACATTCTGCCATCTTCCAACAACAAATTGACGATTTTTATATCAGTCTTGTCGAATTCATACATAAGATATTTTTCTCGCTTCCGAAAGTTACGCGACTATACCAAATAGCCGTTTTATCGTCAAGCAGATATTTTTCCGCCTCTTTCTTCGGGGATGCTTGGTTCTGCTCCATCAACCTTTTCTTTGGCTGACAAATTAAGTACCGCAAGATTTATCTTGGGTGAATTGCAACATAAATCTTGCAGTACATCAATATAAGATAAAATATTTTCTATGGAAAAAATTTCACTACCACAACCTAATCAATCACAAATCATCAAATCAAAACATATCCAAATTGAATTGCCATCACAGCCGATTAAATATTATCGTCATGGCTGGCAATCATGGTCACTAGCCGCGTGGACAGATATAAAGTCACTGCCGATTCAAAAGCCTGCTATTTTTCATCCATTACAAATAGATGCAGAATATGCCTATGAATCAAATCCGCATGGCTCGTGGTTGGGCGCAGTAGAATTTGCCGATGGAAAGATTCTTTTGTTAGGAGCATTGGGGACAGATACGCATGTGTTCCTGAAACAGAATCAACTTGAAGGTCAGAGTGAAGCGCATGAGGTTGAATGGTTCGTCATGCTTGGGGATGAAAATCAAGTTTTTAGCCAGTACACAAATCAGTTAAAGAGTCGTTTTGGTCATGTAGAAAAAAATCATGTACCGCGTGTGTGGTGTTCGTGGTATAGCCTATACACCATGATTGATGAAGAAATTTTGTTTAAAACTTTTGAAGCGTTGGGCGATTTGCCGTTTGAAGTTTTGCAAGTGGATGATGGTTGGCAAAAAAATATTGGCGATTGGGAAACGAATGGAAAATTTCCAGCAGGCATGAAAGCATTGGCAGACAAAATAAAATCAACAGGTAGAAGAGCAGGCTTGTGGCTGGCGCCATTGATTGCAAGTGAGTCGTCAAAAATATTTCGCGAACATTCTGATTGGTTTTTGAAAAATGAAAATGGGAAATTTGTTTCGGCTGGATTCAACTGGGGCGAACATTTATTTGCACTTGATACAACGCATCCTGAAGTAAAAGAATGGTTGGTGCAGTTGATGAAACAAGTGCGGGCGTGGGGCTTTGATTATTTCAAGTTAGATTTTTTATATGCAGGTGCATTGAAAGGCAAACGTTACAGTGATTTGCCACGCGAAGTTGCTTATCGTGAATGTTTGAAATATATGTACGCAGCTATGGGAGAAAATGCTTTCTTCTTAACTTGTGGCACGCCGATTCTCCCCGCTTTAGGTGTGTGTGATGCGATTCGCATCGGGCCTGATGTTTCGCATGAATGGGAAAATTATCGCAATGAAGTTTTGTTGTATAACCATGCCACACCTGGCACAAAAAATGCAGTGCGGACAGTAACTCATAGATTATGGCTAAAAGATTTAATTCACATTGACCCCGATGTTGAATATTTTGAATCAAAAGAAAATACATTAGCAGATGAACATAAAACTCAACTGCAAGATTTAGCCTTGATTTGTGATTTCAAAGCCACATCCGATTTACCGCAGTGGATGACATCTGATGAACGAGAACAAGTACGAAAATTTTTATTGGCGCAACCAAAAATAAAACAATTGAGCCGTTATGTTTATCAACTAGATGAACGAATTGTAGATTTTTCATCCGCAGTTGCATTGCCCACAGAGCCAAAAGGTTTAGCAAAGTTATGGGGCAACTTCCTCGGCTGGCTTGGAGATTTTCCGTTTGTGTTAAAAATTTTCAAAGCACTTGAGGATAACAAATGGAGAAGGAGAAGAGGAGACTTATAAAGAGCTTATGAAAATTCCAGAATCAGTAAAAAATTTAATAGCAACTGCCCCACTCGCCCACTTGACAACTTTGAATCCTGACGGAAGCCCACAAGTAACCGTAGTTTGGGTTGGGATTGAAAAAGATGAATTTGTATGTGGTCACATGAGTGCTTATCAAAAAGTGAAAAACATTCGTAAAGATTCGCGTGTGGTGCTATCTATGCTTGGGCAAGGAAAAAATGCACTTGGCTTACAAGAATATTTAGTTGTGTATGGAAAGGCTTACTTAACCGAAGGTGGCGCGGCAGATTTGTTACAACGTTTGGCACATGTGTATTTGGGTGCCGATGTGGAATTTCCACCTGAGTCTGTTAGAAATCAAAGCGGTTTTATTACTCATATTGTCCCAGAACGGTTTACTGGAAATGGGGATTGGAAGTAAAACAATATTTGTGAAGTGTAGAAAGAGAAACTTATGCCAAAAACACCTGATTTGACAAAAGTAAAAATGACCTTCTACCCAATGGCAGGCAGTGTTAATAGTCAATTTGAAAATTTGTTAACAACATTATCTTGGATAAATTCAAATGTACCTACGCCAAACGAAGTATATGAATGGCTCAGGGAAAAATATAAACTCAGCCATTATTTTGCAAGAGATATTTATACTGTCTTGTTTATCAGCAGTGGCTTGGTGACTATCAAGAATGGAAAATGTATCTTAACTACTTCTGGAATTGTGGTTTTACAAACATCATCCCCTTCAATTTTATTAGAAGTTTTTGAAAAATCTTTTGCTGGTGTTGCTGGGCTTCTTGAAGTTTTACGGTCAAATGCAAATATCAAATCAAATGAGTTGATTAATATATGGTTTGAACTTGTGAAGCATAGATTTCCAAAAATGCAAGGATGGAGTCGAAAAACACTGGGCAATCAATCTCGACATAGAATTGATTGGCTAAGGACAATGGGCTTTATTAAAGTCGAGAATGGCTTACATTCATTAACAGAGAGCGGCTGGATTTTTGTCTTACAACATCCACCCGAATTAATTGCTATACAAAAGCACGAGATTAATAAACAAGAAAAAATAATAACAAAAGTTATTCAAGATTCATTTCAACCTTTTGATTCTTCTGAGAAAATCCTTACTTTAAGACAGTCAGTGGCAAGAGACCGAGCGTTTAGAACAATAGTCGTATCTCAATATGATTATTTTTGTGCTGTATGCAATTTGAAATTATCTAATACCAGTGGAAGTTATCTAGCAGAAGCGGCACATATTATTCCTAAAAGCAATCAAGGTTCTGATGACCCTAGAAACGGCATTTGCTTATGCAGAAATTGTCATTGGGCATTTGATGAAGGCATTATTTCTGTAAAATCAGAATCAAGAACAATTCTCACTGCTTCTTATCTAAAGAAAGCAGAGCCACGCAAAACGCCTCAAAGTTATATAAAATTTAATGGAAAAAAGATAAGAAACGCAAATGATAGTAATTTTTCGCCTTCAAATATTGCACTTGAATGGCATAATGAAAAAATTTTTTTAGGCTAAATCAATTCATCCGTCTTCGCCGCCATGATGAAATCGTTTTGATGCAAACCTTTGACTACATGCGTCCACCATTGCACAGTGACTTTGCCCCATTCCAAAATAATTAGCGGATGATGATCTTCTTTTTCGGCAATCATAGCGATTTTGTTAGTCAATGCTACTGATTCGAGATAATTTTTTGTTTTGAAAATTCGTTGTATCCGCAAGATGCCATCTTGCTCTACTATTTGCCATTCAGGAATTTGTGGATGTAATTCCGCAATTTCGGAGTCAGTTAACATTGGGTCACCTCCACGGCAGGCAATACATTTGAGGGAAGAAAGGGTTGTCATTTTTAAAAACCTTTGCCGCGAATTTCGCTAATTCACGCGAATTGATTAAAAGATTAGCGAAAATCCGCGTAATTCGTGGCTATTATTTTTATAACAAATTTTTCAAATCATCCAAACTATTCAAATGAATCCGAATCGCTTTTCTGCCAGCGGCGATTAAGGCTTCGTAATCACCTAAGGCTTGGGCGCGGATTAATGTGCCAAAACTTAATCCCTGAGTCGGAATTTCAAAATCATCTTTGGCATCATATACAACTTGAATAAATAAACCTGTGTTCGGACCGCCTTTGTGGAATTGACCCGTTGAATGTTGAAAGCGCGGACCAAAACCCGCAGTCACTGCACATTTTGTTTTTTCACGAATCGCCACGCGCAAATTTTGAAGAGCTGAAATCATTTCTTTATTGCGTGGCACATAAGCATTGATAGCCACATAAGAATTTTCTTTTGCATTCGCCAACAAATCATGCAAAACTTTTTTAGCATCTTTGGCATCGGTCAAATCAACTTCGGCTAATTTGCCTGTTTGCTGAAAATCTTTTATCTTCGCCAATGTTCGCAATTTACTATCTTGCACATCGGGTTGGTCAAAAGCATTGATTCCCAACAAATGACATGCGATTGAAATTGCAATTTCCCATCTGAAAAATTCTGCACCTGCATCATATAAATTTGTAATTGGTAACTCAATCACTGGAAAATTAATTTTTCAATTCATTGATTTGTTTTTCTAACTCACCATTACTTTTTAGATAAACAAAAATCTATCCTTGCCATACACATCAGGCGCGCCAATGGGTTCTAATGCAACGGGCAAAATTCCTTTTCCATTTTTGCCACTGGATTCAGCCACGATTTGTTCAACCCAATTTGCAAATGCGGATACAGGCGCATCAGCCAGGACCGTCAACTTGTTTCTGCCCATTTGAGTTGATACTGCCATTACGCTTCCTAATGCAAAGCCTGCGCTATATGCTGATTGCGATGCGTTTTTTATTCTCTCAGCAGATGAAAGTAGTTGCTCAATATCCATGCCTAATAAAGCAGCGGGGACTAAGCCGAAATCGGTCAATGCAGAGAAACGCCCGCCAACATTTGAATCTGCGTTAAATACTTTTCTAAATTTTCTTTCTTCAGCAAGTTTTTGCAAGGATGTATCTTTATCTGTAATGGCGATAAAACGTGAGCCATCTTCTTTGCTTAATTTCCATAAATAATCAAATGCCGCCATCAATTCAGCAGTGCCACCTGATTTACTGGCTATGATGTATAAAGATTTATCTGGTGGATAATGTTCAGAAGCAAGTTTGACTTGTTGCGGGTCAGTTGAATCTAAAATTGCTAAAGATAATTTTGCTTCAACACCGAAATTCGCCATGAGTGAACTTAACACTTCAGCAGTCAAGGATGAGCCACCCATGCCCACAACTAATACTCGCTCAATTTTTTCGTCATGGATTTGTTTGGCAAAAGCTGTATAACCTTCTAATCTTGTGCGAGCATCTTCAATAGAATGTAACCAACCGAGTCGCGTTTTGATTTCGCTTTGGCTAGCGGAATCATTTGTCCATAAAGTGGCATCGTGTTCCCATAACCTGTTGGGGACGGAATCATTATCAAGTTGAGATAAAGTCGCTGAAACAGAATCAGCCAGACCCGATGTCAATGAAGCGATGGCGTTTTGTCGCCTTTGTTCAATGGCACCGATTAATGTTGCGAAGGCATCTATAAAGGCTTTGACTCCTTCATCTTCCAATTCTTGTGTAACAGTACTCATCGAAATACCTTGCGCTTTTAAATCTGCAAACAACATTTGCGATTCTTCTAAATCACGCGTGATAGTTAATGATGCTTTGCCATGATCGCGGAAGGCATCCAGCGTGGCGGGCGGAACAGTGTTGACGGTATCGGGTCCGATTAAATTATCTACATAATACGTGTCGGGATATTTTGGATTTTTTTGTACCCGTAGATGCCCACAACGGGCGTTGCACACGCGCCCGAAAACGGGCTTTGAGTGTGGCGAAACGCGGCGATGTAAAAATAGATTCGAAAGTTTCGTAAGCAAGTTTCGCATTGGCAATAGCGGCTTTGCCACGCAGTGGAGAATCTTCGGGGAGTTGTGGGTCAATTTTGTATCAACACGCGAAACAAAAAACGAAGCAACAGAAGCAATATGTTGAACGGGTAAATCTTTGGCAACACGTTCTTCAATACCTGAAAGATAAGCATCCATGACTTCCATGTAACGTGAAAGTGAAAAAATTAAAGTGACATTGATGTTTATACCTGCCGCAATGGATTGTTGAATAGCGGGAATGCCTTCTTTTGTGGCAGGAATTTTTACCATAAGATTTGGGCGATTGACTCTTTGCCATAATTCTTTGGCTTGGTTAATTGTGGCTTGAGTATTTTTGGCAATAGTAGGGCTGACTTCGATACTGACGAAGCCATCGCCTCCATCCGTTTGATCATATAACGGGCGGAACAAATCGCAGGCTTGTTGAATATCCTCAATGGCGAGTTGCCAAAATATTTTTTCTGCGTCCCAACCTGCCCATGCTAGCGGAATCAATGCGGCATCATAGTCATTTGTTTTAGCAATGGCGTTTTGAAAAATAGTCGGGTTGGAAGTGACGCCACGAATATCGCCATTATCTATCATGGCTTTGAGTTCGCCATTGATAAGTATTTTTCTTTGGATGTTGTCGTACCAGAGAGATTGTTTTAGGGATGTTAATTTCTTAATAGAGGATGACATTCATTGCTCCTAGCAATTGGTAAAAATAAAGCGTAATGCGTAATTCGTAAAAGTAAATTACGAATTACGCATTACGTTTTACGATTCTCGTTTTCTATCTCAACAATTTTATTCACTCTTCTTGCTAATCGCTCGCCGCCTTCATCATTGCCTAAATAGCGAGCATTCAAAAAAGCAGGCACGAGGACTTTTGTCAGTTCAGGTCCAATCACGCGACCGCCTAAACACAAAACATTCATATTATCGTGCATGACACCTTGTGAAGCGGAGTAAGTATCATGTGCAATGGAAGCATAGATACCTTTCATTTTGTTGGCGGCGATACATGCCCCAATTCCCGAACCGCAGACTAAAATTCCACGCTCTGCTTCACCAGATTGAATCTTTTCGCCAACTTTTTTTGCAAAGTCGGGGAAATCTACTGGCTCGGAATTAAATGTACCAACATCAATCACCTCATGCCCAAGGGTTTGGATTGAATCGATCACGGTTTGTTTTATCGGAAAACCTGCATGGTCACAACCGATTGCTATTTTCATAATTCACCTTTTTTCACCACAAAGAGTTAATTCAAAAGAATCCGCTAATTTTCGCTAATCAACGCGAATTGATGTTTGATTAGCGAAAATTCGTGAAGATTAGCGGATAAAAAACTTTGTGACCTTTGTGCCTTTGTGTTTAAAGATTTTTTGCTCTTGCAACAACATTCTCAACTGTAAAACCTAAATGCTCAAAAATCACTTTATACGGAGCAGATGCGCCATAACGTTCAATCGAAATCACCGATTTAGCATAGCGTTCCCAGCCCATGCCAGAACCTGCTTCAACTGCTAATCTTTTTTGAATATCTTTTGGCAAAACAGATTCTTTATAAACATCATCTTGTTTTTCAAACAATTCCCAACTTGGGAAAGATACCACACGCACGCCTTTGCCTTCATCCGCAAGTTTTTGAGCAGACTCCATAATCAAACTCACTTCAGAACCTGATGCCATCAAAATAATTTCTGGCTTTCCAAAATCTTTCAAAACATAAGCACCTTTTTCAACCTGATTTTTATTTGATGTTTCAAAAGTCGGCACGTTCTGACGAGTCAATGCTAACACTGTCGGTGCATGTTTATTTTCGATAGCAACTTTCCAAGCCCCAGCAGTTTCATTTGCATCAGCAGGGCGAATGACAGTTAAGTTTGGAATTAAACGCAATGACATCAAATGTTCAATCGGTTGATGCGTTGGTCCATCTTCACCAAGCCCAACACTATCATGTGTAAAAATAAAAATACTTGGGTAATGTGATAACGCCGCCAAACGAATAGCAGGTCTCATATAATCTGCAAAGACTAAAAATGTTCCGCCATAAGGAATAATTCCAGCACCAAACACAGCCATACCATTTAATATCGAACCCATAGCATGTTCACGCACACCGAAATGGAAATTTCTACCAGCAAAAGAATCTTTTTGAAACGCAGGGCTTCCATCAATTTTTGTGTTGTTCGATGGTGCTAAATCTGCCGAGCCACCAATCAATTCAGGCAAACGGCTCGCCAATGCATTAATCACTTTGCCCGAAGCCGCACGCGTTGCCATACCTTTTGCATCGGCAGGGAAATTCGGCAAGGCTTCATCCCAATCTTTTGGCAAATCACCATTCAAACGGCGTTGCAATTCACTGCCCAACGCAGGATGAATTCTTTTATATGCTTCAAAACGCATTTTCCAATCGGCTTCGAGTTCACGTCCTTTTTCAACTGCTTGACGATAAAATTCTAAAACATCTTCTGGGATGAAGAACTTCGCTTCTTTATCCCACCCCAAGTTGGTTTTTGCTGCGGATAATTCATCTTCACCCAAAGGTTCGCCGTGTGCCTTTTGCGTACCCTGACGATTCGGTGCCCCATAACCAATAATTGTTTTGCACATAATTAATGATGGACGTGAATCTAATTTTGCTTCTTTGATGGCTTTATCAATGGCTTCAACATCGTTGCCATCTTCCACTCTTAATACTTGCCAGCCATAAGCACGGAAACGAACTGCTCTATCTTCTGTAAATGCTAAATCAGTGGAGCCATCAATTGAAATATTGTTATCGTCATAAAGATAAATCAATCTACCTAACGATAAATGCCCAGCCAATGAAGCCGCTTCAGATGCAACGCCTTCCATTAAATCACCATCGGTCACAATGGCATATATAAATGGATCAATCATGTCATGCCCGCGTTGATTAAACGTAGCCGCAAGATGTGAAGCCGCAATTGCCATGCCAACTCCATTTGCAAAGCCTTGACCCAAAGGTCCAGTTGTCACTTCAACTCCAGGTGTTAATCCATATTCAGGATGACCTGGCGTAATACTGCCCCATTGACGAAAATTTTTAATCTCATCAAGTGACACGTCATACCCCGTCAGATGCAAAAGAGAGTATAAGAGCATTGACCCATGCCCACCCGAGAGAATGAAGCGGTCTCTTCCTATCCATTTTGGGTTACGCGGGCTATGTCGCAAGTGACGAGTCCAAATCGTATAAGCCATGGCCGCACCGCCCATCGGCAAACCAGGATGGCCAGAATTTGCCTTTTGCACAGCATCAGCCGAAAGAAAACGTAAAGTATTTATTGCGCGAGTTTCGAGAGTTTGATTTGTCATTTTTTTATTGTACCACCTAGGTAAATTGAATATCGTTATGTGCAGTGTAAGTAATTAATATTTTTCTTTTAATTCACTAACAGGCAAAAAGATTTTTCCTTCTTGCTCATTGCCAATTGATAAAGTTTGGTCAGGTTTATTGACCACAAGCCAAGCAGTATATGCCGCCACTAGTGCGTTGAGTTGTTCTGGTGTATATAATAATTCATAGGGCCAGATACCCTTCATCATTTTGTGACGGGTAATTTCTTCAAAAAAATCCATTGGGTCTTTAATTCGAACTCCATGTTCATATAAAATCAATTGACGTTGGATTCTTCCTTCTATAGTTGATTTTGACAGTGGGACACCTCCTGCTAAGCAACAGAAACTGGCGTGTGGTTGTGTCTCAAGGTATTGGTAAGGTGGAGATTCGTTCGTATATTTCTTAAATCCCATTTCCTCTAATTTTCGATAGAGCAAAAAGCCCATTCGCAAAGAACTTGAACACTTTTGTTCATCCGAAGGAGTGCCTAAAATTTTAATACCGTGTTTTTGTAGTTGATATTCTGCTAAACGAAATTCTGTTTTTTTTGCTTTCTTTGTTATTGATATTTTTTCAGCAACCAATCCATGACTAACATTTGCTGGAGAATTAATCGCCACAGTTGCCATTTGTTGCCCTGCTACAAGTGCAGAAATATCGCCAAGGTCTCCTTGCCCTAAAGCAACAAGGTTTAAGTTTTTATCTAAAAGTGTATAGATAAAGTGTTTATTGGAAGAATTTAGGTTAATGCCAACAAAGGCTGTGTCTGTGAAAAGCATAGGCAGGGAAGTTTATCTTTGTTCTTTTGCAAATTATACGGCGAAATCGCTGTATAAACCATAGTACGATAGTATAAATAGCGGCGAACTCAGAAATTGGTACTTGTAAGAATTACACAGGTCACCGCAACAATGTAGAGAGTTACCTGCCATTAATTTTCTTGCAACAAATTACCTTCAAATGACAAAAACACAAAGATTTATTTTATATGCTTTCATCTTAGCCTTCGGCATCGTGTGGATTAATTTCTCAGCAGATTCAAACAAAGCATCTACTGCAATTGCTCCACAAGAAGGCTTCATTGCGCCAGATTTTAACCTCAGCACTCTTGCAGGGGAAACTTTCACACTTTCCTCACTAAAAGGTCAAGCTATTATCATCAACCTATGGGCAACATGGTGCCCGCCTTGTCGTGCTGAAATGCCCGCCATGCAAAAAATTATATGAGGAATATAAAAATCAAGGCTTAATTATCTTAGCAGTTAATATGACCTACCAAGACACTTCACCTGACATTGCTCCATTTATAAACAAATACGGATTAACCTTTCCAATCTTATTAGATGAAACAGGTGAAATAGCACACCTATATCAATTAAATTCTTTACCTTCATCCTACTTTATCAACCGCGCAGGCATCATCAGCGAAGTTGTTATCGGTGGACCAATGTCTGAAGCCTTACTGCGTACTCGCATTGAAAAAATCCTCCAATAAAAACTATGCTTGATTCATTTCGTTCTCTTTTCGCCCCACCTCGTCACTTAATCCTATTCGTCTTAGCCATGTGGCTCGGAGTTGCACTCGCAGAAAAACGAGCCTTAAAATACAACATTAGCAAAGATCAACTCAACAATATATTTTTTTACAGCCTATTAGGTTTTATTATTGGCGGTCGGCTTTCATTTGTTCTTCAAAATATTTCTGCTTTTATTCAAAGCCCGTTAAGTATCTTCTCTAACAATCTAGACGTTTTCGATATATTAGGCGGTGTGGCTACCTTCTTAATTTTGTTAATCACCTTCTCGCAACGCTATCAAGTTAAATTTTGGTCGTTATTAGATGCCCTAACGCCTTGTTTTGCAATTATCAGCATCGGACTAGGATTAAGTAACCTAGCCTCAGGTGCCGCCTTTGGGTTGCCAACAGATCTCGCTTGGAGCATCCAACTATGGAATGCAAATCGCCATCCAACCCAAATCTACCAAACTATCGCTTCGTTTCTAATTTTTATTTGGATCTGGCTACAAAAACACAACCTCCCCTCAGGCATTCTTTTTCTCATATTTATATCACTCACCACATTAGCTCAATTTGTTATTGGGGCATTTCGAGCTGATTACACCATTATGTTCAACGGCATCAAACAAGAACAGCTATATACTTTTATCCTACTAATTATTAGCTTTCTCCTCATCGAAATAAGATTAAAAAATAAACCTGCTCAATAACTAATTGAGCAGGTTTATTCATTCTATCCAAGTTCAGGTTCAATCAACCCATAACTTCCATTTCTGCGACGGTACAACACATTCATCTTTCCAGTCTCCGCATTATAGAAGACGAAGAAATTATCATGCCCTAAATCTCGCATTTGGATAAGTGCCTCATCTTCTGTCATCGGATACATCGTAAATTTCTTACGCTTCGCAAATAACGGCGAAAGTTGACCTGTATCTTCATCTATGATCTCTTCGGCAACCTCTGCGGCTGACCTGCCATCACCACGCCCATGATAGTGCTTGCCTTTATGGCGTTCAATTTGGCGTTGCATATTGTCAAAAGCCGCATCAAAAGCCGAAAGTACTTCATCAGCCCGCACCTCCGAACGAAGCGTTACGCCTTTTCCATACACCATAATCTCAGCCACATTTCTATCTTTCACATCACGTGCCGCCTTATAGTGTGAAAGTTGTACGCGCGCCTCATCAATAGCAAGTAAGTAATGATCTAAATTCCCAGCCTTTTTATTCACATGTTCTTTAATTTTCTCAGTCAAACGGATATTAACGGTTTGGATTTCAACTTTGTTTGCCATATTATTCTCCTATCTATTAATATATACGGTTTTAAAGCTTTAGTGTTGCAAAGCTCGTGCTACCGTCAAAGCATACACATTTTCTGCACCAGCCTGATACAAAGACTCAGCAACAGCCGATAACGTAGAACCCGTTGTAGATACATCATCCATAATCAAGATATTTTTACGCCTCACACCTGCTCCAGCTTGAAACGCTCCTTCAACATTTTTCCTACGTTCTGTTTTGGTCAAGCCAACTTGTGTGCGAGTTTCCTTTTTGCGAATCAACTCATTTGGAGCATACTTCACCTTTAGCCCAAGCGCTAGTGGCTTGGCAATCATCACCACTTGGTTATATCCTCTATGCTTCATTCTATCTTTTCCCAATGGTGTTGGAATAATCATATCAACCTGCCAATTTAATCCCTGCACAAACGGCAACATGTGAAATGCAATCGCATCTCCCATAGACATATCTTTCCGGTACTTCAATTTATGCAAAGCATGTCGAATCGGGTCTTCAAAAATTGTCCATGCTCTTAACATATGAAAATGCGGCTTATCAATCAGGCAGGTTTTGCAAGTGCCAACCTGTTCCTGTGGTAAGCCACATTTATCACATACTATTCCATCTAATATTTTCAATTTACTTTGGCAATCCTCGCACCACCGAGCGCCGACCTTTTCACACCCTCCACATGTAGGCGGGAAGAGAAAATCCAATCCGTTCCACAAAGAACGATATAAAGTATATTTCCAATTCGTCAAATCTGCCTCACACGAAATACGCGCTTACAGAAAAGTTAATTACCTAAAAATGGTCCAAACGCACCTGCAATTTGAAATGCAGCAGGTGCCATCAAAATAATCATAATAGAAGGGAAGGTCAATAACGCCATAGGGATAATCATCTTGACTGGAGCTTGGTGCGCTAGCTCTTCTGCGCGCTGGCGACGCTTAACGCGCATTTGGTCAGATTGAATACGTAACACTTTTGCCAAACTAACACCAAGTGCTTGGCTTTGAATCACTGCCGCGACAAAGCTTGTCAGTTCAGGTAGCCCGACCCGGCTTTCCATATCGCGCAAAGCTTCTCTTTGTGTTTTGCCTAATTGAACTTCTCGAATACAACGACCAAATAAAATTGAAAGTTCATTTTCCCATTTTTCTGCCACTTTAGCCATAGCCGCTTCAAAACCTAACCCAGCTTCCACGCAAATGGTCAACAAATCGAGCGCATCTGGCATGGCTTTTCGTACTTCATTTTGACGACGGTCAATACGACTTTGAAGCCATAATTGGGGGAAAAAGAATCCCAGCACAGTAAAAATACCTACAGTTAATACAATTCTCCCAAATGGCCAATTCACACTTGGCAAGTTGGAAATTAGCAGCAGTAGACCACCAAAAACACCAGCACCTACAAAGCGAGTTGCCAAAAAAGTAGAAGCGTCAATTCGACCGGGGTTTCCCCCTAATTCCAATTTCCGCGTAGTTTCTTGCAATAACTTTTCAGGCGTAAAACGAGTTGATATATCACCAATTCTTCGAATAATAGGAAGAACTACACGCTCCATAAATGGTTGCTGGAGTTCAATATCTTCCAGCGAAACCTTTTCACCGCGCTGGGTTGCTTCTGCAAGGCGTGCTAATACAGGGTCACCCTCTTCGCCTCTCGCTTGACGGGCAAATTTTGCACCGACAAAAATCAGCGCTCCAGCACCGCCAATAATCACAATTGCAATAATGACGCCTATTAATATATTCACATTACACCTCTATAGCCGCAATTCGCATCATCACAAAGTAACCTGAAAAGATTAAGGATAATACACAGCAAATAATCAACCCAGCAATTAACATGCCACGATCTGTAACAGACAACAAATATTCAGGGTTTAGAAACCAAAGGATGAGAGTGAGAAAAAATGGAATTAAAGATAAAACAGTTCCAGAGGTACGTACCTGAGCAGTTAAAACGCGCACCTCACCTTTAATCCGAACACGCTCACGAATTGTAAAAGATATATTATCTAAAATTTCAGATAAATTACCACCAACTTCACGTTGCACATTAATGGCTGTAACTACGAAATCAAGATCGTCACTAGGAATACGCCGTAGCAAATTATCTAGTGCTTTTTCCATTGGAATACCAATCTGCATTTCTTGAACCACACGCTTAAACTCATCATTAATAGGAGAAGGCAATTCTTTGCTAACTGCCTCCATTGCCTGCATAGTTGAATACCCTGCCCGCAACCCATTTACCATTAAGTTAAGCATATCTGGCAATTGGTCATTAAATTTCTGTAAGCGTTTACGTTGTTGTCCTTTAACATAAAACCGTGGAGCAAGCAATCCAATAACAGCACCGATCATAGCTGAAATAGGGTGGCGGTTTCCAAAAAACCAAGCAAATAGAGCAAAAATAAATACACTTGCAACAATAACAACGAGATATTCTGCAACTTTCAGCTTAAGATCTGCACGTGCAAGTTGCTTTGCAATTCCATCCCCCAAGGATGTTTTCTCGACTCGTTTAGAAACCCAATTTGTAAGCACATATTTTTGAGCTTCATTATCTACATCTTTTTTACCACCATCATCAATATATTGGCTTAAACGTTCCTCGACAAGCGCACGATCACTATTTGAAGAAATAACAACACCAATAATCAACAATATGATTAAGATGATGCCGCCAATAACAATAATCCAAGCCATGTGATCCTTTCAAAACCTAAAACAAAATATTAATATCGTCTACGTTCACCAATACCAAAAATTGATGGCGGCAACTGAATGCCAGCAGCCTCGATCTTATCCATAAATTTAGGGCGTAAGCCAGTTGGGCGTAACCTACCAACGATTCTGCCACCTTCCATACCGCTCTGCTCAAATACAAATATATCGGTCATGGTAATCACTTCGCCTTCCATACCACTAACTTCAGCAATAGTAGTTACCTTACGTGTACCATCACGCATGCGTTCTTGTTGCACAATTACATCTACAGCACTTGCCATTTGCTCACGAATAGCACGAATAGGCAAATCCATACCTGCCATCAAGCACATTGTTTCAATACGCGCCAATGCATCACGCGGACTGTTGGCATGGGCTGTAGTCATTGAACCATCATGTCCCGTGTTCATTGCTTGTAACATATCTAAAGTTTCACCGCCACGGCATTCTCCCACAATAATTCTTTCAGGGCGCATACGCAAAGCGTTAATCACTAAATCACGAATTGTAATTTCGCCACGTCCTTCAATATTAGGTGGACGAGATTCCAATGTCACTACATGCTCTTGGCGCAATTGTAATTCTGCCGCATTTTCAATGGTCAAAATACGTTCATCACCAGGAATAAAACTAGAAAGGACATTTAACAATGTTGTCTTTCCAGAGCCTGTACCACCCGAAATTACAATATTCAAACGAGCTTCTACGCAGGCTTTCAAAAATTGAACCGACTCGTTTGAAATAGAACCAAATTGAATCATTTGATCAACTGTAATTGGATTCTTAGAAAATTTACGAATGGTTAAAACAGGTCCCACCAATGAAATAGGTGGAATAACCGCATTTACACGAGAGCCATCAGGCAAGCGTGCATCAACATACGGGCTTGACTCATCAATACGTCTTCCTAATGGAGCCACAATACGGTCAATAATGCGCATCACATGATCATTACTCTCAAATGTAATTGGCACGCGGTGAATTTTACCTTTACGTTCAATATAAATATTCTTTGGCCCGTTCACCATAATTTCTGTAATCGAATCATCTTCTAACAAAGATTGCAGAGGTCCAAAGCCTAAAATTTCAGCAGCAATTTGTTCAAACAAACGCGCTCGTTCAGGACGCGAAAGAACAATATTTTCTTCAGCAAGAATTTGCTCAAATAAACTTTGAATTGTGCGGCGCACCTCGTCGGTTCGCGTCACATCCATTGAAGGGTCAATTTCAGCTAGTAACTTGTTTTGAACTCTAGTTTTTAAATCAAAATATGATCCTGCTTGAGGGGATGTAATGGGAGCGCTAACTCTTCTAGATTGCAAAGCAGATAAACGAGACGAATCGCCTCCACCGCTACCTGAGCCTGATTGCCCCCCACCGCCCGCGCCTTGGGCTGGAGGCGGGTTTTGCCCTGATCCACTCGGCTGATTATTTGTTTGACCTTGTTCAATACGTCGAAGCAACGACATGATAAAACTCCTTAACGCTTAACTGACAAGCCATCTTCCGCTTCTAAAGTAGCAATTCTTGCCCGCACAGCTTCAGCCAAAGACAGAATACCTCTACCTATGAGTTGAGATTTATTATCTAACATAAAGGGCACCCCCCGATTTACTGCCGCAATGGCAACTTTTTCATCAAAAGGGACTACCGCTATAATTTCATGTTTCAGGTTATCACTAACACGCTCTGGTGAAATTGAAATGCGTTTATCGTAACGGTTCATTGTAAATACAATTCGTTCTTTCCCAATACCAATAGATGATGCTAAATCTAAAAATGCTCGTGCATTCTTTATGGATGGAATTTCCTGAGTTGTAATGAGTAGCGTTACATCACTAGCTTCAAGAGTTGCTAAAACGACATCTGTTAATATGGTTGAGGTGTCTACAATCACATAGGCATACATTCTGCGTAGAAATTCTAAAACCTTTGTAAATTGATCGGCAGATACTCTCTCTGCTTGTTCAGGTTTTAATGGTGCCGCTAAGATGCGGATTCCTGAAGCCTCATGCTTAATGAGAATTTCTTCCATTATTTCTGGTTCAAGTTCGTCTACACGAGGCGCAATATCTAATACGGTGTTTTTACCTTGTTCATTAACAAAAATAGCAACATCACCATATTGCAAATTTCCATCTACTAACACAGCGCGAGTATCTTCATTATTTAATGCAATCGCTAAGTTAACTGCTAGTGTAGTGCACCCTGTGCCTCCTTTAGGGCTATAAACCGCAATAACTTTTCCACGAGATGGAGAAGCAAAGCCACCTGCCATGACATTCATGCCAGCCATGCCTGCTGTAGCCGCAGATTGTTGCTTTATATTTTTATCTCGCTCAGAGTGCGCCATTTCGCCAGCTCGTTTTATAGCTGAGATTAAATCATCTCCCATGGGCGGCTTTGTTAAAAAGTCACGTGCACCTGCCAACATGGCACGACGCATATAGTTTGAATCGCCTTGTACAGATAAAATCACAACTTGAATGTGTGGTGATTTTTGGCGGATTTCCTCTGTGGCAGTAATGCCATCAATATCTGGCATGTTAATATCCATCAGAATGACATCAGGGTCTAATTCGCCAGCCAGTTGAATCCCTTCTCTGCCAGTGCGAGCTGTTCCAACTACATCAACATCTGACTCAAATTGTAGTAACTTGCGGACATTTTCGCGTGTCTCTGCAATGTCATCAACAATTAGAACTCGAATCTTATTCATGTTGAAATCACATCCATTATCTCTTATTGCGCTGGTTCTATTGGAATATCGTTTGGTAAAACAGGTGAAATTAAAGTGGTTAGCGCAGGTTGAATTGCGTAAGGCAACTTAGCAGGGACTGGGATGTTATATTGGCTTAATAAGAATTGCAATGTAGAAGCTTCGCTTGCGACACGTGCTTCATCACTTGGGTTGCGAAGGGTTAACATCAGTTTAGCGTTGGAATAGATTAAATATGATAATGTTATTGAATCTTGTGGTGAGACAACTAATGTGACAATATCGGGAGCGGCTGGGGCGGGTTGCTCAGCATTTGGGTCTTGTTGTTCTGGGGCTGCAACAGCAGCCGTGAGTGGGAAGTTGCCTAATTTCAAAACTACTACATCTTGCAATAACATTTGGCAAACTAAGCGAGGACGTTGTGCTTCTGAAGGGATTAAATAGTAAGGTTGTTGAACCGAGGGGTCTAATTCTAAGCGACCTTGTGCGGTGCCAGATGCGGCTACACCTAAAGAAAGGATGGGCAAGCCTTGTACTTGGAAACCACCACCTTCTACACCTGTCACACCGCCTCCGCTGATGTTTCCTAAGCCGGTGCCTGTTAATACAGCTGTCAGGTTAGGAAGTATTGTTTGGTATGATGGGTCAACATCTACGAATAATAAACAAGCATTGAGGTTTACATGCGCCCCATCGTTGATGGCATATCCTGAAACTGATAAGCGATCAGTAGGGATGGACATTGCTGTCATTCCGGGGGGGATTAAGGCTGCCCATTCAGGACCAGATGTAGGTACGGCAGCTGTAGCGTCTGAGACCATAGATTCGGTTATAGTCACACCTTGATCTAGCGGGTACTTTGCCACTTTGCCAAGGAGAATGGGTAATTCATCTACAGTGAACATAACTGCTACAAGGTTTTCTTGGGGAACACGATAGGTAGCAAGGACTTCTTCTGTAATCGTTGCCCCTTGTGCAATGTTTTGGGCAGCATAGTAAACATCTACATATACTGGGCCTGATTCTTGTGTTGGTTGGCTACCAAGTAATTGATTGATAGCAACGAAACCTACAACCAAGCCAATAACGATAATTAATAGAATTAAAATTAGGGTACGACCACGACGCATAGACGGCTCCTCTCAGAGAGTTCTTTATGATTTCTAGTATTTATAACATATCAATTATACAAGAAAAATACCAAAAGCATATTATGAAGTGGTGCTAAATAGGTACTATTGATAAAGACTTGACAATATTGTTAAGACTTAGCAGGTACGGCAAAGGCAATTCGTGCTCCGGAGCCTGCTTTGCTATCTATTTCAAAAACTTCCGCCTAGCATTTCAGCTCGTTCGCGAATCAGTTTTAAGCCAAGGTTTGATGATTCTTTTAAGATTTCTGGGTCAAAGCCTTTTCCATTGTCATCAACACTGATGCGGATGTTGTCATTGCCTAAATCTAAATGTGCTTTGACTGTAGATGCTTGACTGTGACGAGCAACATTGCCAAGTAGTTCTTGAAAGGCGCGAAATACCATTACTTCAATATAAGGTTCAAAACGGCGTTCGGTGCCAGTAATTGTTAAGTTAACTTCCAAACCTGTTTGTTCTCTAAAAGCTTCGGTGTATTTCTTTACAGTTGGGGCTAAGCCAAGGTCATCTAACATCATGGGGCGTAATTCAAAAATAAAATTACGCACTTTTTGGAAGGTGCTCATAGCAGAGGCTTTTAAGCTGTTCAGTTCCTCTTTTGCTTGTGTAGCGTCTACATCTAGAAGGCGCATGGCTATTTCGGTTTGTAGGATGAAGTTCGATAGAGCTTGTGCGGGTCCATCATGCATTTGGCGGGATAGTCTTTGGCGTTCAGATTCCTGTGCGTTAACTATCATTTCAATACCAGCCATTTGACTCTTTGCCCCTGTTGGAGAGTCTGTATCGTTTATATTTCCTTCACCAGATGAAAGGATTTTTTCTAAAGTAGTTTTATATTTTTCAAGGTGTGTTTTATCATTTTGTAGTTTTTCTAATTGTCCACGCATAACAAACAAACGTTGCTGTGCCTCTAAGGCAGAATCGTATGCCATTTTAATCTCATCCACACTACCACCTTGTTTTTGTGATTGCTGTAGATGTGAGGTGATGGCTGTGTTACGTTGTGTGATTTTAGATAATTCCCCTTGACTTTGTTCAATCATTAAAGTCACCTCACGTAGAGCTCGTTGTGTTTCAATAAGTTCGTTTTGAAAATCTATTACTTCTTCAGGCATTTGCTACTCCTGTGTGCCAATATGTGAATCTCGTAAGGTAACCCAACCGCGCTTCAAAGCGTAGACAACTGCTTGAGTGCGGTCTTCTACACCAAATTTTCGCAAAATTGCAGTGACATGATTCTTAACTGTTTGATGACTAATTCCTAGTAAACCTGCAATTTCTTTATTGCTCATGCCACGCACTACACATGATAAGACTTCCATTTCGCGTTCAGACAGGGGATGAAATGGCGTGCCAGGCTCGCTATAAGAACGGCGTGCGCCTTCCATTTTTTCTTCTACCCATAATTCTAATTCGCGTTTAGTAAAGATATTATTCGCAAATACATATTTTCCTTCAGCTACTTCACGAATAATGCGAGCTAAGTTTTGTGGTTCAATATTTTTTGAGCAATAACCATGCGCGCCTGCTAAAGCCGCATGAATGGCTTGCTCAATATCATCATATCCTGTCATCAAAATGATACGTGTGCCAAGTCGCTCTTGTGAAACTTGATGTGTAATTTGTTGACCATTCATACCAGGCAGATTAACGTCTAAAAACTGCTACGGTGGGTTTTTTCTTTTGAAATTAAATCCAACGCTTCATCGCCAGTAGATGATTGGGCAATGATTCTCATATCTGTTTCTAGCGACAGCGCGTCTACTACGCCTTGCCTAAACAATGGATGGTCGTCAACAATGAGTAATGAAATCTGGTTCATCCAGCAACTCTCTCTTAAATAGTTTTTTCTATTTTAACCTATTATGGGGTTTTCCACAGGTAAACTGCCATGTTTTGTTCGCCAAGTGCAAGGGTCGTAGAGCTATTTGATACAAAGACGCTTTCTGCAGAGCTAGTCAATTGGGGGTAAAAATCTGGAAAAGTGATTAAGTAACTGGCGTCTTTTTCATTTAAGAATGTTGCAAGTTGTGCTTCATCTCGAATAAAGGGGATAACTTCAGGCGATATCAAACCTGCTAAGTCGAGCAAGGGGTGGTTATCAAAATATCCCAATGCGCCAATATCATGCGCGGCAATGATGGCATTAGATGGAATATTTTGTGAAGCCCATTTGGCTGTTACTACCATTTCGCTTTCAATTATTGTGACATCGTTAGCGTAAGATTTTGCACCTAAAAAAATAAAACCAAGCGTAAGCATAACAATGCTACCCCGCCAAATAGTTTGCCCAATCCAATGATAGCGATTGAACAATGTGCTTTTATCAAATTTGGCAAAGGCAAGTAAGCCAAATAAAAAAAAGATGGGCATGGCAGGCATAAGATAACGCCCATGTTGATATACAGGTAAGCGTGATATGTAAAGATATAAATAACCAAAGCACCATAAAATTACAGCAATATTATTCCAGCGTTTATGAATAACTGATTGAATAACCCAAGATATAACGCCTGGTAATAAGACTAAACTAGGTCCGACCAAAAGTTGTAAACTCATTTGGCTTAATCTATTAATTATCGGTATGTTTTGCCATGAGGCATATTCGGCTTGTTTAGCATAGAAGGTATTTGGCATAGGAGTGTCGCCAACCATTAGGTTGAATAATAAATAAAATAAGAAAAGTGAGGCGAATCCTATTAGGCATTGTGATAAGGACTTGAAGCGAGAACGATTATCTTTTTCTTTGAAAAAGATCGTTAATGCAATGGGGGCAAGCAGGGTTAAACCATCAGGGCGCACCCAAACTGAAAGCCCAGTTAACAAGCCTAAGGTCAAGTAACGAGGCGAGTTTGTCATCAAAAGAATTAAAACGAGGCTGACGATTAATCCATGTAATAAAGTTTCCATGCCAGAAAGTGCCGCCCAAACAAAGTGCCATTCGAGGGCGATGAAAATTGCAACCCAGGGGAATTTAGGTTGATAAGTTTTTATTAAGTTACGAACTGCCCATTCGCATAAGGCTGCTAGCAAAAATAAAACAATGATGCCAAGTAGATATGTCCAGATATATGGAGCAAGGTTTAATAGGAAGCCAATGGAAAGCAAAGCTGACCAAAGTGGTGCAGTGGAGCCTGCAGATGGGATGCCCACGCGAAATGACCATTCGCCGTGTTGAGCGAGGTTGCGGGCATAAGTTAAATGAATCCATGAATCGTCTAGTGGGAAGCCGATGGCGTACATGAGTTGGCTGGTGATTAAATAAGTACTTGCGATGAAGATAACGGTGATAGCGATGATTAAAAAATCACGGGTTGAAAGTTTAGGGGTTAATTCTGAAAAATTTTTGTGTCATCTATTTCACCTAAGAAGATAAGTTTTTCGTTTTGGTTGGGGGGGAGTAAGTAAATTTTTTAATTCGCCAATAGCGGCTTCGGGTTCGAGAATTAAATAATGAGCATTGAATTGTTTTGATACTGCTAAAATTGCTTCAACGCCACCATAGGGAATTGAGACAGCGGAGCGTTGAGTGTCTAAATAATAAAGTGGAGCATCCCAAACGATTACTACATCTTGTTTTTGAATTTTGTTTTGTTGCAATAGTTGCTCAACTTCAACATAATTTGTTTCGCCTTCGCCCCAGCCTAATTGAAAAACGCGCAGATAAGTTACAAAAAAAGTTAGGATGATTGTAACTAGGACGAAGCTACTGGTAAAAATAATTCTGCCGCGTTCATCTCCCCAGTTACGTTTTCGTAATGAGGCGAGGATTGAATCTAAGCCTAATGGTGCTAATGTCCACCATATTGGTTGCAGGGCGGCGCCAGCGTGGAAGAAGGCACCTCGCACACCTGCAAAGGGGAAGATAAAGGTCATTACTAAAAATAGAATTGACCAAGCAATGATTGCTAGTTTAACTCTTACATCTTTACGGAAATATAAAATGCCAGCAATGATAAATGGGAACAGAATAATGCCACCATGTGCGGCGAATGTACTTTGCAAATTGTTGTTGATTGCCCAAAGTCTATCGCTCCAGATATTCTCCCAGCCATATTGCAGAAATGATTCTTTTGTTAATGATTCAGGGGGATAAGCGAAAGTTTGGTCATAGCTTTGCAGCCATAAGGCGCGGCTTCCGCCTGGTGCCATGAATGTTCCAAATTCTTTATAGTTCCTAACATACCATGGAGACATGATAGCAAGGAAGCCAATAAGAGATAGTAGTGAATTTATAATTAGTGATTGGTAATTAGCAATTGAATATTGGGAATTTGTGCTTTGCGAATTGCGCCTGATGTTAAATAATATAAACAGAAAAGTAATACCCAGATAAAGCAAACCATCGCTACGAGATAGAGATAGAAACCCCGAGAAAATACCTAAGATAAACCAATATTTTTTTTGAGTTGGATCTTCGATTAATTTTGTTAGAAAAATAAAATATAAGCCCCCAAAGAATATAAACAAGCTGAAGTTATCTGTTACACCAACAAACGGAGCGTGATAGACAGAGAAGATAGACAACAACCCTGAAATGATAGCAAGGTCTTTTCGTTTTGAAAATAAATATGCTAAATAAGCTGTGATTGGAACAATAAGCCCTGCTATAACAATGAAAGGGATTCTTGCAATGGGGTAACTTGTGTTATTAAATAACCACATTGGAATAGCAGAAATAATAGAAGCAAGTGGAAACCAATATGTGTGCGATGGATGTGGGAGAGATTGTGTACCGTCTAAATAATTCCAAAGGTATGGTTCGGTAAACCCTTTGCCTGTAGCAAGTTGGATACCTCCTGCATAATAATATTCCGAATCTAAGTAGCCAGGCTTAGGTTGAAATTGGGCAATGATGATGGGGAGAATCAAGCCGCAGAGAAAAAGGGTGAGGTAGGTACGAAAAGACATGGTAGCTGGAATATTTATAAAATCCTTTATACTTCAGGCATTAGGTTTTAGACAAGTCTGCCCAAATTCTAGGGGGACGCAATGCCCACCAACGTATCCAGTATAAGCCAATGACAGTGAAAAGCGGGAAAAATAAGAAGAGTATATCTTGAGTTAAATTGCTAAATGGGCTGAAAAAATATAAAACCCATGGAGCAAAAAGCAAGATTAACAGTAGGAGGATAGTTAGGAGCGTGCCAATTTTCCAGCGATCATAAACAATAGAGAAAATTAACGCTAATGGGATAATTAATATAGAAAGGTGTTCCATTTCTGTACGGAAACCTAAAAGAGGTGAAACAGCCAACGCCAAACAAGAAACCCAATATAACCTGCGGGGGTCTAAATTTTGTAAAGCAGTCCATTCGTAAGCAATAGCAATGATGAGCGTGATGACAATGATCCAAGCCAAGAGACGCCCAAAAGATGGAAAAAGATTTTGTAAGGCTGAAAAAATTGTAAAGCCAAAA
Source organism: Chloroflexi bacterium OLB14 (assembly GCA_001567105.1). Classification (GTDB taxonomy): domain Bacteria; phylum Chloroflexota; class Anaerolineae; order Anaerolineales; family Villigracilaceae; genus Villigracilis. The sequence goes on from LMZR01000023.1 coordinate 25,290, forward strand.
TTGGCGCGTAAATTGTTTATGCCAGCTTGCAAGTAAGGAAAAAACCAATTGGGATATAGAAAAATAGAAACGGTTAACAAAATAAATGAAAGCATAAAAAAGCCAGCAAAGACGCGCGTGCGAGATTGTCTATAAGCATACCAAGCAATGAATGCCATAAACAACAAGCCCACCTCCCAATAATATAAAGAGATCGCCAGTAAGGCGCCTAGTAACTCATCATGTTCATAAAATAAGGCTAATAACATGCCTGCATATATTAATCCCAGCAAGAGGACAGGATTGGCTTGCAAAAATGCTTGAAAGGTATAAAAATTTAATACACAAAAATAAAAAAATAAAATTGAAAACCAGCGTGGCGCTTCCCAATTTGTCAGATACAAACTAAGGTACACTAGCACGAACAAAGCCAATTGCAAAACTAAAGTAAAAATAGCACGCACCAACTGTACGTCAGTAAGAAGCGCAAAGGGAAAATAAAGTAACAGGATATGGAAAGGCGTGTCTAAAATATAAACTTCATCGCCTGTTTGAAGCGGAATATCATAAACAACTTCTTGCACGCGCATAGGAATCCAAGCGCTGTATGGATCAATTTGCTCAAAGAAAAACCCACGCACCCCAAACCAGTGCGCATAAAAATCTCCGCCGCCTTTTGGAAAGGAAAGGTTGGCATACAATAAAGCGACAGAGATGAGTAAAAAAATAATAATCACTGCTGTAATGAATTGATAATCACGAGCAGTTAGTTTTTTTGATGGATGTTGAAAACTCATTCCTTACTTCTCCACAGTGGAAGGAATTGTAAACCTAAAGATAGGGCGAGTTGGCGAGTTGCGCGCAACTTCTGTGAAGCCCGCTTGTTGAAACGCACTGACAGAGCCTGTGAACATAAAAGGCGCGGCTTGTTTTATTTTTGTATCTACAGGGTATGCCTCAACAATTTTTGCACCATTTTTTTTGGCGTGTGCCACAGCGGCTTTAATTAATTCAATGCTAATTTTTTTTATGGCGATGTTTTTTCTCGATAAAAAAACAAGTGATAGACCAAACTTCTTGATCATCTACTGCTTTGAGAATTTTTGAATACGCTAGCCTTGGGTATTGATGGCGAGGTTCGATGGCAATCCACCCAATAGGATAGCCTTCGGAGTAGGCAATTAAGCCTGGATTTTTTTTCGCATCAACAATTGATTTTTGCTGTTGTCTGTTTCCATCACCTTTATTTTGGCTGAAGGCTTTTCCTCTTAATTTCCAATACATACACCAACAACCTTCACACGCGCCTCTATCACCAAACAGCAATTCAAAATCTCGCCATAATTTTTGGGTGAGCGGATGAAACGATAAATCCAATTCTTCAATTAGGTCACTCATTGTTTTTTTAACCTCAACGCCCTTCTATCGCGCGTTCGTGATCAACTTTTGTCCATTCTTTTACTTGAGACAGAATGACTGCAATAAAAATAAGAACACAGCCAAAAAATTTGTATGAGGATTAAAGTTTCGTTGAGCATCAGCCAACCTGCCAAAACAGCAAAAACAGATTCAAGGCTCAGAAGCAATGCGGCATCTGCTGGAGGCGTATGACGTTGCGCCCAAACTTGAATGGTATAGCATAATCCTAAAGAGAAAATGGCTGTATATCCAATGGCAAATAATAAGGGTAAATCAAAATTTATGTTCTGTTCAATTATTACGCCCACTCCTAAGTTTAACATCCCACAAACAATTAATTGCCCTGTCGAAAAAGATATTGCTTCAAACTTTGAAGCAAACTTTCCTAAAAGAATAATGTGAATTGCCCAAAAGGTGGCGCCAATCAGTTCTAGTAAATCTCCAAATTGAATATGAAATTTTCCGCCAGTTGAAAGTAAGAATGCGCCAATCCCAGCCAAGAGAATTGCCAAAATAGAGAGCCAATGTGGTGTTTCTTTCCAAAAGACAAATAAGAGAATAGGTATAAGGACTACATATAAACTGGTGATGAAGCCTGCGTTGCCAGCCGTTGTGTATAACATCCCTGCCTGTTGAAACGCCGCCGCAATGAATAAAACGAAACCTGCTATAAACATCCATAACCATTGTGTGCGTGGAATGGTTTTATATTGAATGGCTTTCCAAGCAAATGGTAACACTACCAAACCTGCTAATAAATAACGATAGCCATTAAATTGATAGACACTGCCTAATTGACCTGCCACACGTTGAGCCACAAATGCCGAACCCCAGATGATAGAGATGATGAAAAGTGTAATATCTGCTTTTATTCGCATGGGGAAATTGTAATTGGTAATTGGAGAATCGGTTATAAAAATTCGCGTCCTTCGCCTATTTGCGGAGTTCGCGTTATAAGCCTTAAACATTTTATTTGAGGAAGCGCATTTGTTAGGACGCAGATGAACGCTGAAAAACGCTGATTTTATTTTGTGTGCATTTTGAAATCAAAAGGTAAAAATCTTCTCTGCCAACACAAGCGTAACGCACTCACGAACAATTACCAAATACTATTTACCAAATACCAATCAGGAGTATAATAGCCCCCGCGCCAGCCACAAGCTGGCATTTTCGTGGATGGAGACTTTGACGCATGATTCGTAATTTAACCAATCGTATTATCTTAATTGTGGTTGTGGTTGCCTTATCTTTATGGATTGACCTCAGCAACGAAATAACTATCCCTAACCCATTTAGCAAAACAGGCGAAACTTGGCTAAGCAATAATGTAGAGCCACGCCTCGGGTTAGACTTACAAGGTGGCTTACAAGTTTTACTAGAAGCAGATATTCCTGCCGACCAAACTGTAGATGCAGATGCAATGGAAGTGGCTCGTCAAATTGTGCAACAACGTACCGACGCTTTAGGTGTAAATGAAAATGTAATCACAGTAGCAGGCGATCGTCGTATTGTAGGTGAATTCCCCGGCTTAGCAGATACCGAATCTGTTTTGGAGACGATTCAACAAACAGGTTTGCTTGAATTTGTAGATACAGGTGATACTTATCTTGAGCCCGGCACAGTTTTAGTCACCGACTATAGCCCCACAGGCACACCTGTTGTAGCTCCAGAAGGTGTAACGGTTTATCATACAATAATGACAGGTGCCGAGTTGGATTCTGTGAGTGTAATCCCCAATCAACTGGGTGGTGGGTACGCCATTGATTTTATTTTGAAATCAAATGGCGCCACAATATTTGCAGAACATACAAGTGCCAATGTCGGCAAAATATTAACTATTGTTTTAGATAAGCAAGTAATTTCTTCCCCTAGAATTGATGGAGCCATCACAGGTGGTCAAGGCACCATTACAGGCAACTTTACATCCGAAGCAGCAAATGCTTTTGCAGTTCAACTTCGTTATGGTTCTTTACCGGTACCATTAAAAATTGTAGAAACACGAATTATTGGTCCAACCCTTGGGGCAGATTCATTAAATAAAAGTTTATTAGCTGGCTTAATTGGTATGAGTATTGTTGCATTATTCATGCTCATTTACTATCGTTTACCGGGCATTGCCGCTGTACTTTCTATTTTGATATATGCAACAATCTCATTTGCAATTTTCAAATGGTTTCACTTCACACTCACCTTACCGGGCATTGCAGGTTTCTTGCTCAGTACAGGTGCCGCATTAGATGCAAACATTCTCATCTTCGAACGCATCAAAGAAGAATTACGCGCTGGCAAAACTTTGAATCAAGCACTTGATCAAGGCTGGACGCGAGCATGGTCATCTATTCGCGATTCAAACCTATCAGCCATCATCACAGCCCTCATTTTGTTTTGGTTTGGCTCATCCTTTGGAGCCAGCATTGTAAAAGGCTTCTCTCTCACCCTTGCTTTAGGCGTATTAATTTCACTCTTCACTGCCATTTATGTCACCCGCGCCTTACTCGTCATTCTTTTGCGCGCTTTCAAACCACAAAACTTAACAAGCTGGTTTGGTTTATAAAGGAACTTCCCCATGAATATTCTTGGAAAACGTTATTACTTTTTCGCATTCTCACTCATCCTAATTGCTTTTGGGCTCACACTTCTATTTATAAACGGGGTACCACTATCAATTGATTTCACGGGTGGTAGTTTGATTGAAGTTCAATTTGAAGAAGGCAAGGCATTAGATACAGAGAGTATTATCTCCATTTACGAAGCCTCAAATGTTGATGATGCTCAAGTCACCTCAACCGACGCAGGTACATTACTGATTCGTTCATCATTCCTCACAAACGAAAATAGAGATTTAATTCTCGATGCCTTAAAAGAAAAATCCAGCTCTGAAATCAAGGTGATTCGCTTCGATAGTGTTGGGCCAAGCATCGGAAAACAAGTAACCCAACGAGCCGCCATTGCTGTTGCAATAGCATCATTGCTAGTGGTTCTATTCATTGTTTGGTCGTTCCGCAAAGTGCAAAACTCATTCCGCTATGGTGTGTGCGCCATCCTCGCTATGATTCACGACATCGCCATCATATTCAGCATCACAGGCATTGGCGCATATTATTTCGACTGGCAAATTGACTCACTTTTTCTCACTGCCTTATTAACCGTCATTGGGTTCTCCATGCAAGATACTATCGTCGTATTCGACCGTATCCGCGAAAACTCAACCATATTACGCCGATTAGATTTCGAATCACTCATTAATCATTCCATCGTCCAAACCTTACAGCGCTCCATCAACACCCAATTGATGACCGTAGAATTTTTATTGCTAGCCTTAGCCTTATTCGGTGGCGTTACCCTTCAAGAATTTGCCATCGTTTTATTGGTTGGCTTGCTTAGCGGTACTTATTCATCCATCTTTGTTGCCGCCCCAATTTTAGTTCTTTGGGAAAAACAAGAATGGAAAACTTGGTTTGGTAGAAAACAAACTGTTTAATATACAATATAAATAAGGCAGATGAATTCATCTGCCTTATTTTTTTTACTATGAAACAAAATAAAACATTTTTTATCATTGCAATTGTATTAAGTGCTTGCACCTCACCAAAAACAACCCAAGTTACCTCAACGCCAACAACTCCATTAAGCACGGCACAAGTAGCTACCTCTGTACCAACAGCAACAACAGCTCCTGCTTATGTAACGCCACCCAATACCAACTGGCACATCCAGTATACAGGTGACATTAACACAAACATAAATGTAGGCATTTACAACCTAGATTTATTTGAAACGGATGCTTCAGTGATTGCACAATTAAAAGAACGAAATATCTTCGTTATGTGTTACTTCAGCGCTGGCTCTTATGAAGATTGGCGACCCGATATAAATCAATTCCCTGCATCTGTTCTTGGCAACCCAATGGAAGATTGGCAAGGCGAAACGTGGCTCGATATTCGTCAAATAGATTTATTAGCACCCGTCATGGAAGCACGCCTCAACCTCGCTTCCAGCAAAGGTTGTCATGGCGTAGACCCTGATAACATCAATGGCTATACAAATGAAACAGGCTTTCCACTCACCTATCAAGACCAACTTGCCTACAACATCTGGCTAGCAGAATCGGCTCACGCCCGCGGGCTTTCAATCGGATTAAAGAATGATATTGAACAAATTCCAAACCTCGTCTCATATTTTGATTGGCAATTAAACGAAGAATGTTTTTCATTTCAAGAATGTGATTTGCTCCTACCTTTTATACAAGCAGGCAAACCTGTTTTCCAAATTGAATACGAATTATCTACAACTGAATTTTGCGAGCAAGCAAAACAATTTGGCTTTCAATCTATCCGAAAAAATTGGCAATTAGATGAATATTCAGAAACTTGTTCATAAATAACAACATCAAAACGCAAAGCAGAAAATTAAATCATTGACATTTGTGCCTGTAGGACTCGTTTTGATTAAATCATCAAGCTGATTAAAAAAATGATACGCATCATTATTTAATTTGTAGTTGTTTATTTCCATCCCCAACCTTTTACCTCGCTGATAACTTTCCCCTGTCACCACAGCACCAGCCGCATCTGTTGGTCCATCTTCCCCATCCGTTGCAATAGATATAAACATGATATTCTCCAAGCCTGCTAAAACTTCAACAGCAGATAAAGCCAGTTCTTGATTTCTGCCACCTTTACCATTTCCTTTAACAGTCACAGTTGTTTCCCCGCCTGCCAATAAACAAAATGGTCTTTTTATTATTTTGTAATTCAGTTTTGAATTGCAATGCAAGTTGTTTACCAACTTCACTGGCTTCGCCTTGTATATTTCTATTTATCACTCGGCAAACCAATTGATTCCATGCCCCTTCCCTCCATATCCTCGCCCCTTCAATTTGGCTACGCGCAAAATCTAAGGCTGTGGAATTGCTGGCAATGACTTTATTTTCTACATTTACAAACAATGGATTATCTGCTTTTAGCGTTTCTTTCCAATTAAAGTTTTGATGTTCAATTTTATATTTTTCCAAAATTTTTAGTGCATCTTCTTTCGTTGTTGAATCTGGCACTGTGATTCCCGAAGCAATTGCTTCCAGTGAATCGCCTACTACATCCGAAAGAATCAAACTGATAATTTTCGCTCCGTTGGCAAGTTGCACAACTCCCCCACCTTTTAATCCATCTAAATGTCTGCGAATGGTATTGATCTCTTGAATACTTGCACCTGATTTCAATAAAGCAGATGTAACTTTTTGCAATTCATCTAATGGAATGATTGGCGCAGTCATCAATGCTGAGCCACCGCCTGAGATTAAACAAATCAGCAAATCGTCTTTAGTTAGTTGAGATAAAAACTTTTTTGTTGCAATGCCTGCTTGAGCACTCAAACTTTTGGGGATAGGATGATTTCCCAGAATAACAGAACCAAGTTGACGGTCAGGTAATGAAGCGTGTTTGGTGATGATTAAAGAATCGGTTAATGAAATTTCATCTGCTACTGCTTGAGTCATCGCAACGGCGGCTTTACCTACCCCCAGCGCGTAGCTTTTTTTGGTAGTGGGCAGTTTATGGTTTTGTAAATATTTTTTTACAACGCTATAAGGATTAATAGAATCGAAAACGCCAGCAAGCGTTTGCCGAATAAATTCTCTGTGCGTATGTTTTTGAATTGAGAATGAATCGAAACGGGCAGGATTAAATTTAGAAATCATCTCTACGGCGACGATGATGTTCACCCTTGTGCTTATACATAGCATCATCGGCAAGGTTAATTACTTTTTCAAGCGATATGCCTGCTGTGCTAGTAGCGGCACCAAGTGATAGGCTGAGTTCTGGTTCGCGATAAAATTTATTATTCATCTCAACCAACATTTGAATATGGCGCATAAATTCATTAGCGGTTTCTTCGCCCTCACCTTGCAGAACAACCACAAATTCGTCACCGCCAATGCGCGCAGTGAAATATTTCTCTTCAGAGGCGGCTTGCAATACTTCTGCTACGCGCCGAATCAATTTATCACCAACTTGATGACCTAAGCGATCGTTTACAACTTTGAGATAATTCAAATCTATGATGATAATGCTAATTGGGTCTTGGCGATTGATTTCTAATTTCAAAATTGTTTCTTCAAAATACGCGCGGTTATATAAGCCTGTCATCACATCGTGTGTGCCGAGATAACGTAAATATTCCTCCGCTTTCTTTCGTGAGGTAATATCCTGTATGGCAACACTTCCCCAAGTAAAATCATTTTCATGCCCTGGCATAATGCGGAAACTCAATAAAATATTTATTGGTTCGCCTGCCAGTGAATAATTAACACCTTCACGTTCGTAATGCAATTTTCCATTCCATAGGTCTACAAGTTCTTTCGCAAAATGCGTGCGCATTTCATCACGGAAAATCTGATCTAAATTATTTAATAACTCTTGTTTGGAATTTGCACCAAAAAGTTCCAGCGTTTTTTGATTGACATTCAAAACTTGTATCAGCGAAGCGCAATGTAGTACAGCCTGTGGATTATCTAATAGATATGTTTCTAAATCTTCCACACCTTGCGCGCGCAGACTGTCAAAATATTTTTTGATGCCTCCATAATCTTCTTCCCACAATGAAATAGGTGAAGATTCAAATAAACTTTCGAGTCTTTTCTCGGCACGTTTTCTGGCTGTGATATCTTCGATGGTGACTAAAACCTTATCCCAATTTTTTTTCATGCTCGGGTAAAATACGCCAATGTAAAATGATGTTTAACGCTTCACCATCTAGCGTATAGTTGATTCCTTCACCCGACCATTGTATCTCCCCATTCCAAAGTGCTTATTAATTCCCGCTAAAATGATGACGCATACCATCACGAAAAACCA
>LMZR01000024.1 GCA_001567105.1 Chloroflexi bacterium OLB14
CGTCAAATCACTTTGGTGATGGGAAACCGCAATCAACTTTCATGGGATTTACCTGCTTTAGATTCGTTTGATTTGCAACGTGCTATTTACAGCATCCCAACCGATGAATTTAAAAAGACTCGTGATGAATTTATTGAGTTACTTGAAATAAAAGATTTAGTTCAAAAACCGATTCGCAATTTGTCTTTAGGCGAACGCATGAAGATGGAAATTATGGGTGCTTTGTTACACAAACCCAAAATTTTATTTTTAGATGAACCAACGCTTGGTTTAGATGTCACTATGCAAAAAAGAATCCGCACATTTGTTGCAGAATACAACCAAAGATATGGCGCAACAGTTTTATTGACCAGCCACTACATGGCAGATGTAGAAGCCTTGTGCAAAAGAATCATCGTCATTCATCACGGCAAACTTTTGTTTGATGGCAATCTCTCACAACTTGCCGAAAAATTTTCAGCCTTCAAAACCATTGGCTTTACATTGAACAACCATGCCGCAGATTTGAGTCAATTTGGAGAAGTGGTATCAACTGACGGGTCACGAGTGGTGATGCGTGTTCCCAAAGAAAAAACATCTGCTGTCACATCACGTTTGTTAAACGATTTATCAGTGGATGACTTAACTGTCGAAGCCGCACCCATTGAAGACGTGATTGAATCGGTCTTTGCAGTCAAAAAGGAAGCCATCGAATGAAACGACATCTTGATTATTATCTTTCAGAGATGAGAATCTCCATCTTGGAACAATGGCAGTATCCACTTGCAAATTATTTTTATATGATTGGCATGATCGCTGAACCTGTCATTTATATGGTGGTTTGGTCTGCTGTGGCAAATCAACAGGGTGGTATGGTGGGTGGTTACACTCCTGCAACTTTTGCCGCTTATTACATTGTGTGGACTTTGGTGCGCCAAATGAATATTGCTTTCACGCCTTATGGTTGGGAGAGGCGTATTCGTAACGGCAGGCTTTCTATGAATTTGTTGCGCCCGCTTCACCCACTTCATCATGATGTTGCATTTTTTGCTGGTTGGAAAGTTGTCAATATTATTTTGTGGCTTCCACTTGCATTTGTCCTTTCGCTTATCTTCAAACCAGATTTGAATCCAACATGGCTTGAAGGTATCGTTTTCTTTTTTGCAATTTGGATGACCTATCTCATCCGCACCATTACACTTTCTTTACTCGGCATGGTCACATTCTGGACAACGCGCGTCAGCGCTCTCTTCGAGTTGTATTTTGCAGCCGAGCTGATTCTTTCGGGACGGCTTGTTCCGCTTTCGTTAATGCCTGTTTGGGTGCAAGAGCTAGCATGGTTTTTCCCATTCCGCTGGACGTTTGGTTTCCCGATTGAAGTTTTAGTAGGGCAGATGACCACTTATGAAATGTTGAGTGGCTTAGGTATGCAACTTGCATGGATTATCTTTGGCGGTATCGTCGTTAATATTGTTTGGAAATTTGCCATCCGCAGATTTTCAGCAGTGGGAGGTTAACATGCAAGGATTTAAATTAGCATTCAACTATTTACGCATTGGTATCTTAAATGAATTTCAATATCGCGCCAATCTTTATATTCAAATTTTGCAAACCTTCATTGCATTGGGGACTGGCTTAATTGGTTTGAGTTTAGTCTTTTCACAAACTAAATCATTAGGTGGTTGGAGTGAACCTGAATTGTTAGCAGTTATGGGCGTATTTGTTATCACAGGCGGAATTATCCGCTCTGCTATTCAACCAAATATGGAAAGATTAATGGAAGAAATTCAAGAAGGCACTTTAGATTATGCCCTCACCAAACCAGCCGATGCTCAATTATTAGTCAGTGTGCGAGAGTTTCGTTTGTGGCAATTAGTAGATGTCGTGACTGGCTTAATCATCTTAGTCATTGCATTAAACCAAATGAATTGGTCAATTAGCATTTGGTCTGTGCTTGGATTTTTATCCGCATTATTCATGGGCGCAGTTATGATTTACTCATTCTGGTTAATCATCACCTCTACTGCCTTTTGGTTTATACGCGTGCATGAAATTGCTAACTTATTTGAAGGTTTATACGCGGCAGGTCGCTGGCCCCTAGATATTTACCCCAACTGGCTAAAGTATGGATTAACATTTTTAGTGCCAGTGGCATTTGCCATCTCAGTCCCATCCGAAGCATTGACGGGCAGACTCACACTGCAAACATGGCTCGGCGCATTAGCACTGACAACTTTTCTTTTTATCTTATCAAGAACCATTTGGAAAATCGGATTAAAAAATTATTCAGGTGCTTCGGCATAATGTATCTCATCCGTCATTGCGAGCCGCGTTCTTTGCAGCGAAGCAATCTCCAACATAATCATTAGATTGCTTCGTCGGGCTATCGCCCTCTTCGCAATGACGAAAAAATTCTTTCTTCTTTCTTCTTTCATTTTTCATAGTATCATTCGTACATGCGTAAAATTATTTTTCTATTAATAATAATGACCCTCATTCAATCTTGTGGCATTGCACCTGTTGCCAGCACAGCCCAACCAACCTCCACAATATTTATCACCTATACACCAATTGATACACCTACAATAACTTTTACGCCGCGCCCAAGTGCTACGGCAACCATTATTCGCATTCCTACCCAAGACCCTAATGCTACCTTTGCACCTGTCCCAATTTTTATTGGCGATGTTACAGCAACGCAATCAATCCTCGCCACCCCTACAACATCCAAACCAGGGCCAGGATTTGTAGAAGTCAAATTTTCACCAGACCATATTTACTGGGGCGGATGCGAAGCGAATCAAGCTGTTATCACTGCTGAAGTTGAAGACCCCGATAACGTCAATGGCGTAATTATTTTCATGCGTGTCAAATCTACCGAAGATGAAGATTACACTCCATGGACAAACGGTAACATCATGTATAACAACCGCGATGGCACTTTCACCTACATCGCCATTGGTAGCGAAATTGAAGGGCATAATCACTACAAAAAAAGCTTTGTATATTTTCAACTAGTAGCAGTGGATGATAAAGGCGAAGAAGTTGGACGCACACAAGTTTACGAAAACGCCTTTTCACTTTCTCCTTGCCCTTGCCTCACACCTATTTCGGGTTGCCCTATTACCATCCCAACAAAAAAGCCATGATGAAAAAAATATATTTGATTTCCCTTTGCATGTTTTTGATGTTTGCCTGCTTAGTTTCACCAGCGAGCCAAGATGTAATACCTACCCCGACTCCTACCAACACCTTCACGCCTCAACCGACCTTTACGCCTGTTACTCCATCTTTGACCTTTACCTTAACCCCAACCTTGAGCGGCATCCGCACGCCTACATCCACACCCGCTATTACAGAAACGGCGACATTAAGCAGTGTTACTCCGCTATCTTTAATCCCCATTAATACTGCTACTAAATTTTTAACATGAAAGGCTTTGTGTTTGTAAATACTTCAACAACAGAGTTTTATAAAGGTAGAGAGTGCGAACCCTCCTTTGTAAAAATTACAGCCCAAACAGGCTTAGAAAATACCGCTTATGTTTTATTGTTTACGCGCTTTAAAAGTTTAACTGCCGAGCGTGCCAGCCGTTGGACAAAGTTTGATATGTACACTATTGGGGCAGGCACATTTATTTATGATGTTTATTCTGACGAAATGCTTGAAGATGCCTATTTCCAAACTGCTTGGTTAGAATATCAAATTGTGATTACCAATGTAGCAGGCAAAGAAATCGGGCGCACAGATATCTTCAAAGAAAAAGTAAAAATGCTGGCATGTGTTCCGCCAACACCCACTATAAAACCATAAAATAATTTGTAATGCGTAAAATTACGGATTACGAATCACGGATTACGTACTATGAACTTTCCTATCGAATTAATCAACAAACTAAAATCATCTTCTCGCGTTGCTGTTCTCACAGGTGCAGGCATCTCCCAAGAAAGCGGATTAAAAACTTTCCGCGATGCACAAGATGGCTTATGGGCAAAATACAACCCAACAGATTTAGCCTCGCCCGAAGCCTTTGCGCGTGACCCAAAACTCGTCTGGGATTGGTACGCATGGAGACGTGAAGCCGTTAAAGGCGTCAGACCCAATCAAGGACATTATGCTTTGGTTGAAATGGAAAATAAATTTTTAACATTTACTTTGATAACTCAAAATATAGATGGCTTACATCGTTTTGCTGGCAGTAAAAATGTTTTGGAATTACACGGCAATATCAATTTGGTGCGTTGCTCAGAATGTGGAACCTATGCTGATGAATGGGATGAAGAAAGTGAAACCGTCCCTCAATGTAAAAAATGTAACGGACTATTACGCCCCGATGTTGTTTGGTTCGGCGAATCATTGCCACGCGCAGAATTAGAAGCCGCAGTCAATGCTTCACGTGCTTGTGAGGTTTTCTTTTCCATTGGAACATCTGGCGTTGTGCAACCTGCCGCATCATTAGCACACGCTGTCAGAGATAATGGGGCAGTGGTAGTGGAAATCAATGCTGAAGAAACCCCATTAACCCCAAAAGCAAATTATTTCTTTCAAGGAAAATCTGGAGAAATTTTGCCAGAGTTGGTGAAGTTAATTACGGAATTTTGATAATTAAATTATCAAATTCAAATGTATTATGTAAGCCTGCCTCGTTGAAACTTACGGCTATACCAAGCAGTCCATCTGTATACTCAGATTTTATTTCTCCAACAAATTGGTCATTGATAAAAAACACAACATTTGATTTGTTAGCAAGAACACCTAGTTGATTTACTTCCACAGGTAAAATAGCAGGAGATTTTGTGTATTTGATAGTTTCTGACCATTCTGCATTTTTATATTGATTCACAAAAAATCCTTCTCCATAAATCCCAAAAAAATACAGATCGCCATTTAATTGTTCTTGAAATACAACCCCATACGCTGGTTTGTAAGTGCCACTTGTTAGTTTTACTTCTATGGAGGTATAAAAAATAGTTAGGGGCTCTGTGTAGGTGTTTATGTAGAAAAAAAACATGGTCTTTTGACACTATATCCCAATGATATTTTTCATCTTTAAATTCAAGCGTGGCATCATAGTGTTCATTTGATACGCTTTGACTGTCCCAATCATTTTCAGCGGGACTAAAGTCATTTGAAACTAGAATATCCCACTTTTCAGTAGATTCTGTAGCTACAACAAAAATAGACTGATTAGGGTTGCGTAGAGATAGGATGGCAAAAACACAATACGCTGTAATGATCAGAAAAGTTATAGCGATGACAAAAATCAAAAGCTTTGATATTGGTGGCTTACTCATATTTTTTTCACTATGCTCATCCATAGGAAACTCTTTCTACACTACGCTTGCCAATCACTTAATTTTTCGCCAAGTTTGGCAATACGTTCACGCAGTAGCACAGCCAAAATTCCAAGCCCAAGTAAAAGAATACCTGTGCAACCAATTAAGAAAATTGCACCTACTTCTTTTAATGCACTGTAAGCCACTGTGAAAACTCCTAACACTACAAAGCCAATGGGGAAGAAGGTCAGGCTACGAGAACGAATCACTAGCCCGTAAATTAGCACAGCCAATGATTGTAAAAACAACAAGAAGAAATAAGATAATTCGTTTTTATTAATCATTTCAAAGTAAGTTGTGCCAAGCAAAACAAATTGCGACAACATACCCATCACAAACGCGCCACCTTTGCTGTTAGAGCGCGTCAACAAATAATGTTGAATCAGACCAATCAATGCCGCGCCGATGGAGAAGAATTGCACTTCTTGCACATACAATTCGTTGAGCAAAATAAAATATGACATCAAATATAAAGCATTAGCAGGGAATGCCAGCCAAGCACTTTTCTTGCTAAAGGCTTCGACTGCCCACAATGAAGCCGCTACTGCTACTGGAATAGACGCATCTAACCCACCCAAAATTGGTGACGCTATCGAGACGAAGACGCCTAGCCCCAAGCCGCTGTATAACAAAGCATTATCCCAACCTTTGAGGCGATTCAAACTTCGTAATGCAAATCCGATGGCGTAATACACTAAGGCAATCAATATCACAGGATGAATCCATTTTGTGAAGCCGAAATTGCGGAATAAGAATGTAGCGAAGAGTGGCAGTGTCAAAGTAAAAGAGTAAAACAAAATTGGTTGGCGGTAAAGCAGGCTGACGGTCAGCCATAGAAGCGTGTAAATTGCATAACCAACTGTGGCAGTTAAATCTGATTCTGAAAATAAAAATCCATAGTTGATTATTGCAATCAATCCACCGATGCCGCGAATAATGATATTCAATGGGCGAGGATGTTTATAAAATAGATGCGCCAGAATATCCGAAAGAATCCAAATCACGCTGAGGATGAGCAGTTGCGTTGAAATGTTGTCAATTTCAAAATCTTCTATCAGCAGGAGCGCGGCGATGCTAAAGAAAATTGGTGCACCAATTTCAAAGAAACCATTTTTGCGCAATACCATTTCTATAATAAATAAGAAACCAATTACAAGCACATACCAGCCATTACCCCAATCCGATTCTATGAATGCTATAACTGATATTATGGTGCCAAGTATTAAGGAGGCATTACGGAAGACAAGTGACCAATTTTCTTTTTTGAAGAGTGCCAAGCCAAATAGAAAATATAAAAATGTGACAGCAGTGAAAATTGGCAGCCAGTATTTGTTGAGAGCGAAATAATCTGTTGCGTATAAAATTGTAGTGGCAAAGAAAATTGTTGGTAAATAGGCTAACCAGAATCTTTGATAAGCCAATGTGTACACGGCTGTAAAAAGAGTTAAGATAGCAAAACCAATTGTTGCACTTGGCGATTCGTTGTTGACTACAAAGGTTAAGATTGCCCCAACAGAAAGTAATATGCCAAATAGCCTTACTGGTAAACGATGTTCGGGTGCGTGCTCCCAATCTTTTTTTAGGAATAAATCTGGTAGCAAGAACAGTAAACCAATTAACAAAATTGGATAGCCAATAAAAATATTTAAGTTTTGTATGAAATCAAGTTGGAAGAATGCAAAATAGGCAATGACAAAATTAACCAATGCCAAAGTCCATAACCACCAACGGGTGCGTAGGATGTGTAAGGCGGTGAATAAAATTGCAATCACAAATGATGCCAGCATACCGAGCCACGCTTCGTAAGCAAAAGCTGTGATGATGCTAACTGCAAAAGATGGGAACGAAGCCAATAAAAACGGTAAACTATATTTGCGAATTGATTCAATTCTATTAAAGGCTTCATTTGCAACTGCTAAGAAGATGCCCCACATCAACAACAAAATGGTTGAGCCTACATTTTCCAAATCTAATGTGGCGGCGAGGAAAAATGGAATTGGAATTAACGCGCCTGCTGTTGCCCAATCAAATAAAGCAAATGAATATAATTTATCTGAAACGACGTAATAGACGCTAGCAAGTAACCACACACAAACTGGAATGAGATACCACAGGTTTATATTTTCGGAGTCAAATATTTTTTATGCTAAAAATAGATAATGAAGTAAATAAAACGAGCAATTGCACCAGTTGTGTTGAAACAAAAACAGACAATCCAAAATTTGCATCTTTCCATTTCTTAATCAACCATGTGCCTGCCAAACCACTTAATGCGGCGATGCTTCCAAACAATGTATAAATTTCAGGTTCAGTTTCAAATACTTTAGCAATGTTAATTAATCCCACTGTAAACGCACCATAAGCAGTGATGCTGAATAATTTTGAATCGTAAAGTTTTGTGCCGAATGCCCACACAACGGTCAGTACAAACCAAACAATTGCCCAGTAAATAGATGTAACAAAAGAGGCGTATCCTAAATTTTCTTGTAAGGTTAACTCAATGCTGTTGGCTGTAATGGGCAATAAAAACGAAAACACAATGAACAATGCAAAACTTGGTTGAGGTAATCTTTTTTTAATAGCAACAGATAACCCGCCAAATAATAATGTGCCTAAAATTAAAATAGGTAAGCGCAATTCTTCAATGATTGCGCCTAAAATTGCGGCGGCGGCAATTACAAAAAACGCTCCCAAATATAAATACACTTTGATGCTGGCTTCACTCGTTAGCGTTTGTAATAAAGTTGGTGCAGGTGCTTTTGGTTTTTCGGGCTCAGCAATTTTTTCAGGCTGAGAAATTTTTGTTGAGCAGAAGCAGGCTGAGGCGTGGGTTGCGATGCGTCGAGTTTATCAAGATGAGGCGCTAGTACGAAATCAAAATCATAACGGCTTTGAAGCACATCTGCATTTTCTTTTGTCAGCAAACCATCATTCATCCATTTTTTAATTTCGTTCAAAATCGTAAGGCGGGTACCTCTATCTAATGTGTTGGATGATTTTTGTACCGCCTGATGTGATGGAAGATTCAAAACCTCACGCGCCTCATCACGGATTTTCGAGTTGGCACTGTTCAGTGAAATGCTTTCTACCTGACGGCGAATGGCTTGACTGCTGTAATTAATTTTTTTCAATTTAGCAAATGCTAAGACGATTTTTTCATCCTCTTTACTTTTAAGATTTGCCAAAATTTCATTTAGTACTTCTTCTGGTTTGCGCGATTCGTATTCAGTCATATTAACCTCTGTGCTAATCACTTTATCGGTTTGCTTTAATGCGCTCAATGTAACTCTAGCGTCCTTGCGCACATCCATATTAGCGTGGACATCGGCAAGACTTTCTAGTTGTTTGAAAATTTCCGCATTGCTTTCTTGCACCTCATTTAACTTTGAGATGGCATGTAGAACAGTTACATCATCTTCGCTTTGTAAATTTTGTAAAATTTCGTTTAATGTTTCTGCCCTGTTTTCGTCTGTTAAATAAATTCTCGGTTGTTCTATGGAAGTAGCAATAGGCTGAGAAATATTTTCTCGAGAGATATTAGAATTTTCTTCAAGCTCTTTTTTAATGCTTGCTAACCCCGAATTGGTTTGAACTATCCACAAAATAAAAAGAACAATAATTATGATGCAGGTTAATACACCGCTGGCGCCAAGGAAAAAATCTAACAATAATCCGCCCAAAGCAGTGCCTGTGCGAATGCCCGCATAGATTAACGCTTGCCTGCCATGTTTACGGACAAATTCACTATCTTTGTTATTTACATATTGAAGTAAAAGGAGATGCCAACAAGCGGAAACGATAATGCCAAGCCCGTAATTGATATACTCGGCAATTGAGCTGTAATAAAAATCATCACCACATATGAGAGAAAAACGAAAGCATATTCCATACCCAAACTCAAATGATGCCACAAGATATAAAGTAATAATTGTTACTAAGGGCGATGCTCTTAGCCAGTTATATGCACCTTTTGCAAGGCGTTCTTCAGAGGTTTTGTTTTGCATAACATTGCTCCTATTTCCTCTATTATCCTTCAAAATTTTCAAAAATAAGTGTCAAAAACTGTTAACTTATTCAGATTAATAATTCAGCAACAAAAAAGGCAGAGCCAAGATACACTCCAGTATAGAAAATAGCAATATCCAGAGCATAAACAGCCAAAAGGATAGAACTTGCTGATTACGCCCATCCTGTTGATGAGGCTTTTGAGGTTTGTTGAGGTGAGACACAACCTCTATTATTCATGGATTAATTCTAAAAAACTGCAAAAAACTATTAACTTTCCTGCTCTCTTTTCCGTTTCTCTTCTAAATACCTTGCTACTCCCCGAATGGCATGACGCCGAATACGATGAAAGGTCCCCTCTGAAACATATAAACGCGCCATCACTTCGCGGTTTGGCACGCCTCTTACATAAGCATCGTTCAAAACAACATAGTTGTACCATTCTCGTGGAAGTGGTTCAGGTGGACGCTCACCCTCAGGCTTCATAGATTGAATCGCCTCACGCAAAATGACTTGTATATGTTTACCGCGTTCAACCTGTGATTTATCTGCTACTTTGTTCAATTCTGCTAAAGGTAATTGCCCTAATACTAAATAGTCTGAAAAATGGCGCAATCCATTTTCTACAGATTTAATCAAATTAGCTTCAGTAAAAGTTGGAACTGTGAAATCTTCTAAAACATGTTTTGGCGTAGATTGGCTCGTATTTTCTTTCAAGTGATGAATTGAAACGAATGTGCCAATTTGTTCACTGAACTCATCTAATAAATCCAACTCACCTGATGAATATTTTATTTTTTTATCTGGGTGATTTAAATTGACTAAAGCAATTGGTTGCATGCCTTCGTATGCAATGGAAACCCACGTCGCTTCGGGATTATGATTTTTTTCTGTTGCGTGATCAGAGGGGATTACAAATTCACTTTCAAGTGGTTGCGAATTTGCAGTCGCCCAAACAATCATCTTCCCATTTTGATTTATAGCAATCAACCCGCCTGAGGCATTGACAACTTGTAGGAACAGAATCAACTTTTCTTGCAAATGATTTTGAAGCGTTTTGTCTTCTTGTATTGTATTGGAAGTTATCTTGCGTCTAAAATAAGTTTCTTCGCTTATTCTCCAGCGTTCTACTATCTCACGTGCCAAGTCATATAATGAATGACTAATGATGACGACTGCAATAAAATTGCCTAGCAAGGACATTCGTAATTTGACTGTAAAAAAAAATGAGCATATAGAAAGCAACAATGCTCAACATGCCCAATGCGACAATTGGGAAATCTTGCCAAATGGTGCGCCGTTCTACAAGGCTTTGATGCCGCGCTACCGATACACCTAGTAGGAAAATCCCGCCGAAAACAAAAGCGTCTTCAATCACGCGTGGTGTAGGAGATTTCAAAAATAAGGAGAGAACTCCATACACAAGAGCGAAAACAAGGAAAAGCGAAGCAAACATAAAATATTTGCTTTCGTTTGCATTGCGAATACGATGTTGCATGGCTAAATTAAATAACACGCCTGCAGAAGTAACCAGTTGTGTTACTCCGTATAAAACGTCAACTAGATGTATGTTAAGCCGAGCTGTATATAATTTTTCATCCTCAGCCCGCGCAATACTACTCTCATTGGTGAGAAGTAAAAAAATGGAAACACAGACTAGAACTGATAAACTGTTATCTCCATCCAGCGCATTTTTTTT
>LMZR01000025.1 GCA_001567105.1 Chloroflexi bacterium OLB14
CATCAGTTTCATTATTAGTAGTACATGCAAAACCATAATTTGAATATGTACCGTCAATAATAGAAGAAAGTAAAGAAAAATCAGCAACGAGAAGAAATATTATCGTATTGGTAAACATCATAACAAATAAGAAGTATAAAAACTTCTGATGATAAATCTACATCAGAAGACCCAAGAGAATGATTATCCCAAGCAATAGAAAAAAAAAACGCTCATCCCAAGAAGCTTCCGACACTGAAAAAGGAACAAGCAAACGGTAACAATAAATTATGGTACCAGAAGTAGATACATCCGATGAAGCAACAAGGTTAATAGTAGCAAAAGAAAGAATAGCATTACTAGGAATGGAAGATAAATCAAAATAGAGCAAGGAACGAAAAATATTATTACCTAATGAACTTTCACCAATGCCGAAATCATCCCCTTCATAATTTACCATAGGATTATTATCATCTAATTGCAAGGCTTCAACATCGTGAAGATAGGTAACAAAATTAGGCTTAGCGAAAACCGATGAAAAAGACAAAAGGATGATTACAACAACCAATAAAAGATAAGATGTTTTTCTCATGCTAAAAAAATCATCCTAAAAAACTGCTACAGCAATACGAAAAGCTATATAGCCTAAAATCAATTCAGTAATACCTAATTGGGTTAGTATTTGAAGCGGAATAAACATTCTTATACCTAAATGAAAGCATCTACAATATGCACAGCTAAACGAAAAAAGAAGCGCACCCTTGACCCAAAACCAAACAGTCTCTACTGGAGAGTCACCAATAGACAAAAGCTTTATCATTGCATCAGTAAGAGTAAATACATAATCCATAAAAATTTTATCCTGTTTTTTTGAAGGAAAACAGGAAAAAAACCTTTAGGTCTAGCCGCGAATAAGACGAGTGCCGAACGAAACACCAACACCAAGAATAGTTGTCCAAGCAATCAATTGACCGAGAGACAAGTCAAGAGTAGAGCTAAAAGGGAAGGTGAGAGATAAGACACTGGTAATCGCAGTAACGAAATCCGCAAAAGCCATTTCATAAAGACCTACTTTCTTGCGAGTTCTAGTAATACAGTTGCGTACTCGCTTTACAACTGATAAAAACATCAGGCACGAATAAGACCACTTTGTACAAGCCTTGCGTGAAGTTCTTTCAATGCCTGCTGATTTTTACGCTTACGATATATTTCATCCCGATACGAAGGAACACGCTTGGCAAAATAACGCCAATCTATCGTTTTACCGAGACGAACACGGCGAACCCTTGCCAACATACGATGAAACTATTTCGATTTAGCAACAGGCTGTACATACAAGGTCAAACGAAAATTACGAATAGAAGATTTAACTACAACATCTACAGTAACATCTTGACCAACTTTCAAGCCGTGTCCAGCAGGATAAGTCAAAGAAATATCGCCACCAGTTTCACGATCTAAAAAAAGAATTTGTGATGTAACTTTTTCAGGCGGTAAAGCCTCGCCTTTTTGATTGGTATTCCAATCTTTTATTTCACGTACAATACCAGTAAATTTAACGTTCATTTTTTATATCTCCTGTTACTCTTAGATTTAGTATGTTGACCGAGTAACTAAAATCAAATACTTTTATATAAACATGCCTTGCTCCATAAGAAGGCGTTCCAAAGATTGAGGGAGCAAGAAAACACGTGTTAAACAAAATTAAGTAAAATTCAAACCAAATTCAGAACAAGTCAGCTCAAAATATTCAGGAGAATATCTAAGAATAGTAAAAATTTCATAACACTTTTGATAAGACAACCGCATAAACTTTTTTGAAGGAAAATCCACAAAAGAAAGATAAGGTAATTTCCGAGAAAGAACATCCTCGATAAAATCCAACATATCAGCTTTAGATAAAGAATAACGTCTCATGATAAATTCCTTTATTTACCGAACAAAATTACAACTAACCAAGAAGGGAATAAAAGAATATTGCGACTAGAAACTAAATAATCTTCTAGCCTGTTTGACCACGCTACCGCTAGGTGATATGGTGAAACTAAAAGACCTAAGAAGAAAAGCGATATACAAAAAGTTTGAAATTCAATATGTGTCATAATTGACCTTTCGTTACCCAATCTAATCGGGCTTGAATGAGTAAAAATGAAACCGAAGCAGAACGAGACAACTGCAAAGCCCTATATGAAGATAAATAAGATATAGCAAGAGAACGAACTAAACGATAATGAGGGCAGATAGGCATATATACTACAATAGAGTAAATTTACTACAATGTAGTCAATTTGTCAAGAGTAAATAAAAACAAAAACTTGTAGTTAAAAATAAAGAAAAATGGCAAAATCAGAAAAAAGCACACGAAATACTAGAAAAAAGCATTCGCCGAAATGGAGAAAAAAACAAAACTCTAAAAAAGAAGAAAAAATCTCCGTTGAAGAATTTGGAAAATACTTAGGATACAGTCAACAAGCAGTAAACTTCTGGCTAAATAAAGATAGACCAGTAGGAGAAAACGCACTTACAAAAATCGCACCAAAATTAGCGGAGTTACTAGGAAACGAAATATATAAAATTTTAGAACTACCAGAACCAGAAGAAAACTTAATATATATCGAAAGCGTTTGGGATAAACTATCACCAGAGGAACAAAGAATAATTAGAAATCAAACAGAAAAAATAGTAAAAAGAAAATGAATAAAAACCTAGAAGAAATAAAAAAATCATGGTCTAAACTTTCACCTATCGAAACCATGTATATAAGATTATTAACACGTTGGTTTATAGCTAAAAGAAAAATAAAGGAACTCCACCCCAAACAAATAGCAATACCTATTTGCATTATTCAAGTTATTGTATTAACAATCAGCATCATAACAAACATTGAAAAAGCACTTATTGTTTTCAGCATCAGCAGTATTTTACTGGTAGGCATATCCATACTACCACTTACAATAGAAAGAAAAAAATTTCATTGGGTTAAATAGGAAAAAAAATGAATAAAAAATTCAATAATGCTGAAGAACTAAATCAATACTTAGAAAAATTAGAAAAAAGGATTGATAATTTAGAAAACGAAAATAAACAACTAATAAAAAGAAACCAGCCACAAAGACTACCAAATACAAATATAATAAATCAAAATTTTTTACAAAGAGCATTTGCGATTTGGGGACATTTTTTTTACAGCACATATCATAATAACAATAGTTATAGGAGGGTTGTACCTATGTTTTGTAATGACAGCACTAAATATAGTTACATCAGGAATAAAAAAAAGCAATGTAGATTCTACGCCTCTTTACATCTTACCAGCATCATATCTAACACAAATGGCAGAAACACCACAACCATAAAACATAACTCAATAGGACTAAAGCCTTTCTACGCTAGGTTCCAGGTTCAAATCCTGGTCGAGGAGCAATTGACAAAAAAATCTGCCTAATTCGCTTTGAATATGGCAGATTTTTTGTTTTTAAGGGATATTAGGCCATGGAATATCTGCAGGTCCACCATAGCCATGTTTTTCTTGAACATATACTCGCCCGTGTGATGCTTTCTCGCAACCGGATTGGTCAATAAATTTGATGGCGGGGTAAGTGGTGCCTAGTGTTTCAAAAATAAATTCACCATTCACGCAGTGCCAAACTTCCACAATATAAGGGAACATATTTTCATTTTCATATTTGCCTGGGCTAATGATAACTTCAACCCATGAAACTGTAATTTCATCGCCTTCACGCGTCGCATTCAAAATTGTAGTTGCACCATAATATGGTGAAACAGGAATTTGATAACCGTCAGGATACATTACTTTCAAATGGCTTATATCACCTTCCGCTTGCACATACTCGCCATTTACCCAACAATCATGCGAATCAGGCCTCCCGCTATTTTCTATCAATACCCAATTATTTCCATCTGCACGCCCAATTAATCGAATAGGTGTATTATGATTTAATGCAATCAGGTACAAATAATTTGCCCCTGGTCCATAACGACAAACTAATTTATCGGCACTGACTTTTGCTTTCATCGTATCAACAACGGGGACAGGTGTAGTAGTGCTCGTTTCAGTAGGTGTTGGAAAGTTGGTTGCTGTTTCAGAGGGCACAGTCGTCGCCTGCGGGGGAGTGAAAGTTGCAGTTGCAGAATCAACTTGAGGCGTGGGTGAAGAAGCGGGTAAATTGCACGATGTGAGGCTGAAGAGTAATAAAGTCAAATATAATTTTATTTTCATGCTTTAATTGTAAACTGTGAGAGTGGCTAATTTCAAGGGTAAAAATTGTACGCTTGTGGTATTTATCTTACATTCTACAAGCGACTTGCAGTACTTAAATACATTCTTGTTTAGTCACTTCCTAAACTGTTTTATTAATAAGTATTCATTTTTGTTCGATATAATTATTTTATGAATATATCTATGCCTTTACAACGTGATTTTCTGAAGCAAGCACTTGCTACATTTGTTGGTGGGGTGTTGCTTTTTTTGCAATCATTATCGTATGGGTGTTGGGATATCAATTAGTTTATGCTGGCAGAATTTTTCCTGGTGTTTCGGTGGCAGGGGTTGATCTTTCTGGTTTGTCACCCAATGATGCCACATTGAAATTGAGTCAAACACTTTCGTACCCGCATACGGGAAAGATTTTATTTCGAGATGGTGATAAAGTTTGGGTAGCGTCACCTGCTGAATTAGGCATGGTGTTTGACCCAACTGCTAGCGCCGCCGCAGCATATAACTATGGCAGAAAAGGTGGCTTGTTTGAAGCCTTAGCAGGGCAAATTAATTCACGTGGTTTAGGTACAGATGTTCCCCCCGTTGTAATTTTTGATCAACGAGTTGCATATAGCTATTTGCAAAATATTGCTTCGCAAGTAAATCAGCCTGTGGTAGAAGCTAGCCTGCGCGTGGATGGCACTAACGTAATTGCAGAAGCTGGGCAATTTGGGCGTATTTTAAATTTAGATGCCACTTTAATTTATTTAGGTGCACAACTTCAATCATTTCGAGACGGGCAAGTTCAATTGGTGATTCAAGAATCGGCACCGAAATTGCTGGATGTTTCATCGCAAGCAGAAATTGCTCGTAGTATTTTGAGTGCACCTTTGGTCATTGGCGTGCCAAATTATCGCCCAGGCGACCCAGGTCCGTGGACGTTTGATGTGCCTGTCTTAGCGAACATGTTAGCAGTGGGTGTAGTAGAAAAAAAATGGCACAACTGAAATGCAAGTAGGTTTAGACCCTGCTTCATTGCGAAAGTCTTTAGTGGACTTAAAAAACTTTGTAGACCAAACTCCACAAAATGCACGTTTTGTGTTCAATGACGAAACTCGCATTATTGAGCCAATTGCATCTTCTGCTGTTGGGCGTGTAATGGATGTAGAAGCCAGTATTGCGGCAATCAACGAAGCATTATTGCGCGGCGAGCATACAGTCAATTTAATTGTTGCAGAAGAAGCGCCAGCCGTGCAAGATACAGCCTCCGGCGCAGATTTAGGTATTGTTGAGCTAGTTGCCGCACATACAACTTATTTTTATGGCTCTAGCGCTTCTCGTATCCAAAATATTGAAGCCGCCGCAAAGAGCTTTCATGGCGTGTTGGTTGCGCCCGGTGAAATATTTTCTATGGGAGATTACATTAGCGACATTAGCCTCGAAAATGGATTTGCTGAAGCATTAATCATTTATGGTGGGCGCACCATTAAAGGCGTTGGTGGTGGTGTTTGTCAAGTCAGCACCACTTTATTCCGCACTGTATTCTTTGCGGGCTTTCCCATAATAGAAAGAAACCCACATGCCTATCGTGTTTCATACTACGAAATGACAGCCAGTGGATCAGTAGATAACGATTTAGCAGGTTTAGATGCGGCAGTGTTTTTCCCACTAGTAGATTTCAAATTCCAAAACGACACGCCTTATTGGCTATTGATGGAAACATACGTCAATGTTGCAGCACGTACTATCACATGGAAAATATATTCCACCTCTACAGGCAGAAGCGTTACATGGGAAACATCAGGACCAACCAACACCGTCTCTGCACCACAGCCAATCTTTGAAGAAAATGACGAATTGAAAGGAAATGAAATTAAACAAGTAGATTACGCCGCCGAAGGCGCCGATGTACATGTCGTGCGTACAGTTTGGCAAAATGGTCAAATATATTTTACAGATGATTTTAGAACACACTACGAACCATGGGCAGCAATTTGCCAATATGGACCAGGCACAGAAAATGTAGAAAGAAAAGCAAGAAAAGCCAATTTATGCACTGGTTAAAATAAAATCTACTAAATGGTACAATTTTCTTATTTAATTAGGAGAAATAATGATCAAGACAGAATTACTTGAAATATTACGTTGCCCCAACTGCGTGCGCGAAAAAGATGGCAACCTTACACTTTATAAAGATACATGGCTTATTTGCTCCGATTGCAACCGCAAATACCCCATCGTAGATGATATTCCTGTCATGTTGATTGACGAAGGCGATAAATGGCTTAACACATCACAAGAGTCATTACCGATTCCGCCCCCTTCAAAATAATGCAAAAGTTTTTGGATGATTTAATCAGCGGGGATGATGCTCGCGCTGAAAAAACAATTCCATATTTATTGGAATTTGGAGAAGCGCTGATTCAACCACTCATCAAGTTGACTCATTCTCCAGATGCCAATACACGCTTTTGGGCTGTTCGTGCTTTATCCGCTTCGCCTCACACATTGACCTCACACCTGATTCCGCTATTGAACGACTCCATGCCTGACATCCGTGCCGCTGCCGCGCTTGCAATTATGAATCACCCCAACGATGAAGCAGTCGAAGCATTAATCCAAACTTTATATGATAGTGATGCACTCACCGCTAGTTTGGCAGGCAATGCTCTAGTTAGGATAGGAGCATCAGCAACAGCACCCCTGCTCAAGGTCATGGAAGAAGCGAAAACGAATGTCAGAATTACTGCCATTCGCGCTTTAGCTGAAATCAAAGACCATCGCGCCATCCCTATGATGATGAAATGCTTGAATGATGAAAACGAATCTGCAGTTATTCAATATTGGGCAGTGCAAGGCTTAAATAAGCTTGGGCTAGATATGGTATATATTAACCCTTGAGGTTTTACAAAAAATGAAACAATTTGAATTTTTGAAAAATATAAAAATTACCCCCAAAAAAATAATATTTTGGAGTTTGCCTGTTATATTGGCAATTATCGCCTTTGTGGTTATTAATAACTTAACCCAATGTTGGACATTTACAAAACTACCGGGCATTGCCCCAGATAAATGCGGGCAAGCACATACAAACACCCAACCAGAGTTTAACGAACAAGGTACTCCTGCGGCAAACCTTCCTCCAACACCGGTGCTTGTTCCTGAATCTAATCTGCCACCCGCTTGGGATGGCGCTAGCCGAATCAATATTTTATTTATTGGTTTAGATGAACGTGATTTAATGGCAGACCAAGGCCCCCCGCGTTCCGATACAATGATTTTGTTTACAATTGATCCAATTACAAAAACCGCAGGCATGTTATCCATCCCACGCGATTTGTGGGTGAATATTCCGGGCTTTGGTTACAGTCGTATTAACACTGCTTACGCTAGTGGTGAGGGCAGTCAATTACCTGGAGGTGGTCCAGGCTTGGCAATGAAAACAGTTGAACAGTTGCTAGGCGTTCCTGTTCACTACTATGCTCAGGTAGATTTTACAACCTTCACCGATTTAATTAATATAATTGGGTGTATTTACCTTGTGCCGACTGAAAGGCTTGTTTTAGACCCCATAGGACCAGGCATGGATAAAGTTGTAATTACTCCCGGTGGTGAACGTAAATTATGCGGTTGGCAGGTGCTGGCTTATGCGCGTATTCGTAAAACCGAAGGCGGCGATAGTGACCGTTCTAGACGCCAGCAACAGGTGATATTTGCAATTCGAGATCAAGTTTTTAAGCCCGATGTATTTCCTTCTCTAATTGCGCGCGCCCCCGAAATTTACGCCACTCTTTCAAGCGGTATCAAAACAAATATGCCACTTGAAGATGCTTTGAAACTTGCTGTACTTGGAAAAGATATTGACCCAGCCACCATTAAAACAGGCGTTATTGACCCAACCTTAGGCATGGCAATTTTTGATAATACAACCTTAAATGGGCAACCTGCCAGCATCATGAAACCCATCATGGATAAAATTCGCATTTTGCGGGATGAAATTTTCACAACTTCAGGTCCTACCAGCCCATTAGCACAAGGTGATGCCGCAACACTGATGCGAGATGAAGCCGCCCGTGTGCGAGTTTTAGACGGCACATTCACTGGATTAGATCAACGTGCAGGTGCACTGTTTCAATCCTATGGCATGGGTGTTACAGAATTAGGCACAGCTCCAGAATCCTATAGCCAAACCGTTGTGATTGTATATGGACCAAAACTTTATACTGTCAAATGGCTACAAGCTACCTTTGGGCTTTCTGCTAGACAAATCCGCTTCGCCCCTGACCCCAACCAAACAGTGGACATCGAAATTCGGCTTGGCTCCGATATCGCCCCTGCTATTCCGTAGGTCATGTTTATAACGTGACAAATAAATTAATGAATAGCGTCACGCTCAAAGCGTGACCTACCTCATAAATAAAACTCGGAGGTCTTTAAGACCTCCGAGTTTTTTATAACACTTCTGAAATTTTTTACTTCATATTATTTTGCACTAAATCCCCAATGACAGGGTATTTGAAATCTTTGCCTTGATTCACTTGCATACCACCATAAATGCCATAAATCAAACCAGCCAAAGGCATGATGCCAAATAAGCAGCCACAAATAGAACCAATCAGCGGAATGATAGTTCCACCAATTGCGGCTGAAACGACAGTGATAATTCCACCGCCGAGAAAGCAAACCACTTGCATTACAAAAGATTGCATAGCATGGAATGCCACAAACTTTGAACGATCTTTATATAAGAAATAAATAATTAATGGAACTACTGTGCCCATAAAAACTGTGAAAAGATTTATTAATACACTCAAGTGTGAAATCATAGCCCATTGACGTGCTTCTTGTTCACTGACAGGTACAGGAGGTTGTGGAATTTGTTCGCTCATTTTTAATCCTTTCTTTTCTAAAGTCTATCATAATTAAAACAAAAGACTCGCGCATAGCGCGAGCCTTTTTTGATTACAAATAAATTATGCCCAGCCTTGATTGCGAATGAAGTCGCTCACAAATGGAATACGTACATCTTGACCTTGATAAGCTTGATATGCCCACCAGAACATAACTAGTACAAGAATTGCACCAAAACCACAAGTAACGCTTGAGATAATTGTAAGAACTACGGTAGCAACAAGAGATTGCACAGCATTGAACTTCACGTAAGGGCGATTCTTCTTATCTTCCATGAAAAGGACAATAAGGGCAATCAATGGAATTACATAACCAAGTGCCGCCCACAGTTTATCATCTTGGGTAATACCATTATCAGACATAGGTGCTTGAGACATGTTTTTTCTCCTAAAGAAATAAATTTGAACTGGCAATATTTTACATCTAATTAGCCTAACATGCAACTAGCCAAATTTCACCCGATAGTACTGTGCTAGAATCAGCACATGTCTATAAAAATTGTATTCATGGGTTCTCCAGATTTTGCATTGCCATCTTTGCAGGCGCTTGTAAAAAATTATGATGTTGTAGGAGTCATCACACAGCCTGATAAACCATCAGGCGTGGGCGCGAATTGAAAGCCCCGCCAGTTAAAATTTTGGCACAGGAATTAAACATCCCCGTTTATCAACCTGAAAAATTAAGAGACACAACTCAACTTGAAATTTGGCAACCTGATTTAATTGTGGTTGCCGCCTTTGGTCAAATACTCAAAAAAATATTTTGGATTTTCCAAAATTCGGTTGCCTCAATGTTCATGCTTCGCTGCTTCCGCGTTGGCGTGGGGCGGCACCGATCAACGCCGCCATTTTGGCTGGGGATGATGAAACGGGCATCACCATTATGAAAATGGATATAGGATTAGATACAGGTGACATGCTGACAAAAAAAACCTTGCGCCTCACACCTGACGTTACGGCTGGTTCTGCTTTTCAAACTTTATCTTCACTGGGAGCGGAGTTATTAATCGAAACCATTCCTGATTATATAAACGGAAAAATAATTCCACAACCACAAGATAATAACTTGGCTACTTACGCTCCCATGTTAAAAAAGGAAGATGGTAAATTACATTTTAATCAATCAGTGTATGAATTAGAAAGAAGAATCAGAGCCATGACTCCGTGGCCCTCGGCATGGTTTGAGTGGGATGGAAATTTATTGAAGGTCATGAAGGCATCCATTGTCAGCCAAAAGAAAGATGCAAAAAACGGAAGCAGGTTGACGGTCAGTGATAGACCCGCTGTTTGTTGTTCAGATGGAGTTTTAGTTTTAGAAGAAGTCCAACCAGCAGGAAAAAAAATCATGTCAGGCAAATCTTTTTTATTAGGTGCAAAAAAATTGGTAGGATATGGAGTCCATCAGCTTGCTGATTGAAACTCGAGAGCAAATTTCATAATCAATGTGATAAGCAAGGAGTTTTTATGGCGAAATACATCGGTGCAATTGACCAAGGCACAACTAGCACGAGATTTATTTTATTTAATCATAGTGGCGAAGTTGTTGCGGTTGACCAAAAAGAACATCAGCAAATTTATCCCAAAGCAGGTTGGGTGGAGCATGACGCGCTGGAGATTTGGCAGAATACGCAGGATGTGATTCAAGGCGTGCTTATGGAGTGCGGACTTCAGTCCGCCAGTGAGATTGTTGCCATTGGAATTACAAATCAACGAGAAACGACAGTTCTTTGGGATAAGCAAACTGGCAAGCCAATTTATAACGCCATTGTCTGGCAAGATACACGCACAGATGTCATCATCAATAAATTTGCAAAACAAGGCGGGCAAGATCGCTTTAGAAAAAAAACAGGTTTGCCATTAGCAACTTATTTTTCTGGTCCAAAAATTAAATGGATTTTGGAAAATGTAAGAGGTGCGAAAGAAAAAGCCAAAAGGGGAGATTTATTATTTGGCAATATGGATACTTGGTTAATTTGGAATTTAACTGGTGAACACGTCACAGATGTGACCAATGCTTCACGCACGATGTTGATGAATCTCAAAACATTGGATTGGGATGCAGAAATTTTGAAGGCGATGGGTATTCCAAAAAATATTTTGCCGAAAATAAAATCATCTTCTGAAATTTATGGTTATGTAAACGCTGGTCGAGTAGGCGGCGGGTCTCGATACGCCCTATCAGGCTACTCGACCAGCGCCGCCGTATCGAGACCTAAAAATGCTCTAGGCGGCGTCCCCGCCGCCGAGGACGGCGGCTTGAGCAGAATCCCCGTCGCAGGTGATTTAGGTGACCAACAAGCCGCGTTGTTTGGTCAAACTTGTTTCAAAGCAGGTGAAGCAAAAAATACTTATGGCACTGGTTGCTTTATGTTGATGAACACAGGTGATAAACCTGTGCAAAGTAAAGCAGGCTTGTTAACTACACTTGCTTATAAAATTGGAAATCAAAAACCTGTGTATGCTTTGGAAGGTTCGATAGCCATCGCAGGTGCATTAATCCAGTGGTTGAGAGATAACATGGAGCTGATTCAATCATCAGGTCAGGTTGAGGCGTTGGCAAAATCAGTAGAAGATAACGGTGGAATTTATTTTGTCCCTGCTTTTAGTGGATTGTATGCGCCGTATTGGAAATCAGATGCACGCGGTGTGATTGTTGGCTTGACTCGTTATGTTAATAAAGGCCATATTGCTCGCGCATCGTTAGAAGCGACAGCATATCAAACACGCGAAGTGTTAGATGCAATGGAAAAAGATTCAAAAGTAAAATTGAAAGCATTGAAAGTAGATGGGGGCATGGTCTTCAATGAATTGTTGATGCAATTTCAATCTGATATTTTGAATGTGCCTGTAGTGCGACCCAAAGTTGCAGAAACAACTGCTTTAGGCGCGGCGTATGCGGCTGGGCTGGCTGTTGGCTTTTGGAAAAATACAGATGAATTAAAAAAGAACTGGGGACGCGATAAAGAATGGTCTCCAAAGATGGACGCAAAACGCAGAGGCAGGTTATACTCAGGCTGGAAGAAGGCAGTCACGAGGACGTTTGATTGGATAGAATAAAATCTGATATCCGATAATCGTTTTACGTTTTCGAATATCAAATATCAAAATTATGAATCGCAGCGAAATTCTTTCTCACTTAAAACAAAATCCCAAAGTCTCTGTGTTAATTGTTGGCGCAGGCATTAATGGCATTGGCACATTTCGTGATTTAGCATTGAACGGTGTGGATGTTTTATTAATTGACCGCGCCGATTTTTGTTCTGGCGCCAGTTCTGCTTCATCACACATGGCGCATGGTGGTATTCGTTATCTTGAAAATGGTGAATTTCGTTTGGTGCGCGAAGCAGTGGCTGAACGCAATCGTTTGTTACAAAATGCAGCGCATATCGTCAAGCCTTTGCCAACTACAATTCCGATTTTCAAAACTTTTTCAGGCATCTTCAACGCGCCATTAAAATTTTTTGGCAAGCTAGATAAACCTTCCGAGCGTGGCTCTATCATCATTAAACTTGGGTTGATGATGTATGACGCTTACACAGGCAAACACAGAACTGTCCCCAAACATAAATTTTTATCTCGTAAGGTTTCTTTGAAAAATTGGAATCAGCTTAATGCAGATATAACGAACACAGCCGTTTATTACGATGGCTTGATTACCAACCCGAACGCCTCGCCCTTGACCTGATACTTGATTCTGAATCTGATAACAAATCTGCCCGTGCAGTGAATTATATGAGTTTGGTTAAAGGCGATAAAGATACAATCACTTTGCGAGACGAATTGACAGACGAGTTTTACGAAGTTCAGCCTACGTTATTAATCAATGCCTCTGGTGCGTGGATTGATCTTTCAAATTATAGTTTAGGGTTATCTACCAAGTTTATTGGCGGAACAAAAGGCGCGCACATTGTTATCAATCACCCTGAGTTAAGAGATGCAATTGGTGAAAATGAATTTTTCTTTGAAAACAAAGATGGGCGCATTGTTTTAATCTGCCCGTTATTTGATAGAGTTTTAATCGGCACATCTGATATTAAGATTGATAATCCAGATGAAGCAACTTGCACGGATGAAGAAGTAGATTATTTTATTGATTTGGTTAAACATGTTTTCCCATCTATTCAAGTAACGCATAATCATATTGTTTTTCGTTATACGGGCGTCCGCCCGCTAGAAAATAGCACCGCAAAGTCAACCAGCCAATATAGTCGAGATCATTCTATTCAAGTGTTAAGCGGTGATTGGACGAATCTGCAATTTCCAGTTTACTCATTAATCGGTGGTAAGTGGACAACCTTCCGAGCATTCTCTGAAGAAGTGACAGATAAAGCATTAAACTTTTTGAACATTCCACGCACAAAAGATACTAAGTCACTGGCAAATTGGTGGGGGGCATGGTTATCCTACTAGCCAAGAAAGAAAAAAATAAAATTATCAATGGGTTGGCGGCATGGACAGGCTTGTCTAAAGAAAGGCTTGAAATTTTATTTGAAAGATATGGCACACGCGCCGAAGCCTTTGCAGACTTTATAAAAAAACGCCCCCGATGAGCCGTTGAAATTTATTCAAAATTATTCCAAACGTGAAATTGTGTTTATTATTCAACGCGAAAAAGTTGAACACCTTGATGATTTAATTTTACGGCGTTCTATGCTGGCAATGTTAGGAAAAATCTCCACACAAGGCTTGCTGGAATTGGCTGAAATTTTAGGTGAAACACTGCGTTGGAGCGATCTCCAAAAAAATGATGAGGCGGAGCGAGTAATTCGGTTATTAGAAAACAAGCATCAGATTAGGCTTTGAGGCGCATGAAAAATGTTTTAGTAACAGGTGGGGCAGGCTTTATCGGTTCAAATTTCGTCAGATTTTTACTAGAGAAAAATCAGCATGTTCGTATTATTAACTTAGATGCCTTAACTTATGCAGGCAGTCTTTTGAATTTGGCAGGTGTGCTTGATTCTGCACGGCATATTTTTGTTG
This sequence comes from Chloroflexi bacterium OLB14, assembly GCA_001567105.1. Lineage (GTDB taxonomy): Bacteria > Chloroflexota > Anaerolineae > Anaerolineales > Villigracilaceae > Villigracilis. The sequence goes on from LMZR01000025.1 coordinate 14,089, forward strand.
AAGCAAATATTTGTGATAAAGATGTGATACCGAATGTGTTGAAAAAATATGATGTTGATACGATTGCCCACTTTGCCGCTGAGACCCATGTAGATCGTTCTATTTTAGAGCCTGACCCTTTTTTTCAAACCAATGTGCTTGGCACGCTGAATCTTTTGGAAAGTGCTAAAGAATTTTGGGCGCAAAAAAAAATGCAGGGACGTTTTCATCACATTTCAACAGATGAAGTGTATGGCTCGCTAGCAGAAAATGAACTTGCTTTTACAGAATCATCTACTTATTTTCCACGTTCGCCTTATTCAGCTTCTAAAGCGGCGTCTGATCATTTAGTGCGGGCTTATTTCCACACCTATAATATACATGTTACACTGACAAATTGTTCAAATAATTATGGGGCGTATCAATTTGTTGAAAAATTAATTCCATTTACAATTTTGAATGCGTTACAAGGAAACTCTTTGCCTATTTATGGTGATGGAAAACAAATTCGAGATTGGTTGTATGTGCAAGATCATTGCGAGGCGATTTACAACGTGCTTGAAAGAGGAAGCGTTGGAGAAACTTACAACATTGCAGGAAACAATCAAATTTGTAATCTTGATTTAGTTCAAATGATTTGTGCTATGCTTGACGAATTCCAGCCTGCCCAAAGTTCGTATGCTTCATTGATTACGCACGTCTCTGACCGTTTTGGGCATGACCGCCGTTATGCACTAGATACAACGAAAATTTACAATCAACTAGGTTGGTCTCCGAAATATAATATTGAGGCAGGCTTGCGCGAAACCGTGCAATGGTATTTACAAAACCCAGATTGGATGCAAGCGGCTTTTTCTAAAATGCAATCGGAAAACTGGCTTGAAAAAAATTATCAACATCGAGGTTGAATGTGAAAGGAATTCTTCTGGCAGGCGGAAAGGGAACTAGGTTATACCCTCTCACGCTTGGGGTAAGTAAACAACTGCTCCCAATTTATAACAAACCCATGATTTACTACCCGCTGACCATGCTCATGTTAGCAGGGCTAAGAGAAATCTTAATCATCGGTACACCACAAGATTTACCTCAAATAAAAAGATTATTAGGTAGTGGAGAACAATGGGGCGTTCAGTTTGAATATGCAGAACAAACACACCCCAAAGGTTTAGCAGAAGCATTTTTAATTGCTAAAGATTTTATTGCTGATGAACCTGTTTGTTTAATTCTTGGCGATAATATTTTCTTCGGCACAGGGTTATGGAAACAATTACAAAATGCAGCGCAATTAAAATCAGGTGCATTAATTTTTGCCTACCCCGTGCAAGATGCCTCTGCTTATGGCGTAGTTGAATTTAATGATGCGGGCAAAATCCTCAGCCTCGAAGAAAAACCCACGCAACCACGCTCACGTTATGCAATTCCAGGTTTATATTTTTATGATTCGCAAGTTTATCAAATTGCAAAAAGCCTAAAACCTTCAGCGCGCGGAGAATTAGAAATAACAGATGTTAATAAAATTTATTTTGAAAAATCTCAACTCCAACTTGAGTTGTTAGGACGTGGCGTGGCGTGGTTGGATGCAGGCACACATGAAAATCTTTTACATGCTTCAAATTTTGTGCAAACTGTAGAAGAACGTCAAGGCTTGATGATTGGTTGCCCCGAAGAAGTTGCCTTCCGCATGAATTTTATAAACCGCCAACAACTTCGTACATTAGGCGAAACACATCAACAAAACGGATACGGGCAATATCTTTTAAGATTGCTAGAAGAACCATAAATAAACTTGTTTGGCGCATGGTAGAATCGAAACAATGTCTGCCAAATTATCTATTGATTTAGTCATCCCCATTTTCAATGAAATTGAATCGATTGCACAAACATATCAAGATGTATGTGCTGTGATTGATTCGCTACCTCACAACTTTCGTTTGATTTATGTGGATGACGGCTCAACCGACGGGACGGTTGATGCTCTCCGAAAGATTTTGGTCAATGACCCACGCCTGACTCTGCTACAGCTGAGCCGAAACTTTGGTCATCAAGCCGCGCTGACTGCTGGCATGGATGCTTCGCAAGGTGACATCATGATTTCGATGGATGGTGATGGGCAACATCCTCCACAAATGATTCCGCAAATGATTTCGTTGATTCAAAGTGGTTATGACATTGTCCAAACGCAACGCATGGATGATGATTCGGTTTCATTTAAAAAAGTTACTTCAAACTTTTTTTATTGGTTGATTAATAAAATCAGTGGCACACAAGTGATTCAAGGTGCGGCAGATTTTCGCGCCATGAATCGTGACGCATTAAATGGCTTGCGTTCTATGCGCGAATATCATCGCTTTTTGCGTGGCATGATTTCGTGGATGGGATATAAAAGCATTATCCTCCCGTATGAAGAACCCAAGCGCATTGCAGGAAAATCAAAATATTCATTAGGTAAAATGTTGCGCCTCGCTTCAGATGCCATTTTTTCATTTTCACTTGCGCCGTTATATATTGGTTTGAGTGCAGGTCTATTATTTTTTATCTTAGCATGTGCCCAACTGACTTATGTTTTAACTCTATGGTTAACAAATAACACTCAACAAGTTGTACCAGGTTGGAGTTCGTTGATGGGGATTTTGTTAATCGCCAGTGGCATTATTATGATTTTGCTCGGTTTTATCGGCGTGTATGTTGGTTATATTTTTCAAGAAGTGAAACGCCGCCCAATTTATTTGATAAAGGGGCAATTGCCTAATGACAAAGAATAAACAGAAACTTTTTTTTTGCAACACTTGTAAGGCACGGTGAATCAGTTGGAAATGCCGAATCACGCTGGCAGGGGCAAGCGGAATTTCCGTTGACGGAACGTGGTAAGGCTCAGGCACAAGCATTAGCCGAACGCTGGAAACAGGAAAAGGTCAAGTTTGATGCGGTGATTTCAAGTCCGCTTTCGAGGGCGAAAGAAACTGCTGAAATTATTGCCTCTGCTTTGAATCTAAAAGTTGAACTTGATGAATTGTGGATGGAACGCCATAATGGCCATTTTTCTGGTTTGACTGCGCAAGAGGTGAGAGAAAATTTTGAGCGCCCTGATTTTTATTCTCCTTATGATTCGGTGGGTGGGCATGGCGAAGGCGATTGGGAATTGTTTTTGAGGGCGGGGCAGGCTTTGCATAATTTGTTAAAGCGTGAACCTGCTAGATATTTGGTTGTTTCGCATGGCGGTTTGTTGAATCAATTAATGCACGCTGTTGTTGGTTTGGCTCCGCAAGCAAATGATTCAGGTACACGTTTTAGTTTTAGTAACACAGCCTTTGCTAAGTTAATTTATTATCCGCATCAGCATCGTTGGGTGATTGATACAGTCAATGACCATGCGCATTGGGTAGATGCAGAAATTGAAGAACAAGCGTAATGGCTTCAGAATTTAAATTTCTCATTTTTGGTGGCGGGGCAATTGGAACATATATTGGCGGCTCACTTGCTTTAGCAGGTCATTCTGTCACGTTTGTTGAACGGGAAAAAAATGTTGAAGAATTAAAAAAACGTGGCTTGCGTTTAGATTTGACTTTAGATGAAAGCGTCGCCCTGAGCCTGTCGAAGGGAAGAAATACAAAAGAGGCTTTTATTGTTGAGCCAAGAGCGTTTACAGTTGAATCATCGCTTGAAGAGGCTTTGAAATTTGGTCCATTTGATGTGGCTATTGTGGCGTTGAAATCTTACGATACGCCTGCGTTAATTGAATCAATCAAACCGTTTGCAGAAAAACTTCCGCCGATTTTATGTTTATCCAACGGCGTGGATAATGAACCTTTAATTGCTAAAGCATTTGGGGATGATAAAGTGATTTATGGTACAGTCACTACCTCAGTTCGTAAGCGGGGCATAGGGGATATTGTGTTAGAAAAATTAAGTGGAGTTGGAATTGCGGCGGGTCATACACTCTCAGAAAAATTAGTTGAAATATTTAATGATGCCTTTTTGAAATCTCGTTTGTATCCACATGCTGAGAGCATGAAATGGTCAAAAATGATGACTAACTTGATAGCCAATGCTAGTGCGGCGATTTTGAATATGACTCCTAAACAAGTTTTAACCGACAAACATTTATATAAACTTGAGATTCAAATGATTCGTGAATGTGTGGCGGTGATGAAAGCTATGAAACTAGATGTGGTGGATGTTCCCAGTGTGCCTGTGCGCGGATTGGTGTTTGCCACAAAACTTCCGCTTTGGCTTTCTCAACCTATTGTTTCGCGTGTGGCTGGTGGCAAGCGCGGACATAAAATGCCATCGTTTCACATTGATTTATATTCAGGACGTGGAAAAAGTGAAGTGGAATATTTGAATGGGGCAGTGGTGCGTGAAGGAAAACGCTTAGGAATTTCTACACCTGTGAATGAATTGTTGACGACTATTTTATTAGCATTAACGAAAAAAGAAATTCCGTTAGATGAATTTGCAAATCAGCCAGAGAAGTTGTTGAGCAAGTTAAAGTAGAGACACGGCATCGCCGTGCTCTACTTTTTAATCTTCCACTTTCAAGCCATCTACTTGATAGTAACGGGAGGCGCAGTTTTGGACGAACTCAGTCCAGCCTTTGCCACGGGTGACGAAAATATCGCGGATGTCAATTTGGGCAGTGTCTATGGCGATGACTTCGATTTGAGTGTTGCCTAGTGCTTTTTCGCTTTCGATGTGGGTATCTCTTTCATCCCATTGCTCAGCACGATAAATAAAACCTTGGAGTTCGGTGTTGTAGATATTTACAATACTTCTACTGGTGTAAGCAGAGCTGAGCAATAAAAATAAAATTGAAGCAATAGTTAAATATTTGGGGCTGATTTTTTGTGTAGCCCATGATGCACTGAACCAAGCGATTAATCCAAGCCCAATTAATAAAATATAGCGAGCAAGTGATTTTCCGCGTGGGTCGGGGGTAGAACTGTAGAAATATCCGCTGGGGGCTTGGATAGCTGTGACGAGGACGAAAGTTATCAGCGAAGTACATGCTATCAGAAGCAGAAGCCGTTTGAAGGTCAGGTGTGAAGCGGGTGTATTTGTTATAGGTAAAATCGCTAGTGAGAAGATAGTCCCAAGAAAAATCGAATGTGGAATAGGTAATGTTCTCAAGGAGATGATAATAAAATCAATTGCATGGCGAATTGATAAAGCAGGGACTTTGATGAGCGGTGTTTGATGCACGCCCATATCTTCTAGGCGAATGTTGGAAGGGGAGATGATTAATACGATTGTGCCAATTAATAAAAAGAACCATGTAATAAAAGTTGTTTGAAAAGATTTTTGTGCCCAAGTTTGTTTTTGTTTTTAGCAACCCAGATGATGAGAAGAAGAATTGTTGTGCCACTAAATAAAAGTGTGGCGCTGATTTCACCTAAGCCTGAGGCAAGGAATGCAATGGGGGCGACAATGAAGTTATACCAATTAACAGGCTTGGCTTGATTCATTTGTGATGTGATGAAGCCGAGCATGATCATCCAAAATATTAAAGCTGTGCTATAAGGCAAGACGCCTGAACGCCAATATAAGATTTGAAATTTTTGTGGGGAGATAAATAGATTGTAGTAAAGCAAAAATGCTGAAATGAAAAGTAAAACACTAGATGGAATTGGTTTAATTAATTTTGAAATGTTATGCAGAGTCCATGTGATGCCAAATAGCCAAAACAATATGGTGAGCGTAGCAAAAATTTGATTACCAAACATGCCTAGCGTATTTTCGGTTAGAGCCGAGAAAAAAGTTAATGCATATCGGTTAGATGAATAGCCTGTGCCTTCGGTATTGAAATATTGTAAAGTGGCATTGATTGTGCCAAGATTACGAGCATCAGCACTGTAGCACCAATCATCTGCCCAGTAACGGTTGTAAAAGCCAAGGTAAGCCATAAATGCAAGGCCTGCAAGCAAAACGATGTTGCCAAGCAGAACTGTAAAAGCAGAAATGCGATTTGTCATTTATGACCTCAGCGCTTGTAGGGTAATTGAGTAAATATTCATGAAATTATGTGCTACTTTGTAAAATAGATTCTATTGTTTCTAACTCGGCATTTGAAAAATCTAATTTTTGTAACATGCTAACTGCTTCTTCAATTTGCGAAACTTTGCTAGCACCAATTAATACAGAAGTCATAGTTTCGTGACGCAAAACCCAAGCTAGTGACATTTGAGCCAGGGATTGTTCACGAGAATGCGCAATTTCATTTAACTTTCTAACTTTATCTAATTTATCTTCTGTGATATGAGCGGGTTTCAAAAAGCCATGCGATTTGGATGCTCTTGAGCCTTCTGGAATTCCGCTTAAGTATTTATTGGTCAATAAGCCTTGAGCAAGTGGTGAGAATGCAATGCATCCCATGCCTTCTGCTTTTAATGTTTGTAATAGTTCATCTTCTACCCAGCGATTGAACATGTTGTACACAGGTTGATGAATTAGACACGGTGTGCCAAGTTGACGCAAGAGATGAGCCGCTTCACGGGCTTTATCGGCGGGGTAATTTGAAATTCCAGCATACAAGGCTTTGCCACTGCGCACAGCAAAATCTAGGGCTTGCATGGTTTCTTCAAGCGGAGTATCAGGGTCTGGGCGGTGATGATAAAAAATATCTACATAATTCAAATTCATTCGTTGCAAACTCTGATCAAGGCTTGAAAGTAAATATTTTCTTGAACCCCATTCACCATAGGGTCCTGGCCACATGTAGTAGCCTGCTTTTGATGAAATGATTAACTCATCACGATATAGTTTTAAATCTTTTGAAAGAATCTGCCCAAAGGTTTCTTCAGCAGAACCAGCTGGTGGACCATAATTATTAGCAAGGTCAAAATGGGTGATGCCTAAATCAAAAGCCTTTAAAATCATTTCACGGCTATTGCTAAAAATATCTACCCCGCCAAAGTTATGCCATAAGCCAAGTGACACAGCGGGAAGTTTCAACCCACTTTTGCCTGAACGGCGATATTGCATGGTTTGATAACGAGAATTTGAAGGTAGATAACTCATAAGATGCCTTGTTCAATCAAACTTTCAGCCATAGCTAGCACTGATTCTTTTGCTGAACGTGGATTCCACTTCAAAATTTGTTTTGCTTTTTCGCTGGAAAGTTGAAAATCCCAATCTAAGGTATTGACTATGGCGCGAACTTTTGGATCAAAAATAGCCACGAAACGCACTACAAAACTTGGTAATGGCATGGTTGGAATTTTATAACCACGTTTTGAAAATTGCGCATGTAAAATATCGGCAATTTCTTTCATCCACAATTCACCTGCTGAAACCAAAAAACGATTTCCGCTTGCTTCTTTAATTTCCATAGCAGAAATTATTGCAGATGCAACATCACGCACATCGACACAGCCTATTTTTATTTTGGCAGTGCCAGGCACTTGCCCCAACATATAAGTGCGAACCACTTCGGATGATGTGTTGTAATTTTTATTTGATACGGGTCCAAGAACAAATGGTGGGTTAATCGCTACCATTTCTAATTTATTTTTATTCTCGGCACTATTGATAAATTTCCACGCGGCACGTTCTGCTAAGGTTTTACTTTTTGAATACGCTCCAATATTATTTTCAACCTTCGACCAATCCGCTTCGGTGAAGGTTCTGTTATCACCTGCGTAGCCTGCTGAAACCGCCGCATTCGATGAAACTTGCACCACGCGTTTTACATTGGCATCATGCGCAAATTTCAAAACACGCAATGTCCCTTCAACCGCAGGTTTGATTAACTCATCTTCATGTTTGGGTTCTGCTAACGGAAATGGAGATGCAACGTGTAATACATATTCGACATCGTGCAACGCTTCTTTCCAGCCTGCATCTTGTTCAATGTCCGTTGAAACGATTTCTAGCTGATAATTTTTCTGCACCAATCTTGATATTGTTTCGCGAACTTCAGCCTCTTTTTTTTGTGAACGAACTGTGCCGCGAACTTTGTAACCTTTTTCTAAAAGTTGTGCAATGACGTGCAAAGCAATAAATCCGCTAGCACCGGTGACGAGAATGGGTTTGGATGAAATCATGTGTTATAAAACTCCTAAAAATATTAGAGCAACTAGAATTCCAAACAAACTACATGCAAAATTGACTAAGTCATTATCCAACCATTTCCAGCCGCGAAGGTGAATGGTTGCTGTGCCACAAGTGTGGAGTTGGATGTTTTTCTGTCTCTTTATTATCTGTGGGGCAGAAGTACATGGCTTGGACTGTGCCACCGAGAAATGAGTCAAATAGCGAGGCGGATAATCCAGCTAGGGTGATGATGAAGAGCAAGGACCAATTTGAAGTCAGAAGTGAAGCGAAAAAGGCAATTAATCCTGACCCTGCTAAAGAGGCAATCAAACCTGTTAATGAGATTCCGCCTGAGGTGCCTTTTTCCACAACTTTGTTTAAGTTAGTAATGAGACGTGGCGGAGTTTTATTTAATACACCAAGTTCGGTTGCCCATGTATCGGCATTGACGGCGGCGAGTGAAGCCGAGAAACAAAGCCAAAGGATTGGCTCGTTAGGATAAAAAAAATTTAACGCGGCAAAAAAAGCAGGAATGCCACCGTTACCAAAAACTTGACCTGCATCACGTTGACTTCCTTTTGAAAATTTTTCATCCAGATTTTGTTTTTTCTTTTTGAAAGCACGACTCAATGCTGATGATGTAATAAAAAATATCAGCAAAAGAACAGCCCATTGCCAACCACCGATGCCAAAAATAATTGTGCCAATAAAAAATGCGGCAATGGCTCCACTTTTATTTAAGCTGTGGGCTTTATATGCCAGAAATGAAATGATAATTGCGAGTAAAAAACCGTAGAGAAGTTGCATATGATAGTTTGAAGGTTGAAAATTAGAAGATTTGAAGGTTGAAAAGATTTTAAACTTTGTAAACTTTTCAACCTTCAACTTGTTACTACAAATAAAACTGCTAATAAAAATAATAAATTAGTAAGCGCGCCTGAACCCCAAATGATGAATGCCAAAACACGTTCACGTTCCCAACGATAAAAATATAAACCTGCGACCCAACCTGCAATGCTGAGTAATAAACTTGCAGCAGGAAAAATAATTAATTGTGATGATGGCACGCTTTCGGTTGCTTGACCTAAGGTCACTTGTGCTGTGCTAGGGATAATTAAACTTGCCCAAATAAATAAACCGATATTGAGCAATAATGTCACTAACCAAAAATAACGCACGAGATTGTTGCTCCATGCTTGGGTGAAAACAAAAGATGGATATACAGATTTTGCTTCGGCAGGGGCAAGGCTACCGAGTTCTGTGGCGCGAGCAAAAGTTTGTGCTAAGGCAGAAGGATCATCAGGTGAGATGACGAAGATTCTTTTAGCAGTTGCAACTAGCAAAAGTTTTTTTGAATCAGAAGCGAGGAATTCGACAGCGCTTAGATCGGGATGGCGAATTATGCCAAGATAACCACCTGTGAATGTAAAGGGTGGTAATTTGAGCGGATTGGTTAAATCATCAGCAGGGCGAATCCATTCAATATCGTTGAGGGGAATATCTTCAACGCGTAAACCCCAATGAATGGCAAGACTATCGCGGTCAATAAAATAATCTGCCCGCCATAATGAATAAGCGCGATAAGCAAAAAGTGGAATGGGAATAAATGCAATGATTGAAACTAAAAGCGAAATTAAAAATATGGGACCAACTTGTGCGTTGGATAAGTTGATAAAGCCGATGATGGTAATGATGGTCAGCACAATTAAGATTGCGCTGTGAACAATCAAACCAGTTCGTTTAGGTGGAGGAAAATGACCAGATTTCATTCGTTAGGAATATTAGGATCGTAATCTAAATAAACATGTTTAATCAAAACATTTTGAGGAGTAGCTTCTTTTAATACCAAATCAAATTCTTGTCCTTCGTGATTAATGCCATAAAAATAAGGAGCATCTGGTAAACGAATGCGTTGTTGATATTCAACTCCGCTGACCTGATAGCCAACTGTAATATAGTAAGAGCGTTTTTGGGAAGAGGAACTATTTTTTGAAGTGTTAGTAACAATGTTTTCACGAAATAACATTTTCCCTTTTACCGTAATGCCATCTCGAAATGTGGATTGAATAGACTTATACCAATAGATAGAAGCGATAACGCCAATGAGGCTTAATGGTATGGTGAAAGCAGCGATTATTAATCTAAACATCGGTTCGACAATGCTGACGCCAATTAGAAAAATCAGAGGACCATAAATGAGTTGAATTAAACTTTTGAAGCTGACATCGTTTGAATAAATTTGTTTAAATGTAGGGATTTGATTTTGCATTTGTTTTCTCTAAAAATTTTCGGAAATATTTTTTATATCTTCTAAACCAATCAATTCTACATTTGCCGAATTTCTTTTTCTTCAATTCTACCATTTCGTTTTGCAACGCCTTTTCACCGACTGTGATGCGAATCGGGCAACCAATCAAATCGGCATCGTTAAATTTGACTCCTGCGCGTTCATCACGGTCATCAAATAAAACTGAAACATCCGCATCTTTTAATTGCTGATAAATTTCTTCGGCTTTGGCTTTCGTGTCTAAAGTTTTTCCGCCAATGTGCATTAAGTACACATCAAACGGTGAAGCGGATTTTGGAAAGGTCAAACCTTTTTCATCGTGATATGTTTCAGCAAGGGCAAGTAAATAATTTTCATACTCAGTAACGGATTTGGAATCGGATAAACGGATGGAGTTTAAAACGGATAGTTTGCTGTTACAGTTTATGCAAATGTCATTTTCTTTTGCTAAAGCTAAATCGGCTACGATTTCGGCTTGATAATCTCTGCCGTAGTTGGTGTTGATGAGATGATAGCCTATCTGATTTGCACCTGCTGTAAGATTTGTGGATTGTGGAATCAAGTCATCTACTACGATTAAAGTATTTTTCAAACCAACAGGTGAAGCATATCCAGCTACTGCCCCTGCATTTGAAATTTCTTCAGGTGTAGCAAGTTTCACTTCGCCAATTGCATTAATTAATTTTGCTTCACTTAAAGTCATATCTCCACGAATAACGACAAATATAAATTGACCATCTGAAATGCGAGTAAACATCAATGCTTTGGCAGTTTTCTCTTTGGGAATATTTAAAAAACTTGCCAGCGATTCTATTGTGTTGCATTCTGGCGTTTCTACTTTTTCAATAGGTAAAGATTCTTCTGGCGAAAAAGATGTTTTTTTGAATTTTGCAAGTTCAATTTGTTCTGTATACTTGCATGATTCGCAATGAACGATTTCTATATTTCCAGTGGGGAGTGGAAAGTAGATTCCATTCTCATTTGATAGAACTGAAAGAGGAAAGATGACAGAAGAATTGTTTGATAGATTTTGTAAATGCGAAATGAAATGTTTCCCCAATTGAGTCAATTCATTTTCACGAGTCAAATAGCCTGCCCGCACAAGCCAGCCAAATCCCTGACTACGCATATTGTTTGGAAATTCACGTTGCGTTTGAATTTTGAGATCAGAATATTTCATAGATATAAATTCCCCTCTCTTTTTAGGAGAGGGGTTAGGGGTGAGGTCAGATTACGATTCGCTTTTCTTCTTGCGCGTCATCTTTTGAGTTGAATCAATCACAGCATTTGATTCAGGAATCTGAATCTGTGTTTGTGCAATTGATTCTTCCACCGCCGCTTCGGATGGTGTAGTATCTGGAGTTGGCTCGATATTTAATTCAACAGATTCTTCCATGCGAATTTGACCACGCAAGAAAGCGCCTTCTTCAGTGACAAATGCAGTCGTGATGACATCTCCCCACACTCTACCCGATGAACGAATTTCAAGTTTTTGTGTGGTGATATTTCCACGCACAGCCCCAGCCACGATGACTGTATTGGCGCGCACATCTTGACAAGTTACGCGCCCAGTTTCACCGACAACTAACATGCCACGCAATGCAATTTCACCTTCAAATGCACCTTCAATGCGTACACCACCAGAGCCATTGATACTGCCATGCCAAATCACACCTGAGCCAAGCACAGAGGTGATTCTTTCAACAGATTGCACAGGTTGAGATGTTTCAGTAGGGGTTGAGTTACGTTTGAACATATTGATTCAATTTTACCCTTAAAACAAAACCGCTGGTTGAGTAGCCTTGAGCGTTCTGTGCGAAAGGCGTATCGAAACCAGCAGTTATTGGAAAACAAAAAGTTATTTGAAAATTTGTGGTCTCGATATGGGGCGAGATAACCTCGCCCCTACTCGACCACCGAAGATATTATGTACTCGCTCTTCTCTTCTTTTCCAGCAATTTGCACGCCCATAATATTGAAACCAGAATCGATATACTGAATTTCACCCGTCACACGTTTAGATAAATCGGATGCTAAAAAGACAGCCGTATCGCCAACATCTTCAATGGTTACATTTTCGCGTAGAGGCGCGGCATCTGCAAAATGCTTGTACATATCTCTAAAGCCACCAACACCAGCCGCCGCTAAAGTTCGAATCGGACCCGCTGAAATTGAATTGACTCGAATCTTTTGCGGACCTAAATCATAAGCCAAATAGCGTGTTGCAGATTCCAATGCCGCTTTGGCAACGCCCATCACGTTGTAGTGAGGAGCAACCTTCACTGCGCCAGAACCATACGTCAGACACATCACAGAAGCGTAAGGGTTAAGAATCGGCACAAAAGCGTGAGTCAACGCCACAAACGAATAAACAGAAATATCCAAAGCATTTCTAAAACCTTCACGGCTGGTTTCATGAAAAGGTCTGCTCAATTCATCACGCCCTGCAAATGCAATCGAATGAACCAACACATCAACTTTGCCAAAATGTTTTGCGGCTTTTTCTGCTACATCTTTAATTTGTTCATCACTACTTACATCACATTGCTCAACCCATTTGCAATCCACTTTTTCAGCCAACGGCTTCACGCGTTTTTCAAGCATTTCACCTGCATAACTAATTCCGATATTCGCGCCTTCACGTTTAAAGGCTTGCACAATTCCCCAAGCAATAGATTTATCATTTGCCAAACCAAACACTAACGCATTTTTACCTTCAAGTAAACCCATATCATCTCCTTATGTCATTGCGAGGAAGACTTTAGTCTGACGCAGCAATCTCCTCGTTTATTATTTTCCAATCTTTCACCAAGAATCTCCACGGCTTAGATAACCATGGCTCTGGTGTTTGATTTAACCCGACTCGTGCGCCAATCGTTACGATTTTATCTGGAATTTTAATTCCCGCTTCGATTCTTAACGGGGAAGTTGATTCTGTCAAGTCAGCATAGTTTTGGCTGATAGTGATTCCCAACGCCTGAGTTAACTTGCCAGGTCCAAACGTATCTCGTCCTTCGCGGCGTTTCATCATCAACTCAATTCCTTCAATTGGCTGAATCGCCCGAATCAAAACAGCGGCAGGGAAATTTATTTTTTCAGTCACGGCATTCAACATCCAATGATTGCCATAAGTGAAATAAATATAAGCATGACCCGCTTCGCCATACATTGGGTCAGTTCGTTTTGTGCGCCCAGCCTTTGCATGGCAGGCTAAATCATCTTCACCGATATATGCTTCTGTTTCAGTGATTAATCCAACTAATTTTTTTCCATTGGAAATATGAATTAACCTCGCGCCTAATAATTCTCGTGCAACGGTTAATGTGGGGCGATTATAAAATTTACGAGGAAGAGGAAAAGATTTAACCACAGAGATCACAGAGGGCACAGAGATTTATTTAAAGTTTAGTTGGCGAGTCTTTTGATTCCGCCATGTTTTAACATTTTGACGTTGAAATTAAGCAACAATCCAATTTTGCCACCAGAAATTTTTAAATAAGAAAGCAGTTGCGCTTCATGGATTCCAACCAAACTCTCTACTGATTTTATTTCTACAATTACGGCATCGTTGACTAATAAATCAAGTCTGTAGCCACAATCTAACTTTATATCTTTATAGGTCAAAGGTAAGGTTACTTCTTGTAATGCTTCATATCCACGCTGTAACAATTCATATCTTAAACATTCACGATAAGCAGACTCTAAAAGCCCAGGACCGAGATGGCGATGAACTTCAATTGCTGCACCAATAATTGCTTCTGTAATTTTATTTAGTTCTTCCATGCTCAATTGTTTCATCTTACTCCTTAAGACTAATCACCAGCCAATCTTGGAAAATCACCTAAATCAATTATCTTAAAACCTCTGTGCTCTTCGTGTTCTCTGTGGTGAAAAAATTATTTAAATCTATTGTCTCTTTGCAAAGTCAATTTCAAACCTTCTTCTAATTTAATGGAAGGAGTAAAACGCAATTTTTCTTTTGCTAGATACAAATCCGCTTTCATGTGAGAGACTCCGCCCGAAGTTTGGGAGTTGTACACTACATTAGCTTTGCTGTTGGTTACATCTAAAACTTGCCTGATTAAATCTTTAATGGAGGTCTCTATTCCTGAGCCGACGTTAATCGTAAGCCCGTTAATATTTGGTGCAGTAGATGCCGCGACCATAGCACTGACAACATCATCCACATAAATATAATCACGCGTTTGACTTCCATCACCATGTGCGATTAATGTCCCGCCGCGCAGTGCTTGACGAAGATAATGTGGCACAACTGGTGGGTGAGATGGTGGCAAATGTTGACCAGGTCCATAAGCATTGAAGATTCGTAAACTGACAGTTTCAATGTTCCATAAATTTCCAATAGTACGAACATAATATTCCGCCGCAAGTTTTGATACTGCATAAGGTGAACGTGGGTTTGGAGTTGTTGATTCTGTCAGAGTAGATTCGGCTAAATCTCCGTAAACAGCCCCAGACGACGACAGAACGACGCGTCTCACTCCAACATCACGCATGGCTTCCATCAAAGCCACTGTTCCACCAACATTGACTGCATTGTAATCTCGCGGATATAAAATTGATTCAGGCACTGAAACTCGCGCCGCCAGATGATAGACAACATCTACATCTTGAAGCAACGTCCATAACTTTGGACGGTCACTGACATCACCACGCGTGAAATGCACATCAGGTGATAAAACTTGCGGGTCGCCAGTAGATAAATCATCCAGTCCGCGTACCTGATGACCTTGTTGTGCTAAATGATTTGCAAGCGCAGACCCAAGAAAGCCTGCCGCTCCTGTAATTAAGAAATTCATAGTTTTATTATAAGCGGGAAATTCTTCGTCATTGCGAGGACGAGATTATTAAATATTTTGCTTTACAAACTCACTCCAAATAATTTCTAACTCACTGGCAACATCGTTTGGGATTTGCACGCCAGACATGCGAACATCCCAGTGCATTTTTGAAAGTGTGGGCATGTTTAATAATTCACGTTCTAAAATTGGCTGAGATTCTGAATTTAATAAAACATCGTACTGAATCTCTACATAATTTGCATTTTCACCTAAAGCAGATTTTGTCTCATCCCAATGCAAACCTTGAAAAGAATCTTTTGTTACGAAACCCGAAGCAAAAATTCCTTTTGGCTTTTCACCCAAACGAATGATAAAAAATCTATCACCCTTCAAAACTTTTCGTGATGTACCCGTTCCCCAACGGTCTAAAACTTTTTTGCCTTGTTTAACTTTTTGCGACATTTCTGCAAGGTCGTGCCAGCGCCATCGTTTGGGATTCCATGCAAGCAAGTAAGTTTTCATTGTATTTTCCTATTGAAAAGTTAAAAGAAAATCTCTGATGCTTTTTGCTGTTTCTTCCCATTTGGGTTGGGATATATAACGCTTCCGTGCATTGAGTGAAAGTTGGTTTAATAAACTTCGATCTTTTACTAACTTTGAAATATATGTTGCAAGTGACTGTGAATCATTTGGCTCAATCAAAAAGCCAGTTTTTTCATGCTCAATGACTTCACTCGCCGCGCCAGCAGTTGTGCCAATGGCGGGCAGACCAAATCCCATGCCTTCGAGATACACAATCCCAAAGCCTTCATAAGAAGATGGGACAATAAGAACGTGAGCATGTTTTAGTTTTTGTTTGAGAGGTTCGTTATCAAGTGAAGAATGAAATGTAACCATAGACGATAGACCATTGACCATGACAAACTCTTGCATTTGTTTAACATAATTGGGTTCAACATTTAACGAGCCAACAACATCTATTTTTATTATCGTCTGATTACTGTTTACTGATAACTGATCACTGGTAACTGCTTTTAACAAAGTATGAAGCCCTTTTCTCTCCATCACATTGCCTAAAAATAAAATTCGCAACTCTTCGGCTTTACTTCTTTCCATAATTTCTGATTCCGAAATTGCTTCACCGAATCGGTCAGTGGGTGGGTAGGCAATCACAAAAGATTTTTCATTAACCATTAATCCATTAACTACGCCTTTTGTTGTCTGTGAATTAAAAATAAATCCATCCACACTTCTTAAATATTTCTTCTCGATGATTCTATAAAAGTCATTTTGCCATTTGGGACGTAATTCAGAACATCTTAAATGATGAACCAAACTGATGATTGGATAGGGATGCTTTCCACGATTTGCACCAATCAATGATGGATGATTGAGTTCGTCTTGAATCAGGATATCATAGTTTTGGAGTGCAGGAGCTAAGTGCCCAGAATGGGTATGCTCCTGTACTTTCCAACGGCGAGCCGTTGGATTCCATAATCTAAAAGTGAAATTATCAGTTAAGTGTGCAAAATAATTTCGCCAAGGGAGAGAGATGATTTCAACTTCATCGCCTGCGTTTCTTAAATACTCAACTAATTTTCTATCATATAAATATCCACCGCTTAAAGTATCTAACGAGCCGTAAATGACAAATCCAATTTTCATAAATTTTTATGGGACGCGGACGAGCGCTGATAAACGCGGAAAATAAAATCGGCGTCCCCAGCGTTTATCAGCGTCCAATTTGAAATGCCGACCATGCTGAATCGTTTTCCCATAACACAACTTTCACTTCGGAAATATTTTTGGCTTTGATACGTTCATTCAACGCCGTACATAAAATCCGCGCGAAATGTTCAATGGATGGATTCAAACCTGCAAACTCTGGCTTTTCATTTAACATCTGTTCTTTGTAATAATTCACAACTTCATCTAAATGTTTTTCAACATCCACAATATCAACTAAATAACCATGCTCATCTAAATCATTCCCTGCAAGTCGTAATTCAAGGATGTAGTGATGGGAGTTAGGAAAATTTTCCGCTCCCCAATCACCTCCAATTAAAAAATGACGCGCAATAAAATCTCTTCGTACTCCAAGTGTATACATCAAAATCTCCTAAATTTTAATCGCTTGCATCACAAGTAAATTATTTTTTCTGGTAATCGGCATAGCAAAATCAAATGTATTGATGCGTGTGCAATAATCTACATCTGTTTCAGGAAATTTAGGTTGATTAGGATCAAGATGTTGCACAGCATCTCTTGATTGATATACTCGCTTGATAAAACTTTGCGCTTCAACTACTTCACCTGTAAATTGCTTTTCTAAAAATTCAGCACAAGCCACATCTTCATCATTATTCATGCCACCTGTAATTACAAATGTAATTTCGTTTGCATTTAATTTCAAAACATAATTAATAGTTGCTTGTGCCACTACAAAACTTGTGGCTAACATTACATCAGCATTTTTACTGCGCACAGCACCTTGTGTCCCTGCACTAGTTCTTTGGATTAATGTAATGTCAGCCAAATCATGTTCTAAAATTTGCGTGGGAGAATTACCAAAATCAAAACCTTCAGGGGGTAATCCACCAACTTCGCCCATAACTTTTGCATTTTTTGTTTTTGATTTTAAATCTAAAGCCTCTTGCACTTCACTAACTAAATAAATTTTTTTTGCCCCGCGCGAAAAAGCATACGCCGCAGTAGAGAAGGCGCGTAATACATCAATGATAAGCACAATACCTTTTGCACTTTCACAATTATCAAGCGTGGTGTAATTAAATTTCATAATCAAAAATTACCTGTATCGCCTCATGCGGATTTTCATCCAACAATTGATATGCCTTACTTGCCTCATCTAAAGAAAAACGATGTGTGATCCATCTTTCAGGTTTGACTCTTTTTAACGCTTCCCATGTGACCTGATACCTGCGTGCTTTATCCCATCTGCCACTTAACTCGGACGTTATCGTGCTAACTTGTGACGAAATCAACTTAATCCGTGAGCGATGAAATGAACCGCCTAAATTCACTTCCGATTTTTTTTCACCATACCATGAACCGATAACAACTCTTCCACTGAATGTTGTTAACTCAATAGCATTATTCAATGCAGTAGGTGAGCCTGTCAATTCATAAACCAAATCAAATTTTGACTGCGCGTAGGCAAACGAGTCTTTTAGTAAATCATCAGATGAAAAACTTTTAACCTGCAACTTTCCACTTTCCACTTTCCACCCTTCGATAAACTCAGGGCATCGCTTTCCACTTTCCACTATCGCCTTCCTCCTCATTTCAAAATTATCCACCACCACCAAACTTTCTAACGGAAATTCACATAACAACGAAGCAGTTAATAAACCCACAACTCCTTGACCTAACACTAAAACTCTTTCACCTAAAATTGGTGCGCCATCATGAATCAAATTGACGGCAGTTTCCATGTTGGGGAAAAAGCAAGCAGTTTGAGGTGAGAGTGAAGCGGGGATAGGGAATAGGTTTTCAGGGTGAGTAATAAAGTGAGAAGTATGAGATTGAAAAGCAAACACCAAAACGATTTTCCCATTCACCAT
>LMZR01000026.1 GCA_001567105.1 Chloroflexi bacterium OLB14
TCAAGAAAACAAGTTACAAGTAAAATGTTATTAAAAGGTGAAATGAGTTTAGTAGGACCTCGCCCTACTTCATTTGGTGCAGAAACATATAAGTTATGGCATACCGAACGATTGGATGTTTTACCCGGTCTAACGGGTTTATGGCAGGTTATCGGGCGCGCAAAGTTGGAATTTGATGACAGACTTCGCTTAGATATTGCCTACATCGAGAGAGCAAGCCTTTGGTTTGATATTAATATTCTGTTTAAAACAGTAATGGCTGTCTTCAAACAAAAAGGTGCTCATTAGTGTAAATCATGTACGATAAAAAAGTTGAATTTTGTATAGGTATTTGTTTTTATTTTTTATAAATTAAATAAGGAAAAAAACATGGAATTAAGATTATATTTTCGAATGTTACAAAGAGGGTGGTGGCTAGTGGCGCTGGTTACATTGATTGCCTTAACTGCTTCTTTAACTATGTCTTACATTGCAGTTCCGCAATATCAGGCTACTGCCAGGCTGATTATTACCCCTGGTGCATTGTTGACAAGCGAGGGCAACCCCGAAGTGCTAATTGCAGGGCTAGAAACATTAGACTTACGCTCTGTAGTTGCTACATATACTGAGGTCATGTCAAGTAAAAAGATACTAAATGAAGCCCTGACCTATTTGAATATAAAGGAATTTAACACAAAGGAATATGTCATACTTGCAGTTGCTTTGCCAGAATCTAGTGTGTTGGAGTTAAGTGTTACAGGACCTAACCAACGGCTTGTAACTGACCTTGCCAACGCTTTAGGGTATCAAACTATTTTATTTACTCGTAGCCTTAATAGAGCATACGACTTGAATTTCCTAGATGAAGCCGTTACCCCAGAAACTCCTGTTAGCCCCAAACCAATACAAGATGCCGCGCTCTCTCTAGCTTTAGGTTTGGTAATCGGTATTGCCATTGCAATTTTAAGCGAACAGATTCGCGTCCCGCTTGAAGCGTATCGTCACCGCTTACAAATTGACCCTGAAACAGGAGTGTATAACCAAAAGCATTTTGTACGTATGCTAGAAACTCAAATCTCAGATAACCCAGTTGATGTTTTTTCTATAGGCATTATAGAATTAAGTGGACTTGTAGATTACATAGATACGCTTCCATCACCTGCTATTCAACGAGTATTAAGTAGCGCAACAGACACATTAAAAAAAGAACTGCGCGGAAACGATAACATTGGACGCTGGAATAAAAATAGCTTTATAGTTATGCTACCCGCAACCAATGGCGAATCTGCTAGCAGAATTTTTGGCAGAATTCACCACTCCCTTCAATTACCTGTCAACTTATATCAATATGATGTGAACGTTCAATTAGACCCTCATATTGGTGGTGGTGAATATAGTAATGGAATCTCATCTCAAGAGTTACTTGGTAAAACTGCCGACACGCTGGAACAAGCAAAAAGAGACGGTTCTAACCCTGTTTATGTATGGGATATGAAAAACCCATTCTGGATTCAATAAGTGATAGTTTAATAAAATGCAAAAAGTTGTCACTACAGAAAAACAAAAGCATTCTGCTTTGTTAAGCCTTGATAAGATTAACATAATCTTTGGACTTGTTGCCATTGTAGCAGGCATTGTTATCTCTATCGCAGCGGGTCAATTTGGCTGGATTGTCCTCTTCGCTATTCCAGGTATTCTGATATTAGTAAGTGCCATCTCCAAGCCAGATGTTGGAATTGCAATGCTGATGTTTGTTGTATTCGCCCAAGTGCAAAGAGTTATGTCTGAGATTAATGGTTTGCCAGGTCCTGGCAAACCATTAGTTGGCTTTGTCTTTATAGTCATTGTCTTGCGCTTCATGGTATTTAACGAACGCCCTATCAATTGGGTTGCAAACAGCCTTCTTTTTTGGTGGCTACGCTATTTTCCTCTTACTCTCTGTAGTCACTGCAGATAATACAGACACTGCTTACATTGAATTTATAGATGTGATTCAAAACCTAGCAATTGCATCTATGATTCTATTTGTAGTTCAAAATACCTCATCATTAAAAAATACAGTCCGCTCTATTATCGTCGCAGGCTTATTCATGTCTGCTATCAGTGTTATTCAAAATGTCACAAAAACATATAGCTATAGCTACTTTGGCTTTGGAGGCTGGGAATATTCTGGATATGTAGACAGACCTCGTATGACAGGACCATACGAAACCCCCAACCCATATGCACAGGTCTTGGCAGTAATTTTTATTCTAGCCTTTGAGCGTGCTTTAAATGAATATAAAACTGCATGGAGGATCGTCTCTGCCCTTGCCGCAGGGCTAATTGCTCTTGCCATTATCTTCACCGATTCCCGTGGCGGATTCTTAAACTTTGTCTTTACAGTCTTTGTTTTTTTCTTATTCAATCGCCCTAACATCCCAGCCATATTTATAACCTTTGCCGTCGGCCTGCTCATTTTACAATTTTTGCCATCTAATTACACTGCTCGCCTACTCACCTTATTTGAATTAAATCCATTCAACTCTAACGCATCTCAACTAACAGACGAATCTTTTAGAGGCAGAACAAGCGAAAACCTTGTTGCCTGGAGAATGTTCCTAGACAACCCTGTCTTAGGTGTTGGGTTAGATAACTACTCCCAATATTATCTAGATTACTCACGCCAAATAGGGCTAGACCCAAGACGTGAAGCGCGTGACCCAGCCAGTTTATACTTACAACTACTCGCAAATCAAGGCTTATTAGGTACTACTATTTTTCTAGCTCTTATCACCCTTATATTTGTAAAACTTGGGCGTACATACATTCGCTTAGATAAAATGGGATTTAAAAACGAAGCTTATATGACCTCTGCCTTATTCGCCGCCATGGCAGGTTACATGTTCATGTCAATCTATAAAAACAGTGCTAACACAAATGTCTTTTGGTCTTTGGTGGCATTATGTTTAGCTGCCTCACAAGTTGGAGAAAATATAATAAAACAAGAAAACGAAACCACTCCTAATTCAAAACCAATGAAGAGGTTGGCGTGAGCGAAACACCTCAAAAAATAGATATATCTAAAAAAGCGATTCAAGGCACAGCATGGCGCTACATTGCGATGTTTACAGGCAAATTAATGGTATTCATCAGCACCGTTGTTTTAGCACGCTTGCTAACAAAAGACGACTTTGGACTTGTAGGATATGCAGTTACAGTAATTACATTTATAGAAGGCATTAGCGATCTAGGAATTACTGCCGCCATCATTTATTACCCAGATGATAAAACCCGCATCTCTACTGGATTTTGGCTGAATCAAATAACCGCAGCTTTATTTTTCGCTGTTGTCTGGTTGCTGGCGCCGAGCATCGCAGATTATTTTCGAGATGAGCGCGCCATTAATGTAATTCGAGTACTTGCCCTAACATTCCCGTTCTTAGCATTAGGCTACACACACGAATCAGTACTAATGAAGAAACTTTCCTTCAAGCAAAGTTTTATTCCATCATTTCTTAAATCAGTTACTAAAGGACTAGCCTCAATTACTTTTGCTTTCATAGGTTTTGGCGCATGGAGTTTAATTTGGGGACAACTCGTAGGCGTGCTTATATCATCAATTGCATATTGGATTGTAACCCCATGGCGACCTTCTTTTACATTTGACCTAATAAAAGCCTACGAACTCATAAAATATGGTGCTAACTTCATCACAGGCGAATTGCTAGCAACTGTTCTTATCAATTTAGATTATTTACTAGTAGGTAGATATTTAGGGGCAGAACAACTAGGTGTATATACTTTAGCTTTTCGCATGCCAGACTTGCTTATCCTCGAATTTGCTCGCACACTCACTAATGTGCTGTTTCCAATTTATTCGCAAATGCGAGAAAGCACAGGCAATATGTCGCGGGCATTTTTTCTAGCCACTCGATACATATCGTTAATTACGATTCCAATGGGAGTTGGATTAGTAGTTATATCCAAACCATTTATCATCACATTTTTTACCGAAAAATGGCTCGATGCTGTCCCTGTTGTCCAAGGCATAGCAATTTATGCCACCCTACTTTCCATTGTACATAATACAAGCAGTGTGTATTGGGCAGAAGGTAGACCACAAATTATGACATGGCTAGGTATAATTCGACTATCAATTCTATTCCCTGTTTTATATTGGGCTACTACCTCAGCACAGTCAATAGTTGCTGTTGGTTGGGGGCAAGCCAGTGTAGCATTTATAAGTGCTATATTGAATTTAACCATAGCTTCAAGATTAATAAAACTACCTTTAGTTGAAATAGTAAAAGCCTTACGGCCTTCACTTCTCTCTGGGGCTATTATGGCGCTTTTTGTTTTTATTGAAATGAAAATCATTGAGATGTTTATGCCTGCTTGGCTTGTTTTGCTCACTTGTGTCTTAACAGGTGGCTGTATATATATCATCTCTTTATGGTTTCTTCAGCGTGATATTATCACCTCAGCAACTGAGAAAATTCTCTCTTCATTGGGTAGAGCGTAATGACAGGTGTTGTTATGTTGGTCAACGAATTCTCTCCGCTCCCTATTGGTGGCGCTGAAACACAAGCAGAAAGATTATCTACCTATCTTGCTGCTCACAATTGGAACGTTTGGGTAATTACCCGCCGAGCTAAAGGGCTAGCAAAAAACGAACAGCGAAACGGATTTCATATTATACGACCTGCTACTTGGGGCATAGGAAAACTAAAAACAATAACTTTTTTGATATCTGCATTTATAACGTTATTTCAAATGCGACGACACTATCAAATTTTACATGCCCACCTCGCTTTTGGCCCAGCATTATTAGCAGTTTGCCTAGGGCGTTTGCTTGGCAAAAAGGTAATAGTAAAACTTGGTGGCAGTAATGCAATTGGAGATATTCAAGTATCACTTAACACTTGGCGTGGAAGACTGAGAATAGCTGCTATTCGGCATTGGGCAGATGTGGTAATTGCACTGACTGAAGTGATGCAAAACGAAGCATTAGAAGTCGGCATTTCTTCTCAACAGATTAAACTGATGAATAATGGAATTGATGCAAATCTATATCGTTTTAATCAAAAAACAAAACATGATGCTAAAGTAAATCTTAAAGTACAAAATGACATTACAATAATTTTTATAGGAAGATTAGATCCAGTCAAATCACTTAAAACTGCTATAGATGCTCTCAAACTTTCCATAGCTACCGTTCCTAATATAAAACTATTCATTATAGGAGATGGACCCGAACGCCCTAACCTCGAAGTTCAAGTACAGCAACATAAATTGGAAGCAAAGGTTATTTTTACAGGAAACCAAACAAACATAAAACCTTATTTACAAGCTGCTGATATATTTATATTACCCTCAATTACAGAAGGAATTTCTAATGCTCTATTAGAAGCTATGGCATCTGGAATAGCTTGTATTGCCTCACCTGTTGGGGGAAATAATGAAGTTTTAGATCATGGCAAGTTTGGATATATGCCACCAGTTGGAGATGCAAAAGCATGGTCTGATGCTTTTACTGAACTAAGCAAGAATCATGATATGCGTGAGAAACTTGGTGTTACAGCTCGCAATCGTGTTTTATCAACATATGACTTTAATGTTGTTGGTAATGGATACATTGAATTATATAGAACTTTAATTGATAAAAGTCACCACTCATAAGCTATGAAGAAAATACATGTTTTTCATTTAATTGATGGTTTAACTTTCGGCGGAGCAGAAACATTGCTACGAGATCTTGCAGCTGGATTGGAGAAACGAGGCTATGAAATTACAGTAGCCTATAGTACGCATGGTGCTTTCGTACAAGAGTTAGAAAATAAAGGCATTAAACTTAAGCAAATCCCTCGCTTAGGTCTTATTGATCCTATTTTTTTACTTCGAATTTTTGCAATATTGCGACAATCCAAGCCAGATGTTGTTCATACCCACCTTTTTAAGAGTGACTTCCATGGCCGTCTAGCGGCTCGCTTAGCAGGTGTACCAGTTGTAGTCTCAACGCTTCATAACAACGACGTTTGGGCTAATAATAAAATCTTAGGTTATATTTATGGACTAACAGCACTATGGGTAGATCGCCTTATTGCGGTTTCTCCTGAAGTAAAAGATTTTCATATACAAAAAACTTTTGTATCCCCAGAAAAGATTACTGTGATTCAAAATGGGGTGGATGTTGAAGCATTTTCAGGGCACAACAACGATGCCCAGCAGGCACGAAAAGATTTTGGATTCACCCCAACCCAACCTGTTTTTGGCATAATCGGAAGACTCATGCCACAGAAAAATGTTTCAATGTTTTTACATGCTGCTGTTGAAATTCTTCGTAGTCAACCAGATGCACGCTTTCTAATTGTAGGTGATGGAGAACTTCGAACTAAATTGGAAGCACAAGCTAAAGACCTAGGATTACTACCCTCTGTCATATTTACAGGTATGAGAAAAGACATCCCTATTATCTTGAACGCAATTGATGTATTAGTCCTTTCTTCCTTGTGGGAAGGCTTGCCAGTTATTCTTTTAGAAGCTATGGCGGCATCTCGCCCTGTTGTATCTACTGCAGTAGATGGTGTTTTGGGTGTTGTAGAGCCAGATGTAACTGCTATCCTTACACCAAAAGAGGATGCCTCTGCACTTGCAAAAGCCTGTATAAAATTAGCTAGAGATTCAGAATTGCGAAAGAAAATGGGATATCAAGGACATCAAAGAGTTCTTAAGTCTTATAGCCTATCTTATATGATTGACTGTATAGCAAAACTCTACCAAGAATTACTTTCCTTAAAAAATAAACACATTTCAACCCATTCTCCCGACAAAGTAGATGGAAAGGCGAAAGAATGAGCAGGCGTATAAGTTTGCTTTTTATATCAAAATCTACGGGAGGGGTGGGTTCCTATGTTCGCACCCTTGTTGAAAACCTTGACCATACAAAGTTTGATATTACGGCTATTTGTATGTCTGAAGATGGAGAAAAATTTGCTTCGGAGTTAAATCTCAAATATGGCATCCAAACATATAGCTTGGCAATGAATCGCTATAAAATAAACCCATTTACCGATTTGTGGGCATTGATTCAATTAGCGATATTACTCCGAAAGAAAAAATACGATATTATTCATGCCCATGCTTCAAAGCCTGGTTTTCTTGCTCGAATAGCAGCAATTGGCTCTGGAATTCCTGTAATCTACTCCCCACATAATTTCGCATTCCATGAAGGAGCAAAGAGAATTACTATACTAGCGACTGTTTTTCTTGAGAAATTTGCTTCTATATTTACTAAAAAAATTATTACAGTTGCACAGCACGAAAAAGAACTTGCTTTGCATTACGCTATTGGCTCTGCAGATTTATACGAAGTAGTGCCAACAGGAATTAATGCAAGCCACTTTCAAACAAAAGACATAGATGCTAACCAAGTAAAAATATCGCTTCGTCTTCCAAGTAACGCTCAGATAATAGGAAGTGTAGGGCGCCTTGCCCACCCTAAAATGCCACTTGATTTTGTAGCCATTGCTAATTTACTACATAAGGAATTCCCCAATTTGCACTTTATATGGGTTGGCTCAGGTCCTTTAGAAGAAGAAGCAAAGAAAAAAACTGAATCTTTGGGTTTAAATCATATTATTCATTGGTTAGGACATCGCACAGACATGCAAAACCTTTATAGCATTTTTGATATATTTGTCCTATTATCGCGCTGGGAAGGAAACCCTTTAGTAATATTAGAAGCTTTTGCTGCTGAAATTCCTGTAATTGCTACTAACAATCTTGGCACAAAAGAATTAATTAATTCAGGCGAAAATGGTTTTTTGTACCCAATAGGAGACACACATTCTATAGCCTCAAAAATTAGAGATTTAATACAATCTCCAGATGTTGCTAAACCGATAATTCAGACAGCTACTAAACAGATTGACACTTCTTATTCCCTCACTACAATGATAAATACATTAGAAAAGATTTATATACAGAATGCAGTGATTAATTAACCTTTATTTTATCTGATACAATATTTGAAAGGATTTTGGAAATGAAAAAAAACTCACTTTTATTAGTAGTATTCTTTGTTTTATTTACATTTTTACCTAATTCTGTAGGCTATGCTCATGTCACTACTGCACCAGCCCTACAAGCAAATGAAGACTCGTTTACCTTCGCTCAATTACGAGAAAATGAGCTTAGGTTATTTGGTCCATTTGCAACGGAATCAATCTTTTTTGGACTACCTTCAAATTGGAATCTAAAAGAGAATGCACAACTTGAACTGGACATATCGGTTTCAATTCAAGCTTCGACCACTCAAAACACCAATCAACTCTATGGTGGCTCTTTAACTGTATTCTTGAACCGCCAAATTATTGGTGTGCTGCCTATTTCTCAATCTGGGCGTTTCACACAATCTATCCCTGTTCCGCTTGAGATGCTTAATTCACTTCGCAGTGATGGCCGACATGAGTTAACTTTTGTATTAAGTAGTAGTGAATCTTGTTTGTATGACCAAAAAATGGACATCATAGTTCATAATAGCTCACGATTTATTTTTCCACACGATATTTCACAGCCAGATACTAGCTTAATAAATTTCCCACGTCCTCTATATCAGGATTCTATTTTTACAGATTCAGCCCTTATTGTTATTCCAGACCAACCTAGCTCGGCTGAAATGCAATCTGCGCTTACTGTTGCGGCGGGTATTCAAGCGCGCACAGGTGGGGCAATGTTATTAAATGTAGTCAATGTTAGCGGGCTGACTGAAGATAGTCTTAATACTAACCATCTCATTTTAGTTGGTAATGCAGCGTCTTTACCTATTATGTACCAAGTGCCATTGCCGTTAAATTTGTCTAATAATTCTTTTGGCACTATTGGCGAAGCAGGAATTATACAAATGGCTGTATCACCTTGGAGCCCTGAAAGAGTTGTGTTAGTTGTTTCTGGTGAAAATGATCAAGCAACCATTAAAGCTGCCCAAGCATTGAGCACTGGCATTATTCGTCCGCATACATCTCCAAACCTTGCATTGATTAATAGTGTTAATAACCAAATTTATACAAGTCAATCATCAACAGACCAATCATTAGAGAACCTTGGATATGAAAGTGTAACTTTTGAAGGGCGTGGCGAAACCACAGAGTCTTTCCAATTCTATATACCAATTGGGCAAACAGTTACAACTGAAGCATATTTTGAAGTTTCGCTTAGCCATAGCACTCTATTAAACTATGCTCGTTCTGGGTTATTCATTACTTTAAATGAGAAACCTATTGGGAGCATTCGCCTTAGCGACGAAACTGCAAATCAAGCAAACAATCGAATTCGTATTGCCATCCCTCCATCAGCGGTTGAATCGGGTTTAAATATCCTAGATGTAGCGGCTGCGCTTGAACCATTGGACGCATGTGCGGATCCAAATCAAGCTGGCTTGTTTGTTACTTTATGGGCCGATTCTCGTTTGTACTTGCCATTAGCCCCTGCTCCTATCCAAACAATAGAGATTCCTGACTTAACAGGTTTCCCGCTTCCTTTTGTTCAATCTCCAGATTTAGGAAACACTGCCTTTATTATTGAACGAAACAATTTAGACGCAGCAATTTCTGCTATCAATATTGCTTCTACATTAAGCACAACTGCAGATGGTGTTATTTTTACGCCAAAACTGTTCTATGCTGATGAAGTAGCAGATGTAGATTTATCTCCTTACCACATTATAGCGGTTGGCACGCCTAGTAAAATGGAATTCATTAATAATATTAATTCTAAATTACCTGCGCCATTCCCAGCAGGAAGTGATTCGGCTAGCGAAGAGGAATTACAAGTTGTCTACCAAATAGATCCAAAGCAACCAGCAGGATATTTGGAATTGTTGCCTTCGCCATGGGATTTGAAAAACTTAATTGTTGCAGTTTTAGGAAATTCACCACAAGGAATAAATTGGGCATCTGAAGCGTTACTTAACCCTAATACACGCCAATCAATTTCTGGTAATTTTGTAGTTGTCAATAATAGCCAGATAATTTCGGTTGATACCCGTTTATTAGATTTAGGCACTGACGCACTTGCTACACCTCAGCCTTCTCAAGAAGGTCAGCCTGTTGCTACTACAACACCCACTCAAACCGCTTCGACTCATGTGGCGAGTTGGATCTTGCCCGTGTTGATTGTTGCTATTGCCTTGATTTTTGGTGTCATTGTTATTGCAGTAATTACTAATAAAAGAAAACAAAATTAATATCTATAGATTAACAATGAAGGTATTCTTACAGAAAAATATACTTGTAATATGTATCATTCTGTTAATAACTGGTGCTTGTTCTTCAAATATGGAAGAACAAGCACCAACGCAAGTTGTGGTTGCTGTTCCATCAGCTACGTCTATTATTAGCACAAACACACCTGTTTTGGAACCTGCCAGAATTACAAAGCAATATTTAAGTTCGGATGAAACAATTCAGAACCCTGAAAGAGGCTTTTCTTCGGAGGCAGAATTAACAGATAGAGATTTTGCAGAATATTATGAAGATGGTGTTACCTTGGTGTATCTCACTATTCAGTTGGATGAATATCGTGAATCTCCAATCCCCGAAACTTTTATGCAAGAGATCTCTGACTTCTTTTCCGCTATGCGACTTAGTGGCGTTAAAACCATTATAAGATTTGCCTATAATGATGGACCATATCCGAACCCTGAACCTGATGCAAACTTAGAGCAAATACTTGCACACATTCGGCAACTTACTCCTATTCTGCAAGAAAATACAGATATGATTTTTTGGCTTGAAGCAGGCTTTATTGGCGCTTGGGGCGAGTGGCATTCTTCAACAAATGGCTTAGATGAAGATCCAGAAGCTAAGCGAGAAATACTTTTTGCATTATTGAACAGCTTGCCTTCAAACCGTTCTATACTCTTGCGTTACCCAGTAGATATTATGACATTCTTCCCAGAACCATTGACTGAGGATATGGCAGTAAACAATGATATTTTACAAACTCGAATTGGATTTCACAATGATTGTTTCTTAGCTAGCAAAGATGATGAGCACACTTATGCTCGCAATGGAGTATTTACTTTTGACCAAGAACTAGCATATCTTCACCAAAGTACACAGTTTATGGCTGTTGGCGGTGAAAGTTGTGCTTACAATCCTCCTCGTAGCGACTGCCCAACAGCCTTAGAAGAAATGGAATTCTTTCATTTCACAGAGCTCGGAGATGGTTGGCACCCTGCTGTCTTGGCTTCATGGGAAGAGCAAGGCTGCTATCAAGAAATTAATGATCGGCTAGGATATCGTTTATCTATTCTTGAATCAACAGTTAATACTACAGTAAAACCAGGAGGTATCATAAATCTTCAATTCAAACTAAAGAATGAAGGCTTTGCGCCTCCTGTTAATCCTCGACCTGTATACCTTGTTCTTGATGGCCCTACACGCTATGAACTTTTGCTACCAATTGAATCGCGACTATGGCTTCCTAGCGCCGATCTAACTTACGATTTACAGATTCGTATACCTGCACAAACTCCAAATGGAAAATATCACTTAGCGCTTTGGTTTCCAGACCCCTCTGATACATTAAAGAATGATAGTAAATACTCAATTCGCCTTGCCAATCAAGATCTTTGGGACTTTAATAATTCTTATAATATTATTCAAAACATTAATGTAGATACTCATGCTTCTGGTGTAGTAGACCTAAACGCAGAATATTTTGAGATTATTAAGTAATAGGAATTTGAATTGAGGAATGATGCAGTCCATCGCTAGCGGTTTAGTTATCTCATTAGATTTTGAATTGATTTGGGGTGTTCGTGATTTAGACTCCACTCACCAAAATAATAACCTGATTGTTACAAGGCAGGTTGTACCAAGATTATTGAATCTTTTCAATAAGTATGAAATCCATGCTACATGGGCGACAGTTGGTTTTTTTGTTTTTTTGATTCACGCGAGGAATTAATTGAAAATCTACCTGAGACTAAGCCAAACTACAAGAATCACAATTTGTCACCTTATCATAATTTGCATCAGGAATTAGGATCTAATGAAATTTGATTCACCTCTACATTATGCACCGTCTT
>LMZR01000027.1 GCA_001567105.1 Chloroflexi bacterium OLB14
AAAGTAAGCTTTCCCTCAAATTTCCAATCTATCCAACGGGCTTTTTATATTCTTTCTCAGCTTATCCGTTACATTCGTGTGAATCTCAGTTGGATATTCCGGAGTAAAATTAGCCGTCCATCCGGTCTCGCTGAACACCGAATATTCAAAAGCCGAGCTGGCTTAGTGGCTTAAGTTGGAAGTTTTTTGATGGGCTTTTGTATATTCGGCTTAATGTTAGCGGTTCGTTGTTATTTTTGTTACACATTATCATCTAATTTGTAGTGTCCAAGTTGAATAAGTCCGTTTAAGTTATCATATTCAACCCAACTTTCTTTAATTCTGCCTTCTGTCACACGAAAGAAACAATTGAAATCTGCTGTTAATTTTTTACCTGTCGGGGCAAAGTTTATAAACTTCCCTAACTGTGTCCCGGAAAAATTTATTCTCGCGGCAACTAAGTCGCCTTCTTCAATTGCGAAAATTATTGTCTCTTGTAAGTCAGGAAACGTATCTAATTCTGTCTGATGAAATTTAACTAATCCAACATTTGTTTTTATTTCCTTTGGTTCTGATGAGCTATATCTTATGAAGTCATTGTGAACTAAGGTCAAAACTCTGTCCCAATCTTTTTGATTTGTAGCGTTGATAAATTCCGCTACTATTTCTTTATTACTTATCATTTAGGTTGTAAATATTCAAAATATTGTTGATTTTTATTGTCGGATGTCAATTTGTTGATTGTCGGATATTTTTACAATGACCGCTAACGGTTTGGCGCTTGGCGTTCGTGCGGGATTTCAGGGCACAGAACTGTCAACCCAGCACTAAAGTTAAATTGAAAAACTGCACTTGAATTTAAGCACTTCACCCCGCATGACGCAAAACTGCTGCTGGCAGCTGGCGTTCTTGTCCACCGTGTCTGAAGGTCGCTGTATGATTGGGTTTTAGCTGTCATTGACTGGGTTTTTCTTTTCTGTCTAACTGTTTACTTCTTTCACCTCTCTCACCTCAAACGCCTGATGCAGCAAGGCTTTGAGCAATTGCTCGGTGGATTGTTGGTTGGCAAGCACCTTTTCTTTTAATTGTTGGGTAAGGGCAAATTGTTTTTCTATGGCTGCCACTATGCGTTTTTGCTCGGATAGTGGGGGAAGGGGAATGGGAATAGTTGATAACACAACATTACTCAACATTGGTTGTAATCCTCCATTCACAAAAGATTCCATAATTTCACTTCTACTTTTCAAAATAAAATAGAACAAGTATTTGTTACAAATTAATTCTTGATTGAATCCAATAAGTGCTGCATTTTGAAAGCTAAATTCATCATCAATATCAATAATTACAGGCGTGCCACAGCCTGCTCCTCTATTTGTAATTAAAATTTCGCCTTTTTGGGGTGACGCTTTTTTATAAAGGTCATTATGGTCAATTTCGGATATAAATAAACATTCATCCCATTTAATACCGCTATCTCGTATGTGAGTAGCGGAAATATAAATTTTTCCTTCACTAAGTTTTTTAGGCGTATGATGAAAGCCATCCGTAACTTTTGTACAAATCTCCCCCAACCTGCACCAGACCCAATTTTCAGGGATTTCAAAAGGGATTTCTTCGGGTTGGATGGGTGGTAGTGGTTTTTCTTTTTTGCCTGATTTGGTTTTCTCCGCCTTGATGCGTTTGATCAATTCGCTGGCTGGCTCGTCATTCGGGTCTTGTGGCACTAATTTTCCCTGCACCGCTTCTTGCAAAATGGCTTGGTTGAGATTGGAAAGAAGGTTGAGTTGGTGGGAAAAACTTTCAGACAGTTCAACATAACTTTTTTTATACTTGTAGATGGTCTCAACATCTTTTAGAACTTCAGGTATAAAGAAGTTGTAATCTATTGCTTCTCCTATTTCAATTCGCTCCAAAAAACTAACAATTTTTTTCTGAACCTCTGGTTTCGGAACAACAATAGAAGCATTGTTTATCACTGTCTGACTAATATTCGGCTGTGCTCCTCCTTTGCCAATTGCAATAAAATCTATTCTCTGTTGTTTGAAATACCAAAACAAATAATCTCTTGAAATTTCAACTTTAGGAAATATAGCACAAACGGCTTGATTGGTTGCTGCATCAAAATCTAAAACTCCTGTTTTACCAATGTTTGCGCCATACATAGCCACCAGCAAAGTTCCTTTCGGAAATAATTTTGCAGATGAATTTTTCAAACCCAATTCTGAAATATATTCATCACAAGTTTTAATCAATCCATCTTTTAACTCACCTGATTTTATCCAAGGGATGTTGCCATTGTAATATTCTGGCATACCTCTGCTTGGTGTCCCTCCGCTAGTCGTTTCCGCAATGTCTGAAATTTTCAATGTTGGATAATGCTCTACCAAATACCTAAAAATTATTTTGGCAGCTAATACAGAAGGATGAACAGTTTTAAAAAATTCTAATATTGTCATTTTACCAAATCTTTTTCAAGCTCCTGAATAATTGAAGCAACTTTATTATTTTCTGCTTTTAGGTTTGATAGAATTTTGCCTATGTTCAATTCCACTTCTTCCACTACTTTATTCGGGTTTTTAATATCCAAATCGTAATTGCGATCAATGATGGTTTGCATCGGCACTTTCCAGGCTACTTCGCTTTCGGTTCTGTTGTTCCACCAGTTTTTTATGGGTTCAAACTCTTCTATGCGTATGGGTTTGGTTTTGCTGTAGGCTTTTTGTCCTTCGGGCAAGGTGTGTTCGTAATACCAAATTTCTTTGGTGGCAGGTGTTGAGCTTTCCGAATTACCTTTTTCAAAAAATATCAAATTGGTATTAACCGTGGCATAAGGTGCAAATACACTTTGGGGCAAGCGCACAATGGTGTGCACATTGCAATCTTCCAATAGTTTTTGCCTTACCCGTTGTTTTACGCCATCGCCTGTAAGGCTACCATCGGGCAATACAATGCCCGCTCGTCCGCCATCTTTCAGCAATTGGATAAACAAAATCAAAAACAAGTCGGCACTTTCCTTGGTGCGGTAGTTCAACGGGAAATTGGTTTCCATACCATCGCCCACCACACCACCAAATGGCGGATTGGCTA
>LMZR01000028.1 GCA_001567105.1 Chloroflexi bacterium OLB14
GCCGCATCTTTGCCTTTGATGATGTACTTGATCAAAGGCGAGACGTCTATCATCGCCGCCGAGTTGCGGATCGCCCAATATTCTCTATCAAGCACATGCTCATACGAGCCGACGACAAAATATCCCGCCCACTTGCGCCAGTTCTGCGGTTGGCATAGTGCGGAGGTTCTTTCATGGAAGGGTGTGGTTTTTAGGTTGAGCATATTCTCCTATGAATGACGATGGACGATAGACGACTGTCTATGTTCTTATCGTCAATCGTCTATTGTCTATTGTTCGTTTGCATACTCTGCTGGGGCAAAGAAAACTAAAATATTTAATTCTTCTTCAATTGCATAGAAGCGATGCTCTATATTCTTTGCCACATACACAATTGACCCTGCTTTTACATCACGGTCTTCATCTGCCACTTTGATTTTCGCCTTGCCACTGACTACATAATATACTTCATCTTCTGTGTGTGGAGTTTGCTTATCTGTTCCACCAGCAGGCAGAACATAAAACCCCATACTTAAATCTGGGACTTTGAGAAACTCAAGATATGGTTTGGTTGATTCTTTTCTTTGAGATATGAGTTGGTTTAGTTCGTAGGCTTGCATGGTTTTCTCCAACTATAGGTATTAGCCTGTTGGTCGTTTTCATGGTCTATCGTCCACGGTCTATGGTCTGAAATTATATATAATTTTACACGCCCTGCTCAAAAATAAAAAGGATAATCTTAAAAAAGGGTATAGCACGTTTATAATCCATATCCATGCAAATAAATTCTGGTATTAAACCTCAGCCAATTATATGGGTTGACATGATGCGCTCAGTTGCCGCATTTATTGTGGTTTTAGCTCATGTTCCTTTTGATTGGGCAGGTGAACCTGCTTGGGCATACACTTTATATTATTCATTTTCCAGAATTGGCGTCCCTATTTTTTTTCTAATTAGTGGTTATTTACTTTTATCTAAGCAAGAACCTATTTTAGATTTTTCTATAAAGCGAGTAACGCGTATTGCACTCCCGTTTTTAGTGTGGTCTATTGTCTATGATGTAATTAATTCTCAAACATTTGTGGATGCAGGGGTAACTTTTGAAGGCATACTCAAAATGTTTATTCGTATTATTCGTGGGCCTCGTGCTGCGCATCTTTGGTTTTTTTATTCATTAATTGGGCTGTATCTATTTACGCCAATTTTGCGCGTTTTTGTGGCACATGCAAAAAAATCGGAAGTAAATTATTATATTGCTCTCTGGTTTTTGGCGATGCCCATCCTTTATCTTGTTGAAGGGCTCACTCCTATTAAAAATGGATTTGAAATTTATTATATAGGCGGATATGTAGGTTATTTTTTACTTGGTTACTATATTGGCAAGTTAGACAATTCGACACAAAACCTAAAGATAGGCTTAATTTTATTTATAGTAGGCTTTCTGTTTACTTTTCTTGTGCATTATTATGATATTTCCCCTCAAGATAATAAACTAGTCTTCCGAAGTTACTTAAGTTTGAATATTATCATAATGTCACTTGGGGCATTTTTGTTGATGAAAAACATAGCGGGAAAAGCCCCGCCATTGGTTATAAAAATTGCGCATCAAGTTAGTGCGACTAGTTTTGGGATATTTCTTATTCATGTAATTATCTTTGAATGGGTGTCTATACTTGCAAAATTGTACGGACTCCACATTCAAACATACAATGCTGTGATTTCTATTCCTATTGCTGCGGTCATTACTTTTCTTATATCATGGCTGAGTGTGTATATCATTCAACGTGTACCGATTTTACGATCCATTGTGTAAAACTTAGTTACATTTTGTCAACCTTAACGCTACCACTTCATTCCACACCAAAATAGCAAACAGAAAAACATAAAAGGCCGCACCTTTAAGTGCAAAGGCAGGAGCGGCTAAGCATAACGTTAACCAAGTATAAATAGATAAATTTTTCCATTTTGCATCATTGCGAAATGCAAAACCTAAAACAATCATGGCAGGGAATAAGGTTAAACCAAGCAATACAAAAGATAAATCATGTAAACGCCCATGCCAAGTAGATGGAGTGTCACGAATGGTGGGGTCTGTGGTGAAAGCCAGCATAGCCAAGGCAATGCCAGCACAAGCAAACAGAAAAGTACCCAGCCGAGATGCAGAACCAACTTGAAGGTCAAGAAAGAGGCGATAAGCGAAGAGAGACATAATCAACCCACTGATGATAAATGTCGAGGTCATAATCCAGCCATATTTTCCAAGTGCTAATCCGCTGGGCCAATCAAAAGTTGGGGCGTTGATTGGATGCCAGCCTAAGGAAATTAAAAAATCATATTTTATAAATGTTAAAATAGTTAGCACACTGGCGAATAAAATGGGACCAAGGAGGATTATCTTTTTCATTGCATAATGATAACAGCCTCGTATTACGAGGCTGTTTTTTTTCTTTCAAGTTCAGGGCTGGGAGATTATCTAAAATTAGGCGCGACCTTCATTGCCACCGCTACGATATCTATTTCTATGTTGCGGGCGTTCTTCACGTGGGCGAGCAATGTTTACTGTAATGACTCTACCCATAAAATCTTTGCCGTGAAACATGCTAATGGCTTTTTGAGTTTCTTCATCTGTTGACATTTCAACAAATCCAAAACCTTTTGCACGTCCTGTTGCACGGTCTGTAATCAATGCTACAGATTTGACATTCCCAGCCTGACTAAAGTGCATTTTGACTTGCTCTTCAGTTGCGGCGTACGGTAGGTTGCTACATATAACCTAGTTCCATCTCTTCTCCATTTGTCTATAACGCTCCAGCCTGAACGTTAGCAAAGTGTATCATGGATTATTTATAGTAACCATTCTAGTTGTATACTTAATGAATGCAACCCCAGCCATATATTACTGGATTCAAACCCGCGGATTCAGGTGCGCTTTCCAGATTTCTTCCTCCACTGGAAGAGGGAGTTATCTCCGCTTGGCTTTCGCTTCAGACTTTAACTGGTAATTGGTTACTAGACCCATTCGGATTCTCGCCTCGACTTGTTTTAGAAGCCGCGCGTAGTGGCTATAGAGTCTTAGTCACAGCCAATAATCCAATTACACGTTTTTTGTTGGAGATATTTGCTAACCCACCACCTGAGTCAGAATTTATTGCAGGGCTAGCAGATTTAGGTGCAGTAAAAAAAGGTGATGAACGACTCGCAAGTCATTTGCAATCACTTTATTCATCTACTTGCGAAAAATGTAATGGACAAATTCAAGTAGAAGTTTTTCTATGGAAAAAAGGGGAAGATGTTCCCTATGCAAAAATTTACAAATGCGGACATTGTAATGATGAAGGCGAAAAAGTTACAAATGATGAAGATAAAGAAAAAGCAAAAAAAGTTGCTGAAACAGATACATTACATCGCTCACGTTTGTTTGAAAAAGTTGTCTCACTCAATGATGAAGATAGAATCTACGCCGAAGAAGCCATTGAACATTATCTGCCACGTCCGTTATATGCTTTATCAACAATTATTAATCGCTTAGATGGTTTAGAAATTTCTGCTGAAAGAAAACGCGCCTTAACTGCTTTAGTGTTATTAGCCTGTGATGCGGGTAATACATTATGGTCATATCCTGAAGAAAGAAAGAGACCCAAACAACTTTCAATCCCGAATCAATTTCGGGAACATAATATCTGGAACATGCTGGAGCGAGGAGTCGGCTTGTTTGCAGAATCAGGCTCACCCGTCGTGTGTGAAGCGTATCCAAAAAAAATTCCAGAAAGTGGCGGGATATTAATCTATGAAGGTAGATTAAAAGATTTAGCCAATCAAGTCAAACGTGAAATTCCAATTGCGGCGGTGATTGGTTCAGTGCCACGACCTAATCAAGCATTTTGGACTTTATCCGCTTTGTGGGCTGGTTGGTTGTGGGGCAAAGATTTTGTGGAGCCGTATAAAATTGCCTTGCGCCGCCGAAGATATGATTGGGCGTGGAATGCAACAGCATTGTTTGCGATGTTTAATTATTTGAATGAATTGTTAGCCGATGGCGTGCCAGTGTTTGGTTTATTACCCGAACCTGAACCTGCTTTTTTAACATCAGCCATGACGGCGACATGGTGTGCAGGTTTTGATTTGCAAAGCGTAGCCTTGCGAACTGAACTTGACCCTGTGCAAATTGTTTGGAAAAGTAGTCAAAAGCCAAAAGTTGAAAAAGTGAATCAAGAAAAATTTAAGCACGCTTTGCAAACATTTTTATCTGAACGTAGTGAACCAGCGAAATATTTTTATGTGCATTTAGCAGGTTTGATTAATTTAACACAACAAAATACTTTGAAGCAAAACGAAGATGAGTTTGATGAAACTTTTAGAAAAATTAATCATCTATTTGAAACGGCTTTGAAAGATGAAAATGTTTTTGTTCATTATTCTACAAGCGAGAATGTGGATACTGGGATGTGGGATGTGGTCTCAATACGGCGACGTTGGTTGAGTAGTCCAAAAGACATATCGAAACCCGCCGCCTACTCGACCACCGCTGAAGAAATCGAATCCCTCTCTGACAAAATTGAAAAAGCAATTGTGAATTATTTGCAGAAAAATCCCAATGCCATTTTCTTAGAAGTGGAAGAAGATTTATACAAACAATTTACAGGGTTAATGACTCCATCGAAAGGTTTGATTTATGCTGTGTTAAATTCGTATGCTAGCAATGATGATAAACCTCGCTGGAAATTGCGCGATGAAGATATTTCATCAGTTAGGCGTGAGGAAGTGAAGAATATTTTTAACATCTTAGCAGAAATCGGCAAACGACTTAACTATGATTCATCTTTGGATGATAAAGTGTTAACATGGAGTGAAAACAAAAAGCCTGTTAGAAAATTTCGCGTCATGGCTTCGGCTTTAGTCAACAAAGCTTTAGAAAATGCAGATGAGCAAACTATCTTAGTCATACCTGGTGGGCGAGCAACTTAATCGCTTACAAACAAGACCGCGACCCAAGTTTGAAAGAACGCATGAAAAACATTCCGCTTGTAAAATTTAGAACTTTGCGAAACATGTTAGAAGTAACAGTATTAACACGCGAAACATTTGCAGAACAAATCACCAGTGACCCGATTGAAAAATCTGCTAAGCAGATGATGATGTTCTAGTTATCTATTTAGTTGGGCAGTTATGTATAAAAAAATTTTTCTTTTATCAATTTTATTTTTATCTTCGTGCATTTCAATTGGAGTGGATGCTCCTCAAACGCCAACGCCAGCGGGGTTTGTCACTGCTACTTTGATTCCAACCAAAGCAGGTTTTGTGCCAGCAACTTTAACGCCAACTTTTGAATCAACAGTTGCGCCAACATTAGCAGTTACCCAAAACGCAAATTGCAAAGACAGTGCTATTTTATTGCGCGATGTCACCATCCCTGATGATACAAATATCAAAGCAGGTGAAAAATTTACGAAGACTTGGGAATTTCAAAATGTAGGTGATTGCAATTGGGTTGGATACACAATTCAATTTGATAGCGGTGATGAAATGTCTGCGCCTCAATCCGCGCCCGTGCCTGATACTGCTCCGAAAGGCATTGTCCAAGTCTCGGTCAATTTGACCGCACCC
The DNA here is from genome assembly GCA_001567105.1 of Chloroflexi bacterium OLB14. Taxonomy (GTDB): domain Bacteria; phylum Chloroflexota; class Anaerolineae; order Anaerolineales; family Villigracilaceae; genus Villigracilis. The sequence continues at coordinate 5,584 of LMZR01000028.1, forward strand.
ACAGTGGATGGAACGTATCAAGGAAATTTCACATTACACAACACAAATGGAAATAGCATTTTTATCGGCACAGAAAAAACATTTTGGGTAAAAATTGTAGTAGGGAATTTAAATCCGCAAACGCCAAGTGCATCCACAACAAAAACACCTTATGTACCATCTGGTGGAAACAGCAATTGTAGTTACACACAAAATGCAAGTTATGTTTCGCAAATTATTTCTTTGATTAATCAAGCACGAGTGACTGCGAAATTATCTACGTTAACTGTCAATGCACAATTAACATCCGCCGCACAAAATCACAGCATAGATATGGCGTGTAATAATTTCTTAAACCATACAGGTTCAGACGGCTCAACAATTGGAAATAGGCTTGCAGATGCAGGTTTTACTTCTTTGAACTATCTTGAAATCATCGCCATCGGCACACCTCAAAATGCAATTGACCAATGGCGAGCAGATGCTGGTCATTGGGAAGCGGTATTGAATCCAAGTATGAAATATATCGGCGTAGGTTATGCTTATTATGCTGATAGTAACTTTGGTGGATATATCACTGTGACCATGGGTGGGAATTAATTCTTTGTAAAGACACGGCGTCGCCGTGTCTTTACGTTTTTTTATTTCAACACATTCCCCATCACTGGTTGATACTCAGGGAAAATTTCATTCGTAGCGGGGTTGTTCAAGCGTTTGGTTAATACCTCAGATAAAACATCTCTATAATCGGTAGTGACTGCTAAATCGCCTGGTCCAACTAACTGACCTTCTTTCATGCCTGGCCATTCGCCATGAACTTTACCGCCGTTCACGTTACCACCTAATACCATCATCATACTTCCGTGACCATGATCTGTGCCGAGGCTTCCATTTTCAGAGGCACGTCTGCCAAATTCAGACATGGTGACTGTGGTGAGTTGATTCATGTGATCTTGCATATCAGCATGAAAAGCGGCGAGACCTTCGGCTAAATCTTTCATCAACTTCGGCATTTGACCAGTAACAGAGCCTTGTGCAAAATGTGTATCCCAACCACCTACATCAATGGCAGAGACTTCCAGCCCAACTTCGGCTTTAATTAACATAGCAGTTTGCTTAAGTGCTAAACCAAATTCAGAATCAGGATATGGAATTTTTGATTGATAGGTTAATGGGTCAAGTTTTTCTAACGTATCCATAATGGATAATGTATCTAATCCCATTGCATCATTTTGATAAACCACATTCAAAGCAGAACGCATTTGAGCAAGTGCTTGTTGATCACCACCTAAATGGAAATCTACAATGGAACGTAATGCAGAAACAGGCACTGAACCACTCAAACTTCGTTGTGGACTCGTTCCCATACCAACTGCACGAAGCGGCGATGAATTACCTGTATTCAATGTTGCTAAATGTCTACCAATCCAACCTGAGGCAGGTCCGCGTTCATCTTCTACACCACGTTCCATTAACTCCATCGCTTTGAAATGACTGCGCGATTCATCTGGTGCGCCACAAGCATGGATGATAGCAAGTTGTTCATCTGTCCACGCATCAATTAATGGATACATGTTTGGATGTAAGCCAAAGAATCCATCAAGGTCAACAGCACGGTCTTCTTTATTCGCACTTGAATCATCTGGTCTGGCAATTCCAAGTGATGGGCGTAATTGATAATAAGCATCTTCGCCATGAGGCACAACCATGTTTAATACATCTGCTGCGCCACGTAAAAATACAACTACTAAAGTATCACCACGTGGAGCAGTATTTTGTGGCGCAAATGCCAAACGTGGCATCCAAGTTTTATTTATCATAGGTAAGGCATGTAACATAGGTTTCTCCTAAATTTGGAGTCAGGGAGCTTGCTCCCGTTTTTGCAACAGCAAGCTGTTGCACTCCATACTATCTCCATTGAAATGCAGGTGAAGCGATTAAACTACCAGCGATGATTTGCAAGGCTTCGTCCGTGTTGGCACCTGCTGATGAAACAGAATCAATTAGCAGGTCACGTGTGAGGCGTTCTATCGGTGAGCCAAATAATAAAGATGAAATCGAATCTATATCATCTTGTAAACTGCCAGTCGAAGTGACATCTAATAAATTTCTTAAATCATGTTTTGTGTTTTTAATTTCATTGCGAATCAAATCAAATGCAAATTGCCAACGCGGCATTAAATTTCCTTGCCACATTTCGCTCATATCTGAATAGCCATCAGGTGTGGGATGATTGAAATATTGCTGACCCATGCGCAACAAATGTTTGTTAATTGCAATTGCATCAGTTTCAACATTTAACATGCGCAGTGCAGATAAAGCAAAATTTGCAGGACGTTTATATTTTGGTTGCGCAAATGCCAGACCATCTAATAAAATAATTTTCAAAACAGATTTGATATCGCCATTCGTTTGTAAAAATGTTTGCGCGGCTTTTTTCGATAATTTCTTGTGGCGGATTATCGGCGATAAAACGGCGACATAATTTTGTGGATATAAATTTTGCGGTACTAGGATGTGAAGCTAACATTTCGATAACTTGTTCCGCTTCTTTTTGACCTGCGGGCTGAATCGTTTGACCCAAAACTTTTTTTCACGCCTCGATCATGTTGCTTTTCGTTGAATTCGAATTCACCAAGCCAAAAGTGTTCTTTGACAGTCCAACCTGTTAAACATCTTGCGAATTCCATAACATCATCTTGTGTGTAACCGCCATTCACACCAAGTGTGTGAAGTTCCATTAATTCACGTGCATAATTTTCATTAGGCTTTCTTTTGCGATTCACTTGATTATCTAAGTAAGTTAACATAGCAGGTGAATGTGCTGATGCAGAAACTAAATCATGAAATGAGCCGAGGGCATGTTTGCGAATCACTTCGCGGTCATCTACGGTTTTGAGGAAGAAGCAATTATCTTTTGCGATGAAAATATTGAAATGATCTGACCAAAATTCAACCATCGTTTCATAGAGTTGACGTTTACTATAAATTTGACGAATCAAAGTGGCTTGACGTAATTCATCGGGGACTGTTTTTCTATCGTAGCCATTAAAAAGTTTGTTGCTGATTGCTTCAAGTTCGTTGGCATCTTTATCTAATGTGTTGAAAGTTGCAAGTCGTAAATCACAAGCAAAATCATCTATGTTTTCAAAATCAAGTTGTTCTTCGATGTAATTTGCTAGCCCAACTTCTAAGAAGCGACTTCTTTCTTCAGTTCTAGCCCCAAAGGTGATGCGATTTAATGCCATGAAATCATGTGCATTAAATAAAGTCCATGCGGTGACAGGTAAATCACCTGAAAGTTTTCTATACACTGGCGCACAAGAGGCTAAGGCTGTGCTTGCTGAAATCAGTGCGCCGAGTTTGAGGAAGTCTCTTCGAGATAGGGTCATAGGGATTGGTAAGTAGTAATTGGTAATTCGTTGGTCGAGTAGCCCTGAGTGGTTGTTACGAAGGGCGTATCGAGACCAGAGATTAGAGAATTGGAAAGTAGAAAGTGGAAACTTGTTTACATATTCACTTGTGTACTTGTTTCCATATTTACTTGTTTACTTATTTCTGTGTGTGCTTTCTCACGCGGATTCCAATTTAACAAAGCGAAAGTTGTTGCACCAAAAGCCATGATTAACATGGGAATCCAAACGAATAGCCAGCCAAGTAATGGAAAGAATGCGGCGAGTTCTAAAATCACTGCTCCGCGAATGAATCCGCTAAGTGGCGAGAAGTTGCTATTGAGTGAAAGCCTTTTGCCTAAATGTGCAGAAATGCCCGCCGAGCCGATGGAAGAAATTGTCAGCGAAAGACCAAGCAAAATCCAACCGAAAAATTTCGCAGGTCCGAAGGGAAGCGCGAAGAGAATCACAATTGGAATCACAAAAGCAATCAAGGTGATTAATCCCATCCAAAAAGTTGCCCAGGGAGTTTTTTCCACACGAGTTTGCGCGCGTGAAATTAATTTAGGGAACAATAACCATAAAGCGGTTAGTAAAGCGGGGAATGCAACACCGATGATTAAGAGAATGAAGAAGATGGCGGAGATGTCTGCCATAGGTTTATCCTTTCGTTTGTTTGATGCAAGGTATACAGGGGAGGATAGGGAAAAGTTGCAAGGTAAAAAAGACCTCGGAGTTCTTAAAGAACTCCGAGGTCAAATTGATGAA
>LMZR01000029.1 GCA_001567105.1 Chloroflexi bacterium OLB14
GTGGTTTTGAAGTGTGGGTTAATGCGGGCTATCCCGTAGAACCGTAATGAAAATTTTAAACCTTCATCATGTGCAACTCGCCATGCCAGCAGGTCAAGAAGATAAAGCACGTGAATTTTATATACACTTACTTGGTTTTGATGAAATCCCCAAGCCGCCCGATTTAGCAAAACGAGGTGGCGTTTGGTTTCAACATCAGCAAGTACAAATTCATTTAGGAATTGAAAAGGATTTTCGTCCTGCCCAAAAAGCACACCCTGCCTTGATTGTAGATTCGTTAGATGAATTTATCACCGCGCTTCAATCCGCTGACCTTGAAATTGATTCTGCTCAACCAGCCTTATCTGGCTTCAAGCGTGTTCACATCTTCGACCCGTTTGGAAATCGTATAGAACTCATGGAAATAATAAAATAAAAAAGTACCGCGATATTCATATCGCGGTACTTTTTTATAAGATTTGAACTAGAACTTAGGTTAAACCTAAGGTTCAGTTCAAATTTGAAAATATTTTTGAGACGATTGTCTGTGGTCTATCGTCAATCGTCTAATTACGAAAATGCCTGAATCCCCGTTTGCGCTCTGCCCAAAATCAAAGCATGGACATCGTGCGTGCCTTCATAAGTATTGACTGCTTCCAAATTCATCATGTGACGAATGACGTGAAATTCATCAGAGACGCCATTTCCGCCGTGCATATCGCGTGAGATGCGTGCAATCTCCAAGGCTTTGCCACATGAATTACGTTTGATTAATGAAATCATTTCAGGTGATACTTTATCTTCATCAATCAATCTTCCAACTCGCAATGCACCTTGTAAGCCTAATGAAATTTCTGTCATCATGTTGGCTAATTTCAATTGAACGATTTGATTCGCCGCCAGTGGACGACCAAATTGTGGACGGTCTAATGTGTATTGTCTCGCGGCGTGCCAACAAAATTCTGCCGCACCTAATGCTCCCCAAGCAATTCCATAACGTGCTTTATTCAAACATCCAAACGGACCTTTCAAACCTTTAACTTCGGGGAAAATATTTTCAGCAGGCACAAAGACTTCATTCATCACCACTTCACCAGTGACGCTAGCACGCAAACTAAATTTACCTTCAATCTTCGGAGCAGATAAACCTTTCATGCCTTTTTCTAAAATGAAACCGCGAATTTCGCCATCACCGCCGAGGACGGCGTTGTGAGCAAGCTTGCTCTTTCCGTCGTTGTGAGCAGGCTTGCTCTTTCCGTCGTTGTGGGCAGATTGGCTCTTTCCGCCGTCCTCGGCGGAAAGTTTTGCCCACACTACAAACACATCTGCAATCGGTGAATTGGTGATCCACATTTTATTGCCTTGTAAAATATAACCACCATCTACTTTTTTGGCGCGTGTTTCCATGCTGGCAGGGTCAGAGCCGTGATTGGGTTCAGTTAATCCAAAACAGCCGACCCATTTTCCGCTGGCTAAGTTAGGTAAATATTTTTTGCGTTGTTCTTCTGTTCCGTAGGTATAAATCGGATACATCACCAACGAACTTTGCACACTCATGGCAGAACGATAACCGCTATCAACTCGTTCCACTTCACGGGCGATTAATCCATAAGCAACATGATTCAAACCCGCGCCTCCATATTCTTCGGGGATGGTTGAGCCTAAAAATCCCAAACTACCCATCTCATCCATGATTTCTCTATGGAAAATTTCGTGACGATTGGCTTCGAGAATGCGTGGTTGTAATTTATCCTGACAGTATTTGCGAGCAGTATCACGAATCATTTTTTTCTTCGTCTGTCAGTTGGTCGTTGAGTAAGAAGGGATCATCCCATTTGAAAGTTTGTTTCATAAAAACCTCGATATTAGAGAATTAGTAATCAGTATAACGATTGTATCAAATATCAAAGGTAGAAAAAAGTTAAAGAAAACAGAATCAGATTGACGGTCAGGCATGAAGCGAAAAAATAAAAAGAGGATTCGCTTTTGGCAAATCCTCTAATCTCTAATTCTCTAGTCTCTGCTTTTATGCATCGCCTGTTAACCAGCCGCGTAATTCCATTGCTTTAACCACTCGGTCAATTGCAACCATGTAGGCGGCATCGCGTGTGTAAACTTTTTCTTGCAAACTGCGATCCAATACAGCGTGAAAGGCAGAAGTCATTTTTTGGTCTAGGCGTTGTAACACTTCTTCTTTTGCCCAGTAATAATTCATGTCATTTTGTACTTGTTCAAAATACGAAACAGTAACACCACCAGAATTGCATAGAAAATCTGGAATGACAAAAACTTTATTTTTCTTGAGAATTTCATCAGCTTCGGGCGTAGTAGGTCCATTTGCACCTTCGGCAATCAACTTAACACCTTTAGACATTTTCTTTACTGTATCCCCTGTTATCTGACCTTCTAATGCGGCAGGGATGATGACATCTACATCGGCTTCGATCCATTTATCACCATCATCTACCTTGTAGCCTGCGTCTAATGCTTTTTTCTTATCCACTGTTCCGTATTGATCAACAATAGAAATCAAAAAGCGTGGGTCAATGCCGCCTTTTTTGCTGTAAGTGTATGCTTTTTTATCGTGACGGTCATAACATGAAATACAAGCCACTGTGCCACCTAAAATTTCAACAAAGCCAATGGCGGCATATTGAGAGACGTTTCCAAAACCTTGCAGTGATGCCACAGCTTTTTTAGGATTCATTTTGAGATGTTTCATGGCTTCACGTACGTTATAAATTACGCCATAGCCTGTGGCTTCGGTGCGCCCTAACGAGCCACCACCACCAACTGGTTTACCAGTGAAAACGCCTGGTGTGTATTCGCCAACCAAACGTGAATACTCATCCATCATCCAGCCCATCATTTGTGAGTTGGTGCCCACATCTGGTGCTGGCACATCATTGCGTGGACCAATATTCTTCCACATCGCTCGCACCCAACCTCGGCATAAGGCTTCTTTTTCATTGACTGATAAAGTAGATGGGTCAACAACAACGCCACCTTTACCGCCACCAAGTGGAATATCCGCCACAGCACATTTCCAAGTCATCCACGTTGCTAAAGCACGCACGGTATCTAATGTTTCATCTGCCGCAAAACGAATGCCACCTTTATTTGGTCCGCGTGCATCGTTATGTTGCACACGAAAACCTTGAAAAACTTTTAACGAGCCATTATCCATTCGCACTGGAATACGAAAAGAATATTCTCTTTGGGGCCAGCGCAAAATTTCCGCAATTTCAGTATCTAGTTTGAGTTGCTTTGCAACAGTATCAAACTGAATTTGTGCCATATCAAACGCATTGATTTTTCCAGCCATACGTCATCTCCTAAATTTATTTTTTTTTAATGGGTTGACTTACGACCCAATTCTACCGCTCTTTATTCATACTTTGGTAGGCGCTTTTCAAAGAATGCTTTTACACCTTCTCGATGGCTAGCCGACTTCCCTGCTTCATCTTGCAGGATACCTTCATTGGCTAGCACACTTTCCAAATTTGGGAAAACTGCTTGGTTAAACGCCTGTTTACCTAAAGCAAACGCCTCACGCGGACCTGCAACTAGTTCCTGCACTTTAGACTTGATCAAACTCTGATAATTAAACCCCCCTACTTGATTAACGATACCCCATTCGTAAGCCAATTGTGCTGAAATTTTTTTATTGGAATAAAAATATTCTTGCGCTCTACCCAGCCCAATATAATGTGGCAAAAATAAAGACACCCCAGAATCGGGTGCAAGCCCAATACCACTAAAGCCCACCACAAAATATGCACTTGATTTTGCAATGCGTAAATCACAAGCCAATGCGATTCCAAATGCCGCACCTGCGCAAGCCCCATTAATGGCGGCAATAACAGGTTTGCCCATTTTTCTAATTTGTAAAATTAATGGGTTATATGTTTCATCCAAATGTTGGCGATAGGAAATCGCTTCGCCTTGTTTCATTTCTTTAATATCTTGCCCCGCGCTAAAGGTATTGCCCGAACCTGTGATGACAATACACTTTACATGTGAATCATTTTCTGCTTTGATTAATTCTCTCAATAAAGTTTGTACCATTTCAGTATTGAAAGCATTAGCACGCTCAGGGTAGGATAACGTTAGAGTTGCACAACCAGCTTGAAAGTCATAAAGAAGCGCTAACATATTTTCTCCTAAAAAATAAGCCTCCGAGGTCTTAAAGACCTCGGAGGCTTATTTTACTAATCTGTCAAATCATCATCAAATAGGTCATCATCATTGCTATCGGTTTCATATTCAATAGATTCGCCATCTAAATGAACCCACAACAACAACACATGTCCTTCTTGCGTTTCTACATTTCTTGCGGCAAGAATAGGAGCAGTTTGTTCAAGCCCCATTTCGTTGCGATAATGCAAATGAATTGTATTTTTATTATGCCATGCGTTGTAACAGCGTTCTACTAAAGCATTACCATTGAATGTGCGTAAACGCGTAAGTGCAGGCACAGAAAGTTTCGGGCTTTCGTTCAAACCCATTGCCCAACCGTCATTAACATGCTCAAAGATTGGGGGCGGTCCTTCAATAATTGTAATTTTATCGTCCATAGTTTTATACCTGACAGAATCCTACCACAAGTATATAGGGAAAACCTTTCAGAATATTATTAGAATTTTACAAATATTTAAGGTGAGTGTTTGCTCTTGCAATGGGAATATAATTAATCTATGCCTAAGCTGACACCTAAAATCATTCTTGAAGGTACACGCTTAACCTTCAAAACTGATATTGCTTTTGCTTTGAATGAACATCCAAGAATTGTTGGTCCACGCAAGTATAAGTATCATTCGCCGCTCATTTCTGGAGAATGGTGTGCGTTTACAAACTTTCCATGGGGGCGTGGATTAATTAACTTTGAACCACACGAAGAATCATTGGCAATGGAAACCTATGAAACGTGGGTGAAGTTATTTGAATTACAAAAATATTATTCATGGATCGTTGACCGCTTTCATGTATCAACTCGCATGTATCAGTTAAGAGCGTATAACAAAAATTACGATTTTCGTTGGTTAGAAGAAAGATTACTGCCTTTGAATTTTCGGCTGGTGTTATTAACTCGTTCGCCAGAATCTTTTGAATCCGCTAGAGCCGAAAGACTCAAAGTATCTGGTAATCCATCACAATATGATGATTTGAATCTCTTTATCGAAGAACAAAAGTTAATTCATCAACTCGCTGATGAATCGCTTCTGCCTACGTTGAAACTTGATATTTCAGACAACAACATTTCTCTTGCCGTTGAAAAAATTGCCGACTGGATGGCGTCCAGTGGCGGGTTGTATATGGATTAATCCGCTTTGTTTTTGCAACATTTTTATTCTTGCGCCCATGCCACCGACTAGGTATACTATAGCCTACTTATGGCTACCCCCGAAAAAATTGGGCGTTACGAAATCAAATCCGAACTTGGGCGTGGAGGTTTTGCTACTGTCTATTTAGCATACGACCCTCTCTTTGAACGCAATGTGGCAATCAAATTTTTGCCACCTGAATTAATTCACGCCGACCCACAATTTCGTGCTCGCTTTGAACGTGAAACAAAAATCATTGCCCAACTAGAACATCCAGCCATTGTGCCTGTGTACGATGTAGGCGAAGAAAATCATCAACCATATTTTGTCATGCGTCACATGGGTGGCGGTTCGCTTTCAGACAAAATAAAGACTAAAACCTATACCATTCAAGAAGCCGTTAAGTTACTAGAGCAAATTGCCCCAGGTTTAGATGAAGCTCACAGTAAAGGTATTGTTCATCGAGACTTAAAACCCGCCAATATTTTATTCACCAGCAATGGCTTGCCTCTTATTTCAGATTTTGGCATTGCAAAATTTTCACAAGGCGAAGGTAGCAATGTAACAGGCAGTGCCATCATCGGAACACCTGCTTACATGGCTCCCGAACAAGCCTCCGGCGAAGGGGTAGATGGTCGAACTGATATTTATGCATTAGGTGTCATCTTATATGAAATGGTGACTGGAAAACAACCCTACCAAGCCGATACACCTTTAGGCTTGGCAATTAAACACGTTACCGAACCTGTGCCACATATTCTAGAAGCCGACCCCAGCCTGCCAACATGGATGGAAAAAGTCATCTCTACTGCTATGGCAAAAGATAAAGATGACCGCTTCGGCACGGCTGTTGAGCTGGTCGAAACCATCAAAGCTTTCATTCGCGGAGAAACCCCTCCAGAAAAAAAGAATGCCGCCACAGAAAAGCTAGCACCCTTTAACAAAACAACCATTACAAAAAAGCACAAACCACAAAACGCACCCGACCGACATCGCCGTTGGTCTCCTTTTGCTATAGGAGCATTACTGCTAGGCGCACTAGTTCTTTTTGGAGGCATATTTGCCTACGGAGAAGAAATCTTTCAACTTATACAGCCTTCCGCAACTAGCCCAATTGCCTCAACCCCAGCAAACACCATTACCCCATTGGTAATTCAAATTACTGCTACACCCGCCATTATAGAAACAGCCGCCCCCACTACACAAATAGTTTCTACACTCACCTCACAACCTACTTCAAACCTACCCATACTCGGCGGTGCAGACAAAATTGCCTTCCTAAGATCCAACGAAGTTTGGATTTCCAACATAGACGGCTCTGACCCAACCCAATTAACAACAGATGGCGTAGAAAAATTCAACTTACAATGGCTACCCGATGGAAATACAATTTTATACATGAGTGGCAAAAGCGTAAAAACAGTTGATATCGAAACCCTACGCGAAGAAATAATTATGAGCTACCCTGTGGCTGAAAACTTCGAATCATTCCAAGTTTCACCCGATGGCACCCAAGCCGCAATTGCAGTCAATCGCGAATTATTTGTAGTACCATTCAATGTCGAAAAACTACGTCAAGTAAGCAACCGAAACCACCTACTCGAATTAAAAGGCTGCATATTCTACGACAAATTCGCAGTCACCGACGCCCTGTGGTCAGATGATGGCACAAAATTAGCACTCAAAGTATTCGCCAACAAAGGCGGTATCCGTGTAGATGAAATTCGCATCGTTGATATTCAAAAATGCGACAAATCAACCTTTGAACCACTTGATGAATTCCCACTTGGGCGCTTCAACTTTAGCGACACCATCGAAAACTTTGATTGGGATGGCAACTTACTCTTCTACATGAATAGCCCCAAACGCAATGGCGGTTTTGGCGACCTACTTTTCTACAACGGCTACACCCACAAATTTGAATTTCAAGCACCTTACGAAGGCAACTGTTGCTATCGAGATGCTTCCTTTAGCCCCGACGGCAAATTTATCATCTTCGCATTTCAAGATATTCGTCTCGGCGTAGAAAGCCCAATCAATTTATACTACTACCCAATCGACTCACTCGGCACAAAACGCATTTTAGAGCCATTACCACTACCCAAAAACTTTTTCACCATACGTGATGAAGCCCCAATGCCAGTCCTAAGACCTGCCCGCTAAACACCATCTACAGACCTCTCAAAATCTTTTTCGCCAAACCAGGTCCCTCATAAATCATCCCCGTATAAATTTGAATCAACGTCGCCCCAGCATCGAGGCGGCGTTTTGCATCATCAACATTCATAATTCCACCCACACTCACAATTGGAATTTTCCCACCAATTCTTTTTACTGCTTGATGAAGAACCGCTTCACTCCTAGCTGATAGTGGTTTACCGCTCAGCCCACCTGATTCTAGCTGATAGTTTGACTTTAATCCCTCACGTCCAACCGTTGTATTATTAACAATAACACCATCCATTTTAGAATCAAGAATTACATCAATCGCATCGTCTAATTCTGCTTCAGTTAAATCTGGGGCAAGTTTTACTAACACCGGTATTTTCTTTTCTAAATTTTTTTCTTCTATTTTTCTCTGGGCATCAATTTGTTTTAACAAAACTTGCAAAGCATGTTTGCCTTGTAAATTTCGTAGCCCCACTGTATTGGGCGAACTGACATTAATCGTCAAATAATCAGCATAAGCACAAAGCAACTGCATCAGAGATAAATAATCTAACACTGCTTCTTCATTAGGGGTGGATTTATTTTTACCGAGATTGATTCCCAAAATAATATTTGCACTTCTCCAACGTGCAATAATCAATTTTGAAAACGGACTAATTTTTTCAAGAGGTTTAATTTTTTGGCTAACATAATCTGCCCCAAAACTCGGAAAGCCCATACGATTGATAACTGCTTCATCTTCAATTAAACGAAAGACTCTCGGTTTAGGATTCCCCTCTTGTGCTAAAGGAGTCACCGTGCCAATTTCTACATGACCAAACCCCAGCATTGCCAAGCCATTAATTGCAACGCCATTTTTGTCATAGCCTGCCGCCACCCCTATTGGATTCTTAAATGTAAACCCAAATGCCTCCACTGGTTTTGATTTTGTTTTATAAATTTGTTTGAGCAATAAATTAGAAAGTGAGAAGTTCCCCGTAATCCGTAATGAATGAAGCGTAATAGCATGAGCAAGTTCAGGGTCAAACTTAAAGAGCAAAGGGCGAATGATTTTATACATAATAATTCAATTATCTATTCTGCTCCCCGCGCGTCCTCGGCGTGGGGCTGATTATCAAAAATAAGCCGCCAAAGACGGCGACTTGAGCTATTGTAATGTCCTTCGTGTTTAAAAATGTTTCTGCCCACTCACATTCAAAAAATATTGAATTATTTCTTCTTCAGGATGAGCGACATTCATCAACGCAAACATGGCGGCTAACTCGCCGCGATGATGCGTGTTGTGATTAGGCGGTTGCGCCATCATTTGCCATAATGGCAAAGTAAACGTTTCACCTTTGGGGTTTGTATAAGAAGTATCTTTGATTAAACTTTGTTCACTTTGTTGAGCAATAAACTCACGCATGTTTTTTTCAACATCTACCCAATAGGTTTTGATAGAGTCAACATCTGAAAAATCTTCTGCATTGAGTGTAGGAGCTGGTTCACCAAGCCAACGTAAACGCCACATTTGCTCTGAACTCATCATGTGTACCAAAACATTATGCACACTTTCCCAAGAATGTCCGTGTTTGTGAAATAGTTGCTCTTTTGTAAGTGTTTCAGCAACAGCCACATATCTTTTATTCGCCCAGTAGTTGTAATTGTATAAATGTTCGAGATAAGTTTTTAATTCCATTATCTGGCTTTCTTTCCTTTTTGTAACATTTCAATTGTTTTCGTAACACGTTTTTAGGCGAGTTTCTTCTTTTTTGGCTTCGTTAATCCACAATACATATTCTCTTTGGTGAGAGTAAGATAATGTATCAAAAAAAGTTTTGGCTATTTTATCTTTTTTCAATTCTTTGATTAATTCTTTGGGAAGTTCAAGAATACGCGGTTCAGTATCTAACTCCACTGTGACTTTGATTGTATCGCCAGCTGATTTGCCAATTTGTTCTCGAATGTTTTTCAAAACAATCAGAATATGATTTTCTGTTCCCATGCGCGATAAAATTCCACGATACGGTACGCCCTCAAATGTGGCTTTCACTTTTGGGCGTTTTTCTCCGAATGCTTTTTCTACATCAAATGGAATTTCAACAAACGCCCCGCCTGCGCTCACGTCTTGAATCATGGCTGTGAATGTATGTTTTTTTGACATATTATTTTTTGTGCGTATCTCTGGGCACTAAATTCTTTCCTGCAACCCACGCACCAACTACAGTTGCTAAAACAGAAAACAAAAAGCTAAATAAAGCCACAATTTCAAAACGACCTGCAAAGAGCGTATCTAAAAGTACGGAGTTATCAGCATTGCTAGGTAAAGAACTCGGCATAAATAAACCTACAATTGCGCCGAAAAAAGCCCCTGTTGCCATACCTGTGTAAGCACCCACGCTAACGCCTTCGGTTGTGCCAGCTGTTTTGACCGTTAGATAGCCCGTTAATATGCCAGCAATGCTTCCTAAAATCATTCCACCAATTGTGCTAATCACTATTGTGGTAAAGTTTAATGTAATGGCACCTAACCCTAAACCTAAAATACCGCCAATGACTACTCCAATAATACTTCCCAATTTAATGCTCTTCTGAATCAATAAGTTTTTCATGTTTTCCTTTAGTTTGAGTTACTTAAAAATTTTCTTGTCTCTGCAATTTTTTCTTTTTCTACTTTACCAGTTTCTTCCCAATATTCCAACATTTGATTAATCGTCAGCACGGCGTGTAAGTTAAACCCTGCCTGACTTAACGATTCTTTCGCGCCTGATTGTCGGTCTATCAAAACGACTATATCTTTAACGACTAACCCTACACTGGTTAATTTTTCAATCGCTTCAAATTTGCTTCCACCTGTGGTGGCTAAATCGTCAATGATTAAGACTGTCTCGCCTTGTTGATATTCACCTTCAATATCCGCTTTTGTGCCATATGTTTTAGATTCCTTGCGCGGGTAAATCATGGGGTAATTTCCTTGCAATGAAATAGCAGTAGCAATCGGAATGGCGGCGTAAGGTAAGCCTGCGATTCTATCAAATTGGAGATTAGAGAGTAGAGATTTGTACGCCTCAGCAACTTGTGACAATAACTGTGGCTGTGAAATGATGCGGCGTAAGTCAATATAAATTGGTGATATCAAACCTGATTTCAAAGTGAAACTTCCAAACTTGATACAGCCAGCAGACAGGAGATTATCGGCGAGGGAAGAAAGATTTTGATTCATTTTATAAGTTTACTCGCAATCAATGGGGATGATACTGCAATGGCTAAAGTAATAATCCATGCAGTGGAGAGGTAGGAGTAATAACTAACAGCCAAAATCAAAACTGAATAAGCGGCAAGCAGGTCGAGGTCAATGTCGTGAGGCGCTTTTTGCCAAGTCACACCTGAAATCAAAAAACGGGTGATGTATATAAACATAATCAGGCTGACGATAATATTAATCGTTGTGATGATGGTTAGAAATGGTTGCTGATAATTAAAGTCGTTACGCAGAAGTGGTAAAAGATTCAAAATCACCAGCAATGCAATTTGTGAAATTCCAAAAATGGATAATGATTTTGGAATAAAAGTTAATTCAGAATTTTCAATAGGACGATTGCCAAACCAAATAGGCGTTGTGAATGCGCCACCTTTCAAATCACCGTGTAAATCTACAATGCCGAGAAATGAACCTGTGATGAAATTGAGAAACACGCCGAATGTAATTGCCAGAATAATGGATAATGCGTTTGGCTCGCCAACTTTATCTGCGCCGTATAAAGATAAGGCAATGAAGCCAATACTTTCAATTGCATCTGTGAGTGGTGGAAAAGAATTTTTTTTGCTAAATACATCATAGATGATGACGCCGCCCAAAGCAATGATTAATAAAATCATCAACCTTAATGTTGTGCCAGATAAAATTTCTATAATGAGTGCGCCAACAGTATGAAGTAATGTGATGATGAGTGCTGTGCGCCGACTCATTTCACCTCGCACGAGTGGATGATCATCTTTGCGACCGAGAACTTTATCTAATTCATAATCGGTGACATCGTTCATGCCATAAAAGGTCATGTGAAAGCCCCATGCCACAAGAATGATTACAAGTAATGTACTAAATTGTGGAAGTTGTTTTGGTGTGACTGTTGCTACACTCATCAATGGCACAAATAATGTGAATGCAAAACGAGATAAGTAAACATGTTGATTAAATAAAGCAAACCACGACATGGGCGGAAATTTTTTGTCGGGGTTTGTGATGAAAAGTTTGACATGTTTTTAATTCAAATAGAAGTTTATAAAAAAGTAGGGACACAGCAGGTTGATTTATAGGTTTGGTCATAAATCGTTTGGCTGTGTCCCTACAATTATAAACAATATTATTTTTTATGTTTCAAGCAATGCTGAAGCAGATTCAACATCTAAACCACCGAAGCGCCGTTTACGTTGTGAGTATGATTTTAAGGCTTCATCTAAAATTTCGGGGGTTGAAATCGGGCCATAAAGTGGGAGTAAAAAATAATTCACTGTAAGCAGTTTCCCAAACCAAAAAGTTGGAGAGGCGATTTTCTCCACTGGTGCGAATGACCAAATCAGGTTCGGGGATTCCTCTTGTGCCTAAATATTCGGCAACTTTTTCTTCTGTAATTTCTTCGGGCTTGAGTCCACTGGCTAAAATGGCTTTGACAGCATCAATAATGTCATTGCGCCCGCCATAATTTAATGCCACACAAACTGTAATACCTAAATTATGCTCAGTGAGTTCAATGGCTTTCTTAATTTTTTCTTGTAAAAATTGTGGTAAGCCATCAATGCGCCCAAGATGTTTGAAACGTACACCAAGTTTATGCAATTTCATGGCTTCGCGGTCAATATAGTCACCGATTAAGGTCATCAACCCTTTTACTTCAAAAACTGGGCGTGACCAATTTTCAGTTGAAAATGTATATAGAGTTAAAAATTTAATGCCTCGTTCTAAACAAGCATTGATTATTTTTTTTACTGTCTTTGACCCCGCCTGATGCCCAAATAAGCGTGGCAAGCCACGCGATTTTGCCCAACGTCCATTTCCATCCATAATAATAGCAACATGAACTGGAACATTTATATTTTCAGTATCATTAGCAATTTTTTTCTTAGCTATCATCTGTTTTGGAAATTATAATCCACATTGTTTAATTGTCATGGCTCTTTTGGGGGAGTAAAAATAAGAGGCTGTTAATTATTTTTCGTGAGGTTTAATCGAATGTTCAACATTTCATCTCTTAAATCAGCGGCGGCTTTAGCGGGGTTATTGGCGCGTGAGATAGCACGCGAAACTGGAATCAACATACCTTTGCCATCTTTTCGCAAACCAACTTTCAGAGCAGATTCTAAATCGCCGCCTTGTGCGCCCACGCCTGGAGTCAAAAACCATAAATTCGGCACAGCATCACGAATTTTTTTCATAGCATCTACATGCGTTGCCCCAACTACAATGCCGACATTATTTTTTTCATTCCATTGTTCAGCAAGTTTGGCAACATGTAAATATAAAGGCATGTTTGAATCAAGTGTTAAATCTTGTAAATCTCCGCTACCCACATTACTTGTTTTACACAAAACAAAAACGCCTTTTTCACGAACTTTGATAAACGGTTCAATCGAATCTTTTCCGAGATATGGGCTTAGTGTGATGCCATCTACATTTAATGATTCAAAAGCGGATTGGGCATACGCCTCAGCAGTTGATGATATATCTCCACGCTTCGCATCAAGGACTACGGGGATGGTTGATCCTTGTTTCTGCGACTCTTCTTTTATGCTGATAACGATTTCTTTTAACGCAGTCCAACCCTCAGCACCAAACACTTCAAAGAACGCCGCATTGGGTTTGAAGGCTGAGGCGTAGCGAGCAGTCTGTTTGACAAGATTCAAGCAGAAGGTCAGTGCAGAAGCGGCAGTTGGAGATTCAAGGTCAGAGATGTGTGGGTCGAGTCCAACACATAAAAGCGATGACGAGTCATCTACTCGTCTTTCTAAGAATGAAAAAAATGATTCCATATATTACTCTGCTCTTCCGCCGTCCTCGGCGAAAGCAAATAGTTTATTCAAAATACGTTTCCCATTTGCTGGTGTTTGATTCGATAAACATTCTAAATAACTCATCCCAATAGAATGGATTCCAAATATTTTTTCCATAGCCTTCACATTCTGCAAAGAAAAAGTCGTTAGGAATGGTATCTGGTAAATTACAAGCAGATGATTCGTTATCTGTTGGTGATTGAGGTATTGTGCCTGTGCGTGTGTTGCTTAAGCTGGGGGTGGGGGTGCAATCATCAAACCAACCATTATAGACGTTGCCATCTGGTAGGCGGCAAAATGATTGATCTTCTACTTTTGCCAGCGTGTATGTATAGGCATCGTAAATTTTGCCTTTGGAGTTAATGAGGCGAATTGTTTCTCCACCATCACTTAATAAAAGGTTTGTTTCTAAACTATAAAATACTATTCTTTCGTTAGGCTTCAAGGTGATGTTTGGTAATGAAAAGGATGTGGAGCCAACGCCTTTATCTAATTTCCAACCATTCAAAGTGATATCAATGGCGGTTAGGTTTTTGATTTCAATAAATTCATCATATACATTTGTTTTGCCGTCTTGATTCCAGTCAAAACCTGGGCGAGCCAAAATTTCGTTAATAATAGGGCGAGGATCTATTGGGATAAGAGTCGCTCTGGTGGGTGTGGCAGTTTTGTTTGATGTGGGTGTAGGGGTGGGACCAACAGTGTTGCTTTGTTTTGGTGTGCCTAGAATATCGCCACCATTTGCATTTTTGCCATTTTTCTTGATGCCTGTATTTGTAACCCAAGCACTATCGCTATCAATTGTATTTAATATTCTTTCCATTGTGCCGTAAGTGGATGAACTACCACGGGGCCATGAGCCGCCGTTTCCATTGGCGGTGTCAATTGCTTTATTAGAAGCATCATATAAAGTGAGAGCCTCACCACTATTAGATAAGGTGTTGCCTGTGTAAATTTGGTCGGCAAGGATATCCGAGACGGTTGTATCATCATCTTTTTCAAGTAAGAAGTATCCACCAGCAGGGATAATGCCATTCAATTCAATATTTGGGGAGCCATCTGCCGCGCGGATTGACCAATCGCTAATATCAATAGGGCTAGAAGTGCGGTTATATAGCTCAATCCATTCGTCGTCTGCAAGCCCAGAGGCTGTACCCGCCCATGCAATTTCGTTGATGACTACAGAACGCACAACAGAAGATGTGGGTGTGATAGTGCGGGTAGGAGTTATTGTAGGTGTAGAAGTAGGTGTTAATGTGGAAATAAAGTTGAAGTTGGGCAAGCCCGGCGTGCCATGAATGAGGTTATTGGCGGCATCATGTGTTACCCAAGAAGAAGGCTGATTATTTGAAACCCAACCTGAGGCTGTATCTGCGGCGACAATCGAGCCGTTGATTAATCTCTCCATGCTGTAAAAGGTGGTGGCGGCTGTACCAGCGGGCCATGAATCACCGTCACTATTGGCTGTGTCAATTTGAGCACCATCGCCTCTTCTAAGTATAAGAGTTTCGCCTGTATCATCTAGTTGCCCGAAAAAGATTAAATTTGCAGAAATTTCCTGAACTACATTATCATGTGCGCGCTCAAGCAAAAAATACCCACCTGCAGGTATTATACAAGTAGCAGGAATACAAGTGCTGGAATTGAAGATAATATCTGGGTCTCCATCGCTAGTGATTAATCGCCAGCCCGTTAAATCAATATTACTTGCGCTGGGGTTATAGAGTTCAATCCATTCATCATTTGGCGATGCAGTTGTGCCCATCCACGCAACTTCGCTGATGACAACTTCACCAGGCGCGGGAGTTAATGTTGGAGTTGGTGAAAATGGTGGCGTGTTTGTTGGTGTGAATGTAATAGTTGGTGTGAGCGTAATGGTTGGCGTATTTGTGCTTGTTGGCGACAAAGTTGGAGTATATGTTCCAACTCCACAAATAAATCCCATTGAATTTGTATTACGCGGAGTTGGAATAGTTGCAATGAAATCGGTATTGTTATTATCTGTGTCAGTACATCCATTAGCAATACGGATATCAGCATTAATATTACTTGGGGCAGGTGCATAGTTTGCCCCTTCATAGCAACCAGCTGTTGTCCCATATCCAACAAAATCAATTACGCTACTATCAAACGGACAGCCAACACCCGTTAAGGGTGTTGTTGAATTTACTAGTGCAACTTTACCAGCACTTGCCGACATGACTGTTGTGCCTGTTGCATCAGGTGTTGGCAATGGAGATCCATTACTTCCCGCAGATGCTAATTGAATAAGATAATACTGACCGGGCAAAAGTGAACCACTAAGATTCGTTAGAGTCCATGTTATACCTGAAGCAGAGGCATACTGAATTGACCAACCATTTAAGGACACTGTATTAGTAGTGCTGAGATTAAATAATTCAACAAAATCATTGGTATAAGGCGCACCTGAGTTTCCCCCGCCACCATATACTTGGCTAATAACCACATTTGTAGAAGGCACGAAGTTTGGAGCCGCTCTTACGGGTACTCGAATCCCTACCAATCCTGCACATACACTAATGAGCAGAATCAACACCAATGCAAAGCGTGAAAAGTTACGATAAGTAGGCATGGAAAAATATAAGCGAATGAAAAGCCTGCTGAAACAGAATCAAACATCAGGCAAGCACGAAGCGAAAATCACTCGCACAGCAAATTATACCCCCACTGTTTTCAAGAATCGGATGACAATCAAAGAATAGAAAGGTCAATCTTATGAGCTTAAATTCGGCGCGCGCTAAGATTTAGCCAATCATCCAAAATCAATTGTCATCCTTACTACAGTTAAGCGATAGGTTCAACATGACACGGCGAAATTACTAACTTTATTGCCGTGCGAACTTTATCTTCAATTTCAATATCTACAAACTCAGGGACGCAAGTAACCTCAATCCCATCATTTTTAAGATAACTAGTAGCAAGCACCAATGCCTTAATTGCTTGGTTCACTGCACCAGCACCAATGGCTTGCACCTCTGCCCGTTTGTGTTCACGTATCACTCCAGCAATTGCACCAGCCACCGCTGAAGTACGGGAGTTGGCTGAAACTTTGATCATATCCATGGCAACCTCCCAAGGTTGTAATGTGTACCCATGTTTATAAAACATAGGCATAAAGTTGGACAAACTTACAAAGCGCATTGTATAAGAGAATCAAGTGTATTTATAATATTTATATGGATTCGTAATAATAGTAGGGGCTGTGGATAATGTGGATAAAGGAATCAAAACCCTATATGTAGGATAAAAAGCAACGCTTCGCACTTGATTTAGGCTTGATTCTGCACCTCAACATTTTTTTAGCTGTGGATTGATTCTGGATAACTTATCCACAAGTTTTTGTGCAAATAAAATTACTTTACCTGATTTTTCCAGCTATCGGCAGACTCTAAAAGCACCCCCCATATATGGTGGTTAACGATTATTAACCTGTTTGGCGTTTCCTCTCATAAACAAGGCTACTATCCACAGGACTGGGCAGTTTTCCACAATTTGAGGGCAGTTATCCACAGATTTTTGGGGATGAATAGGCGAAGTTGTCTAAACACAAACCCCAAAATGTGGGGGGATAAATACGGATATTTCGGATAGTCGTAACTATTGATGGTGTGCTTGTTATTACCACTTGATTTTTATCTCAAAATGAGATACACTGTTAATGTGCATATTATCACCCGCAAGACACTTGTTCAATTTTGGGAAAAGCACCCCACTAGCCGAAGTGCTTTAGAACGCTGGTATAAAATTGTTTACAAAACAGAGTTTAAAAATTTTGCTGAACTACGAAAGGCTTTTCCATCAGCAGATAAAGTGGATCGTTTCGTTATTTTCAACATTGGTGGCAATAAATATAGATTAATTGTTTCAATTCACTTTAATCGTGGCAAGGTTTATATTCGGCATGTTCTTACTCATGCCGAATATGATAAAGGAGATTGGAAAAATGACACTCTTAACAAATGAGCTTCAAACAAACTGGTCTGCTCTTAGCCCTTTATTGCTCATTCGCAATGAAGAAGAATTAGACAATGCCATTAACCATCTAAATCAATTACTAGATGAAATAGGTGATAACGAAGAACATCCTTTATATGGCTTATTAGATACTTTGGGAACATTAATCGAAGCATACGAAGAAGAACATTACCCAATTTCAGAAGTAAGCGGGCTAGAGGCTTTGCAATATCTTATGCAAGAACATCATTTAACACAATCAGATTTAGCAGAAATTGGTTCACAAGGTGTAGTTTCTGAAATCTTAAATGGCAAACGTGAATTGAATATTCGTCAAATTCGGGCGTTGGCAAAAAGGTTTAATGTTTCGGCGGCGGTATTTGTGTAAGGCAAAATGTCATTTTGTCCTACCTGATATTTTTCCCATAACCTGCTTCTACCAATATCTTTCCATCATCAAAGGCTGTCTTTCCTCTTAACACCACTTTCCTCACCTTTCCTTTTACTTTCCAACCTTCAAAGGGAGTCCAGCCACATTTGGTGAATTGATTTTCTGCCCGAATTTCGTATGTTTCATTTTCATCTACTTCAACCCATGTTTCAGGTTGTTCTGGCAGATGAAATATTTTTTTCGGGTTTATATACATTTTGGTAACAATATCGTCTATGGTCAATCGTCCATCGTCTACTGCTGTAAGCAGTAAAGGAAGAATCGTTTCCAGCCCAGGGAATCCAGGTGGTGGATTATCTGAATCTTTTTCTTCAAGTGTATGTGGCGCGTGGTCTGTGGCGAAGCAATCAATCACCGCTAAATTTTGCCACAGAGCATTTACATCTTCTTGGGTGGCTAATCTTGGTCTAACTTCTAACCTGCCTTCTTTCTTCTTTCCTCTTTCTTCATTTGAAACACTTGAAATCATAAACAAATGATGAGGACAAACTTCACACGTCACTTTGATTCCTTTTTCTTTCGCGGCTTTGATTAATAAAATCTCTTCTTTTAGTGAAACGTGGGCAATGTGAATTGGATGATCATAAATAGCAGAAAATAAAATCGCCGCCGCCATTGTGCGTGATTCAGAGTGCATGACCATTGGAAAGTTTTTGGGGAATTTTTGAAAATGCGGAGTCCATAAAGACATATCATCAAGTCTTAATTCACCGAAGGTAGAATCTAAATACATTTTCAAACCTGCAGCTTTGTTGGCTAAACCTGCAACAATATCTGCATTATTTGGTCCAGCACCGAGGTATTGACCATAATCACAGTAGGCTTTTTGTTTTGCAGAATCAAGTGACAGATTTAATGTCGCTTCATCAAATATTGGAGGTTGGGTATTTGGCATTCCGAGAATGGTAGTGATTCCGCCAGCCAATGCGGCTTGAGTCGCTGTACTCCAATCTTCTTTGTGTGTTGCACCTGGTTCACGGACGTGGACGTGTGGGTCTATTAAGCCTGGGAGTTTGATCATGCTTGGATTTTACTATGTAGGTCATGCTTTTAGCATGACGGATGATGTGAAATAAAAAAAAAGTCACGTTACAAACGTGACCTACGAGCTGTGAGACAGTTATCAACTTGATGGAGCAGAATCAGATTGAAGGTCAAGAAAGAAGCGGGTTTGATATAATCTAAAAAAATCACCGCCAACGATGGCGGAAAAGTAAATCAAAAAAGAGGAAAGTATGAGTTATCAAAATGTAAAAGTGCCAGCAGATGGTGCAAAAATTTCAATTCAAAATGGAAAGTTAAATGTTCCCGATAATCCTGTCATTCCGTATGTGGAAGGTGATGGCATTGGGCGCGATATTTGGCGGGCTTCGCAACGTGTGTTTGATGAAGCGGTGAAAAAAGCATACGGTGGAAAAAGAAAAATTCATTGGATGGAAGTGTACGCGGGTGAAAAATCTTTTAAGTTGTTTCAAACTTGGTTGCCCGATGAAACAGTAGAAGCCTTTACCGAATTTTTAGTTGGCATTAAAGGTCCGCTAACGACTCCTATTGGTGGTGGCATTCGTTCGTTGAATGTGCAATTGCGTAAGATGCTGGATTTGTATGTTTGTTTGCGACCAGTGCGTTATTACAATGGTGTGCCATCACCTGTGCGTACACCTGAGTTAGTAGATATGGTTATCTTCCGTGAAAATACTGAAGATATTTATGCAGGTATTGAATTTGCAAACGGCACAGAAGATAATTTGAAATTTAGAAATTTGTTGAAAGAAAATTTTCCGAAAGAGTTTAGCAAAATTCGTTTTCCTGAAACTTCGGGCATTGGTTTTAAGCCTGTTTCACTAGAAGGCACTGAACGATTGATTCGTGCGGCAATTGAGTATGCTTTGCTTAATAAACGCCGTTCGTTAAATTTAGTTCATAAAGGCAATATTATGAAGTTCACCGAAGGCGCATTCAAAGATTGGGGTTATGCGCTGGCGAAACGTGAATATCGAAATGAAATTGTGACCGAACGTGAATCTTGGATTTTTGGAAATAAAGAAAAAAATCCTGCACTAACTGTGGAAGGCAATGCCAAAATTGTTGACCCTGGCTTTGATATGATGAGCCCTGAGCAACAAGATAAGATTAAGAAAGAAGTGCAAGATGCTTTAGCATTGTGGGATACACATGGCGATGGCAAATGGAAAAGCAAATTGATGATTAAGGATACGATTGCAGATGTCACTTTGCAGTATGTATTAATCCGCCCACAAGATTATGATGTGATTGCTACCATGAACCTCAACGGTGATTATTTATCAGATGCTTTAGCAGCACAAGTGGGTGGCATTGGTATTGCACCAGGGGCAAACATCAACTACTTAACAGGTCATGCGATTTTTGAAGCCACACATGGCACTGCTCCAAAATATGCCGACTTGGATAAGATGAATCCAGGCTCTGTGATTTTATCTGGTGAAATGATGCTCCGTTATATGGGCTGGACAGAAGCCGCAGATTTGATCGTCAAAGGTATGGAAGGTGCCATTACTGCAAAAACTGTCACCTACGATTTTGCTCGCAACATGAAAGGCGCGAAAGAAGTCAAGTGTTCGGAGTTTGGCTCGGCTGTGATTATGTGGATGGATAAGAAGGTTGCCAGTAGCAAGAAAAAGGTTACAAAGAAAGTTGCCAAGAAAAAAGTTGTGGCGAAAAAGAAGGTTGCAAAGAAGACTGTGAAGAAAAAGAAGTAAATGAAAAGACGAGACTGAAAAGTCTCGTCTTTTTTGTTAGGCATAAACATTACTTTCGATTTGTTTAATCTGTGGCTTGCGAATGATCCATTCTGCTATAGCAAGATTGATTAGCCAACCAGCCAGCATGAGAATAGCGCGAGTTAATTCATCTGGTTCTCCAAAGAATATTATCCAAGGTAAATGAGTGAACACTTGTGTTCCTGCCCCTAAGCCAATGGCATAAGCACGTATCATCCAATTACCATGTGATTTGTAATTTCGTTTAAGAACTGCTAAATATCCAATCACAATGGATAAAAACATAGCGATTCCAAAAAAGACTCTCTGCATATAAAGAAATTCACCATCTACTTTGGGTAAGTTATAGAATTGATTCATCCATAAACCTGAAAGAGCAACGGCAATTCCACTTGGAACAAGGACCCATTTGCCAACAAACCGATGCCAATGTGTTTTTCGTCTACGGAATGTAGGAGCAAATTGTAGAGCTCCTAAGAAGGCGTATAGCGTAGAGCCAATAATATGAATTATGACGGGCAGAGGCGCGTCAAAGAAGCGGGCATTTGCTTCTGTAATTTCTGCTTCACTACTTAATTCAATCAGCCGCGCAGACCCTGCAAGGGCTGGAACTAAGCTAAGAATAATTAATGCTGTAGGGATTATCCATTCGAATTTATTGTGCTTCTTTTTATTTGTAATCATGTGTATCTCCTTTTGTAAATAGGTGTGTTGAATAAAGCACAAAGGAATTTGTGCTTTATTATGACTAACTTTTAAATTTGAATCTACGAGCTAAGCGGCTGGTTCTTCAGATTGGTAAGAGAAAACTTCTTCTAAAGGAACATTAAAAACGAGTGCAATGCGAAACGCTAATTCTAAAGAATGGTGAATACTTATCTTGCTCCATTGCAATAATGGTCTGACGGGTAACACCTACTTTTTCAGCTAACTGTTGCTGAGTCATTTCTCCGTGATGAAACCGTAAGGTGC
Source organism: Chloroflexi bacterium OLB14 (assembly GCA_001567105.1). Lineage (GTDB taxonomy): Bacteria > Chloroflexota > Anaerolineae > Anaerolineales > Villigracilaceae > Villigracilis. Next base: position 21,660 of record LMZR01000029.1, read on the forward strand.
GAATATTATTGCGAATGCGGTTAGTAATCATCTAAAAGCCTTTCCGGTACAAGTTCAATCTCCAAAGGTCTGCTACGATCTGCGCCAAAACTCCAAAGAAAATAATTAAGGCGAACATCACTAAAGCAGATTGACCAAATACAAATGCTAACATTGAAAGTGAAACTCCAATTGACGAAAAAGTGTAAGCCACTTTAGTGCCTTTTAAATCAATCAATTTATCACGTTCATCTTGAATATCTTCAAAATGTGGGTCTTCGCTTGTTTTAGCCTTATGAACAATTCCACTGGCAATGTGGGCGAAAATAGTCGCTACAATAGTGCCAATCACTGCTAGCAAAGCGATGATGCCCCAAAGCCAAAATAGGTTAGTGGGCGTAAAAGCCTCAGTTTGCACCATTTGAAATATTCTAAACAAATAGAAGACTAAGATAAGGCTAAAGTTAGTTAGTGTGACAGCAATATTTTTTTCTTGAAATGACATTTTTCCTCTTTTCTGGTAATATTTATTTTACTTATTGTAATATATCTATTACTTAATGTCAAGTATTTTTTACATAAGAATAGCCTAATTTTTAGAAAAAATAAGAAAAAACCCTCTAAAAAGAGGGTTTTTTCTACTTCTATTTCACATTCACCAATTCAACATCAAACACCAATGTTGCATTTGGCGGGATAACTCCGCCCGCGCCGCGTTCACCGTAAGCAAGGTTTGGCGGAATAATCAATTGTGCTTTGCCACCAACTTTCATTAACGCGATTCCTTCATCCCAACCTTTGATGACTTGCCCTGCTCCTAACTTAAATTCAATTGGCTCACCTCTTGATACAGACGAATCAAACACGCCTCCATCTTGAAATTTGCCTGTGTAATGTACCGCTACAGTTTTCCCCGCTTCGGCTTGTGCGCCTGTGCCTGCTTCCACTTCAATGTATTCAAGTCCGCTTGCTGTTTTCATGGTTAATCTCCAAGTTAAAAAAATGTTGATAGTGCCGAATCAATTGTAATGCAAGAAAGAGGCGATTTTAATCTGTAAAGATATTCTCATTTGAATCACCCTCGCCATTAATGGGTGAGAGGAGTAAAATATCAGTATAAATAAAAATCTCACGGAGGTTTTGGATGAGTGATCGAAACGTGAGCCTTTCTGCGGCTCTCAAATATAAGGGGCAAGGACCGTACCTAACTTATATTTTGCATCGTATTGGTGGGTCAATGATTGCAATTTTTGTGACGATGCACATTTTGGGGACATTTTTTGAAATGATTGGTTGGCAAATTGGGGATATGATTACTGATATTTTCATCAGCCCGCCTTTTCAAATTATTTTTATGTTTGGTATGTTGTTTCATATCATCAATGGAATGAGAATCACCATTTTAGATTTGTTCCCACAAGCATTAATCCCCTATCATAAGCAAGCCATTTTGATAGAGTGGATTATTTTTATTTTGGTGTATAGCTTTGCGGTGATAACCACTATCACAACCACGATTGCGAGGATGAGTTAATGCAAACCAAAGCCAGAACTTTACCTTTATCGAAACGGGGCATGAGCTTTGAAACGTTCATGTGGTTGTTTACAAGATTAAGTGCCTTAGCCATGTATGGTTTTATTTTCACGGGCATTGTGGGTGCGTTGATTATGGGCGCACAAAATGATATGAGCTTTGTAGAAGTGATGCGTTGGGCATTGATGCCGAATGTAGGGCATGTGGAGCATACAAATATCCCAGACCTTTCTCCATTTGCAACATTGTTTTGGAGAAGCGTGGCTAGCTTGTTCTTCTTCACTGCTATTGCACATGGCGTGCATGGAGTTGTCGTTATCTTGGATGATTATTTCGCCACTGAAAATCAACGCAAGTGGATTCGCATTATCAACATCGCCTTGTTTGTGATTATCACGCCCATTGGGTTGTATGTGATTTGGATGGGATAAAAGAATTAACCACGGAGGGCACAGAGTTCACTGAGATTTATAAAAGGCTTTCTCTGTGTTCTTCGTGGTCTCAGTGGTGAAAAAATTTAGGAGCAATACTTAATGTCAAAAAATCATCAATTTGAAGTAATCGTAGTCGGTGCAGGTGGTGCGGGATTAATGGCTGGTTTATATGCCTCGCGCAATGCAAAGACTGCGGTGATTAGTAAGTTATATCCAACCCGTTCACATACAGGTGCGGCGCAAGGTGGTATCTCTGCGGCGTTGGGAAATTATGAAGAAGATAAACCTGAATGGCATACTTATGATACCGTCAAAGGTTCGGATTATTTAGGTGACCAAGATGCTATTGAGTTCATGACCAGTGAAGCGATTCATGCTGTGCTTGAACTTGAACACATGGGCTTGCCATTTGATCGAACACCAGAAGGAAAAATTTCACAACGTCCGTTTGGTGGGCATACCAATAATGAAACGGGCAAACCAGTTCGGCGCGCGGCACATGCGGCAGATAGAACTGGTCACATGATTTTGCAGACCTTGTATCAGCAATGTATCAAAAACAACGTCACATTTTTTGATGAATATCAAGTTTTAGATTTCATCATGGTAGATGGTAAAGCAACAGGCGTAGTTGCTATTGAATTAGCAACAGGCGAGTTACATACTTTCCATGCTAAAGCAGTGATTTTTGCAACGGGCGGATATGGTCGCATTTTTGAAGTCACATCTAATGCTTATGTTTACACAGGTGATGGCGCTTCAATTTTGTTACGCAAAGGTTTGCCATTGGAAGATATGGAATTTTTCCAATTCCATCCAACAGGTATTTATAAACTTGGTATTCTAATCACTGAAGGTGCGCGTGGCGAAGGCGCGGTATTAATCAACGGCAAGGGTGAACGTTTTATGCCCAAGTATGCACCCACAGTTAAAGATTTAGCATCGCGTGATGTTGTTAGCCGTGCAATTTATAACGAAATTAAAGCAGGCAATGGCATTGATGGAAAAAATTATGTCTATTTGGATATTCGCCCTGAGACGGTGAATAAATTTGCAAAAGAAGATGGAAGAACAAACCCAGACGGTTCACCCTACCTGATAACTGGTGACACGGTTCTGACGAAGATTCCTGACATTGTAGATTTTTGTCGCGTCTATTTAGGTGTTGACCCTGTGACTCAGATGATGCCGATTCAACCTACTGCTCATTATGCTATGGGGGGAATCCCAACCAATAAATATGGTGAAGTTGTAATTGATGATAAAGGTACAACAGTGCCAGGTTTATTTGCGGCTGGCGAATGTGCTTGTGTATCTGTGCATGGCGCGAATCGTTTGGGAACAAATTCGTTGTTAGATTTAGTTGTCTTTGGGAAACATGCAGGACTCAAAGCGGCGGAGTACGCTAAAAAAGTTGACTATCAAAAAATGCCCGATGGAGCAGAAGCAAGTATCAGGTCCGAATTAGAAGCGTTAAAAAATGGGTCAGGTAAAGAAAACGCATTTGATATATCCAACGAAATGAAAAAAGTCATGTTTGAAGATGTCGGAATTTATCGCAACGAAAAAGATATGACATCCGCCTTAGAAAAAGTGCGTGAGTTACAAAAGAAATTCAAAGAAGTGAAAGTAAGTGATACTGGAAAAGTTTTCAATACTGAGTTGTTGAACGCATGGGAATTGAGCAACATGCTTGAAATTGCAGAAGTAGTTGCGGCAAGTGCTTTGAATAGAAAAGAATCGCGTGGCGGACATGCCCGTGAAGATTATCCTGAACGCGATGATGAAAATTGGTTGAAGCATACGTTGATTACAAAGAAAAATGGCAAGTTGGAAATTAAATATAAACCTGTTGTTGTGACAAAATATCAACCAAAGGCGAGAGTTTATTAATTAAACTATGTCATTGCGAGGGCGTTCTTGCTCTTTGCCCGAAGCAATCTCCTAATTAATTTGGAGGTTGCTTCGTCGGGAAGAACACCCTCCTCGCAACGACATGAGGAGAAATGATGGAAGTAACCATAAAAATTTTTAGATACAACCCTGAAAAAGATCAACGCGGACATTACGAAACTTACACCGTGGAAGCACATGAAAATGATCGCGTGTTAGATGTGCTTGAATTGGTGAAGGGACATAAAGATGGCACGTTATCTTTCCGCCGTTCTTGTGCGCATGGCGTGTGTGGTTCAGATGCCATGCGAATCAATGGACGAAATATGTTGGCATGTAAAACTTTGATTCGTGATGTTGGCACAAACATCACTGTTGAACCTATCATGGGTTTGAAAGTTGCCAAAGATTTAATCGTGGATATGAATCCATTCTTTGATAATTATAAAAAGATGCTTCCATATTTGATTAACGATTCACCTTTGCCTGCGGATGGAAAAGAACGTTTGCAATCTCAAGAACAACGCGCGCGTTTTGATGAATCTACAAAATGTATTTTATGTGCGGCGTGTACAACTTCTTGTCCATCTTTCTGGGCAAGTGATGAATATTACGGACCTGCTGCATTGGTCACTGCTCATCGTTTTATTTTCGATAGCCGTGATGAAGGTGCAGAACAACGTTTGCATGTGTTGAGTGAAACCAACGGAACTGCACGTTGTCACACTGCTTATAACTGTACTGAAGCCTGCCCGCGTGATATTCAAATCACAAAAGCCATTGGTGAGTTGAAAATGGCTATGGTGACGGGGAAGATTGATTAAGGTAATTGGTAAATAGTAATTTGTAACTTATAAACCGCGTCTATGAAGATGCGGTTTATTTTTATCAATATTGGAGGTAATTTTTATGTCTGTCTTGAAACTTGCTGCCTTTTCACATAACGGACAAGGTGGCAACCCAGCAGGTGTGGTTTTTTATGATGCCTTTCCCAGTGCTGAAGAAATGATGAGCATTGCAAAAGAAGTTGGCTATTCAGAAACGGCATTTTTAGTCAAACAAAATGATGGTTGGAGAGTTCGTTATTTCGCGCCTGAATTAGAAGTCCCATTTTGTGGTCATGCCACTATTGCATTAGGCGCGGCATTGGGTGAAAAATTTGGCGAAAACGTATATAAACTTTTCTTAAACAACAGTGAAATCTCTGTCCGTGCAGAAAAATCAGGAGAGCATAAATTATTCATAACACTGCAATCTCCTAGCACATCCTCTACAGATGCGCCAAAAGAATATGTAGATAAAATTCTTAAAGCATTTAATTTAAAACAAGATGACCTCAACCCTGCATTTCCCATCAAGTTTGCTTCTGCTGGTGCAAAGCATTTAATTATTTTTGTAAAGAATCGCAAAACACTTGCGGATATGAACTATGAATTTGAATTAGTCAAAACCTTGATGGCAGAAAATGGTTTGGTAACCATAAGCATTCTATGGCAAGAATCAGATTCTATATTTCACTCGCGCAATCCATTCCCATCAGGTGGAGTGTATGAAGACCCAGCCACTGGTGCCGCTGCTGCTGCATTAGCAGGTTATCTACGAGATATAAATTGGAATGTCACAAATGAATTCACAATTTTACAAGGCGAAGATATGGGTATGCCTTCACGCTTAAATGTGAAATTTACTCAAACAAAAGGTGAAAGTGTCTCAATCAGTGGTGAAGTAAGGCATATGACTGAATAAATTGAAAGAAAAGAAACAATCTATATTTATCAAATATAGATTGTTTTTATTTAACGCTTATAATCCTTAAAAACAATAGGAAACCTTATGCCTTCCAACCAAACCACAGTAGATTTTATTATCAAACAAATGCACTATGCAGGTGATATTTCATTTCGTAAAATGTTTGGTGAATATGTACTGTATTGCAACGGCAAAATGATTGGCTCCGTTTGTGATGATAAACTTTTCATCAAACCTACTGTGGCAGGTAAAGCCTATATTGGCAAAATTGTTGAAGAATCTCCATACCCAACAGCAAAACCATCTTTTTTAATTTCTAAAAAACAAATTCAAGATGCCCAGTGGTTAAGCAAATTGGTTTATATTACATTTGAAGAATTGCCAAAACCTGCCAAAAAGAAAGTTAAAAAATAAAATGACCACAATAAAAATTTCCAACTCGCTTGTTTCAGTGCAATGGCTCAAAGAAAATTTTTCGGCTGAAAATTTAATCATCCTCGATGCTGATATGAAACCCGTCACACCTGTTGCGGGTGGTGTGGGCGAATCAATTTACATCCCCAACTCTTTGCGTTTTGATTACGACAACCACATCAAAGATATGAATACAACTTTGCCACACATGATGCCCACACCAGAATTTTTTCAAGATGAAATTCAAAAACTCGGCATCAATCAAAACAGCGCCATCATTGTTTATGATCACGTTGGCATTTACGCCAGCCCGCGCGCGTGGTGGATGTTCCGCGCCATGGGGCATGAAAATGTTGCCGTATTAGATGGAGGTTTACCAGCCTGGATTAATGCAGGATATAAAACCGCTTCGACTCTTAACCCTGTGCCTGTTAAACGAGGTGATTTTTTATCCACCCCCCAAGCGGATGCATTCGTTGATTCAAGTTATATGCTCAAACGATTACACGATTCAAATGTAACCATCTTCGATGCTCGGGCAAAAGGTAGATTCGATGGCTTGGAACCAGAACCACGTCCACACATGAAGCGTGGACATATCCCCAACGCAGTCAATATTCCATTTGCATCCGTGCTTGAAAGCGGAAAGATGAAATCAACATCCGAATTGCAAACGATGTTTGAAAAATATAAAGAGAATCAAAAAATATTTTATTGTGGCACAGGAGTCACCGCCAGCATTGTGGCACTTGCCGCACATCAAGCAGGCTATGAAAATTTTTCTGTCTATGATGGTTCATGGGCAGAATGGGGCATGGAAAAAGAAAATTATCCGATAGAAAAATAACATGTCATTGCGAGCTCGTTGGTCGAGTAGTCACGAAGTGACGTATCGAGACCAGAGCGAAGCAATCTCAAAATTTATTTTATGAAAAACATTTCATTATCCCAACCCATTGCACATGGACGCACTGCTGATATTTATGCTTGGGAAGATGGCTTTGTGTTAAAACTTTTTCAGAGTTGGTTTTCGCTTGAAGATGCTGAATACGAATATAAAATTGCTAAAGCGGTTCATGCCAGCGGAGTCAAATCACCTGCTGTGAAAGAGCTTGTGCAAGTTAATGGGCGGAATGGATTAATTTATGAACGCATTCATGGCGAAACGATGTTTACCTTACTCAAACGCGCGCCATGGAAAGTTTTCAGTTTGGGAAATTGCTTGCAAAATATCAATCTCAAATGCACGCTTGTGATTTTAATGCTGAAGTTCCTCATCAAAAACAAAGATTACAAAATAAAATTAAACAAGCTAACGCTTTACCTGTTCATCTAAAATCAAAATTACTCAATGCGTTAGAAACAATGCCTGTTGGGAATAAAGTTTGTCATGGTGATTTACACCCCGATAATATATTAATGGCAGATAACAATGCAATGATTATTGATTGGATTGACGCAACGCAAGGCAACCCACTAGCAGATGTAGCCCGCACAAGCGTTTTGGCTTTGGGTGCAGCGGCTACATTTAATGCTGGCATGGGTTTGTTTATCAAAATATTTCATGCAAGTTATGTGAAAGAATATTTTCGCTTGAATCCTAACGGCTTTGACGAATATCAAAAATGGATTCCAATTGTGGCAGGAGCGAGAATTAGTGAGAATATCCCTGAGTTGGAAAACTGGTTAGTAAAAGAAGCCAGAAAAATTGCCTCTTGACAAATATTTAATTCATGTGTAAACTTTTTATTACACATGGAATAATTATGTTCCTGTGAACCAAATTCAAATACTCGGAGGCAAAATGGATTCAAATATGACGATGTTTATTATTGCGGCGGTCACTGTTGTTATTGTAGTAGGTTTATGGCAGGGCTTGTCTGTTGTTAAGACTGGTGTTAATAGCGGACAAAATGAAGAATACCAAAAACTTGCAGAACAAATTATGGAAAACAACCAGAAACTTACGGAGGCACAAGAAAAAAATAATGAAATATTGGAAGATGTCCGTACCCGCCTGACTGCTATAGAAAAATTGCTTCGTGAAGTTCAATAATCATGGTTACTATATCGGGTTCGAGCTTATTACTCGACACGCTCTCTGCTTTAGCAAACCCTCATCGCTTGCAAATCATTTCAGCGCTTATCAATGAGGCTAACTATGTCAGTGAACTGGCACGCCAAATTGGTATCAGCAGACCTTTGTTGATTATGCACCTGAAAAAATTGGAAGATGCAGGCTTAGTGAAGAGCAGACTTGAACTTTCAGATGATGGTAAGGCGATGCGGTTTTATGAAGTTATAAACTTCAATATTCAAATCACGCCTCAATCTATTGCAAAAGTAATTAAATAATAAAAAGGACTCAGTTGAGTCCTTTTTATTTAACCTTTCAAAAACTTTATCACTTGCTCAGGCACATCAGCATAACGGATTTTTGTTCAAAATACAGTATTAAACTTTCTCTCTTTGAAATTGCGTCTCATATAACTGAGCATACAAGCCGTTTAGATTAATTAATTCATCATGTGTGCCATGTTCGATGATTTTGCCTTTATCCATCACCAAAATTAAATCGGCGGCGAGGATTGTTGATAAGCGATGTGCAATGACGATGGATGTGCGCCCTGCCATAACATGTTTCAGCGCTTCTTGAATCAGGGATTCGGATTCGCTATCGAGATGACTTGTCGCTTCGTCTAAAACTAAAATGCGCGGGTCTTTGAGAATGACGCGAGCGAGTGCAATGCGTTGTTTTTCTCCACCACTTAGGCGATAACCTCTTTCGCCAACGATTGTGTCGTAGCCATCGGGTAAACCCATGATGAAGTTGTGAATGTTGGCGGCTTTGGCGGCAGATTCAATTTCTGCTTGGGTGGCATCCATTTTTGCATAAGTTAAATTTGTGCGAATGGTGTCGTGAAATAAATATGTCTCTTGCGTGACCATGCCAATGGCTTGTGACAGAGAATCAAGTGTGACATCTTTTAAGTCATGCCCATCAATGCGGATGATGCCATCAGTTGGGTCATATAAACGTGGAATCAAATAGGTCGTTGTGGTTTTGCCTGCACCTGATGGACCGACTAAGGCAATTAACTGACCTGGGTTAGCGGTGAAAGAGATCCCTTCTAAAGCCACGTCACGCGCTTGGGATGCAGAATCAACTGTCCCTGAGTCTGAAGCGGGTTTTTTATCGCCACTAAAAACAGCGGTGACATTTTCCACTTTGCCATAGCGTTTTACATCTTTCAATAATTTTGATGAATCAATATGATAATTAAAATTCACATTATCAAATTCAAGTTTGCCGTTTACATTTTTTAATTCAATTGCGTTTTGTTTTTCTTCAATATCTTGCGGTAAATCAATCACTTCAAACACACGTTCAAACGAAACCATGCTAGTTGAAAATTCAACAGGTGCGCCAGCCAAACCTTGCAACGTGCCATATAAATTCCCGAGATACGAACCAAAAGCAACGATGGTACCAACAGTAAAAACATCAGTGATGACAAAATATCCGCCGAGTCCATAAACAAGCGCAGTACCAACAGCACTGACTAAACCAAAGATAACAAAAAAAGTTGAACCAATAGTAGCGCGCCGAATTCCAATATCACGCACGTTGGCGGCACGGTCACGAAACCTTTTTTCTTCTTCTTTTGTACGGCTAAATAATTTAACTAATAGTGCACCGCCGATGTTTAATGTTTCGTTCATGTGGGCATTCATTTGTGCGTTGGTATCCATTGCTTCACGTGCAATATCACGCAGAATATTGCTTAGTTTTTCAGAGGCGAATGCAAACAAGGGCAGAATTAAAATGCTAACAAGAGTTAATCGCCATTCGAGAGTGAGCATAACAATTAACAATCCGATGGCTTCAATAAAATTGGTGACGATGTTAACGATGGTGTTGCTAATTGCATTTTGTGCACCAACTACATCACTGTTAAGGCGACTCATCAATTCGCCAGGTTTTGTGTTGGTGAAAAAGCGTAATGACATGCGTTGAAGTTTTGAAAATAAACTGGAACGTAAATCGTAAATTACGCCTTCACCAACTGTTGAATTTAATTTTCGTTGGATGACATTAATTGCACCAGTAAATGCAGGGATTAAGAGCAACGCTAAACTTAAGAGAAGCAAGCCATTGATATCTTTGTTGGGTATCACTTTATCTATCATGTTGCGAAAGATTAATGGCGTCAGTAATGATAATGCTGTGGTTAATAAAATCGTCACCAGCATTCCGCCAATGTGCCACCAATATCCGCGCGCGTAAGTTAACACACGCAATAAAAGTTCTCTTGTAATTGTGGGTTTTTCATCCCCTTGACGTAAAGATGTCCACCAACTGTGGTGCATAATTTAATCTCCTAGTTTGGGTAGCCATAACTGTAAAACGAAATGGCTATTTAGGCAACTCAATAAAGCTAAAAGTTAATAAAAAATTGATATATCTAAAAGGTATAATAATTGAAAAAAATATGGAAGAGATAAACCGTAAAGTATGATTCCTCCACACATTGGTTTTAGCTCCGCCTTGCTTGTAGCAGGAGTAATCTGCTTTATTGGAGGAATCATTATCTTCCAAACACGACGGAACGCCTTAGGGGCTGTTCCATTAATGATTTTGATGTTCGCCTTAAGCTGGTGGGATGTTACATATAGTTTATTTTGGGCAAAAGCCCCCGCACCATACCCTAATTTTTGGCTATATATCACTTATATTGGCGTGGTGATTGTGCCTCCAACTGTATTTGTATTTGCTATCCAAATTTCTGAACATACTGAGTGGCTCAAACCACCTTTCTTAATTAGCTTATGTTTTATACCTATTTTTGTTTTGATTTTGATGTATACAGACTCGTATCACGGTTTGTTTTTTGCAGGCAAAGAGACTCAAGATATCGGCATGATTCTGAATGCAGGTCCTGTGTATTGGGCAAATACAATTTACTCTTACGTTCTAATTTTGATAAGCATGATTCTTTTTATTCGTCGCTTCAATCAAACCACAGGAATTTATAGAAACCAATTAGGGATTATTTTATTTGGCATTGGGTTTCCGTGGATAAATAGTATTATTTTTACGTTAGGATTAAGCCCCTTTGAAAATGCAGATAATACACCCCTCTCTTTTACAATCACAGGGTTGGCGTTTACGTATGCACTTCTTCGTTATCGGTTGTTGAGTATTTTGCCCATTGCGCGAGATGTGTTAATTGAAAATATGAGTGATGGGATTGTAGTGCTAGATGCTAAAAATCGTCTTGTAGATTTTAACCCCGCTGCAGCTCAAACTTTAGGCTTGGTTCAGCAACCCAAAATTGGTCAATCGGCTGAAGAAGTTTTTGCTACTTGGTTGCATATTGCTAAAAACTTTTATGATGTGAATGATATACGCACTGAAGTAACGATTGGTGATGTGGAACGCACCTTTTTAGATTTGAAAATTACATCTTTATATGATAAACAAAAAAAATTTTCTCGGTCGCTTAATTGTTTGGCGCGATATTACGCCGCTCAAATTGGCGCAAGCTGAATTACAAGAGCAAGCCATTCGAGACCCGTTGACAGGGCTATATAACCGACGCTATTTTAATGAAACATTACAGCGTGAACTTGCCCGTGCCACACGTGGAAATTATTCGGTCAGTTTAGTAATGATTGATATTGACCACTTCAAAAATATAAATGACACCTTTGGTCATGCCACAGGTGATTTAATTTTGAAAAACTTTGCCCAACAACTTCTTGAACAAACTAGAATGGACGATACAGTTTGTCGTTATGGCGGAGAAGAATTCTTAGTTTTACTGCCAAATGTTACCCAACAAAATGCTGTAAAAATTGCAGAAGAGTGGAGAAGGTTGTTTGAGCAGAACCAATTTCAAGGTCAACATGAAGCGTTTCAAACTACTATTTCATGTGGTGTAGCAGAATTTCCTCTGCATGGAAAAAACAGCGAAGAGCTAATTAGCATAGTAGATAAATCTTTATATCGCGCAAAAGATGCGGGGAGAAATCAGGTGGCGAGTTGTTAGAAAATACCCTTTACCAAAACTGACTACTGTACTATATGCAATAGTCAGTTTTTAATATATAAATAATAATTAGGAGAATTTATGCTGACCAAACCCCCCTCTACTATTTCAGCAGTGTTGAGTGTGATATTACTTATTGCAAGTGGTTTATTCACAGGTTTCTTTTTGCTTGTCGCTCTGAATGGATTTTCAGAACGTGAAGGACTGCCTGGTTTGCTAGCCTATCTAATTTGCGTAATTGTCATGGTCGTAGTCGGTGCAATATTTGCTTCGAAACTCACATCTCGATTCATTCTTAAAAATAATTGGCGTTCGTTTTGGGCAGTCAGTATTTCGCTTCTTATAGTTGTTATTATCGGAATTTTATATTCAAGTGGGGCAGTGCTTCTTTCTGTTGCCCTAGCAAGTTTCCTACGGTAGTTATATGAAAAATATGGTAATCGGTGCGTGGAAGTTGGTCTCGTTTGAATTTCGTAAAGAAAATGGCGAAGTGACTTATCCATTTGGTAAGCAAGCGAATGGCTCGTTTATTTATACAGAGTCTGATCGTTTCTCTGTGCAAATCATGCGTTTAGATCGCCCAAAATTTGAAATCTCTGATCAACAACGAGGAACAGTAGAAGAAATTTCAGCAAGTTATAAAGGCGCAATCTCATATTTTGGCACATATAAAGTAGATGAAGAAAATAAGCTAATTCTCCATCAAGTGGAAGGCTCGCTTTTCCCGAACATGGAAGGCACACAACAAATTCGTTATTTTGAATTGGATGAGGATAGCTTGATATTGCGCACGCCACCATTTAACGCAGGTGGCGTGCGCGTGACAGGCACTATTGTTTGGGTAAGAGCCTCTAAGTAAGATCAAGTGATGGAAACAAAGTTTTTGATGCTGTTATGTAAAAAATAAAAAAACAAAGGAGTTGCACATGAGCGGTTCATTGATTCTGCCTGGCGTTGGTGTTCTTTTTATAGGTGTCGCTGTATTTATTTTAATTCGCACGCAGTTGTTTATTAACAATGCACAGCAAGTAACTGGCACTGTGATTCGTTTGGTGCGCTCGCACAGTAACAAAGGCGGTTATTCTTACTCACCTGTTTATCAGTTTCGCACGCTTGAAGGGCAGATGATTGAAGTGCAAGATAACCTTTCGAGTAACCCACCTATGTTTCGAGAAGGGCAAACTATTGAAGTGCTATACGACCCAAGCAACCCACATAAAGCACGCATCAAAAAATGGATGAGTTTATATTTTCTGCCATTGCTATTTGGCTTTTTAGGTTCTACATTTACTTGCACTGGTGTTTTCACCTTGTTGATGCGCTAGAGAGTGTAGACCATACAGTAAAAATATAAAAAAAGGAGCTCATCATGTCTGCTGATTTAATTATTGGAATTGTATTTTCCTTAGTAGGTGGTTTGCTATTTGCCATTGGTTTGTTTTTGTTTATTCGTATCAAAATGTTTTTAAGCAAAGCGCAAGTAGCAAAAGGCACAGTAATTGAAATGGTTTATCACCATAGCTCGGAAGGTGGCGGTGGATATTCACCTGTTTATCAATTTAGAACGATTAGCGGGCAAATGATTACTAGGCAAGATAGTTTATCTTCTAACCCTCCCATGTTTCAAGTGGGTCAAACGATAGATGTTTTATACGAGCCTGAAAAACCACAAAATGCGCGCATTAAAAAATTTTGGAGTTTATATTTTGTTACTATTTTGCTATGCGGCATGGGTTTTATTTTTGGTGGCATTGGGATTGTGTTATTGATTTTCAATTTGATGGATAAGATGAATCTTTAAATAAGAATCGTCATTGCACAAAAAGAAAATATGTTCTATAATCTCGGAATAAAGATTGACCCATGATTTTTCAATCCCACCTTCCGAGATTTCCTCTTAATCATTACATTGAGAGCCTGTTTTATTATGAAGGCTTGTCACCCACGCATCAGTTAGATCGCTTCCTGCCCGATGGCAACACAGAACTCATCATCAACTTAAACGAAATTCCTCAATCCATTCATCACAACCAAACATTAAATCAAATTCAAATCTGTAAACAGGCTTGGGTCAGTGGTGTGCGAACTAAATCCATCACCATTCCATCGGGCAAAGGAAACAAGATGCTTGTAATTGCATTTCGTAAAGGCAAAGCATTTCCGTTTTATCCATTGCCAATGAATGAAATTTCAGATTTTGTGATTGAATCTGATTTGATATTTGGTCAAAGCATTTTAGATTTACGCGAACGACTAATCGCCTCTTCATCTATCTCACACATGTTTCTGCTTACTGAAAATTTTCTCTTAACCCATGCTGGGTGCGACTCACTGCAAACCGATTCTTTTTCCCGTTGCATTGATTATGCCCTTACGCAAATTATCAAATTCCCAAATCAGCTTTGCCTAGAAAAACTCAGCGATGAAATTGGATATTCACAAAAACATTTTATTCATTTATTCAAATCTCAAGTGGGGTTAACTCCCAAACAATACATGAATGTTTTACGATTTCAAAAAGCCATTCTAGAAATTGAATCCACACAGATATATGATTGGTCTGCCATCGCCCACAACAGCGGATTTTACGACCAATCTCATTTCATTCATCACTTCAAAGAGTTTTCTGGCTTCACACCGAATGAATATATAAAAATTAAAACTGATGCATTGAATTATGTGCCTGTTAGTTAACCATATGTCATTCTGAGCCGCGCTCTTGTTCTTGGCGGCGAAGAATCTCGAAGATTATCTTAAAGACCCTTCGCTACGCTCAGGGTGACATGGATGACAAGGTAAATTTTCTACAATACAATCCATTCCTTCTCCAGTACGATATGTTCAAATCTATCTACAAGGAGACATAAACATGGAAAATTTATATATCAATCACTTGGCAGTATTTGTTTGTGCAATTCTCAATTTAGCATTAGGCGCATTATGGTATTCGCCCATTTTGTTTTACAAAAGTTGGCTTGCTGAAACAAAACTCACCGAAGAACAACTCACCAAACAAAACCCAGCCAAAACATACGGGTTTGCCTTTCTATTTTCACTTATCATCTCTTACAACCTCGCCTTCTTCCTCGGTGACTCTGCCACCGATGCAGTTTGGGGAGCCACAGCAGGTTTTCTGGCAGGCTTTGGTTGGAGCACATTGATTTTTGCCATCATCGCCTTGTTTGAGCAAAAATCTTGGAAATATATTTTCATCAACGGCGGATTCACCACTGTGTATTTCAGCTTAATTGGTTTTATACTTGGAATTTGGAGATAAAATTTTTAAACACAAAGGACTCAAAAGTCACTAAGGTTTAAAACCATTAAAAACTTTGTGTACTTCGTGTCCTTTGTGGTTAATATTTTCATAGGAGATAAACAATGGATAACCTTGATAAAGCAATTCAAACGCAATTAAACAACATCCAAAAGAAAACAGGCATGTCTATCAAAGAATTAACCACTTTCGCCAATAAAAGCGGGCTAAGCAAACATGGCGAACTGCGTGACATGTTCAAACAAAAACTTGGCTTAGGCCATGGCGATGCAAACACCCTCGTGCATTTTGTCTTAAAATCTGGTGGCACGCATGCCGCACAAGGCAAAAGTGAAAATACTATTTTAGATGAAATTTATTCAGGTGCAAAAGCAGGTTTTCGCCCTATTCACGAAAAGTTAATCAAAGAAATTAATAAGTTTGGTGAATTTGAAATTGCACCCAAAAAAGGTTATGTTAGTTTAAGAAGAAAAAAACAATTTGCTATGATTGGTCCCAAAACAAATACACGTTTTGAAGTTGGTATCAACATCAAAGGCTTAAAGAAAAATGCTCGGCTAAATGAACAACCGTCAGGAAGCATGTGCAACTACACGGTCAATTTAACCGAAACGAAAGAAGTTGATTCCGAACTGATAGCATGGATTAAATCCGCTTTTGATGGTGCGGGTTAAAATAGAGGCATGAATCAACAAGACATTATTCAAAAAACTGCCGAATATATAAAACAAGAATTTTCAAATGATCCTTCAGGTCACGATTGGTGGCATATTTACCGTGTTTGGAAAAATGCTTTAGCCATAAATGAAATTGAAAAAGGCGATTCATTTATTATTCAACTTGCCGCATTATTACACGACTTAGATGATTGGAAATTTAACGAATCCGAAGATGAAACCCCGCTTCGTGCCAGACTTTGGCTTGATTCTTGTTCCATCGAACCCCACCTCGCTGACAAAGTGTGCAATATCATCAAACACATCTCCTACAAAGGCGCGCATGTAGAAAATAAAATGGACTCGCTCGAAGGCTTCATCGTCCAAGATGCGGATAGGTTAGATGCCATTGGCGCGATAGGCATTGCGCGCACCTTTGCTTACGGCGGCTATAAAAATAGAATGATGTATGACCCCGAAGTAAAACCTGAACTGCACAAAAGTTTTGAAGAGTATAAAAATAGTAAGAGCGATACGATAAATCACTTTTACGAAAAATTATTGTTGTTGAAAGATAGAATGAATACTGAAACTGCAAAAAAAATAGCAGAGGAACGCCATGAAGTGATGCTTAAGTTTTTAGAGCAATTTATGAAAGAGTGGGAAGGAAATTCGTAGGGCGGGCTTGTAGCCCGCCATTTTTATATCTTCACGCTACAAGCGTGACCTACAATCTATTTACTTAGCTCAAACACCAGTGCATGTTCAGATTCATAGACTAACAAATGCAAAGCGGAGTTTTTTACTGAAACACCTAAACTTCGCAAAGAGTCAGATAACTCGCTTGAATCATTTTTCCTTTGGAATTAGAACAATTAAATAATCGTAAGCCACATTATTTTTCATTGCCCATTCATTAACGCAGTTTACATCCGCACATTTTTGGAATAGTGCCATTTGCTCATAATATGGGAAGAAGTCTTCTGAAAGAGTCCATTCTAAGCCTTGCATAGTAGTTCGGCTGTATTGATTAGTTAATGCAGGAAACCATTCTTGTAGCGGGTCTGTCATAGAAAATTCATGCCCAGTGGCGAGGAGAAAAGTTTTATCTTTTTCTATATTTTCATTTACCCATGCAATCGTTTCTAAATCGTCCGATTTCAAACTAGTGTTGATGAGTTGAAAATCTGTAATGGAAGCAACTAAAATAAACCAAACAAATAAACTTACGAGCAAGTTTAGACTTTTGCGTGTCAATAGCAGGTTTTCTATATCCGTTTCGGGTTGGCGATTTATCCAAGAGATCATTTTTGTAAAGCCCATAGATGCCAACATAGCCCCCGCCAGTAAAGCAATTCCATCTGCACCACGTGGGTCTAATAAATAGGAAATTACAATCCAAGTGATAAAGAAGAAATTTTTATTTTTTATTGAAACCCATACGCCAATATAGAAAAGAATCAAAAACGGAATGGATAAAAAGTTGAGTGGAGAATATAACCGTAAGACGATTAAGTAAAACTCCAATGTTCGTGAACTGCTTTGCCCTGCTGATAAAAATGGCTCAATGCCATGTGTAGATAAAATTGTCAGCCACCATGGGGAAGAAAGAAGCACAACACCGAAGCCAACGAGAAAAGCAGAGATTACACCTCGTTTATTGAAACCATAGAAGAGAAAAATAAATAATCCGCCTAATGCGGCGTGAAGTGCTGTTTGCGGGTGAGACATGACAGTGCATGCACCAAAAAGAATGGTTAAAATTAAATGTTTATGTTGATATTTTCTGAATAACTGAATCGCTTGCCAGAGCATCAACAATAAAAACAACATGCCAAAAGTGCGGGTGATTCCGCCTCCCATTATTTGCCATAAGAAAGCGCGTGGCGATAAGGCGTAGATGATTGTTGCTAATGAAGCGGTGATGTGTGAATCTAAAACTTCTTTGGCGAAAAAATAAAAAGCAAGGATAGAGATTGTATTAATCAATGCTGGGAGGTAAAGAAAAACTGTAAGGTCAGAATCAAATAGAAATCCCAAAAAAGAGGCGATGTAAAATCCAAATGGCGGGTAAGCAAATGGAATATCTGCATGGTTATAGGTTGTGAATTGAGGCAGAGCATATCCATTTGATTTTAGATCTTGCACCATTGTGTAAAACATGCCGCCATCATTAAGCGGAAATCCATTTGTGATGGCGGGGTAAAAGCGGATGATGATGCCGAAGAGCAAAGCGGTAAAAAGCAAAAGCGTGGGGAAATCAAGTTTGCGATTCATGCTCTAATTATAAGCCTTGACATGATTCGGTTTTTGACGATAATTACGGCAATTAATTCAAAGGCTGTGACAGAGTAAAGTAAATTGACAGAAGTCGCTAGAGATGTGCAAAGTAAATGGTGAAATTGCACTCGACCGAAATCAGTTGAAGTTCCCTCTTGAGCCGTTTGTGTGAATGTAAAGCGGGATGGCATCCCGCTCCACTAGTAGTACAAACCGTTTTCTTGGCGTTATACAAGACAGAGAGAATCATTTTTATCAATGATTAACTTGGGTGGTACCGCGAGATTTGAGTCTCGTCCCATTATTGGGATGAGACTTTTTTGTTAATAATGTAGAGACACGGCATCGCCGTGTCCCTACGGAAAATGGAGTTAAGTATGTTAGATAAATTAAACGAAATCGAAAAATCAGCATTGGAGTCGTTGAAATCCGTTACGGATTCGGCGGCGTTGGAGGCTTGGCGCGTTGCGAATCTTGGACGTAGTTCAGCATTGATGACGGTCTTCTCCGAGTTTGGCAAACTGTCGAAGGAGGAAAAACCAGTTATCGGCGCGGCGGCGAATCGTGTCAAAGTTAAATTAGAAGCCGAATTTGAGAGTCAAGCTCAGGCGGTGAAAAATGCTGCGTTAGCAAAATCTTTAGCAGAAGAACATTTAGATGTCACTTTGCCAGGGCGCACAAAACATATTGGGCGATTGCATCCATCTACTCAACAATTGCGCCGCGTGTTGGATATTTTGGCTGAGATGGGTTTTCAAGTTTATACCTCGCGTGAAGTTGAAACTGATGAAATGAATTTTCAAATGTTGAACTTCCCACCTGACCATCCTGCACGTGATATGCAAGATACATTTTTTATTGAAGCAGAAGGTCGGGCAGAGAATCCGATTTTGATGCGTACCCATACATCACCTGGACAGATTCATGCTATGCAAGAATTTTCTAAAACGAATCCTAAAGATCCACCACCGATTCGAATTGCATTGCCTGGCATGTGTTTTCGTTATGAACAAATTACGGCACGTTCTGAAATTCAATTTAATCAAGTGGAAGGTTTGGCAGTTGGAAAAAACATCACCTTCGCGGATTTGAAAGGCACGATTGCAGATTTTGTGCGCCGTATGTTTGGTGAAAATGCACGTTTACGTTTTCGGGCTTCATACTTTCCATTCACTGAGCCATCTGCTGAAGTGGACGTGGAATGTTTTGTGTGTGGTGGTAAGGGATGCACAGTTTGTAAAAATTCTGGTTGGCTTGAAATTTTAGGCTGTGGCATGGTGCATCCTGTTGTTTGCAAAACGGCGGCTATGACCCGAAGATTTATTCTGGCTTCGCTTGGGGTATGGGACCAGAACGTCAATTGATGTTGCGAAATAAGATTAATGACATTCGTTATTTCTGGGGTAACGATGTTAGATTTTTAGAACAATTCTAGATAAATAGAGATTAGATAAATAGATAAATAGAAATTAGATAAATAGATGCGTGGATGAGCAGAAAGTAGTAAGAGAAGGAGAACAAAGTGAGCACTCAGAGTTTGAAGAAGTTGCAAGTTTGGGTAAGAGCAAAAGATTTTGGAATTAAGATTTACAAACAAGTTTTGCCTCTACTACCCGTTGAAGAGAAATGGAATTTGAATCAACAACTTCGACGTTCATCCTTAAGTGTTTCAGCCAACATAGCAGAAGGTCATGGAAGATTTTATTATCAAGATAATGTCAGATTTTGTTACATCGCTCGTGGTTCTTTAGACGAAACTCTCAGCCATTTGACATTTGCTCTTGAAATGAATTACATCTCTGCTGAAATTTACAAAGAGCTGGAAACTGAAGGTGAAGAAATTGAAAAGATGTTAAATGGCTATATTGCATTTCTAAAGAAAAGTAAACAAGGCGCAAATGAACCTGGAGCAAATCTTTCTGTTCGAGAAGAAACCGCATCTTACATCACTGAACCTTTGCAAGACAATATTGATACAGAAGATACTACTCTCTAATTGTCTAATCATCTACCCTCTTAGGAGTTACTTATGAAAATACCATTATCTTGGCTAAAAGATTTTATTGATTTAGACGGATTATCCGTTGAAGATATTGCTCGCAAATTAACATTAGCAGGCATGGAAGTGGATGAGATTCTTTATGTTGGCTTGCCTATGCCAGTTTATAAAGAAGGCGAGAAGCACGAATTCAAAACCAACGGCATTGCATGGGACAAAGACAAAATTGTCGTGGCAGAGATTCGGGAAGTGAAAGCGCATCCTAATGCCGATAAATTAACTTTGCTGGATTTGTATGATGGGCAACAAGATCAAGTTGTGTTAACTGGCGCGCCGAATATTTTTCATTTGAAAGGCACAGGTAAATTAGCAAAGCCAATCAAAGTGGCGTATGCGAAAGAAGGTTCAGTTTTATATGATGGTCATGCTGAAGGTCAAGTATTGATGACGTTGAAACGCGCCAAAATTCGCGGCGTGGATTCATACTCTATGGTTTGTTCGGAAAAAGAATTGGGTATCACAGAAGAAAGTGATGGCATTATTCTTTTGGATGATGATGCGCCTGTTGGAACTCCACTTGCAGATTATATCGGTGATGCTGTTTTAGATATTTCCATTTTGCCAAATATGGCTCGTAATGCGAATGTCATCGGTATTGCGCGTGAACTCGCCGCATTAACTGGGCGTGAATTACGAATTACGAATTACGAATCACGAATTAAAGCAGACAAAGTCGCTGGCACTCCTGTCACTGAACTTGTTGAAATTGAAATTAAGAATCCAGAATTAAACCCAAGATTTACTGCTGGATTAATTCGTGATGTGGAAATTAAACCGAGTCCATACCAAATTCAACGCAGACTTAAACTTGCAGGCATTCGCGCTATCAATAATGTTGTAGATGCCACAAATTACGCCATGCTGGAGTTAGGTCAACCGTTACATGCGTTTGATTATGATGCACTCTTAAAGCGAGTTGGTAATTCATCTAATAAAAAAATAAAAATTATCACGCGCACTGCTAAAGATGGCGAAAAAATAAAAACATTAGATGGTAACGATAGAACTTTATCAACTGAAAATGTTTTAGTGTGTGATGAAAAAGGTTCACTTGCTTTAGCAGGTGTGATGGGTGGCGCTGAAACCGAAGTGACCGATAAAACAAAAAATATTTTGTTAGAAGGCGCGGCATGGAATTACATCAACATTCGCAAAACTGCTAAACAACATAATTTGCCATCCGAAGCCTCATTCCGTTTTTCGCGCGGTGTTCATCCTGCTATGGCAGAGCGTGGCGTAAAACTTGGTTTGCATTACATGAGTCAATGGGCGAATGGAAAAATCGCGCCAGAAATTGTTGAGCAATATCCACTCAAACCAAAAGATTCTGTGGTTAATGTCACTGCGCATGATGTCAAAAGATTATTAGGCATTGATTTGTCACTGCAACAAATTTCTGCTTTGTTAACAAAGTTAGATTTCAAATGCACAATCACGAAGGATCAATTACAAGTTATATCACCAGATCATCGCATGGATATTTCTGAAGGTGTTATCGGTCTTGCGGATGTAATTGAAGAAGTCGCTCGCAGTTATGGTTACGATAATATTCCTACCACTACAATGGCTGATGCGCTTCCTCCGCAAGTTGGAAATCCCGTGCATGAATGGGAAGAACATCTGCGCGATTTATTAATCGCATTGGGTTTGCAAGAAGTTGTTACCTATCGCATGACTTCAATTGAAAAAGAATCGCGTGTGGCAACATATAATGATTATGTTCGCATTGCCAATCCGATTGCGCCAGAAAAAAGTATTCTGCGTCAAAACTTAATCGCATCAATTCTTGATGTGCTTGAAAAAAATATTCGGCTTGGCGAATCACTTTCTATTTTTGAAATTGGTTCTATCTTTGAACCTGTCAAAAATGACCCTTCGACAGGCTCAGGGCAGGGTTTGCCAAACGAACCGCGTAAACTTGCTATTGCGATGACTGGACTCAGAGAAGCCACTGCATGGGATGTTAAAGATTCCGCTGTGTTAGATTTCTATGATTTGAAAGGACGCCTCGAACTACTTTTTAGTGGGTTGCACTTTACAAACATTTCCTACACTGCAAATGAGTCAATACTACATCTGCACCCAGGCAAATGTGCTGAAGTGAAAGTAAACAATCAAGTTGTAGGTGTCTTCGGTGAATTACATCCACTCGTCAAAGAAAAATATGAACTCGGAGATTCACCTGTATTAGTGGCTGAGTTTGATTTAGAGACTTTGCGAAAGTTAATCCCAACCTATGGTATTGTGCCTGTCTCTGAATTCCCACCAGTGTATGAAGACATCGCCATCATCGTAGATGAATCAGTGTTGGCACAAACTGTCGAAGCACTCATCAAGCAGACGGGCGGAAGAAGCGTTGCAAACGTCAAGTTGTTTGACGTCTATCGTGATGAAAAAATCGGCGCAGGTAAAAAATCGCTAGCCTATAATCTCACCTATCAAGCCGAAAAGACGATGACCGATGCCGATGCCGCCGCAATTCGCAAGAAAATTATCAAACGATTAGAACATGAAGTTGGCGCGAAGTTAAGAAGTTAATTATTGATTAGCTCAAGCCGCCGTCCTCGGCGGCGAGACGCCACCGAGAGCATTAGTTAATTTGGAATCAGGGAGCTTGCTCCCGAATTACGCCAGCGAGCAGGCTGATTCTATAGTTAGTACCAATGGGATGCAAAAAAACTTGCATCCCATTTTTATTGGTTTATACTAAAGAAAATTTTTAAGGAGAAATTATATGAATAATAAAAATACTGGTTTGATTGCAACAATTGCCGCAGTGGTGTTATGTGGATGCCCTGGCTTATTTGCTGTTTTTTATGGCGGATTAGCTTCCATTGTTAGCTTTATACCTGGAGCAGACATTAATTTCAATGGCAGTAGCGATCCTATGGTTGCCCTAGGAACTGGGCTTGGCTCGTGCTGTGCAGGGATTTTGTTTATTGCTATACCAGTTGCGGTTTGGTATTTCACCATGCGTAAGAAACCTGCTGAAATATCTACAAGTAACGACTCAACGCCACCTACTGAATAAAATAAAAATCCTCCGAGTTTTCTCGGAGGATTTTTTCTTAACCGACAATGATAGTTAAATCTAGTGGGCAAAATTGTTCTTTACTTATTACAATTCGCCATGAAGTGGAATATGTACCTACATTGGCTGGTGTTTGCATATTTACTATGAGTTCAATGGTTTCACCTGCAACTACATTTCTTTCTAAATCATAAATAGGTTGGACGTATAGTTTATCACCGCTGATGTATCTATAGTCTGTATTATCTGAGGGCCAGGTGTGAGTGCCAACGTTTGCGATTGTCCAACGCACAACAAAGTCAACCGATTTTTGCATCAAACTTCCATTGGGTGGGTCTTGCGCAAGGATCTGACATTCTAAATCTTTGCCTGAACTACCTACAGGAATTTGAGTGGGAGGAATTGTGGCTGTTGGTAGTAGAAATACGAAAGTTGGGGAGGGTGTTTCAGTGGGGATTGAGGTTCGGGTGGGTGTAACAGTTGAGGTCCATGTAGGAGGCGCAAAGGTTTGAGTTTGTGCGGCGGCGGCATTAAACGTCTCCACAATGGCAGTTAATGGGGCATTTGCATCAAATGTTGGCAAGGGGGAAGATGAGTTTGGTAGAGATGGTACACACGCCAACATTAAAAATAAGATCAGCAGAAGATAGGTTGTTTTTTTATTTTTAGACATAGATGCTTAATTATAACGATATTTTAAAAAGAAAAGGTCACAGAAATTTCTGTGACCTTTTGATATAGGTGTTCAGTTTATTATGGATTTACTTTGATAGCTATGAAGGGCATACAGAAATGATCACCTTTGTTGAGCGACCAAGTCATCACAAAAATTGTACCGCTATCTTTATAAGCAACAACTGGAGCTTCTATTTCAACCACTATGCTGATTGTTTGGCCTGGTTTTACTTGTTTGCCAATTAAGAAATCACCAGTTGGGGACATATCGGTGCCGCCCTTATATTCAAAATCCCAATCTGCTTCCCAAGTGACGGTGCCAGTGTTTTTGATAGTCCAAGTGACATCAAATGAATCACCAGATTTGAAGGTGGTGCCATCGTGTGGTTTTTGTGCCACAACTGCGCAAGAGTATGCTGAACCAGTAGAGCCACTATTGCCACTACCACCTCCGCCTCCATTTCCGCTTCCGCTATTAGATGATAGAGATGCTGTGTTTGTTGGGAGTGGTGCGGGGGTATCTGTAACGATATTGATGGGTGCAAGAGTAGGCACAAGTGTAGCTGTAAATGCAGTGGTTGGTGTGGAGAGTGGTGCCTGAGCAGTTAAAGTTTGATTGACAGATTCTTCGATATTTTTGTTGGCTTGTATTGTTTGCGCAACTGCAGTATTCACTTGTGATTGCACATCTATGGGGGTTTGGCTAGGCAAACATGCCGAAAGCATAAGCACTATAGTTAATAAGATAATTATATTTTTTTTGCATACGAATCTCCTTTGGTTAGCAGAGCATCAGAGTGAGGCATTAGACTTCACCTTACTCTGATGCTGTAATGCTTCTATGTAGTTAAATTATCTCACATTCTGGAAAAATGATTTTATAAAAATCAGGTCAAAACACATAGACTTATTCAGATTCGCCAGAACCAATTCCTAACGGTTTCCATTTGCTAGCATCTTTCAAACGATGTTGTACGCCATGTCGGTCATGTAATTCATCAAAACCTTCAGGCTTGATGAACATATCATCACCTTCTAACAAACCTGTTAAACCTGATTGACCAGGCTCTGGACGTTTCAAGCCTTTAAATTGCGCCGCGTCAGATGGGATATAGTCAGTTGGTTCTTCATAGGTAGTGATATAACCTTCATAGTTTCGTAAAATCACTTTATGGTCTGACTGGCTGATTAAGTAATTTGGCATCACAGGAATTTTTCCACCACCACCAGGTGCATCAATAATATATTGTGGCACAGCATAACCTGATGTGTGACCGCGTAAGCCTTCCATAATTTCAATGCCTTTACCAACAGGTGTACGGAAGTGACCAGCCCCTTCCACTAAATCGCATTGATATAAATAATATGGGCGCACACGAATGCGCACTAAATCATGCACCAGTTGACGTTGAATATGCACATTATCATTCACGCCTGCTAACAATACTGATTGATTTCCAAGTGGAATACCTGCTTTAGTTAAACGGTCACAGGCTTCGGCAAGTTCTTTCGTAATTTCGTTCGAATGATTGACGTGAATATTTATCCATAATGGATGATACTTGGCTAACATATCACATAATTCTTGGGTAACACGCATGGGCATAAAGACAGGCACACGCGAACCAATGCGAATAATTTCGATATGTGGAATTTCACGCAAGCGAGATAATAATTCTTCTAAAACTTTTGGGGCAAGCACAAGTGGGTCACCACCAGAGAGTAATACATCACGCACTTGTGGAGTCTTCTTGAGATATTCAATTTGCATCTCAAATTCTTGACGATTAAAAGTTTGTCCAGGGTCACCTACAATGCGTGAACGTGTGCAATATCTACAATACGATGCACATTGCGTGGTGACTAACATCAAAACTCGGTCTGGATAACGATGCACCAAACCAGGCACAGGTGAATGTTTATCTTCAGCAAGTGAATCTTCCATCATCGAAGTAAACGATTGCAATTCTTCGGCAACTGGAATCACTTGTTTGCGAGTTGGGTCGTTCGGGTCGTTTGGGTCAATTAATGAAATGAAATAAGGTGTTACATCCACGCGGAATAAGCCTTGTGTTTGTAATGCTTTTCTTTCACTATCGGTTAAGGGTAAAACTTTTTCAATATCTTCAACGCTATTCATGCGGTGACTTAACTGCCAACGCCAATCGTTCCACTTTTCATCGGGAATATCTTTATAAATTTCAGCACGTTTTGAAACAAACGGGGTATTCATGGGTTCCTCCAATTCTTAAACTATCAGATAGGCAAAAGCCTGAGGTTCAAAAACCAAGCACAAAGTCAAGCATGAAGCGGAGGGTCGTGGTCGGGTCGAAAAAATCCTGCAAAGTTCACAATCATAAAAACATTGTAAAAGCAAACGAAAGGTGGGTCAATGATAGTTTTAATATTACAATATTAAAAAGGAGTTCACATGGCACTTGAAGGCACTCATAAAATGTGGGGCGATTTGCACCGCCCAGACCTCACGCCCGAGCAAACTGATTTCAGTATTATCGGCATTCCGTTTGATGGCTTGGCTTCGGCGCGCAAAGGTGCGGCGAATGCGCCTGAACGAATTCGATTTTGGTCACATCATGTGACTTCGTTTAGTGAAGATCGGACTCGCTTGAAGGATTTAACTGTCTGCGATTTGGGTGATATAAAAATCACGCTTCCCGAATCTGACTTCGAGTTGGTTCGCGATAGGGTAGCGACTTTACCCAACATGCCGATTCTGATAGGTGGTGACCATTCGGTTACGATTCCGATTTTGCAAGGTCAGCGATTAAGATATAAAAATCAAAGGCTTGGCGTGTTATGGATTGATGCTCATCCAGATTTGTGTGATTTTTTTGATGGCTCAAAACTTTCTCATGCTAATACCATGAGGCGTGCTTTAGAGTTTGGCATTGAACCACATGATGTGTGCATGGTGGGGCTACGTTCGTGGGAGGATCAAGAAATTGATTTAATTGAAAACGCTGGCATTCATGTTTACACTGCGGCAGATGTTGCTGAACGTGGTATGAAAAATGTGGCTGATAGCGTCTATAACATACTCAATGATTGTGACGCTGTGCATATATCATTAGACATTGATTGTTTAGACCCTGCCTATGCGCCTGGAACTGGCATACCAGAATTTGGCGGTTTAACATCACGCGATGTTTTGACGTTAATCAAAGGCACGCAAGGTTTATCTTTAGTGGGTTTGGATGTGGTTGAAATTGCTCCAGCACTTGACCCTTCTGAAGCAACCGTGTTTGCTGGTTTGAAAATTATTATGGAATATATGGCTGTGATTGCCAGAATGAAACAAGGATAAATGTATCGTCATTGTGAGGAGTGGCAATGATGAGATAAGAGGAAAAAAATGACAATAAATTTAGATACACTTGAAATCACTAACAACACATCTGAAAATCGTTTTGAGGTTTGGGTTAATAACTTAGGCTCAAAATTAGATTACATTGAAAGCAAAGATACTTTGACGATTACGCATGTTGGCGTTCATCCTGATTTGCGCGGCTCTGGTATAGCGGGCAAATTGACTCAACATGCTTTTGATTATGCCAAATCAAAATCTCTGCGTGTAATTCCGATGTGTTCGTATGCTGCGGCGTGGATTCAAAGGCATGAGGAATATAAAGAGTTAGTTAAACACAAATCCTAAGAAACTGTTTAATACAGTGGAATCAAACCTTTTTAGCCACGAATTTCGCGGATTTACACGGATTTTTCCTTTTCAAATCTGGGGCGCGAGACTGGAAAATAAAAACGTATCTGTTTAGGATACGTTTTTATTGTGGCGGGAAGGGCGGGATTCGAATATCATCTCCTCAATGGAGGCGCGTGACTGGAAAATAAAACATGCCCATTTCTGAGCATGTTTTGTGGCGGGAAGGGCGGGATTCGAACCCGCGACTGGTTTTACCCAGCACTCACTTAGCAGGCGAGCCCATTCAGCCACTCTGGCACCTTCCCAAGTTTTGAGTTGTTAACTTACAACCAGCGGAGGAAGTGGGATTCGAACCCACGTTGGTGTGACCCAAACATGTTTTCAAGACATGCGCCTTAAGCCACTCGGCCATCCCTCCAATAATCAAATTGCGAAGGCGATTTTACCATAAGAAAGGCGAGTTATAGGTTGCAGGTCACAAGTCAACTAGCAAACCAGTCAACTAAATAACTGCAAGTTCCTACCCACACTTTGAAATGCTTCAAGCCCTTTATCCAAATCATCTTTGGAGTGTGAAGCAGAAATCATCACGCGGATTCTGGCTTTGCCTTGTGCCACAGTGGGGAATCCGATAGCCATAGCAAACACACCTGCTTCAAATAATTCTTTACTAAATTGTTGAGCAAGTTTTGCCTCACCTAGCATCACTGGTGTAATGGGCGTTTCACTAACTCCTGTATTGAATCCTAAATTCTTCATTTCGGCTTTGAAGTATTTTGCATTTTGCCAAAGTTTATCTACCAATTGCGTTGAATCTTCTAGCAAATCAATAGCGGCTAAACATGCGGCTGTATCAGGAATTGTCATAGCAGATGAAAATAAAAATGGTCGTCCACGCTGACGCAACCATTCGATGATGATAGATTTTCCAGCAATCATTCCACCCACAACACCAAATGCTTTTGAGAATGTACCAACTTCAACATCCACTTTGCCATGTAAACCGAAATGATCCACAATACCACGCCCGCCTTTACCTAAAACACCTTCACCGTGAGCATCATCTACCATTAATAAGATGTCATATTTTTTTGCAACTTCATAAATTTCTGGCAATGGGGCAACATCACCATCCATGCTAAAGACTCCGTCAGTGATAATTAACGCACGGCGATATTGACTCAAATTATTTTTTATTTGTTCTTCCAACGATTTCACATCGTTATGTTCATAAGCAATAATTTTCGCACCCGATAATCTACATCCATCAATAATCGAAGCGTGATTTAACTTATCAGAAAAAATTACATCTTCTTTACCAACCAAAGCAGGCACAACGGCTAAGTTCGCAGTAAATCCACTTTGAAATGTAATCGCAGATTCAACGCCCTTAAATTTTGCGATTCGTTTTTCCAATTCAACGTGCAACGTAGTCGTACCTGCAATCGAGCGCACAGCCGCAGGTCCAATACCCAACTCGCCAGTCGCATTTTTTGAAGCGGAAATTAAATCAGGATGATTCGCCAATCCCAAATAATTATTCGAGCAAAAATTCAAAACTTTTTTTCCATCCACAACTAACCACGCGCCTTGTGGCGAACCAATCGTGCGGATGTTGTTATACAAACCTTGCGATTTCAAATTTTCAATTTCTTGTTCAATCCAATTTGTTTTAGACATCTTCATCTCCTTCAATGAATAAACCTAACTCTGCAAAAATTTCTAGCACTTTTTGTTTAGCACCATTTTTGATGATGACCGCAGTGGGACTTAACATTTCACCCAAATATTTTCCTGCTTTCGACTTACGCGCCTCTTCCATGACCTCAGGCTTGCTGACTCTCAATACAGCCAGATTCTCAATCCGCGCTTCGCTACCATTTGCATTCCAATTCTTTAATGCTTTGACTAATACAGGTGGTACATTTCCATTTGTATATTTAACCAACAAGTTTAATAATTGTTCTGCTTTCAATCCTTGTTCATTCGCACGCTTCAATGACTTTGCACTGATGGAGTATTTATATTCATCTGCGTTGGTCGAGTAGCCCGAAGTGTTTTTTGCTGAGC